>JAAUZW010000015.1:0-25814 GCA_014804385.1 Lachnospiraceae bacterium | reverse complement strand
TNNNCATNGTCTTGAAGTTGTACTTNCCNNNAGTGCTGTTAACCGTAGAGAANGAGTTGATNGTCTTGCTTGTNTCAACNTGACCCTGCATGGTTNCTGTNCCAGTCTTTAANTNACCAGCAGAAGNNTTGNCATAGGTTGTGATCGTAGCNTNNAANNTAGAATCTTCCANAGCATTGAANGTAATAGGNGCATACANCTTACTGTTGTNGCTTGTGCCATCTGTACCCCAATCGCCTACATAGCTAGCCAGTGCNGAAATAGACATGTTAGCGATAGAGATATCGATGTGCTGACCAGCCTCAGCGCCTACCTGNAGNCCNTTAACNAACTTACCATCTAACAGGTTCATCTCGTTGAAGGTTGTGGTGCTCTGTACACGGTCTACTTCACTCATCAGCTGAGCNATCTCAGACTGGATGGAAGCACGATCGGAAGTTGTCAGGGTACCNTTCTCACCCTTAACTGCCAGCTCGTTCATTCTCTGTAACATATCCTCAACTTCGTTTAACGCACCTTCTGCGGTCTGCACTACGCTGATACCGTCCTGAGCGTTAGCGGAAGCCTGGNTAAGACCNCTTACCTGTCTTCTCATCTTCTCGGAAATGGAGAGACCTGCTGCATCATCTGCTGCACGGTTNATCTTGTAACCGGAAGATAACTTCTCAGTAGACTTCGCCTGGCTAGACGCTGTCAANTTGAGCATTCTGTTAGAGTTCATCGCTGTAATGTTGTGTTTTACTACCATAGTATATTCCTCCTTGAATTTTCTGCGGCTTCCTTGCCGCTGTTTTTTNGNTGTGTCAATGCTTCCGCCCCGTCCGCTGACATCTGCATCTNCACTGGTTTCAAGTAAATGTTTTCTTTACTTGTAATATATATCGGTGGGTATCNGAAATACTTTAGAGCCGAAAAAAANTTTTTTNNATTTTTTTCGGCTCTAAGGAAAATACTCATATTTACTTCTTATTTCTTACTGTCATAGAACTGCGGATTCACAAAGTTCAGCTGGTTCATATTGTTATANTAGNTTTGGCTCACCTTCATCTTAGAGGATGCCTTACCNATCTGCTGCCGGCTCTTCTTAAAGCGGTTTTCCGCCTGCAGCTTATTGCGCATTCTGGCGGCATTGATCGTNACCACCTTCTCNGTGATCNCGGCGATCANCTCCTGCATCCTNTTGATCTCCGTCCGATAANCGGATTTATTATCNATCAATTCCTGCCTGATCCGATCATACACCGACTCAAAGCCCTCNTCCANAAGCTCCAGNTTTTCCGCCAGCTCTCCCATTCTGTCGGAGGATGCATCCAGCGCCTCCATATCCAGCTCCTCCTGCTTGAACAGNCTTTCCTGNNCCGCATTCTCCTCGATGATCTCATCGAGNATACGACTCTTTTTNTCCAGACTCTNCACCAGGATCTGCGCACTGCTCAGACTCATACGTCCACCTTTCTATCCATGCTGGTTGTTTTGCTTCATNACTTCCTTCCAGGTATCCCGGATACTCCNCAAGTGCGTATTGACCTCCTCCANGATCTNTGNATCCTTCTTCATGTTCGCCTGAAGCAGGCGNTNAAGNAGATATACATAGATCCTGTCAAAGTCCTCTGCCACAGGATACTTGTGATCCAGNGTATTTCTGAACTCTTCAATGATGCGCTGCGTTTTTACTATATTGATATGCGCCTTCTCNATCTCGCCNTGCTCTATGGNAACNATCGCNATATTACAAAACTTGATCGCGCCCTCATAGAGCATCAGCGTCACCTCCGCCGGGGAAGCTGTCAGGATTTTATTCGTTGTGTATTCCGCATAGGGATTACGTGCCGGCATAGTCATACTCCTCCTTGATCCAACCTGCCATTTTTAAGAACNATCAACCGCCGAACAGACTCGAAAGAGAACTGTTCTTGGATTCAAGCTTCGCAAGCGCTGTCTCCATGGCCGAGAACTTNGCATACCACTTGTCAATATANGCGTTCAGCTTCTCTTCCTGCTTCTTGATCTTNTCNGTATANTCGTCNTANTCTTCCTTCATCTTCTTATCGTTGTAGACNGTCATGGCGCTGCTCATCGTTGTCGCCGACATCTTATTCGCCAATGTATCATGCAGCTTGTTGGTCAGACCCGTNAAGAATTCCATCACCGCNTCAGGGTTATTNGCNATCAGCTTGTTCAGCAGATCNTCGTTNTTCTTCGTCTTNGCATCGTCCGGNTCACCGTCGATATGATANGCATTTTTNTCATTGTCCGCCGAGTTAAAGTANCCCAGCGTNGCAATGCCGAANTCCGAGAGATANANNGTCTGANNGCCGATCTTGAANCCCGNCATCATATCCATCTTGAGNGCGGAAGAGATATCGCTCAGGGTAGCATCNCTGCGGAGCAGGGAATCCTTGATNTTCTTCTCCCACTCCTCGATCTCGCTGTCTGATAANGCTTCCTTCTCCTCGGACAGCAGCGGATCATACCCCGAGGAAGANTCNGCATTGTAGAGAGAATCCATCTCGTTGATCAGCTCNCTGTACGCCTTGATGAAGTCCTTGATCATATTGTAGACNCCTTCCGTATCGGTCTTCGTNGATACGGTAACCNNCTTGTCGGTCTCTTCCATCGCCGTGATGGTCATGCCGTTCACAGTCACGGTGTCGTTGCGGGAAGTATACGTAACGCCATCCACTTCGATCTCGGAATCCTGCCCCGCTACCTTAGTACCCAGCGCGGCTTCCTTCCATGTGGCTTTGTTCGCCATCACATCCTTCGCAGCTTCCACCTTGGCGTCAAACTGCTTCGTCACCTCATCGGCTGTGATACCCTGCCCAATCTCCACAACATTGCCATCGGAATCCTTTTCCTTGTAAGTACCCTTACCATTTTCGTCCTCAGTATAGTCAAAGCGGGTATTATTCTCATCAATCTTCTTCTGGTTAGCTTCCCGCTTCGCCTCGTTATAAGCATAGGCAGTGTAGAAGCTGTAGACCTCTTTCGCCTTATTGATCTCAGTCTGCTTTTTGCTGACAGCCTCGGAAGCCGCTGTGACCTCATTCTCCGCATCCTTCACCGCCTGCTGCAATGCAGCATTTTCACTGTCTGCCGCCAGATCCTTACGCGCCTGAGCCAGCGCACTCTTCTTATCGGCAAGATCCTTCTGAAGATCCTTCAAATCCCCCGACAGACCGCCGACACGCACGGTTTCCGTCTCATATACAGGTGTAACACCATCGTCTTCAAATTTCAGACTGCCATCCTCATTCTTCGCCTGCACATATACAGGTGTCGTGCCATCTGCCTCAAATTTCAGACTGCCGTCCTCATTCTTCGCCTGCACCTTCTGCTCGGTCTCCACGCCATAAATTCTGTCATACAGCGCTTCCCCTGCATCCTTGATTTGATCCACCGTCATGTTATCGAAATCATAACCGATCAAATAGGAGTAATGATCATCGTATATGCCGTCCGCATTGGCCTGAATCTCCTTGAGCTTATCGATATTGTCCTGGTTGGCCTTAATGTAATCCGCATTCTCTTTCGCCAGCTTATCATTCTGTGCCTTCAACGCCTGCAGACGGGAAAGAGTCTCCGCATTGATGAGCTTATCGTAAGCAGTCGGTTCCTCATCGTCAGCACTCTTCTTATACTTCGACCATACATCGTACTCGCCGCCCTCTGCCGTCAGCTTGTCGATATCCTTATCAGACAGAAGCTTTAGTGCTTTTAACGCCTGCATACCTCCCTCGTCGTTTCCGGAAAAGAAGAAATCGGCTGCTGCACCGGAATCCCAGGAGCTGATATAGATACGCTGGTTATTCTGATCATAGTTAGCCGTCAGGGCTGTGTTATCCCCTATCGCTTTCACGAAGTCATTGATCTTCATGTCGCCGCTGACTTCGATGTCCACATACTCGCCGGTGCGGTCACTGATACGGATACTTCCTGTCTTGCCGGCAAAACTCGGATCCAACTGCCCCAGAGTAGCATTTCCTGTGTAGTTCACGCCGTTCTTGGACAGATTGCCGCTGGTCAGCGCCGCTTTCTTGGAAAGTTTCTTTACACTCACACTGTGGGTACCATCCACATTACTACCTGTTACCTGAATTGCATTAGCGTTAGACACTACGGTCTTCTTCTTCATATAAGAAGACTGCAGGCGCAGATCATCCAGTTTCTGATAGAAGCTGTAGATCTTAGTGTTCAATGCTTTCCACGCATCCTGTTTCCAGGACAGCTTCGTCTGTGCCTTCACCAGCTTATTTTTCTTATAGCTCTGAGCCGAAGCCAGCTCGTTGATGATACTCTCGGTGTCAAGACCCGAGTACATACCTGTNATTCTGATAGCCATTTCNTTNCCCTCCTAGCTGTCAATATGCCTATAGCTTTTCNTCCACAAGAATTCCAGCCATCTCCCAGATCTTCGCGATCATATCCAAGGTTTTCTCCGGCGGGAACTCCTTGATGACCTCCTTGGTATCCTTATCCATGATCTTGATCATGATCCGGTTGGTGTCCTCNTGAACGCCAAAAACCGCCTCTTCATTACTATTATTGATCTTCTTGTTCATCTCCGCGATCGCCTTTTTCAGCTGNTCGGACTGTTGCTGCTGCTGCGCCTTACTGCCGCNCTGCGCCTGNTGCTGNTGACTGCCGGCNTTATCGCTGCCGCCGCNNTTCTCGTCCTCAGCCTGAGTCTTCGTCACCACCGCGGTGGTCGCATCGATATTGACGGTCTGCCCATCCTCCGGAACTTCCGTGTTCACCGNCTCTGCCGTCTGGGGTTTGGTTGCTGCCTGTGCCTGATAAGTCATGACACTGTTTAATGGTTCAATTGTTGCCATCGTCAATCACCTCCGTGTGATATTTGTAAAAAATTATGGAATCGTCTCTTGACTTCACTGTTCGTATCCCTACAAACAGACACAGTCTCTTNTATTCTATATCGGAAAAAACTGATATTTATTTAGGAAAAACGAGAAAATAGTTTAAANCTTTAAAAACATCGTCTATAATCGAAGTAAATCCCTANGGGATTAACTTCTAGTAAATCCCTGCGGGATTAACTTCTAGTAAATCCCTGCGGGATTAACTTCTGAAGAATCGCAGGCGATTCTTCGTGTTNGTTTCAAANTTTACNGATNGGGGGGCAAAATCCTATGAGAAAATACAGGATCTGTATGATCCCTGCCTATCCACTGGAAAATGTACAGCTTTTAAAGGATCGTGTTATCCTTCCCTATGTATGTTATCGAACTTTCGGGGAAAATCTTAAGCTTATCACNGCAAGTACGGGNGATTACCCGTATCTNTCCTATCTGCCGGGAGCGGAGCTTNTNNCCCTGNCNGCNGANCANCCCCANATGGAGGCCGCCATCCGCTACGTCTCCGAACACTATGACGAGATGGATCTGCTGTGTCTGTTCGGTTCAAGGGGCGANTACATGGAACTGGTTCAGACCTACAANACTNTGCGNCCCGACGGCATCATCTATCTGAAACTGGACTNCAATATCGACTGGGCAAATGCCCTTCCTCTGTTTGATGATTCCTTTTCCGCCTTCCTGCAAAGCTGNGACATTATAAGCTGTGAGGCCAGACGTTTGCAGTCCTTTGTCTATAAAAAATGGCAGCGGCCCGTGGAATATATCCCCAACGGCGTCTACTANCCGCTTTATNCGGAGGCCGCCGATGCCCGATACGAGGACAANGANAATATGATNNTGACTGTNGGACGGCTTGGCACCGCNCAGAAAAANACTCTNCTGCTTCTGTACGCCTATGCACTGGCTTTCGTAGAGCTTAAGGAACCCTGGGAGCTGGTTCTGATCGGGAGCGTCACCGAGGAATTTCAAAGAGACTATGAGGCATTTTGTAAAAAATTTCCACCGATTGCCCCTCACATCCACCTGACAGGCAANATNGCGGACAAACAGACGCTTTATCAATATTATAAAAAGGCAAAGATCTTTGCGCTTCCCTCCCGATTGGAGGGCGGCAGCCCCAACGTTTTCTCGGAGGCGGCTATCTTCGGCTGCNCCGTGGTCTGCACCGGCGTGGATGCCGCCGCGGACATGACCGACAACGGGCGGGTAGGGCGCATCTGTCAGGATACGGAGGATTTCGAGGGCTTTTCCAGAGAGCTGTTATCCCTCTGCCAAAATCCCGATTATCTTGCCCGCAATTTCCACGAGATGCGGGCCTATATGAAGGAATTTTTCGACTATGAACGGCTGGCAGAAAGGCTTCAGGTACTGTTGGAGCTGCAGGCACTGAAAAGGAGGACGCCATGAGGATCAATGCTACTGACACACGTGTCACAATAGAAGATGGGGCAGCAGTCCTCACCTTATTGGAAAAGCCGGAATTTCCGGATTACAGCAATGTCACCACAAGACCCTACATCACCTTCTACTATATGGAAGACGAGTCTGTCTGGGATCGACTTCGGCTGGATATGCTGCGGCTTATGGAATACTGCCCGGAGAATCCGTATCTTGGCTGCTACGCTCTGGCCTTTCGCAGGCTCTACCCGGTTTTACTCTCGACGAGCCAGGCAAAAAATGTAATGGGCTACGGCGAGCCATCCGGCTGCGGCGCTTATAAGGTTTTTCAGGATTNTATGACCTTCCTGCAAAAGGGAAACGCCCTGACAGCGCTTGCCATAAGCCCTTTTTCTCTGATGGCGGCNGCGAACGGCTCCTGCGTTTCACTCCTCTACCGGCTGGACACCTGTCCCGCCNTAACGGCGGTGTGCGATGCGATAGAAAAGGTAAGGNCCGGCGGTCTCATTCTGCTCTACACGATAAAGGATGCNCTGCCGGCNGAGCTTGCCGCTTTCTGNGGGCAGNCCGAGACGGANCGGTTCGGTTCCTGCACGGTCTACGCCCTCACCATGGATGCGGCGNTGGCGGAATTTGCCAGTCAGCATAGTNCGGANGCCTTTATCCTATCCCGGNGCGAGGCGCTCCTGCAGCGGGCAAAGGATCTGCAGGGTCTGATNCAGGCTATNCTGGCAGGTNNNNCNCTGCCCGGAGGATNCNTATCTCATTGCNGTNTCNNTNCTGCANCAGTCCGAGGAGATCCTGCTCTCCCTGTACGACTATCTGGAGAACGACGANCTNCCCGTCCTTGNNAANGCNCTNAANGAGGCTGTCCTCAACTGCTACACAGGTGTNAAAAAANGCTGTGATCTGNGCACCTATATTTCAAAACTGACACAGGCNTCAGAAGTNTTTTATGCCGCNATAGACGCGGAATTTTAGNAAAGGATGAAAAACGACAGGNAGCATGGAAATATTATTTTACCGNTACAACAGCATNTGNGAGCCCGACATTCTCCAAGCTTTCCAAAATTTTGGCATCACAGTGCACACGGAAGAGCTGGAAATGCAGAACAAACAGGTTTCACCCCGGGAATGTGCCGAGAAGGTGAGCGGCTGGATCCTGCAAAAGCCTCTCGCCTTTGTGTTCAGCGTCAATTTCTTTCCGGTCATCTCCTACACCTGCGAACGGCTGAAAGTGCCATACGTCTGCTGGAGCGTGGACTCTCCGGTGCCGGAGCTCTTTTCCAACGCCTTAAAAAACAGCTATAACCGTATTTTTCTTTTCGACAGAGCACAGTACGATTTCTTTTCTCCCATCAACTCGGAGTGCATCCACTACCTGCCCCTTGCCACAGGCGCCAAGCGCTGGGAGAGCGTAGTGCTTGCCATGACCGAACAAGATTATGAAACTTTCGGCGCAGAGGTGTCCTTCGTGGGTTCTCTGTACACGGAAAAATGCAGATATGACAAGCTGTCTCTCTCCGACCACACCAGAGGCTTCGTGGACGGATTGATCGAAGCTCAGCTCCAGGTCTACGGCTATAATTTTATCTCCGAAACCCTGCCCGAGGAGGTAATCCGTGAGATCGCCGGGGCCGATCCGGACTTTTATCAGGGTGCCGACACCTACGGAGAGGTAGACCGCTATCTGGTCGCGCATCAGTATATCGGCATGAAACTGGCCGCCGTGGAGCGGGAACGCACTTTGCAGCGGCTTTCTGAGCGTTTTCCGGTGACACTCTATACCAGAAGCGATACTTCCACTTTGCCCAGGGTACAGTGCCGGGGTGGTGTGCGCACCCTGACTGAGATGCCGAAGGTCTTCCAGGCAAGCCGCATCAATCTGAATATGACCATGCGTCCCATCGAGACAGGTCTTTCCCTGCGTATCTGGGATATCCTGGGCTGCGGCGGCTTCTTACTCACCAACTATCAGGCAGAGCTGCCGGAATATTTTGAGATTGGAAAAGATCTGGAAACCTACGAGTCCATGGCAGAACTGGAAGACAAGGTCGGCTACTACCTGACCCACGAGGAGGAACGTCTGGAAATCGCTATTCGGGGCTGTGAAAAAGTGGCTCGCTGCCACACCTACGAAATGCGTTTGGCACAGATGATCAAAATCCTGACGGAAGATATATGATAAGTGATCCAGAAAAACAGAAGGGAAGAATGTGACACACCTGTCATATCCTTCCCTTTTATTTTTCCATACCAATCACATTTCCCGGCTTCATGACTGTCCATTTTCTGCACTCTCAAACTAGCCGAGCAGATTCTTCAAAGCCTCCATGCCGTCCACATCGCCGGCTTCCTTGTTGGCATCCTGAATCTGTATATAGACCTCCTTACGGTACACAGGCACTTCCCTCGGTGCGCTAATGCCTAGCTTTACCTGTTCGCCTTTGATCTCAAGTACCGTGATCTCTACATTGTTGTTGATCACAAGCGCTTCATTCTTCTTTCTGGATAAAGCTAACATTTACTCACCCGCTTTCTGTTTGTTTTTTTGTAAAATATCATAGATAGGGAATTTCACCAGATACTGATCTCCCTCCACGATCACCTGTGTTGCCTTACACTCCGCCGCATTGATCACGATAGGGCCCTTGAGATTCACCGTCATTGTCTTAATGTCTTTGGGCACTGTCACCGTCACCATCACTAAAAGTTCCTCCGGATCAATGTGACCGATGCACTTCAGAAGCTCATCATCCACCTCCGGATTATAGTCCGGGCACACGATCAGCGGATCCATCACCGGCATCGCAAAGGCCGGCTCCTGCAGAGACTGCAGCCAATGAATCGTATCTGTTCCTTTTTCCACATCGTGGACCAGTGCGAAATCCTGGAGATCCGGGAATCCAATGATTCCATTCGGAAAATGTATGATCTTCTCATCATCAATGGTAATCTCTCCAAATACCTTTGTCTTAATCTGCATACCCGTCTTCCTTCCTGTTTATTAAGCTTTTCTTCTACGACGCCGTACTACATTCACAGAATCGCCGCTGCGCAGCGATTCTGCTCATTATGTGGCATCCGCCACATAGATCCACTTCGAAACAGACTACCGTGAGCGAGCTCCCGCAGCCTGTTTCTCGTGTCTCTGCACGGCTCATTGCTCATCAAATATAGTTCATCAGGTTTGTCTGCATGATCTTACCGGTCGCCATGAGCGCTGCACTGTAGGTCAGCTCCGCACTGGTCATCTCCACCGCCACCTCAGTGATATCGATTCCCTCGTTGTCCTGCTGCAGCTCCTTAAAGGTGGCCTGCTGGTTGGTCAATCTGGTAGCAACCAACTCCAAACGGCTTCTTCTGGTGGCATTGTCCGTCGTAGCCACATTGGAATCATCCAAATACTGCTGATATTTTGTGATCTGATTCTCAAACTTTGTATGGATATTCTCGCGGATATAGTCCCACGCCTTATCTGCGCCTTCAATTCTCCTGGCAATATCCTTATACTCATCGGAGTCTTCCGCAAATTCGGCCTGCTTGGTCTCCAGATTCTTCTTCACTGTCTCGATTGCCTCAAGCTGATTCAGATAGTGTGTAAAATCATCCAGATCCCTCTGCACATCGTGGGTGAATATCTCATCGGCACGGGTGTTGACCTGAATCTGCTGGTTATATCCCACATCGTAATAGATATCCTGATTTCTGCCCTGATCGCGCTGGGTGTTGTAAGCGGTTTTTCTCCAATCCGGAGCTTCATTCTTGGCTGCCAAATTCTTCGTCTCGATACACTTAAAGTAATGTACCGGATTGATATCGCCATTCACCCAGGTGCTCTTATCATAATTTACGTGGAAGGTGTTTCCTCCCACAAATGCCTTCTCATTGAAATTCTCATTATAGAATTGCTCGGAAAACACCATCTCGCCACTGAGCGGAATATAAGCGATTCCCTCAAAGCCGTCAGCGATTGCCTTGTATGCCTCCTCCTGATCTCCAAACTCCCGAATCGCAACAGTGACCGGATTACCGTCTTTATCCACCGCTGTTGTCTGTACAACAGGATTCCCGTCAGTGCCCATCACTGCCTCACCATTTGGATCTTTTTGAGCAGTCGCCGTTATCTGTGTGCCATTCGGCATGGTGATCTTCAGATCTCCCCCCTTTTTCAGGGAATCCAGATTGTTATAGGAGATCCGGAAACGATACAATGTCGTATTTTTAACAGCCTGCTCATAAGAATGAACATCATCGATATCGTTTGGCACAGTAGGCTTGTTGCCCGGCGGATTGGGTACCAGTCCATCCTCTACTTTGGTATAGTCCGTATAGCTGATCCGGCTGATATCCTGAAAACCGAAATCCTCGTCAATATTGAAGGATACCGGATGCTCCTCCATCTGCTTCATGTCCTCCTCGGTAAAGGTGACCGGCAGATCTGTCCGATACCCGGAGAATACAAACCTTCCCGCATAGTCCACATTCGCGCAGGAATAAAACTCTGCCGTCAGCTGCTTCATCTCAGACATAATGATCCGCAAATCATCGGAAGTCTGATATTTATTCGGAGAAGTAGTCGCCTTATCGTAGAGCTTGTTTAACACCTCATACACAGTGTCCATAGCGTCCGCCGTCAGCGACAGCCACTGATCCGCATCCTTCGCATTCTTCTCATTATACTGGGTAACAGCCGCCACATTACTTCTGAGGCGGAGCGCTCTGATCGCTACCACCGGATCATCGGAGGGACGCACTATCTTGCTCTGATTTGTCATCTGGTTGGTCAGCTTATCCTGCAATATCTTATTCTGGTTGATGTTGTAGGCTGCGTTGTTCCGCATGATCTTATTTGTCATTCTCATAGTCAGTATCCCTCTTTTCCTAATATTAATCACCGCCATGCCATTCGCAAAATCGCATCTTCGATGCTTTCCTGGATTGAGCAAAGCTCCATGCTATACGCCAGTCTGTAAAATCAATCTGTCATACACTTCTGTCAGCACCTGAATCATCTTGGATGCCAATGTGTAGGAATTCTCGTATTTCACCAGATTCATGGCCTCTTCATCCTCATCCACGCCGGAAATGGAGGTTCTCTGGTTGTCAATATTAGTCTCAAGACTGAAGTATGTGTTGTAGAAGTTCTCCGCATTGCTGGCATTCAGCGTCGCATCGGAAAGCACACACTCCAGGAAACCACCCGCATCTCTTCCGCGGAAGCTGAACTGGTTGACGTCACTCAGCATGGAAATCACCGCCCACACCTGATCGCACTGCTCCTGACCTTCGATCTCATCCACATCAGGTCCCTCAGTCTGATCAGGAAATTCATCCTTGTCAATATCTTTTCTGGTACCCAGAAGTCTCGGATCCTTGACCACCGCATCCAAAAGCGTCACATTGCCTGCTGTCAAATTGTAGTATCCTGTATTTTCCCCATTCGTTGCGGAAACATCCAACTGCGCCTGTGTATACTGTCCGGATTGTCTCACATAATCTGCGGTAAAAAGGATATCCGCTTTTTGCGGCGGATCTTCCGCGGTGAGCCCCTCCTTGAAAATATCATTTACCTTCTTTGCAAATTCGCGCACCCACTCATTCATCTGTTTCAGATAATAGGGAACGCCCTGATAGTTAAGCTCTCCGCCGATGGAAACCTCCGTCCAGGTCTTCGCCGGAGTCAGGGGTTCATCGCTCGCCTTATTGTCAATAGTAAAAGTGTACTCGCCGTTACCGTTATAAGACCAGTTCGTGTAATAGTAAAGCTGATTCCCGATATTGATCACACCGCCGGTATCGGAAAGGTTACACTTGGTGATGCTCTGTAAATGAGATTCCGTTGTCTTTATGGTCACTGTGGAGAAGTTCTTATGAAATGCCACGTTGGTAGCCGTCCCCTTAAAGTACTCGCCGTTATTACCGTCACGCATCTCGATCAGGCCACGCAATTCTCCACCCATGGAAGCATTGTAAAGGCTGAAATCCACTCCGTTGCTCCACTTGAGATCATAGAGGCCGTCCACATCCGACTGGTTCACCTTCTCCTCTTTCGAACGGGCCACACAGATCAACGTCCTATAATCGTCCATATCCACCAACGTCTGTCCGCCGGCGATCTTTACCATATATCTGTGAGCAGCCGTCTGATTTCCCTCCGTATCCAGAATAGGCAGCTCCTGCGTCTGTACATCCACAATCGCAGAAAGTTCGTCGATCAGACTGTCTCTCTTATCCCGCAGCTCATTGGCCCTGGTTCCCGTCATTTCGATGGTATTGATCTGTTTGTTGACCGTCGCCAGATCCTGCGCGATAGAGTTGATCTGATCCGCACGGATCTTGATCTCATCGTTCACATCCGACTGCAGATCTCTGAGATCTCCATACATATTATTGAAATAATCGGTCAGCGCCTTAGCCGCACCCAAAAATTCTGCTTTTGTATCAGTGCTGCTGGCATTCTTGGTGATCTCCTGTAAGGCCGCTCCGATATTATTAAAGAGCGTTTTAAAACCGGTCTTATTGTCATCCTTCAGGTATTCCTGTATCATATTGCAGTAGTACAGCTTGGCGTCATACTCTCCCAGCTTCGTCTCATTCGACCAGTATTTAAAGTCATAGAACTGATCTCTCACCCGCTCGATGGATAAAGTCTCCACACCCGCGCCCGCACAGCCGTAGGTGGCAAACACACGCAACGCATTAGCCGCCTCTGTATTCACTTCCTGCCTGCTGTAACCGACAGTATTGACATTGCTGATATTATTGCCGGTGGTGTTCAAAGCGGCGTTGGCTGCCCGGAGTCCCGATGATGCAATTGTCAGTCCAAAAAAAGTTGATGCCATAAGTTTTCCCTCTTTTTATCTTCATTCAAAAATCAGCGTCCCAGTGTCGATAAAAGATGATCCAACATTTCACTGATCACATTAATGTACCGACTGGATGCATTGTAGGCGTTCTGATACATGATCATGTTGGTCAGCTCCTCATCGGAGGACACACCCACAATCTGCTCCCTCGCATACTTCAATGCGTCCGTTGCCACTGTCTGATTCTCCTGAACCGCCCGGAATACCGCCCCATTATTGGCCAGCTGCGCTACCAGATTCTTATAGTAATCCTTGAAGCAGACAGGTGTTGTCACATTGGGATTTAAAGTATAGATTGCTTCCTCAAAAGCCTTTTTCAGAGCCTCCATGGTCTCATTATCCTCAGAATGCTCATCCAGTCTGAAGGTTAATAAGGAAGGGTTCTGCCGCAGCTCCGTGTTGATCAGGATATTCCTTACCGTCCAGCCCGTCTCCGGCTTCCCTGTCTGTTCATCCACCATGAGTTTAAACAGCTGGTAGGGATTTCCATCCTCATCTCTCAAGTAGTTAGAGTCCGGATTTAACGCCGTTGCCCTGTCGGCCGCTTCTGCTAAAATGTCGTTAATCTTCGTGACAATGTGATGTATCAACTGATCGAACTCAGCCTGCGTATTCATAACAAGGGACTGTGAAATATGGATGTTATACCAACCTTCCTCATACTCACCATCCGTATTGACATCGTTGATCTCGTCGTAGGTGGCCCTGTGGTCACCCCTTGCAAATAAAGTACTCTTCAGGGAACCGATATCTGTATTGTACACGGAAGATATCTTCTGGGTCAGATCAAAGACCTTGGCCCCCTCTATGTTTTCCTCGGAAACGATCGGATTGCCGTTCTCATCAAACTTATCATATCTGGCGAGCATCTTCCAATAGGGCGTATAAAAACCGGTCTTAGGATCCGTGTAGAGACACATCTCATTGACCAGGCCGCCCTTCACCAGATCCACCTGCTCAAACCGAACGCTTACATAACCGTCAGGACTCTCCGAATAGGTGATGCTGCCGAGCTTAGCCAGCTCATCCAAAAGATAGTTTCTGCGATCCCGCAAGTCGTTGGCATGCTCCGGGCCGCCCTCCACTCTCATGATCGCCCGGTTCAGAGTCTCAATCTCCTGCGCGTATGCATTGATGTTCTCCACATCAATCTTTACCGTTTTATTCATATTGTCCTGATAATCACAAAGACTGTTGTACACTGCTCTTGCCTTCGTGATAAATTCGTAGGCTTTCGTCACGAACAGATCCTGATTGACAGACGAGGTAGGATCCTTAGCCAGCTCCTGTACCGCATGCCAGAGTCCATCTCCATTCTCCTCGTCATACAGAGCCTTGGAAAACTCATGTCCCTCGTTGGACTCTCCCAGAATATATTCTATCTCCTCTATCGACACGGAAGAAACATCATAAAAAGCAGTCCGCCCTGCTTCGCGCCGATAGTTTCTGTCTAATATTAAATCTCTTTCCTGTCTTGTTCGGGTATAATTGACACCCAGACCTGTCTGGATCCAGTTCTTGTCAGCATACCTGGCCTGCGTAAGATAATTCCGCGTACCCTGCGCCACCTGCTGTCTGGTATATCCTTGGGTGTCTAAGTTAGACATGTTATGCGCTGTAGTATTCAGCGCATTATTTGATGTTTGTAATCCTGATACGCCTATATAAAGGCTTGACATTAATGACATATTCTACCGTCCTCAACAATTATTGTTTGGCATCAAAAGTCTTGTGAGCCGTCCCGATCACATCACCGGTATTGCAGGCGCCCCTGTTATAATTTGCCGTCTCCGGCGCCTTATTCATGGACTGCATGATCTGCATGTTGAACTGTACCATCTCCAGTGCACTCTCGATCAACTCTCTGTTCTGCTCATTGATCCGTTTTACCGCCTGGACATTTCTTTTCAGCTCATCAAATACCGATGCCAGTTTTGTCTGTTCCTGTGGTCTGGCCTCCAGCATCTTGATCAAATCTACAATTTTCAGCTTTGTAACATCCTTGTTAAGTACGTTCGCAATATCATCAACAGCTTCGTTTCTCTGACGATCCAAATGATTGATCCTGCTTACTATGATTTGCTCTTCATCCGTGATTTCCGCTAAAGCCTTAATGTTGTCAGACACAATGGCAGGTGTTTTTTTCATGGACAGCTCTAACAGATTCTTGTACTCCAGATTTTCTTTTTCCAAAACCTCTATCAAGGTCTCCATTAAACTTGCCACGTCAAAACCCACCTTCTTTGATAAATCCGTAAAACGAATTTACCAAGTGTCTTATTACAAACTGCTAATCTCCTCATACTGCTTCATCAGTTTCTCGGCAAAGCTCTCACCGCTCACCTGATAGGAACCGTTCGCAATGCCTGCCTTGATGGGTGCAGTCAATTCACTCCTGATATCATCGGCAGCCGCAACCGCATTTTTCGCAATCTGAATATCCTTACCGATGCTGGAGATCTGAATTTTATCAGAAGTCGCATTCTTAGCAGTATTCTGTGTCTTAGCGCTCTTCTTCGCACCGTAGACCTGCTGTACCTGAGTATAAGCTTCTATACGCATATGTGACTCCTCCTTCCTCTATCTCAATATCCTACACTATAGGTATCGGATATTTTTGTCCAGACTTTAGAGGTAAGCACGAAAATATTCCTTCACCTGAAGCAGATCCTGCAATACGGTAATACTTTTTTCCTTCATTTCGTCGTCTGCCTGCAGAATATCCGGCACCATGATCGGCATCATGCCGGCACGGTAAGCGGAACGGATACCATTATAGGAATCCTCGATCGCATATGCGCAATCTGGCAAGATACCCATCTTTTCACAGGTCAACAGATAAATATCCGGTTCCGGCTTGCTCCTTTTCAACTGGTCGCCACCCATAACGACCTGAAAATAATCATATAATCCTGCCTGCTTCAATTCTTCCTCCACAACGGCCAATCTGGTTGACGAGGCAAGTCCGATGGGAATTCCCTCCGCCTGCAGATATTCCAAAAGCTCCCTGACACCTTTTTTAACCGGCAGACCCTTCGTTTGAATATATTCCCTGAACAGCCCTGAAACTTCTTTACTATATTCATCATACGGAAAAGATGCTCCATAATAGGCGCATACGATTTCTCTTGTTTTTACCTTGTTCGTCCCGATACAGTCGATGCAGACCTCTCTGATATTCGCAAAATGATACTTTTCCGCCACTTTCTCCCAACAATCGAGAATCAGCCGTTCGCTGTCAAAAATAACCCCATCCATATCGAAAATAACTGCTTTCTTTTTTATCGTCACGGTATTTTCTCTCCTTTAGAGTTCTATATATTCGTGAAACTTCCTTCTCTGCTTATACACGAAAAATGACTCAATCCCAGTATTACAAGAGATTGAGCCACCTAAAATGTAATGCCGGCGACCGGAATCGAACCGGTACGAGGGGTTAGCCTCGCAGGATTTTAAGTCCTGTGCGTCTGCCAGTTCCGCCACGCCGGCAAGCAAATGATGATTGTTTTAAAACGACCCGGATGGGACTCGAACCCACGACCTCCGCCGTGACAGGGCGGCGCTCTAACCAACTGAGCCACCGGGCCTGAGCCGCTTCAGCTTTTACATTATATATCCAGAAGCAAGCTTCTGTCAACGGAGTAAATTCCTACGGAATTTTCTCGTAAAGAAGAACCCTTTCGGATTCTTTGATGGACCTTCGGGGACTCGAACCCAGGACCGACCGGTTATGAGCCGGTTGCTCTAACCAACTGAGCTAAAGGTCCNCAATGACTCCAACGGGAATCGAACCCGTGTTACCGCCGTGAAAGGGCGATGTCTTAACCGCTTGACCATGGAGCCTTAACGAATGATATGATACCATACTCTGTCAGGTTTCGCAAGGGAAAGTACCGTAATTTTTTCAAAGTAACCGCATTTACAACCGATTTGCCTCATGCTAAAATAAATATACTAAGTAAACACAATCATACATAGGAAAAGAAAGGTCAAAAGATATCATTATGAATTTTTTGGAAGAAAGAATACAAAAAGACGGCGTTGTCAAAGAAAACAATGTTCTGAAGGTGGACAGCTTTCTGAACCATCAGATGGATGTGACCCTGTTTAAACAGATGGGAGAAGAATGGAAACGGCGTTTCGCCGATGTCCCTGTCACGAAGATCCTGACCATTGAGGCTTCCGGCATCGGCATCGCCTGTGTCGCATCCGAATGTTTCGATGTGCCTGTGGTATTTGCCAAAAAATCAAGAACCATCAACATCGATGGGGAAATGTACACGGCAGAGGTAGAATCCTTCACCCACAAATGTGTGAACCAGATCGTTGTCTCCAAAAAGTTTTTAAGCAGTGACGATCATATCCTGATCATCGATGATTTTCTTGCAAACGGCTGCGCTCTGCAGGGATTGATCTCTGTGGTGTCACAGTCCCATGCTACTCTGGCGGGAATCGGCATCGCCATAGAAAAAGGCTTCCAGCCCGGCGGACAGACCATCCGGAATCTGGGATACCGTCTGGAATCCCTTGCCATCGTAGACAGCATGGACGCTGCCACCGGACAGATCACTTTCCGCAAGCAGAACTGAAATTTTCTATAAGAATAACAAGAAGGTACGAGAACGATGAGCAAAGAGACAGACAATATATATCACATAGACGGGAAGATTCCTGTCGGCAAGGCAATCCCTTTCGGATTGCAGCATATTCTGGCCATGTTCGTTGCCAACATCGCACCGATCATGATCGTGACGGGCGCCTGCGGACTGGATTTCAGACAGAATGCACAGTTGATACAGAGCGCCATGATCATAGCCGGTATCGGCACGCTGATCCAGTTGTTTCCTCTGTGGAAGATCGGCTCCGGCCTTCCCATCGTTATGGGCATCAGCTTTACCTTCGTGTCCGTCTTCTGCTATATCGGACCGACCTATGGATATAACGCCATCGTAGGCGCGGTTCTCGTAGGCGGTATCGTGGAAGGTATTCTGGGACTGTTTGCCAAATACTGGCTTAAGCTCATCACCCCTATTGTCTCCGCCAGTGTGGTCACTGCCATCGGTTTCTCCCTTTTGTCCGTGGGGGCAGCCTCCTTTGGCGGCGGAAGCGGCAGCGAAAATTTTGGCGCAGCCTCCAACTGGATCCTCGGCACAGTGACACTGCTCGCCTGCCTGCTGTTCAACATTTTCGCCAAATCCTTCTGGAAGCAGCTCTCCGTCCTGTTTGGGCTCGTTGTTGGATATGTCGTTGCCGTCTGCATGGGAATAGTTGACTTTTCCGGCCTGTCAGGCACTGCTGTAGTTGCTTTGCCTTCTCTGCTCCCCTTTAAACCGGAATTCAACATTGACGCCATTCTGGCAGTGGTGCTGATTTTTCTGGTCTCCGCTACGGAAACCATAGGCGATACCTCGGCCCTTGCCACCTCCGGTCTTGGCAGAGAAGTCTCCGAAAAGGAAATCTCCGGTTCTCTGACCTGTGACGGCTTCATCAGTTCCCTGTCCTCTCTCTTTGGCTGTTTGCCCATCACTTCTTTTAGTCAGAATGTGGGACTTGTAGCGATGACCAAAGTAGTCAATCGTTTTGCCATCGCCACCGGTGCGATCATCATGATCCTGGCGGGAATCTTCCCTATCTTCGGCGCTTTACTGGCTACCCTGCCGGACGCCGTGCTGGGCGGCTGCACCATAATGATGTTTGGCACAATTGTGGTCAGTGGTCTGCAAATGATCAGCAAATGCGGAGATACCCAGAGAAACGTTACCATCGCTGCACTATCCTTAAGTACCGGTATCGGTTTTACACAGGTTTCGGAAATATTTCATATTTTCCCACAAATCATACAGACAGTATTCGCGGAAAACTGTGTTGCGGTAGTGTTCCTGGTAGCGGTCATCCTGAATCTGGTACTCCCAAAAAATATGGACGCGGCTCCCCAGATCACGGATGGGGATATAGAAAAGTAAAAGTTAATATCTTTTTACTATGCAAGAAAATATGCCGCAACATAAGGATCAGGAGCAGAAGATGGATCGTGCCGGATACGAGGAGAGACTGAAAAAAGAACGCAAAATATGTACTTATATATTTGTGGCAGGACTGCTGATCACAGCGGTCACATTCCTGCCATATCTGGCCGATTACTATGTCCTGCAGCCGAGCGGCACAATCCTTTCCTTCTATGCCGATTATTCAGTTAACAGTTATTATCACTTTGAAACTATTATGATCGGCCTGAGCATAATGACTCTTTGGTTCCTTAGCCGACGGCTGTTGGTAGCGCTGACAATACCATCGTTGTTACTGATGTTATTGGCCTATGCGGACAGCATTAAGTATGCCGCTCTCCATGAACTTTTACGATTTAATGATCTGATGGTCACGGAAGCGGCGGGGATAGCGCTGCGATATCTCAATTTGAAATTCACTCTTCCGCAGCTTAAGGTATTGGCATTCGTATTTATATTATGCTTCGGCGGATTTACGGCAGACCGGCTTTGCAGGAAATATCCCCTTTTTTCACAAAACGACCCACTCTTGCTCAANCGCCGNAATATACTTCGTCTGGCTCTTTGCTGTGCCTGTCTGGCCGGGTTGCTCGGCTATTGCGCATATTTTATAGGAAACGCATATAGTATGACATCTATTGACACNAAAAATGTAAACGGAACCGAAAACGAACGATACATTGTATATAATTTTATAAAAAATGACCGGTTGACTAATATTAATATGAACAATGTACAGGACAGTTACCGCTATTTTCTGGACAGGCANACGGTGAACAATCAGGCAGACGCCGCCAACAAGCCGAATGTAATTGTCATAATGAACGAATCGTGGTGGAATACGGATAATATTACCGGCANCAGTATTACTTTTTCATCGGANCCGATGGAGACCTATCGGAAACTTGAGAAATATTGTTCGTCCGGTCAGCTTACGGCCAATATATTCTGCGGCGGCACAATCGGGTCTGAAACAGAGTTTTTGACAGGACTGAACACAAAATATTTTATGTCATACACAGGAATAGCCTCGGCACTCCAGGAACGCAAAATACCATCCATTGTGGATTATTTCAACGCGCTGGATTATGATACGGTGGCAATCCACCCATATGAAGGAAGTTTTTACGGCAGGAGCGCTATTTATCCGGCTATGGGTTTTGATAAGATAGTATTCGAGGATGATATGGATTATACGGATATTTATTCTTGCTATATTTCCGACGAGAGCCTTGCCCGGCAGATCATTAAGGAATACGAAGAGAGTACCGCCGAACGGAAATTTATTTATGCCGTGTCCATAGCAAACCATATACAAGGTCTTGATAGCAAACATGGCTCTCTAAAGGCTTATCCGTATCCGATTTCCGTGAAAGTGGATGGTACTCTGAATGAGGAAGACTATATGGATCTGGTAAGCTACGTCAACGGAATCCATCTCGCCAATGAGGCCTTTGNAGAGCTGGCAACTTATTTTGCACAAACAGATGAGCCGGTAGTGTTGGCGATGTACGGAGACCATATGCCCGGATTTTCCGAGGAAGCACGAGAATTAATGGGGTTAGGNGGTACAGATCCCGAAACGCAGAGACGCTGCTATTCCGTACCTGTGCTGCTATGGAGCAGCTTCGAGGCNGACAGAATAGAGCCAGACGGCGAGAACATCAATTATCTGCCGCAAATGCTTCTTGAATATGCAGGGCTCCCGGATACAGATATGTCTCGTGTACTTAAGCAACAACGGGAAGTTTTTAAAACCAATACTCGTATACTGGTGGCAGATGAGCAAGGAAGAGCACTCGATGCATATGATGACAGGCAGAGAGAAGCGGTCCAACATTTCATGGTAGTGGACTATGATATTTTATTTGGTTCCGGATCGAGCCGTGAGCGGGTATGGCTGCCCTATANCGTGGAGAATTAGGAGAAAACCATCATGAAAATTTTAGTCATTAACGGAAGTCCCAAAGCCAANNACAGNATCACCCTNCAGACGGTGCTTTATTTAGAAAAGTACTTTCCCAAACAGGCATTTACCTATTTAAATGTGGGAGCAGAGATCAAGCTTCTGGAAAAAGACTTTTCATCAGCCCGCACNGCNCTGGAAACGGCNGATCTGCTTCTTTTTTCTTACCCCGTCTATACTTTTATCGCTCCCAGCCAGCTTCACCGCTTTATTGAACTGGTAAAAGCATCCGGNATTNANCTGTCCGGAAAGTATGCCACACAGATCACCACCTCCAAGCATTTCTACGACGTGACGGCACACCGTTACATCCAGGATAACTGTCAGGATCTGGGACTTAAGTTCATCCGTGGACTCTCCGCAGATATGGAGGATTTGCTGAGCAAAAAAGGTCAGGTTGAGGCCAGAAAATTCTTCTCCTATGTACTTTGGAGCATAAAGCAGAAAAGCTTTGAACCATTCCCCGCTCCCAGGACGCCTGCCTCCCNCATACCCGTAACAGTCCCCCAAAAGNCTGTCTCCGGTCACGAATCCCCTTCTCTTGCCGCAAAAANGGTAGCCATCGTCACCGACTGCCGCGAAGAAGATGCACAGCTTAAAAGTATGATCGAGCGATTCCAGTCAGTGCTTCCCTGTGAAAGCCACGTCATCAATATCCGCGAATATCCTATGCGTGGCGGCTGTTTGGGGTGCTTTCACTGTGCGTCCGACGGAAAATGCATCTATACAGATGGCTTTGACCGCTTCCTGCGGGAAGAAATCCAGACATCTGATGCCATTGTATACGCCTTTACCATCAGCGACCATTCCATGGGGTCCGTGTTCAAATGTTATGATGACAGNCAATTCTGNAACGGACATCGCACCGTCACCATGGGCTCCCCCATCGGCTATCTGATCAGNGGCTCCTACAGCGCTGAACCCAATCTACAAATGATCCTGGAAGGACGCAGCCAGGTGGGCGGCAACTTCCTGGCGGGCGTTGCCACTGATGAAACNGANCCGGATCACGAGATTGACCGCCTGGCNTTAACGCTCAACTATGCTCTTTCTCACCNCCATACCCAGCCCCAGAATTTTTACGGTGTAGGCGGAATGAAAATTTTCCGAGACCTGATCTATTTGATGCAGGGTATGATGAAAGCCGATCATCGGTTTTACAAAGCGCATGGNCAGTATGATTTNCCCCAGAANCACAGGGGNACCATGCTTAAAATGTACTTNGTNGGTGCGCTGCTCTCNTCTCCNAAGCTGAAGGAAAAAGCTGGCNGCCATATCAATGAGGGGATGATTGCCCCCTACAAAAAAGTCGTAGATGGAGCAAAAGAATAGCAGGGATAAACCATTCCTTATCCCTGCCGTTTCAGTCTCATAGCTATAAATTTTCTATATTTCCCAACTGCTTCAGCAATTGTTTATCAAATATTTCTAATGCCCGCAAAAAAACATCTACATTTAAAATGGTAATATCAAAATTCAATTTGCGAAAATTATCTGCTATATCCTCTCTTGAAACTTGATATAAGCCTTCCAGAACATAGCACACTTCCGCCATTNCTTCAAGCGTTACATAGCAACGGTCTCTTTTAATTACAGACCTTACCTCTTGAAACTGTTCTTCAAGATCCTGNAGCAAAANTCTCAACACGGCATTTGCATCTAACATATGACTATTTTTGAGCATGCTTTTTCACCATCGCCTCTCTCCACGCATCTTTTTCCAATCCGATCATAGATGGATTTGCATATTTATGGAGTCCTCCCGCCGCTGTATCTATTAAGTTCTCTTCATTTTCTATTGGTATAACAATAACCCTTTGATTCATTTGAAGCTGTCCATTCACCTGGACTGCTGTCCCATCATAATATCCCGTAATAGACATACAGATTACCTGCCTTTCATATTTGCTATCTTGCAGTTCTTGGCTAACATATTACTTTTTATAATATTCTTTTTGGCTTCTCTTTTCTTTAATCATATTATACAAATGTCACGGTTACAATACAATAATTCTGATAGAATTCAGTTTCCATTGTTTTCTTCTATCATCAGGCAAGCAATGGATTGGGATATCCTTTTCGGATATCCCAATCACCGCTTCGCCGCCTCCGGCGTCTCGCTTTGCTTGTTGGGGACACCCCAAGCCCCGGTGAAATTCGCTTCGCGCATTTCACGAACACGCCTTAACTTGATACTCCTGTCGTCCAATGATGCACTCACGGCATTAAATTGTAGGCGTGCAGAAACGGGTGAACTATGATATGAAAAAAAGGATCTTAATTACTACATTTATAAATCTTGTTCAAAATCACAAGATGCTACCGACTTAATATTGAGTGAGCTTAACTCATCCAAAAGTTTAGAAATATAACCAATATAGTTTAATTCGTTTATCCCATCCATAGGTTCTATATCCAAATAATATTGCCAGAACACAAAATCTTCAGGATTATCCCTCAATCTTCTAAAATCAAAATCACTATTTCTTCGTAAATCCAATTCTCCCCAATTTGTTTTTATTGTTCTTATGGGTTCTAATTCCCCTAAAACTCTACTATTTATATATTGGTATAACTCTTCTATTTCCAATTCCGTGTTTAAATATACTTTGCAATACAAATTATTATACATAATATACCTCTAGACAAATTATTGAATAGGAATAAATGATGGATTATCAAATAATCCGCCTCGGTTCATAGTCCATCACCGGGTTGTTCGCACAGTAAGCATACAGGTTTAGCCCCGTCACCACGGTAGGTGTCTTCCTGTAGGAATCGCCCCACCACAGGGTTATAGTACCTAATCCTTAAGTAATACTACCCCGTCCCCTAGTCATACTGCTGACCAGTATGCAGGATGCGATTTGTTCCGGTCTCTTTCTTCTCCGTCAGTCATGATTTCATATTTTTCAGCAACTAATTGTCGTATTTATACTCTTCATACATATATTCAGTCCTTTCACATGCAATTTCTACGACTGTCTTATCGGTTGTTGTCAAAATCCATTGTTTGGCTATAGTAAAATGAAATCCCCATTTCTTCTCATAATACTCCAAAAATGAGTACGTCTTTTCCATTATATTATTTACATCAACAGCTTGGGGCTCAATAAAATTATGCCACTCGCAAAAAATCGACATATCCATAGGCTTCCCACCAGCCCATATTTCTGTACTAATGGCACCCAGAAACCACGGCAAATCATCTTCCTTAACTTTTTTATTTCTATAGCATTGATCTAAAATATAGAAAAACATTAAGAACGATTGCATTATTTTCATCCTTTTCTCCTTTTTACATTTTTCTACCCCTTCTTATCATCCTGATGATAGGCATGATAAAGTTCTCCCAGATACGCTCTGTCAATTCATTTCTCTCATTATACCGATACTCTACTACCTCATCAACGGAACCGCTCTGATACTTTTCTCTTATCAAACATGGCGGGATCGATCTTAATCGGATGTACTTCAATAACTAAAGACTTATATAACCATTCTTCTCCATACCGTACAAAGTCCGGAATCGCCTTTTGGGCTATCCAGAATTTATACATTTTCTGAATTTTTCAGGCTTTAGGATCCTGCCTGCTGCAAATCACTTTACTGATATATGATCTCCCGCAACACTACCTCTTCTGCCCTCATCCTTAATGCATTGAACCTCTGCACCCAAACCATCTGATCCGAAGCTTTCAATGCCTCATTTACTCCCTGTCTTCCCATCATCTTTCTGAACTAACATTCCACTTCTTCCTCCACCCGCCTGTCGATCCCTGCAAATGGGCCGTAAGGCTTCCCATCAAGAGCATCGCCGTATATGTCCCTGCCGATACTCCTTTAGGAAACTCTCCCTCAACTCCCCATACCGCCCTATCTCTTCCTTTTATTTCCAAACAATCCACGCCCAAGAGCTTACCAGCTGGAAAAGAAAAGTGAAATAAGAAAGGCAGGGCTATCCCTGTCTGTTTTTGGTTACCAACCGCATGGTTGTTTTTGCATCCATGCGATCTATTGTTTCATTTAATAATAGATATTTTTACTATAACAAAACCCGCAAACATAGACGTTTACGGGTTTTCTTTAACTCCCCGAGTAGGGCTCGAACCTACAACCCCGCGGTTAACAGCCGCGTGCTCTACCATTGAGCTATCGAGGAATACAGTATTGCTTCGCAAAACTGCTGAAGAATCACTCCGTGATTCTTCCCGCTGGTATTGCGGAGTCTTTGAGGGAACATACCCTCAAAACCGAAACTGAAAACCCATTCTATCCATTTCTCTCAACTGAAATCATTCAGGAAGAATCCGTCAGGATTCTTCTGGAGAAAGTCTTAGTTGTTCTTAGGTTCTGTTCTTTAGAACCTTAGAACTTCTCTTTCTCCGTGGTTAAGCCCTCGACCGATTAGTACATGTCAGCTGAACACATTGCTGTGCTTACACCTCATGCCTATCTACCTCGTACTCTCCAAGGGGTCTTAGGATCACTCCTGGGATATCTCATCTTGAGGGGGGCTTCACGCTTAGATGCCTTCAGCGTTTATCCCTGCCGGACTCGGCTACCCTGCTGTGGGTCTGGTACCCAACAGGTGCACCGGCGGTCCGTCCATCCCGGTCCTCTCGTACTAAGGACAGCTCCTCTCAGATATCCTGCGCCTGCGCCGGATAGGGACCGAACTGTCTCACGACGTTCTGAA
>JAAUZW010000014.1 GCA_014804385.1 Lachnospiraceae bacterium | reverse complement strand
ACGGATCCTCTTTCAGGAAACGAAGAGACGCATCGAAGGTAGCGCCGCCCCAGCACTCTACTGCATGGTAGCCGACTTTATCCATTGTATCTACGATTGGAAGCATTTTCTCGGTAGGCATTCTGGTCGCGATCAGAGACTGATGTGCGTCACGAAGAACGGTTTCCATGATTCCAACCGGCTTTTTAATCTGTTCTGCCATTATATTTTCATTCCTTTCTCAATTTATATTATAATTACGAGTCCGAGGTCGCGAAGCGTCCTCGTGAAGNTAAATCCGAAGGATTTTACTTCGTTAGAACACACCGAACACTGCCATAAAGGTACCGGCAGCAACTGCCGTACCAATAACNCCTGCTACGTTAGGTCCCATAGCATGCATCAGCAGGAAGTTGGTCGGATCTGCCTCCGCACCTACCTTCTGTGACACTCTGGCTGCCATAGGCACCGCAGACACACCGGCGGAACCGATCAGCGGATTCACCTTGCCCTTGGTAACGATGCACATCAGCTTACCGAAGAGCACACCTGCCGCTGTACCGAACGCAAAGGCGATGAGTCCCAAAATGACGATCTTGATGGTATCCATGTTCAGGAANGCTTCCGCGCTGGTGGTCGCACCTACNGAAGTACCCAGGATGATAACCACAATATACATCAGTGCATTGGAAGCCGTTTCCTGCANCTGTCTCACCACGCCGCACTCTCTGAACAGATTACCCAGCATCAGCATACCGACAAGGGGCGCTGTGGTGGGAAGTATCAGGGAAACCACGATGGTTACCACGATAGGGAAGAGGATCTTCTCCAGCTTGCTGACAGGACGAAGCTGNCCCATCTTGATCTTTCTCTCCTTCTCNGTGGTGAAAAGCTTCATAATGGGCGGCTGTATGATCGGCACCAGTGACATATAAGAATATGCCGCCACCGCGATCGGTCCCANCAATGTNGTCTGTCCCAGCTTACCTGCCAGGAAAATGGATGTCGGGCCNTCCGCACCGCCGATGATNGAGATGGCTGCCGCCGCCTTATCNTTAAANCCTAAGAAGATCGCNCCNAAGTAAGCTGCGAAAATACCAAACTGTGCCGCCGCACCCAAGAGGAAACTCTTCGGATTCGCAATGAGCGGTCCGAAATCCGTCATGGCGCCGACACCCATAAAGATCAGGGATGGCAGGATCGCCCACTCATCCAGCAAGTAAAAATAATACAGCAGACCGCCGCCTGCGCCGCCCTCTCCAAACTCTTTCATAATATCCGGATAGATATTCACGAGCAGCATGCCGAACGCGATCGGCACCAATAAGAGCGGTTCAAAGCCCTTGCCGATGGCCAGATATAGAAATACAAGTGCTACGACAATCATCACATAGTTGCCGACTTCCAGATTAAAGAAGGCAGTCTGATGTATCAGATTGTNAAGCGTNTCANCTANATACATTTTNTTAACCTCCTGTAGTTTTAGTTTCAGAGAGNGCGTCCCAAAACGCCCTTCCCATGATTAGTTCAATGTTGCAAGAAGTGCGCCTGCCTCTACAGCGTCGCCCACTGCCACATTGATGCTGGCTACAGTACCGTCCTGAGGAGCCACTACAGGAATCTCCATCTTCATAGCCTCAACGATCACGACAGCGTCACCTTTCTTCACTGCCTGACCAACATTGGCCTCAATCTTGAACACCTTANCTGCTGCGCCGGCTTCGATCTTCACACTGCCGGCTGCGCCGCTTGCTGCCGGAGCCGCTGCGGGTGCAGGCGCTGCCTTCGGAACTGCTCTGGGAGCTGCGGGTGCTGCCGCTGCGGGTGCGCCGCTTGTCGCNCCCTCTTCCACCACTACATCATATACGCTGCCATTTACGGTAATTGTATAATTCTTCATTTTGATATCCTCCTATGATCTTAGGCATTCTGCCATTTACTCTTATTTGATTTTCTGATGGATCTCACCACGAAACCGTCCGTGGACGCTGCGCCCTCGTAGGCCGCGATTGCAGCCGCGATGACTGCCACAAGCTCTGTGTCGTCGGAGAGCTCTTCCTTCGCTGCGATCTGCTCCACTACGGGATCCGCTGCAGGAGCTGCCGCGGGTGTCTCCGTCTTCTGCTTCTGCTCAAACTTAGAAATGAGTGTGAAGCAGGATATGATCAGACTGATCAGGATCAATACGGCAAACACGGTGCCCATACCGATCAGGGTATTCATACCGGCCTTCACCATAATCTCTCCCGTAGAATAATGCACATTGGTCGTGATCCCGATGTAAGATACCAGCGCGCTGTCGAGAACAATCTCTACCGTCGCATTATGCGAGGAACCGAGAACCTCGATGCTGATTTTCACCTCATCATCATCAAAGGAAACGGAACCGCCATCTGTTCCCTGATAGCTGCCGATATCCTCCAGCGCATCCTGCCAGTCACAAAAACCGTTATAGAGAACAGGCTGATCCACGTACTGCTCAACAGCATTTCCGGCCACGATCGCATTCATCTGCTCGACGATTGTCGTACCAATCTGTATCGCCTGTTCCGTGCTGATGGGACCGCTTGCGGCTGTTTCCTCCTGACCGCACGCTGCAAGACAGGCCATACAGGTAATCATCCCTAATATTACCAAAAGTTTTTTCATACTTACACACATGCCTTTCCGTGACCCACGCTTATATGCGCGGGCACAATATTTACAAAGCGGACAAATGAAGGTCCTTAGACCGTACCATGCTTTTTCTCAGGACGTCCCTCGGTCTTGGAAGAGAGCATCTCAAATGCACCGATCACATACTTTCTGGTATCTGCCGGCTCCACGATCTGATCCACATACCCTCTCTTTGCTGCACTGGTCACATTGTTCTGCAGTGCCTCATACTCCTTCGCGCAAGCATCGATGGCATCAGCGCCCTGTCCGTCACAGAGGATCTTAGCCGCCAGCTTCGCATCCATCATGCCAATCTGAGCATCCGGCCATGCGATCGTGATATCTGCGCCGATAGCCTTGGAATTCATCGCCACATAAGCGCTGCCGTAAGCCTTACCGATGATCACATTCACCTTGGGAACCGTAGCATTGGCAAACGCATAGGTAAGTTTGCCTGCCGCCTTGGCCATACGTTTCTCACAGCATGTCTTTGCAGAGAAGCCGGTCACATTGGTGAGAGACAGCACCGGAATATCAAAAGCATCGCAGAAATTCACGAACTCTGCCGCTTTCTCCGCGCCCTTCACGGACAGCACCGCATCAAACTTCTCACTCACTTCGCCCTTCTCATCATAAACCTCGGTACGGTTCGCCACCGCGCCGATGGTAGCGCCGTTTAAGCGGATAAAGCCTGCCACCATATCCTTGGCATAATCCTGCTTCACTTCCACGAACAGACCGTCGTCCGCAATCTGGGACAGCGCGATCGCCGTATCACCTACACAACCGGAGATCTCAGCGCATGCACGATTCAGATCGTCTGCACAGTCCGTCCATGCCAGGTCAGAATTGTTCGCGGGCAGAATGGAAACCAGCTGTCTGATCTGTCCGAGAATGGTCGCCTCGTCAGCCACCATGTCAATCAGGCCTGTCTCACCGCTCTGGAACTCCGCAGAGGAAGTATCGCAGCGGGAGATCTCATTACCCTCCAGTGCGTTGGGGGAATTTACGAACAGCTTCGCGTTCTTCTCCTCCATGAACGCAAAGTCCGCCATAGCCGGAATCAGAGCTAGTCCGCCGCCGCAGTTTCCGAATACAGCCGTGATCTGAGGAATCACGCCGGATGCCATCACCTGACTTCTGTAAATCTCGCCGAAACCGTTGAGCGCATCTGTAGCTTCCTGCAGACGTAAGCCCGCAGATTCGATGAGCCCGATCACAGGCGCACCCATCTTCATTGCCAGCTCATAGATGTTTACGATCTTCTTCGCGTGCATCTCGCCTACGGATCCGTTCAGCACGGAAGCGTCCTGGCTGTACACATACACAAGATTGCCGTCGATCACACCATAGCCGGTCACGACACCGTCAGACGGAGTCTCTGTCTGTTTCAGATTGAAATCCGTGGCTCTCGCCGTCACGAGACCGCCGATCTCAACGAAACTGTTTTCATCGAGTAAAGCATTGATTCTTTGACTCGCTTGAGAAGTAGTACTCATTTTTCAGCCCTCCATTTATCATAATAATAAATAATAAAACTTTATCACCGTGNGACATTGCACACGNTTGTAGTATAACACAGAATCGACGGCTCGACTAGCANATTTTAGAAAAAAAATGTAAGTTTTAGAATATATTTGAGAATCCANAGGAAGGTTNTTTCNTCCACNNCNNNGTCCGTATANANTCCATAGNTTTTNANCAGCTCNTCATTCAGATAATACCNCACNTCTCCCACCTTTGTNCCNGCCGCAACNGGCGCATNCAGCACNGTCTCCACNTGAGTCTTCACCTCCACNCGNTCCTCCTCNCACAAAAGAAANGGCANNCTCTCNTCTTNCNGCTCCAGNGTGACGGAAACNNANGCNTCNTCATANGGCGTNCCCTGNTCCCCGGCNATNCCGTTNCGCACCGGAATATCCGCAAANTNTTTNGNNTCATANATATCNCGGTATTGNTAGCGNTCCATNCCGTAGGCCGCCAGCTTNTTCATATCGCTCCATTTATAACTCCTGTTATTNGGCCAGCCGCAGGCAAGGAGNGCCACGGTNTAGANCCGCCCCTCACTCTCCACCGCCCCCACATANCAGTAGCCCGCNTTGTTGGTAAATCCNGTCTTTCCGGAAAGAGCNTCCTNCATCATNCCNAGGAANGCGTTGTGNTTATTNCAGTGAAAGCTCCTNTNTCCATCNGCATCCGTAAANTCATANCTNATNGTNCGGGTGATCTCCAGAAANTCTTCNTTCNTGGGGGANNNCGNNACACAGTANGCCATGATCCGTGCCANATCCGCCGCNGTNGTGGAATGNGTCCTGCCGGTCGCATTCACCACCGCATCCAGNCCGTTNGGCGTGATGAAATAGCTGTCAAAGCAGCCGATGTCACGGGCTTTCTGATTCATCATGGCGGCAAANNNTTCCACNCTNCCNCCCACCGCCTCCGCGATCACCACCGCTGAATCGTTATGGGATTCCAGCATCAGAGAGTACAAGAGGTCTTTTAAGCGATATTTTTCTCCCGATCTCACATATAGCTTTACCTTGGGCATACTGACCGCATAGGAGGATGCCTCCACGATCTCATCCGGATTGCCGTATTCCAATGCCAGAATACAGGTCATGATCTTGGTAGTACTGGCCATGGGCAGCACTTCCTTCTCATTTTTTCCGTAGAGCACTCTGCCCGACTCTGCATCCATCAAAACCGCCGCCTGGGCGTAGAGCTGTAATTCATCAGTCGGCTGTGCCCCTTCTGCCCTGACGGATAGCATCTGACAACAAAACAAGGCGACCGCCGTCACCACGGCAATCACCCTGCTGTATCTCCCTGTTCGGATCGCATCTGTTTTATTTTTCCCTCTACGCATATATCTGTCCTAACGCCGTTTCTCTCGTTAATATATATGCGTATTCTCCCTTAAATATCCAACTGCAGATTCACCTCAGACTCCGCCTGCTGCTTAAACTCCTCGATCTGTACTGCGGACAGCTCCGGTAGATCCTCAATGGACTTCACTCCAAAGCTTCTGAGAAACTGCTCTGTGGTGCCAAATAAAAGAGGCCGTCCCGGCGCATCCTTCCGCCCCACCTCCGTGATCAGATCAAACTCCAAAAGTCTGTTCACCGCATGGTCGCAGCTGACCCCTCTCACCTTCTCGATTTCCAGTCTGGTGATAGGCTGTTTATAGGCTATGATGGACAACGTTTCTAACAGCGTGTCTGTGAGTACAAATTTCTTCGGTGCCGTAGCGATCTTGATCAGATATTCATAAAATTCGCTCTTGGTGCACAGCTGTACTGCATTGTCCAGGGTCGTGAGTGTGATCCCCCGATCCTGCTTCTCATACTCTGCCGCCATTTCCTCCAGAAGCTGTCTTGTGGTTTCTTCCTCTTCTTCGATCACGGCAGCCAGCCTGTCGATCTCCACCGAATCTCCCATAGTGAAAAGAATTGCCTCAAGCACCGCCTTTGCCTTATCTTTTTCCATGTTTTCCTCCCTGTCAGCTGACGCTGGTCAACTGCACCGGCCCGTTATCCGCCGTCTCCTTCGCCGTGATGATGATATCCGAAAAAGTATCCTCCTGCTCAATGCCGATTCGTCCCGTCTTGATCATCTCCAGGATCACCAGAAAGGTCACAATGACCTCCATTTTGCTGTGCTGTTTCTCCAGCAGTTTTCGGAAGCTGAATTTCTTATGGCTCCGCACATAAGCCTCCACATAGGTAGTCTTCAGATCCAGATCGATCTCATCCTTCTCAATCTTGCCGAAGGTGCTCCTGACAGGATCGATCTTATCCTCCTGCCGCTTCATCATCTGTCGGAAGATCTCGTGAAGTTTGTTTAACGTCATATCGCCGATCAATTCCTCATAGTCAACCGGCTGCCGGTAATCGGCCACCTCCGGCGGCAATGTAGGACTCTTGTAGAGATTGCGCTCTGCATCCACCATACGATCTCGGAGTTCATAGGACATATATTTACACATTTTGTACTCCAGCAGCTTTTCCACCAGCTCTGCCCGGGGGTCTTCTTCCTCCCCTTCCTCATTGACTTCCTTGGGCAGGAGCATCCTGCATTTGATGTCGATCAGAGTCGCCGCCATGACCAGAAATTCACTCATGACGTTCATATCCTCCGTCTCCATCTGCTGGATATATTCCAGATACTGCTCCGTGATCTCCACAATGGGTATATCATAAATGTCTACTTTGTTTTTATCGATCAGGTGTAAAAGCAGGTCTAACGGTCCTTCAAACACCTCTAATTTTACAGGAATCGCCATTCTCTTTCCTTTCTCACTGTCCATTCGGCAAAAGCTCGATCACAACAAGCTCACCGGGATTAAAGATCCGCAGAGGGATCGTGTGGCTCCCCAACCCACGACTCAAGATCATCGTACTTTTTCCGCAGGTAAATCTGCCACCGTCATATTTCGGAAACAGGGTCAGACTGGGAGACAGCACGCCGCCAAGCACCGGCAGACGCATAATGCCGCCATGCACGTGTCCCGACACCACCAAATCCGCGCCCCACGCGGCATAATCCTCAAAATAAGCCGGATTGTGGGCAATGAGCACCTGAAAGGCATCCTTACTCGCCTCCCCCAGGATCCGAGGCAGATATCCGCTGTCCATAGGTTCTTTTCGCAGATGTTTATAATAGCAGCGGTCGATCTGTGCCCCGCAGACCGCCACATTCCATGCCGGCAGATAGGTACTCTCATTGATCAAAGGCTCAATGCCCGCCGCGCGCAGTCCCTCCAGATATCCCTCATACATGCCCGGATACTGATCGGGGTACATCTGCAGCCGGTACTCATGGTTACCCATGCCATAATAGATCGGATAGGAACCGGAAAGTCTTTCCATCAGGCGGAGCGCCGCGCCGTAGTCATGTCCTTTTGTGGCCGTAAGCATGTCCCCCGCCACCAGAACCCCATCGGGAGAAAGCTCTGCTATTTTTTTTAGCAGGCTCTCATTATCCCGGCCAAAGGACTTATTGTGCAGATCCGACAACAACACCATCCTGCAGCGCTTTGCGATCTTGTCCGATCTGATCTCGTAGGAAACAGTCACAAAACGGTTGCTGTCCAAAACAGCCGAGAGCAGACATATCAAAATAATCACAATAATTAGGATGAAAAAAAACTTCGCCATATCTACTCCCGCCCGTTTTCTACCAATAGGAAACCGCCGGACGCCCTCGTCCGGCAGCCACCTTTAAAGTGTAACACAACCCCTACTTCATCGCAATCAGCGAACTTTTGTTCTATCTATTCATCAGGTACCGCCTCCACAGCTTCTTGTAATAATCCATATACTGTGCTTTCTCTACACCCTTTGCCGCCAGAATGGACACACTTCCGATGCGGGTACCGTTCAGCTTGTAGACCGCCTCACCGATGGCATCTCCCTCTGCGACCGGCGCTGTCACGATGCCCGGCAGACTGATCTCTTTTTCAATCTCATTTAAATTACTTCCCGCTGTATCCAGATATTCGAAGGGTTCCGCATAGACCAGATTGACAGTATCCTCGATTCCTCCCTCCACCTTCTGTGCCGGCAGGGCATCCGTATTTTCATCTGTATACATCTGGCTCACACTGTAGCCATAGCTTAAAAGTGACATGGCATCCTGAAACCGGGTCTTGGCATCCGGCGCCGCCATGACCACCGCGATCAGCTCCATATCGTCCTTGTTGGCCGTGGCGGACAGGCAGTAGAGCGCCTTGGATGTGGAACCCGTCTTCAACCCCGTCGCCCACTCATACTGTTTTAACAGTTTGTTGGTGCTGGACAAGGTAAAGGTACTGGTACCCTGCGCCGTCTTATGCTCAATATCTTCCATCCAGATGGTGGTATAATCAAATACCTCCGGATATTTGGTGATCAGCTCTCTGGACATGACCGCCACATCCCTGGCTGAGGAAAAATGCTCATCGGAATCTGTCAACCCACAGCAATCCTCAAAATGCGTATTCTGCATCCCCAGACTCTCCGCCTTGTCATTCATCAGCTTGACAAACTCCGTCTCACTCCCCGCTATGTACTCCGCCACCGCCACACTGGCATCATTGCCGCTCGCCACCGCGATACACTTGATCATAGTCTCCAGCGTCTGCGTCTCTCCCTCCTCCAGAAAGACCTGTGAACCGCCCATGGATTTTGCATAAGCGCTGGTGGTCACCTGATCCTCCAGATGGATCCTGCCGCTTTGCAGATGTTCGAAAACGATGAGCAGCGTCATGATCTTCGTGATACTTGCCGGACTCCGCCTTGTGTCTGCATCCTGCTCACAGATCACCTGCCCCGTAGAGGCCTCCATCACAATATAGGATGGCGTTGCCACCTCCGGCGCTGCATTGACTGTAATAGTCAAAATTTGAAACAGGGTATCTGTCAATAAAAATCCCAGTACAAACCATACGATGATTCGCTTCTTTACTCCGCGCAAACTAGGTCACTCCTGCAATTTCTTATTTATTATATCTATTATCTCCTCTCGTCAAATATGTATAGAAAGCGCAAATAAGCAGATTTGAAATGCTTCGCATTTCTCATTCGCTCAAAAAAACAGACCCAAATACTTGGGTCTGCTTTTGTCTGCTTAATTGTATTTACGCTTTCTTGCCGCTTCGGACTTTTTCTTACGTCTTACGCTGGGCTTCTCATAATGCTCTCTCTTACGGATCTCCTGCTGGATACCCGCTTTTGCACAGCTTCTCTTAAAGCGACGTAACGCACTGTCCAAAGTCTCGTTCTCTTTTACGATTACGTTTGACATTCCCGCACCTGACCTCCCTTCAGTCCCCGAGTATTACGACTGATTGGGTTATTTACGTGTTCTCACACAAGTTAGATTATACCACATTTTATTTATGAGTCAACCGAAAATTGCAATTTAGTCTAATTTTGCAGATAAAAATTTATCGTGGTCATTGTATCTGTTCATCCAGCACTTTTGCACAGGCTATCACAGCCTCATCCATCCCTGCGGGATTCTTACCGCCCGCCTGCGCCATATTGGGACGGCCGCCGCCGCCACCGCCGACGATCGCAGCGATACTCTTGATCAAATTACCCGCATGAGCGCCCTTTTCCATCGCGCCATCGGTCGCCATTGCGATCAGGTTGACCTTACCCTCCTTCTCAGAGAGCAACACCACCACGCCGTCACCCAGCTTTTCCTTCAGCTGGTCGCCCAGTTCACGCAAGCCGTTCATGTCAACGTCCGCCACCTTGGCAGTAAGGAGCTTCACGCCCTTCACATCCTGCACCTGATCCATCACATCGCCCAGAGCATCCTTGGCCGCCTTGCTCTTTAGGGATTCGTTTTCGCTCTGCAATGCTTTAAGTTCCGCCATCAGATGGGAAAGCCTTGCAAGAAGCTCCGTCGGAGCAGTCTTTACGATGGCGGCAGCCTTCGTAAGCTCTTCTTCCATCTTCCCGTAATATTCTAACACGCCGTTTCCGGTCAGCGCCTCAATCCTTCTTACCCCGGCAGCTACGCCACTCTCCGATACGATCTTAAACAGGCGCACTTCCCCGGTATTGCCCACATGGGTACCGCCGCAAAGCTCAGTAGAGAAATCTCCCATTCTGACAACCCGTACCTTCTCGCCATACTTTTCCCCAAATAAAGCCATAGCCCCTGTCTTTTTCGCATCCTCAATGGACATGACCTCTGTCACCACAGGAAGCCCCAACCCTATCTGTTCATTGACGATTCGCTCTGTCTTTTCCAGTTCTTCCTTCGTCATCGCGGAAGAATGGCTGAAATCGAAGCGAAGTCTGTCACCGTTTACAAAGGAGCCTGCCTGCTCCACATGATCCCCCAGGACAATGCGCAACGCTTTTTGAAGAAGGTGGGTAGCGCTGTGGTTACTGCAGGTATCGCTTCGCTTTGCTTCATTTACCTGTAAAACTGCCGTATCCCCTGTTTTCAGGCTTCCCTTTATCACTTTGCCGACATGCCCGATCCTGTCGTCGGGGAGCTTAACGGTATCTTCCACCAGAAATTCACTCTCACCGCAGGTAATGGTTCCTGTATCGGCACATTGACCGCCCATGGTCGCGTAAAAGGGCGTCTTAAAGGTAATGACCGTTCCCTCTTCCCCTTCGTTCAGAGAATCTCTCAATTCCTTTCCATTACTTATGGCCGCAATATCACTCTCAGCCGTCAAAGTATCATAACCCACAAATTCACTGACAACAGAAGCGTCCAGACTCTCATAAAGCGCCATATTTTCCGTAGTAAGCTTTGCCTCGAAATTCTGGTTATCTCTTGCCTTTTGCTTCTGCTCCTCCATGGCCTTTGCAAAGCCATCTTCATCCACCCTGATTCCTTCTTCCTGTGCCATTTCCACAGTCAGTTCAATGGGGAATCCAAAGGTATCATATAAATAAAATGCAGACTTACCGTCGATCTCACCTGATCCGGCTTTTTTCTTCTGCTCGAGAATCTTACGGAATTCCTTCATCCCGTTTTCCAGAGTGCTCTCGAAACGATTGATCTCCTTCTTGAGCTCCGCAAGCACAAACTCTTTGTTTTCCTGCAGGCGGGGATAGCTTTCCGCATAGATTTCATCAATAAAAATTTCCGCTGCCTTTAAGATATTTTCCACTGTCAGGCCAAGCACCCTGCCGTGTCTTACGGCACGCCTGATCAGACGGCGCAGCACATACCCCGCCCCCACATTGGAGGGCATAAGCTTTGCTTCATCCCCGATCAGCATCACGCTGGTGCGGATATGGTCCGCCAGAATCCTCATAGACCTTGTCGGATTCTCATCCTGCTCATATTTCATTCCGGATACCTTCTCGATATAGGCGATCACAGGGGAAAACAGGTCGATCTGATATACATCTCTGGTTCCGTTTAAGAACGCCAGAATACGCTCCAGTCCCCATCCGGTATCCACGTTTTTCTGTTTTAAAGGGGTAAGACTCCCGTCATGATGCTTTTCATACTGCATAAAAACATCATTTCCCAATTCCGTATACTTCCCGCAGCTGCAGCCCGGCCCACAGTCCGGTCCGCAATCCGGCCGATCGGCAATATAAAACATCTCGCTGTCAGGGCCGCAGGGGCCATATTCCAATCCCCACCAGTTATCCTCCGCCGGCAGGTAATAAATATTTTCCTTCTTAAAGCCGGAAGCAATGCGGTACTCGGCTCCTTCCTCATCTCTGGGCGCATTTTCATCCCCGGCAAATACAGTTGCGGCAAGATGATCCGCATCAAAACCAAACACCTGGGTCAAAAGCTCAAAGCTCCACTTACAGCGTTCTTCTTTGAAATAATCTCCCAGACTCCAGCTTCCCATCATTTCAAAAAAAGTCACATGGCTCTTATCGCCTACCGAATCAATATCATTCGTGCGTACACAGCCCTGCACGTTGCACAATCTTGTTCCTAAGGGATGCTTCTGGCCTAATAAGTAAGGCATCAGCGGCTGCATTCCTGCAACATTAAAGAGAACCCCCGTAGAACCGTCAGACACAAGGGAAACCGCCCCTACATCTACGTGCCCGCGCTCTATGTAGAATTGCTTCCAGGTTCTTCTCAGTTCATCTGAAGTGAATTGTCTCATCGTTTCTCTCCTCATTCCTAAAAAGTAAACTTATCTGCAAAATAAGCATCCAGCTCCGCAATGGCGATGCGCTCCTGTTCCATGGAGTCACGGAACCGCACAGTCACACAGCCGTCCGTCTCGGAATCAAAATCATATGTAACGCAGAAGGGCGTACCGATCTCATCCTGTCTGCGGTATCTCTTACCGATATTGCCTCTGTCGTCAAACTCGCAATTATACTTTTTAGAAAGCTGCGCAAAGATTTTTTCCGCGCCCTCGTTTAACTTCTTGGAAAGAGGCAGCACGCCGATCTTAACCGGTGCAAGAGCCGGATGGAAATGCAGCACGGTACGCACATCTCCCTCGCCGATCTCCTCCTCGTCATAGGCGCCGCACAGTACCGCAAGGAACAGACGCTCCACACCCAGAGACGGCTCTATCACATAAGGGATATATTTTTCATTCTTCGTATCATCAAAGTAGGACATATCCTCGCCGGAAGTATTTTGATGCTGTGTCAGGTCATAGTCTGTCCTGTCAGCGATACCCCAGAGCTCGCCCCAGCCGAAGGGGAACAGGAACTCAATGTCCGTCGTAGCCTTGG
>JAAUZW010000013.1:9852-11266 GCA_014804385.1 Lachnospiraceae bacterium | reverse complement strand
GGATATGCTGTATCATGAATTGCACGCCTGCCTCCCGAAGGGGTTCGAGATGCTGCTCCTGGCTTCTCCGAACATTCTGCAGGAGTGCGAGGGGAACGATATCATGTGTCTTGCCATGCCGTTTAAGGTGTACGATCTGATCAATACGCTGGATATGATGAGTCAGGCCATTGAGCGGCGCAGACGCCGGGCAAGACAATGTCCCAGGGAGCGCAGACCGGAGGAGGAGGCGCTGCTTGGGGAGGCGAAGGAGCTTTTGATGAGCCGCAATCACATGTCTGAGGAGGAAGCGCACCGCTATCTGCAGAAATGCAGTATGGACAGTGGTACGAATATGGTGGAAACGGCGCAGATGGTGCTTGCTATGATGCGGTCATGAAGGTATAATGTGCGCAAAGGGCAGAGTCAAGCGAACGAAGATATAAATGCTGAGCTTGCTCGAGCAGGTATATCTTCGTTCATTTGACGAGCGAAGCGATCCCGGAAAACCGCAGGTTTTTCGGGGCTCTGCCCTATAATTTGCGAGTTTGCACATATAGGGAGAGGTGAGAAATATGAAATTTACAAAGATGCATGGCTGCGGCAACGACTATGTTTATATTGACGGAGGAGCAGAGCAGATCACTTCGGAGGAAAAGCCGGATTTTGTGCGCAGGACAAGCGACAGACATTTTGGCGTCGGCGGGGACGGCGTGATTTTCATCAATCCCTCGGAGGAAGCGGATTTTGAGATGGAGATGTACAATGCGGACGGAACCCGGGCGGAAATGTGCGGAAACGGCATCCGCTGTGTGGGGAAATTTGTATATGACAAGGGCCTTACGGACAAAACCGACATAAGTGTCATAAGTGCCGGAAAGATCAAGTACCTGACCCTCTTTTTAAAGGACGACAAGGTGGAGCGAGTGAAGGTGGATATGGGAGCGCCGGAGCTTACGGCACGGCTGGTGCCGGTGGTTTCCGAGAACGAACAGGCCATTGACGAACCCATTCAGGTGCAGGGCGTACCCTATCAGATGACCTGTGTTTCCATGGGAAATCCTCATGCGGTGGTATTTATGGACGATGTGGAGTCGTTAGCCATCGAAAAGATCGGGCCTCATTTTGAGAACCACGAGCGGTTTCCCAAACGGACNAACACGGAGTTTGTGGAAGTNATCGACAGGANTACGGTGCGGATGCGGGTATGGGAGCGCGGCACCGGAGAGACTTTTGCCTGCGGAACGGGAGCCTGNGCNACGGTGGTGGCCTGTGTGTTAAACGGNNTGACGGAGGAGACCGTCACGGTGGAGCTTCTGGGNGGNTCNCTCACGGTTACCTGGGATCGGGAAGCGGATACNATCTATATGACAGGGCCNGCNNNAACTGTATTTGANGGCGAANTTGNNTAANNAATNNANTAACGNGAGNTATG
>JAAUZW010000013.1:0-9847 GCA_014804385.1 Lachnospiraceae bacterium | reverse complement strand
TNANGCGCTGATGCNNNGNNATAGGAGNNTACGATGNTAAAAGTAAANGACAANTATNTGAAACTGCCGGGGAGCTATCTTTTTTCCACCATCGGCAAAAAGGTAAACGCCTANGCGGCGGCAAACCCGGACAAAAANATCATCCGGCTGGGAATCGGCGATGTGACAAGNCCNCTTACTCCNGCNATCATNGAGCGCGCTNCACNGNGCGGTGGANGAGATGGCGGATGAGAAGACCTTNCGGGGNTATGCNCCGGATCTGGGCTATGAGTTNCTNCGNNACGCTATTGCGGAGAANGATTATNANGCNAGAGGNGCNCAGATCGAGGCGGACGAGATCTTTGTCTCNGANGGNGCAAAGTGNGATTCCGGCAACATTCAGGAGATTTTNNCGCTGGANAATAAGATNGCGGTCTGTGATCCCGTCTATCCGGTGTATGTGGACACCAATGCGATGGCNGGCAGGACNGGCGNCTANGATGAAAAGACAGAAAAATGGAGCGATGTGATCTACATGCCCTGTNCGGCGGANAACGGCTTTGCNCCGGAGCTNCCGAAGGAGGTGCCGGATCTGATCTATCTGTGCTTCCCGAATAATCCCACNGGNTCCACGATCACNAAGGCACANTTNCAGGAATGGGTGGACTATGCCAACAAAAACGGNTCCGTCATCATCTATGANGCGGCCTATGANGCTTATATTTCCGAGCCGGACGTGCCCCACACCATCTACGAGTGCGAGGGGGCGAGAACCTGCGCCATCGANNTGCGCTCTTTCTCCAAGAACGCGGGATTTACCGGCGTGCGTCTGGGCTATACCGTGATNCCCAAGGAGCTTAAGGCAGGGGATGTNTCGCTGCACGGGCTNTGGGCAAGNCGCCACGGCACCAAGTATAACGGCGCGCCCTACATCATTCAGAGAGCGGGCGAGGCGGTTTACAGCGANGCCGGNAAACGGGAGACNAANGANCTGGTGGCATATTATATGAAGAATGCGGCNTANATNCTGGACGGNCTTAAGAGTGCCGGNTATACNGTNTCCGGCGGNGTCAANGCGCCTTATATCTGGCTGAAAGCGCCGAAGGGCATGACCAGCTGGGANTTTTTCGACTATCTGCTGGAGAATGCCAATGTGGTCGGTACACNCGGTTCGGGCTTTGGCCCCAGCGGAGAGACCTATTTCCGGCTGACGGCGTTCGGAAGCTACGAGAGTACNGTGGAGGCTGTGGATCGGATCAAGAAGCTGCCGGTGTAAGGTAAGGCGGGATGNCTTTTGTATTTTTTCNGATACAATGCTTGTGCTTTCATAATGTTTATGGTATAAAAAGTATAAATGTATATTTGTATACATTTTGAANATGTTATATCTAATAAGAAAAATGCAGTGAAGGAGACTCACCCTGAGGGAAGCGACAGGAATACGGCGTCACCGACTGAGAGCGCNGTTTGTGAAAGACAGGGACGGGAACACTCCGGAGCAGATCGTCTAAACCCCGTAATAAAGACGGATAAATCAGGAAATGACATAGATGTCATAAATGGGCCAGGGCGATACGTTGCACGCGTTAAGTGTTTTGAGNGGGTAAGACNANGTNNNTNNAATAGANGATGNCGGCTTACCAATGCGGGTGGTACCGCGGATAATCATAACTATCCGTCCCGGAATACAGAAATGTGTTCCGGGACATTCTGCGTCTATGCCGCAGAACGCCTGATGGATGTGCACGCTGAAACAGCAGAAGATGTCGCTAAAGCGACGTTTCAGCGGCGCAAGAGTTCACAGGCGAACTCTTATGATGTTCTGGGACATCATAGAAAGGTGGTAGATGACTATGACAATCAAAAACATTTACAGAGACGTAACTTTACAGGAGATCAGCGAGAGCGACATCGGCAGGGAACTTCGCGTGGCCGGCTGGATCGAGAATATCAGAGACCACGGCGGCGTATCCTTTGTGGATCTGCGTGATATGTACGGGGTACTGCAGGTGGTCATGCGGGACACTTCTCTTTTGGAGGGACTGTCAAAGGAGATGAGCGTCTCCATCGAAGGCGTGATGGAAAAGCGGGACGAGGAGACCTATAACCCCAGGATTCCGACAGGCACCATTGAGTTGGAGGCCCACAAGGTTGATGTGCTGGGCAAGGTCTANAAGCAGCTCCCCTTTGAGATCATGACCTCGAAAGAGACGAGAGAGGATGTGCGGCTCAAATACCGCTATCTGGATCTGCGNAACCAGAAGGTGAAGGACAATATCATTTTCCGTTCTCAGGTGATCGCTTATCTGCGGGAAAAGATGACAGAGATGGGATTTTTGGAGATACAGACGCCGATCCTGTGCGCTTCTTCCCCGGAGGGAGCCAGAGATTATATTGTGCCTTCCAGAAAATATAAGGGTAAGTTTTATGCGNTNCCCCAGGCGCCGCAGCAGTTTAAACAGCTTTTGATGGTGTCGGGCTTTGATAAATATTTCCAGATCGCGCCCTGTTTCCGGGACGAGGATGCCAGGGCGGACCGCTCTCCCGGCGAGTTTTACCAGCTGGATTTCGAGATGAGCTTTGCCACGCAGGAGGATGTGTTTCGGGTCGGCGAGGAGATACTCTCCGCCACCTTTGAGAAATTTGCGCCGGAAGGGTTTGCGGTGACCAAGGCGCCNTATCCGATTCTCAGCTACAAACAGGCCATGCTGGAGTTTGGCACTGACAAGCCGGATCTGCGCAATCCCCTGCGGATTATCGATCTGACGGCATTTTTCCAGGAATGTACCTTTAAACCTTTCCTGGGCAGGACGGTCCGNGCCATCAAGGTACATGCGGAGATGTCCAAGGGCTTCCACGAAAAGCTTCTGAAATTTGCTACCGACATGGGCATGGGCGGTCTGGGTTATCTGGAAGTGGCGGAGGATTTAAGCTACAAGGGCCCCATCGATAAATTTATTCCGGAGGAAAAGAAAGGAGAGCTTCTTAAGCTGGCGGAACTTGCCGTGGGTGACACGATTTTCTTCATTGCGGATAAGGAGGAGCGGGCGGCCTACTATGCGGGGCAGATCCGTACCGAATTGGGACAGAAGCTGGATCTGATCGAGAAAAACGCCTATCGTTTCTGCTATATCAATGATTTCCCCATGTTTGAGCGGGATCCGGAGACGAAGGAGATCGGCTTTACCCATAATCCTTTCTCTATGCCTCAGGGTGGTCTGGAAGCGCTTGATACGAAAGATCCTCTGGAAGTGCTGGCTTATCAGTATGATATCGTCTGCAACGGCGTGGAACTGTCCTCCGGTGCGGTGCGTAATCACGATATGGAGATCATGGAGAAGGCATTCGCTATTGCAGGCTACGATGAGGAAACGCTCAAGACTAAGTTTGGCGCCCTGTACAATGCTTTTCAGTTCGGTGCACCGCCTCATGCAGGCATGGCGCCCGGTGTGGACCGCATGATCATGCTTCTGCGGGGCGAGGAGAATATCCGTGAGGTGATCGCCTTCCCCATGAGCGGTTCGGCTCAGGATCTGATGTGCGGTGCGCCGGGGGATGTGACNGAACAGCAGCTTCGGGAAGTGCATATTAAAGTGCGTGCATAGGATGTGCAGCGGATGCAAGTTTATTTCTGCGTCGCCGCGCTTGCGCTCCGTTCCAAGCGTAGCAGTGCTAAACTCGTAGGAAACCTCGTTAAGCACTGACGCTTTCCAAGGGGCTCCTTGAGAAATAAACTTGCATCCCCAAAATGATTGCAGTGAGAAAGGAACGATCATGGCAAATATTATTACGGACGAGACAATAGAATATGTAGGCATTCTTGCGAAGCTGGAATTATCTGACGAGGAGAAAGAGCAGGCGAAGACGGATATGGGCAGGATGCTTGACTATATTGATAAGCTGGGTGAACTGGATACTTCNNANGTGGAGCCTATGTCCCATGTGTTTCCNGTGCAGAATGTGTTTCGGGAGGATGTGGTGACGAACGAGGATGAAAGGGAACAACTGTTATCTAATGCGCCGCAGGAGAAGGATGGGATGTTTGTGGTGCCGCGGACGTTCGAATAAGCATGGAGTAGGTTGTGGGCATGAACAGACAATAATTTCTACGTCGCCGCGCTTTCGCTCCGCAAAAAGCATAGTGGTACTAAGCTCGACAGAACCTCGCTAAGTACCAATGCTTTTTAAGGGGCTCCTTAAGAAATTACTGTCTGCTCATGCAAAAAATAAAGCATGGTTAATCAATATTTCAGCGAAATATGGCGGCACACACAGTATAGACTGGAAAGGAAAGAGTGCTACATGAATATTATCGACATGACCGCGACGGAGTTGTCCGCGGCAATCAGGGAGGGAAAGACGACTGCAGTGGAAGCCACAGAGGCTGTACTTGCGCGGATCGAGGAGGAAGATAAAAAATACAACTGTTATGTAACGATAGACAGGGAGGGGGCACTGTCTCAGGCAAAGACAGTGCAGACACGGATAGAAGCGGGAGAGCTGACAGGGCCTCTGGCAGGCGTTCCCATGGCGGTGAAGGATAATATCTGTACGGAGGGGCTTCTCACCACCTGTTCCTCAAAGATTCTGCACAACTTTGTGCCAACTTACACGGCGGAGGCTTTAAGAAATCTGCAAAAAGCCGGGGCTGTGATTCTGGGAAAGACCAATATGGACGAGTTTGCCATGGGATCTACCACGGAGACTTCCGCTTATGGCCCAACCAAAAACCCCAGAAATACAGAGCACGTGCCGGGAGGTTCCTCCGGCGGTTCCGCGGCGGCGGTGGCAGCAGGGGAGTGCTTCTATGCCATTGGCTCCGATACTGGCGGTTCTATCAGACAGCCCGCTTCCTACTGCGGCGTGGTGGGGATGAAGCCCACCTATGGCACGGTGTCCCGCTACGGATTGATCGCTTACGGCTCTTCTCTGGATCAGATTGGTCCGCTGACGAAAGATGTGGCAGACTGTGCGGCAGTGCTGGAAGCGCTGGCTTCCCATGATACCAAAGATTCTACCTCNGTCGCCAGAGAGGATACGGATTTTAGCTCGGCTCTGACAGAGGATGTGGCGGGGCTGCGCGTCGGAATCCCCAATGATTATCTGGAAGAAGGACTGGATGACGAGGTGCGGACGGCCGTGCTGGCGGCTGCTGAGGTTTTGGAGAGAAAGGGCGCTCTGGTGGAGCGGTTTGATTTGAGTTTGGTGGAGTATGCCATTCCGGCCTATTATACCATCGCNGCGGCGGAAGCCAGNTCCAATCTGGAGCGATTCGACGGCATCAAGTACGGTTACCGCACAGAGACTTACGCGGGACTCCACAATATGTATAAAAAATCCCGCTCCGAGGGCTTTGGCGAAGAGGTGAAGCGCCGGATCATGCTGGGCTCTTTTGTGCTGAGTTCCGGATACTATGACGCTTACTATCTGAAGGCTCTGAAGGTGAAAGCACTGATCAAGAAAGCCTTTGATGCTGCTTTTGCAAAATACGATGTGATCCTGGGNCCGGTGGCGCCCACCACGGCGCCCCGGCTGGGGGAGAGTCTGGCGGATCCGATTCAGATGTACCTGGGCGACATCTACACGATTGCCGTGAATCTGGCCGGCCTGCCGGGGATCAGCGTTCCCTGCGGGGAGGACAGNCNGGGTCTGCCCATCGGGNTACAGTTGATCGGGGACTGCTTCCAGGAGAAAAAGCTGCTTCGGGCGGCGTATACCTATGAACTGTGTGAAAAGTGCTTCTAAAGCTCAGCAGCAATGGCGGCTTCGCTAAGAAGTACTATGTTTCACACTGGAGAATGACTGAAATGCGTCATTCTCCGGGAAATGGAGGATAACATGTATAGAGAATATGAAACTNTCATNGGCCTGGAGGTACATGTAGAGCTGGCNACGAAGACTAAGATATTCTGCGGCTGTTCCACCGCCTTCGGCGCAGCGCCCAACACCCAGACCTGTCCGGTTTGTACGGGAATGCCGGGGTCTTTGCCGGTTTTGAATAAACAGGTTCTGGAATATGCCATAGCTGTGGGGCTTGCCACGAATTGCGATATTACCAGATATGCGAAATTTGATAGAAAGAACTACTTTTATCCTGACAATCCGCAGAATTATCAGATATCTCAGCTCTATCTGCCGATCTGCAGAAACGGCGGCGTGGAGATCGAGACGGCGGAGGGNGGCAAGAAGACTGTGGGCATCCACGAAATCCACATGGAGGAGGATGCGGGGAAGCTGATCCATGATGAGTGGGAGGACTGCTCGTTGGTGGATTACAATCGTTCCGGTGTGCCGCTCATTGAGATCGTTTCCGAGCCGGATATGCGGAGCGCTGAGGAGGTGATCGCTTATCTGGAGAAACTGCGCCTTGTGATACAGTATCTGGGCGCTTCGGACTGTAAGCTGCAGGAAGGCTCCATGCGTGCGGACGTGAATCTTTCTGTCAGGGAGGTGGGCGCCGAAGNCTTCGGAACAAGGACGGAGATGAAGAANCTGAACAGCTTTAAGGCGATCACCAGAGCCATTGCAGGGGAGACGGAGCGGCAGATCGANCTTTTGGAAGCAGGGGAAAGCGTGGTGCAGGAGACCAGAAGATGGGATGATACCAAGGGAGAGTCCTACGCCATGCGCAGTAAGGAGGATGCTCAGGATTACCGGTATTTCCCGGATCCTGATCTTGTGCCCATTGCTGTCAGCGAGGAGATGCTTGCGGCCATCCGGGAAAGGCAGCCGGAGTNTCGNACAGAAAAGATGAAACGCTATCNGGAAGAGTTTGCCATTCCTGACTACGATATTGAGATCATCACAGGGGAGAAGTCTCTGGCGGATCTCTTTGAGGCAACGGTGGCGCTTGGAAGTCAGCCGAAAAAGGTTTCTAACTGGCTGATGGGGGAGACTCTGCGGCTGATGAAGGAGCGGGAAGTAGATGCTGCGGANCTGTGTTTTTCCCCGNAAAATCTGGCGAAACTGATTGCTTTGACTGATAAAAANGTGATCAACAGCTCGGTGGCAAAGGAAGTNTTCGAGGTGATGTTTGAAAAAGATATCGATCCGGAACAGTATGTGGAGGAAAAAGGCTTAAAGACAGTCAGTGATGAGGGCGCCTTGAAAAAGACCATAGAGGNAGTGATCGCGGCGAACCCCCAGTCTGTGGAGGATTATCGAAACGGGAAAGAGAAAGCCATCGGCTTTTTAGTGGGACAGACCATGAAGCTCATGAAGGGCAAGGCGGATCCNGNNNCCGTGAATCAAATNTTAAAGGAGCTGCTGTAGCAGCTCCTTNCTNTTNGNTATCCTATTTCATTAAATATTCCAGGAATTTTAGTGTAAGATGGGGATCTTCTACAGAGAGCGGAATACCGATAACAGTCTCTGCCGGATATCCCTGAAAGATGTGGGAGCCATCCTGCAGATAGGCGTAGTAGCCAGAGTCGGCAAGCTTGTTTCCGGTATCAGGGATACGGATGCCCACAGCCATCGGTTTCTCCATGGTCGAAGGATCTCCGTGATCGATTGTCTGTTCATAAATCTTCTGGGCGGAGGCCTCCATCTCCTCCAGTGTATCGCCGGTATCCTCGTCGAAGGCGGCGGCATCGGTATAGTAGAGATAGTCCGCGTAAGGAGCCAGTTCTTCGGCCGTAAAAACGGAAGTGAGATCATAGAAAAACTCCAGACGGGCATAGCTCTCAAAGTTTTCCGTATCAGCAAGAATGGCATGGATATCGCCCACCTGCATCATGGCAGTCATTTTCTGACGATTAGCCACATCGTACTGGGAACCTCCTTCAGAGGATAATGTGACAGAAGTGTCAATATTTACCTGATAAGAGTCGGGATCAATTTCCGCATAGGTTAGAAATTCATCTTCCCATAGAAAAGAAGTATCAATGGTCTCGGGATTATTATCTGCGTTCAGCAAAACGGCATAAAAAGCATAGGGCTTGTTCGTCAGAAACTGCCGGATAAAGCTAATCACAAATATGAGCACAAAGATAACCACGATCGTGTGGACTTTGTAATAATACCAAAAATAGGAGAACTTTCCCTTGAGAGTCATATCTTTGGTTTTTTGATGCTGTTCTTTGATTTCCTCGTGGACGGACATTTTTGATGACATAGCATTTCTCCATTTGGTTTTCTTAATTCCATCTTCCATCATAAATAGAACGAAATAAGAAGTCAATGAAGAAAGTATGATGTTTTTATGAAATTATTTGACTCGATTGATGGAATTGCGAAGCGTCAGAAGTTCATAATAATCTAACAATGCAATTGTATTGCGTTGATCTAACTCCAGAGTTGTGTTTATGAGGTCGCTTAAGGTATAATCCATGGACAGCTGATGATTGAGCATATCCATACTTGCGTTGTACTTGGTTCTTTGGAGGAGATAGTCCGTGGATACTCCATAGAAGTCTGCGAGCTTTACGAGCGTGTTCAAGTCGGGACTGTGAACACCCTTTTCATAATTGGATATGGTTGCTACAGTCACATTCAGATAGTTGGCAAGCTCCTTTTGCAGAATGCCCCTTTCTTTACGCAGTTTAGCCAGAAATTCACCAAATTCCATTTTTTTCTCCGAAAGTAAAAGTATACAGTATTGTTGACAGTAACGATACTACTACTGTACAGCATTTAAAGAGAAAAAGGACAGAAATCAATAATCTGCATAAAAATTGTAAAATTTTGCCAATAAAATCAATAGTTTGTTGAAATTCGGAAAATGATTCATAAAACGTATAAATGATTACGAATTATAGTCATTTTTGAGCTGATCCAGCTCGGCATACTGCCTATGGGGAAGATAAGTCATTCAATTATTCTTGACACATACATTGCCGTATACTATAATGAACGCAAAGCATAACACTTTCTCGATAACAAATATTCGGTGCAGAATTACATTCTGCCCGGAGTCAAATGAATCGCTGCCTTGGCACGGTTTCCAGTCTATGTTTCAGAATTTCTATGCTTTTAAATCAACTCACACAATTTAAAAGCAGGAGATTTCAGCAGTTAAGTGTCATAGCGTTATGTTTCTCCTGCGGAACAGGAGGACATTTTATGGATCATGCGCGAAACAAAAGAGAGGAAAGGTTTAAAATGATCAAAGGCGGAAAAGGATATACGATTGCGGATATCGAAGCACTCCCGGAAGGAGAGCGGGCAGAACTGATCGATGGAGAGATGTTTATGATGGCACCGCCTACATGGACACATCAGGAGCTCCTTGTAAAGTTGCTTTTTGAAATTGAACTGTATATCAGAAAGAAAAAGGGAAAGTGCAGAGTTCTTCCTGCTCCATTCGGAGTATATATCAAAAAAGATAACCGTAATTTCGTGGAACCGGATATCTCGGTGATTTGTGATGAAGAGAAGAGGAACGAAAAGGGATGCCTCGGTGCACCGGACTGGATCATTGAGATTGTGTCACCCTCCAGCAAGAAGATGGATTATGTGAGAAAGACTGCGCTCTATCGGGAAGCAGGAGTGCGGGAATACTGGATCGTGGATCCGGACAAGGAAACGGTTACAGTGTATGAGGTGGAACGATGGGATGCGCCGGTGAGGCATTCTTTCCTGGAACAGATTAAGGTAGGAATTTACGAGGATTTATACATTGATTTTTCGATGATAAAGGAAAGTTAATTGATGCAGGGCAGGAAGAAAAGAGGGATAAAAAGAGGCAAAAATATATCTAAATCCATAGTATTCTTGTATTGTTTTGCGTTTTAGTATATCATTAAAATGTGAATTATACTTGGGGAAATAGCGCAAGGTTGTCCTGTTAATGGTGTTTCTTATCTTGCGGTAAAGATTTGCGGGTAACCTGCCGATAACTATAATATAGTAAGTATAAAGAATATAT
>JAAUZW010000012.1 GCA_014804385.1 Lachnospiraceae bacterium | reverse complement strand
CTTGGCAGAATGCTGGTGGACGGCGTGGAAGAAGTGAAGCTGTTCGGAGAGCCCATCGAGGTTCGTGCCGATATCATGAAGCTGGTGGGCATGAGCGGCCATGCGGATAAGAATGGTCTTCTGCAATGGATCAACGGTTTCGAGAAGAAACCGGAGAAGGTTTTTGTGGTGCACGGAGAGGACAGTGTCTGCACGCTCTTTACGGAGTGCCTGAAAGGCGAGCATGGGCTGAATGCATACGCGCCCTACAGCGGCACCCGGTTCGATCTGATAGAGGGAGCGTTTATCTGCGAAGCTGAGCCTGTGGCGGTTAAGAAGAAAGCGCGCAGTGTGGCGACTGTCTTTACGAGACTGCTGGCTGCTGGCCAACGGCTTATGGCTGTTATCTACAAAAACGAGGGCGGCGCGAACAAGGATCTTGCCAGATTTGCGGATCAGGTCAATTCGCTGTGCGATAAGTGGGATCGACCATAGCGTGTGCGCAAATTGTATAATCAATGCAGACACGCTTTCGCTCCGTTCAGAACGTAGCGGTACTAGGCTCGAAAGTACCTCGCCAAGTACCGACCGTTTTAATCCGAAGGATTTAAACAGCTTCAAGGGTCTGCCTATGATTATACAATTCGCACAAAGATTATGAATTCACACGAGTAGAGTTGGTTTACATAATATTTTACAAGAGGAATAACGAAGCATGAGTTTAGCAGATCACATTTTTATAGACATGTGTAAAAATATTTTAGAGAAGGGGACGAGTACGGAGGGGGAGAAGGTGAGGCCCCACTGGTCAGACGGTGAGACTGCCTACACGGTGAAACTCTTCGGGGTAGTGAACCGCTATGATCTCTCTGAGGAGTTTCCGATCATGACACTTCGAAGGACGGCATTAAAGAGCGCCACGGATGAGATGCTCTGGATCTGGCAGCAGAAATCCAATAATGTAAATGATCTGCACAGTCATATATGGGACGAATGGGCGGATGAGGACGGAAGCATCGGCAAGGCTTACGGCTATCAAATGGGAGTGAAACATCAGTACAAAGAGGGCATGATGGATCAGGTGGACAGGGTGATCTACGATCTGAAAAACAATCCCTTCAGCCGCCGTATCATGACGAACATCTATGTGCATCAGGATCTGCATGAGATGAATCTGTATCCCTGCGCCTACAGCATGACTTTTAACGTGACCCAGAAGCCGGGGCATGAGAAGCTGACCCTGAATGCAGTCTTAAACCAGCGTTCTCAGGATGTGCTTGCGGCTAATAACTGGAATGTGGTGCAGTATGCTGTGCTTGTGCATATGCTGGCCCAGGTCTGCGGCATGGAAGTGGGAGAACTGGTCCATGTGATCGCGGACGCTCATATTTACGACAGACATATTCCTCTGATAAAGGAGCTGATCGAGCGGCCGGTCTACGATGCGCCCACGTTCTGGCTGAATCCGGAGATCACGGATTTCTATGAATTTACCAGAAATGATGTGAAAGTGGAGAACTACGTGACGGGCCCACAGGTTGAAAATATTCCCGTGGCTATCTGATTTGGAATGTAATAATGGTGCAGATTGACATATCCACAAGCAGACTCTTGAAAATGTTTAAATCCTTCGGATTAAAACTGTCAGCGCTTAATGTAGGTTACGAGTTGCTTTGCAACTCGGCGAATTTAGCGCTGTTACGGCTGGAACGAAGCGCAAGCGGGTCTGCGGTGGATTGTCAATCTGTACAGATAAACACTTTTAAGGAGACAATATATGAACGCAATCGTAGCGGTGGACAACAACTGGGCCATCGGCTGTAAAAACAGTCTGCTGGTGAGGATCCCGGCAGATCACAAGAATTTCAGACAGGAGACAACCGGGAAGGTAGTCGTGCTCGGCAGAAAGACGCTGGAGACGTTTCCACAGGGAATGCCGCTTCCGAACAGAACGAACATTATCTTATCCACAAATCCGGACTATAGAGTGAAGGATGCTGTGGTGGTACACAGTAAAGAGGAACTGATGCAAGAACTTGCCAATTATCCGTCAGAGGATATTTATATCATCGGTGGGGAGAGCGTATACCGCATGATGCTGCCGGAATGTGATGTGGTGCATGTGACGAAGATCGATCATGTCTATGAGGCGGATGCTTATTTTCCGAATCTGGATCGCGACGAGACATGGGAGATCGCAGCCGACAGTGAAGAGCAGACGTATTTTGATCTGCCCTACCGTTTCTTAAAATATGAGCGCAGGAAGTAAGGAAGGTATAAGGGTATGGGAGTGGAAAAGAAAAAAAAGACGGAAAACGCCAGCGATATTTTTCTGTCAAATATGTCTCATGAGCTGAGGACGCCGATCAATACGATCCTTGGGTTAAATGAGATGATTCTGCGGGAAAGTCAGGAAGAGACTGTGAAGGAGTATGCAAGGGATATCAGACAGGCGGGAAATATCCTGCTCGCGCTGGTCAGTGATATTCTGGACTTCTCTAAGCTGGAGACGGATAAGATGGAGCTGACAGAGGGAATCTATGATGTCAGTTCTCTGTTAAATGATCTGATCAACAGTATTTCTTTACAGCAACGCAAAAAGAAGCTGGATCTGCAACTGGAGATCGCTCAGGATATTCCTTATAAGCTTTTTGGGGATGAGATACATATTCGACAGATCATAGGGAATCTTTTATCCAATGCGGTGCGCTATACGGACAAGGGTAAAGTTACGCTGCACCTGAGCTGGAAGGAGGTGTCGGAGGATGTTATTGAGATCTGTGTGATCGTGAAGGATACAGGGAAAGGCATCCGCAAGGAGGATATTCCAAACCTATTTAAGGCTTTTCAGCGCATGCATTCTGTCGATCGCAGTAAAGCCGGAGGGACGGGACTGGGGCTTGCCATCACGGATCGACTGATCAAAATGATGGGCGGCAGCCTTGAGGTACAGAGTGTATACGGAAAAGGCTCTGCGTTCTCCTTTAAGATCACACAAAAGGTGGTGGACAGGAAACCTCTTGGAGATTTTGAAAAGCAGTATCAGGAAAGTCTGCGCAGCGTAGAGGCGTATCGCGAAAAGTTTATTGCGCCTATGGGCCGAATCCTGATCGTGGACGACAATGCCATGAACCTGGCAGTGGCGCAGGGACTTTTGAAAGCAACCCGTCTGCAGATCGATGTGGCNGCGAGCGGTGATGAATGCCTGAATCTGATTCAGAGAAAGACCTATCATCTGATCTGTATGGATCATATGATGCCGGGTATGGACGGTGTGCAGACATTGCATNAAATTCGGGCAATGGANGGNAATCCCTCNCNGGATATTCCGGTGATCGCNCTGACNGCCAATGCGGTGGCGGGNGCCAGAGAGCTTTATCTGAAGGAGGGNTTTCAGGATTATCTGACCAAACCCATNGATGCGGATAAGTTTGAGAATATGCTGATCGAGTACTTGCCGGAAAATGTGGTTTATCTGACCAAAGGCCGGGACGACAATGATGCCGATGCGCAGACGGAGGAGGANGGCGAGCTTGAGTTTCTGGANAGTCAGCTNTATGTGATGGGCTTTAATANCCGCAACGGCCTNCGTTATATGGGCGGAGACCGGGCACTTTACGGGAAGGTGCTTCATGATTTTCACTCGATCCTGCAGGAGAAGGAGACGGCGCTTCAGGATTTCCTGAAAAAGGGAGATATGCCTGGCTATGCGATCATTGTCCATTCCCTGAAGGGAAATGCCAGAAATGTAGGAGCGGATGATCTGGCGGACGAGGCTTTTGAGCTGGAAAAGATGTCCAAGGCAGGACAGCTGGAGGATGTGACGGTGCGTTCACCGATTCTGTTTGGTATGATGAACAGAATGAGAAAAAGCCTGCAGAGCTATCTGGAGAGTCAGAGTGCCGGGGAGCCAGAGGAACAGCCCCGGGAGAGTGAGGGCGAAGAGGAGATCTCGGAGGATAGATGGATCAGGACGCTTAAGGAACTGGCNGCCAGACTGGATGATTTTGACGGGGATGGCGCTGCAGCCAAGCTTAAGGAGTTAAAACGCTACGACAGACCGGAAAGCGACAAAAAGATGCTCAGACTCTGTGAGAAAGCAGTGAATGATTATGCCTATGATATTGCTCTGGAAGTGGTTAACACAGTGCTGTAAACGGGCTTGCCTTTTGAAAGAGAAAGGTTTAATATATTAAAGAAGAAGTGCGCGTAAGAGAGGAGCTGGATATTATGGAAAAAAAGAATCTGGATTGGGCGAATATCGGTTTCGGTTATCANGAGACAGATAAGCGCTTTGTGTCGAATTATAAAGACGGCGTATGGGATGAGGGGGCGCTTACGGCGGATGCCAATATCGTGATAAATGAATGTGCCGGTGTGTTACAGTATGCGCAGACCTGTTTTGAGGGGATGAAGGCTTACACCACCGAGGACGGACATATNGTGACNTTCCGNCCGGATCTCAANGCNCAGCGTATGGAGGATTCCTGNAAAAGGCTGGAGATGCCNGTATTCCCGAAGGACCGCTTNGTGCAGGCGGTGGCGGATGTGGTAGCGGCNAACGAGGCTTATGTNCCGCCTTANGGTTCCGGTGCGACTCTCTATATCAGACCATATATGTTTGGCAGTTCCTCNGTGATCGGGGTAAANCCTGCNGAGGAGTACCAGTTNAGNATTTTTACCACNCCGGTAGGNCCTTATTTCAAGGGNGGNGCGAAGCCNCTTACCATCAAGGTGAGTGATTTTGACAGAGCGGCGCCGCACGGCACGGGNCATATCAAGGCNGGNTTAAACTATGCTATGAGNCTGCATGCGATCATCACGGCNCACGAGGAAGGNTANGATGAGAATATGTATCTGGATCCCGGGACCAGATCGAAGGTGGAGGAGACAGGCGGTGCGAACTTCCTGTTTGTGACGAAGGATAATAAGGTGGTAACACCGAAATCCGNCAGCATCCTGCCTTCTATCACGAGACGCTCCCTGATGACGGTGGCGAAGGATTATCTGGGACTGGAAGTGGANGAGAGAGAGGTNCTTNTGGANGAAGTGAAGGATTTCGCAGAGTGCGGCCTGTGNGGTACGGCAGCAGTGATCTCCCCGGTAGGCAAGGTGGTGGATCACGGTAAAGAGATCGTGTTCCCCAGCGGTATGAATGAGATGGGACCGATCACAAAGAAGTTGTATGATACGCTGACAGGGATTCAGATGGGCAGGCTCGAAGCGCCCGAGGGCTGGATCCACGTGATCAAATAAATTCTTTTTATAGCGTGAGGAAAGAGGGGTTAGATTGTGCCGTTTGGTGCGATTTAATCCCTTTTTAGGAGAGGAAGGCCACAGCGGTTATGAACGACAAAATTCGGGAACAATATCCCTATCTATATGAGACTCATCTGCATACGTCGGAGGGGAGTGCCTGCGCCAGAAGCACCGGGGCGGAGATGGCGAGAGCCTGCAAAGAATATGGTTATACCGGAATTATCGTGACAGATCATAATTGGTATGGCAACACGGCGGTGGACAGGAATCTGCCATGGGAGACATGGGTGGACGCTTTCTGTGAAGGTTATGAGCACGCCCGGGCGGAGGGAGACAAAATCGGCTTGGATGTGTTCTTCGGATACGAAGCGGGATATCAGGGGACGGAATTTCTGATATACGGGGTGGATGGTGCATGGCTGAAGAGCCATCCCCAGATCAGGGAAGCTACGGTGGAGGAGCAGTACAGCCTGATCCATGAGGCGGGCGGATTGGTGATACAGGCCCATCCTTTCAGAGAAGCGGATTATATTCCGGAAATACGTCTCTATCCGGAATGGGTGGACGGCGTGGAGGGTATTAACGCGACCCACACGAATCCCAGGAGCTTAGGGAGCAGAAATCCCGAATATGACAGAAAAGCATTGGAGTATGCCCGTACTCATAATCTGCCCATAAGCGGCGGATCAGACATTCATTTTAAGAAGTTGTTCGGCGGCGGCACTGCCTTTTCCAGAAAGATCACCTCGGTGGCTGATTATGTGCAGGCGATCCTCACGGGGGAGGATCATGTGTTGACAGATGGGGTGGTATGGTATGATAAAGAGGGGCATATCCTTAAATAACGATGGGAGAACGGAAGGACTATGAGCAGAGGCGGACGGAAAAAAATAACGGCGTTTTTATTGGCGGCAGGCGTGCTGTCCGGCTCCTTTATGGGCTGCGGCAGCGGTGAGGGCATCGGAACGAAGGTGGTGCTCACCACCGGCTTTGATAAAGATGAAGTTTTTCGGATTGAGACCAGTTCCTGTAAGCTGCCGGAGCTTATGGTCTATCTGACCACGATCCAGAATCGCTATGAGAGCGTTTATGGCAGGGAAATTTGGGAGACCAAGGCGGACGGCGTGACTTTGGAGGAAAATGTAAAGAATATTGCTCTTGCCCAGATTGCTCAGATCAAGACCATGAATCTGATGGCGGAGCAGTATGGGGTAGATCTGGACGAGGAGGAGAAGGCCAGGGCAGAGAATGCGGCCAAGGCCTACTATGAGACGCTTGACGAGAGGGAAATTGAGCTGATGGGCGTTTCTGAGAAGACCATCAAAGCGCTCTACACAGAGTTGGCCAGAGCAGAGAAAATGTACCAGTATACGATCAAGGATATCAACCCGGAGATCAGCGACGATGAGGCCAGAACCATCACAGTACAGCATATCCTGATCAAAACCTATGCGCTGGACGGCACCGGAAAGAAGATCGAGTATACGGAGGCGGCCAGACAGGAGGCCTATGACGAGGCGCGTGAAGTACTTGCCCTGGCGAAGGACGGCGAGGATTTTGACGCTTTGATCCGCAGATACAGTGAGGACGATAAGTCGACGTACTCCTTTGGCAAGGGAGAGATGGAGGAAGCCTTTGAGACGGCGGCGTTCAATCTGGGTACCGGAGAGATCAGCGATGTGGTGGAGACGGAATTCGGCTATCATATCATCAAGTGCATCAATACTTTTGACAGAGAAGAGACGGACGCCAATAAGATCAAAATTGTGGAACAGCGGCGGGAGGAGGCTTTCGGGCAGGAATATGACGCCTATGTGGAGACCCTTACCAGAAATCTGAACGAGGAGCTCTGGGATACAGTGAATTTCATTCATGACGAGGGAGTGGACACGCAGAATTTCTTCGAGGTATATACGGCGTATTTTGCTGCATAGGACGTGAATGAGAAGTTTAGAAAAAATTTATAATTCCCGAAACCTTGAAAAAAACAGGATATTTTATAAATTATTAGCACTCGCCTTTAATGAGTGCTAATTTTTTCTTGACTTCCCATTTTAGTGGTATTAAACTATTTGTAGCTGCTCAGAGTCGAGCAAACATGTAGTGTTTTCGAGGCTGGCTCTGAATGAACAAAATGGTAATATAGAAAGGAATGTGAGGTAAATGGAAACAAAGCATGGCAATTTGTCAATCAACAGCGATAATATTTTTCCGATCATTAAGAAATGGCTCTATTCGGATCATGACATTTTTTTCAGAGAGCTGATCTCCAATGGCTGTGACGCGATCACGAAGCTTAAGAAACTGGATATGATGGGCGAGTATACGCTGCCTGAGGATTATAAGGCAAAGGTGCAGGTCATTGTCAATCCGGAAGAAAAGACTTTGAAATTTATTGATAACGGTATCGGCATGACGGCGGAAGAAGTGGAGGAGTACATCAACCAGATTGCCTTTTCCGGCGCTACGGATTTCATTGAAAAGTATAAGGACAAGGCTAACGAGGATCAGATCATCGGCCATTTCGGCCTGGGCTTTTACTCTGCGTTCATGGTAGCGGATGAGGTGCATATCGACACCCTCTCCTATCAGGAAGGCGCGCAGGCAGTACACTGGGAATGCGATGGCGGCACGGAGTTCGACATGGAGGCCGGTGACAGGACGGAGGTCGGCACGGAGATCACTCTCCATATCAATGAGGACTGCCTGGAGTTCTGTAATGAATATAAAGCGAAGGAAGTCATCAAAAAGTACTGTTCCTTTATGCCCACAGAAATTTATCTGTCCAAGGCAAACACCACGGAGACCCAGATCATCACGGCAGAGGAGAAGCTGGATACAGACGAGGTCGTGGAGGAGATCAAGAAGGAGAAGGAGGAGGACGAGCAGAAGCTGAAGATCAAAAAGCGGCCTGAGCTTCTCAATGAGACGCAGCCTCTTTGGACGAAACATCCCAATGAGTGCACCAGAGAGGAGTATCTGGAGTTTTACCGCAAGGTATTTCAGGATTATAAGGAGCCTCTCTTCTGGATCCACCTGAATATGGATTATCCCTTTAACATGAAGGGTATCCTGTACTTCCCGAAGATCAACATGGAGTACGAGTCCATTGAAGGAACCATTAAACTGTACAACAATCAGGTGTTTATCGCGGATAACATCAAGGAGGTCATTCCGGAGTTCCTGCTCCTGTTAAAGGGCGTGATAGACTGCCCGGATCTGCCGCTGAATGTGTCCAGAAGCGCGCTGCAAAACGACGGCTTCGTGAAGAAGATCAGCGAGTATATCACGAAGAAAGTGGCGGACAAGCTCTCCGGCATGTGTAAGACCGAGAAGGAAGAGTATGAGAAATACTGGGATGACATCAGTCCCTTTATCAAGTTTGGCTGCCTGAAAGATGACAAATTCTGCGAGAAGATGACGGATTACATCCTCTTTAAGAATCTGGACGGCGAGTATATGACCCTGCCGGAGTGCCTGGAGGTCAATAAGATCGATCCGGACGAGACGGAGGACAGCGAGAACGCCACAGATGAGAACGGCGAGAAGGTGGAGGCCGAGGTCGTAGATGAGAACGGTGAGAAGGTGGAAGCCGAGGTTGTTGACGAGAACGGGGAATCCGTGACGGAGGATGAGGAATCAGGGAAGAAGGAGAAGGTCATCTACTACGTCACAGATGAGAAGCAGCAAAGCCAGTATATCAATATGTTTAAGGCAGCTAAGATGGACGCGGTGGTGCTGACCCACAACATCGACCAGCCTTTTGTCTCCCAGCTGGAAGCGAAGAACGAGGGCATTAAATTCCAGCGGATCGACGCGGATCTGACGGACGTCTTTAAGGCAAAGACCTCCAAGAAGGCGGAGAAGGAGATGGAGGAGCAGGCTGAGGCAGTGGCCAAGCTGATGAAGAAGGTTCTCAAGAAGGACGCCATTAAGGTGAAGATCGAGAAACTGAAGAATAAGAAGATATCTTCCATGATCACCCTCTCCGAGGAAAGCCGCAGAATGCAGGATATGATGAAGATGTACTCCATGCCGGGTATGGATANGGGGANGTTCGGCAAAGANGGCGAGACCCTGATCTTAAATGCGAATCATCCGCTGGTACAGTATGTATTGGAGCATCAGGACGGCGAAAATGTGAAGATGATCTGCGAACAGCTCTATGATCTGGCGCTGCTGCAGCAGGCGCCTTTAGAGCCGGAGGCGATGACGAAGTTTGTGGCGAGAAGTAATGATATTATGATGTTGTTGACAAAATAAGTTATGTAAACTTATAAATATTACGAAGAAGAAGCGAATCTTTTCAAATGAGAGGATTCGCTTCTTTTTATAAGATTTTATAGAAAATTGCGGTAATAAAAAACATTTAAGGAGAATGCGAAGAACAATGAACTTTTCACCCCGGCTCTGCTATTCTGCTGACCCCAACATAGATCTCTGAGATCTTATACCAGGTGGGATAGTCCACGATCCCGGTCTGTGGGAGATTGAATACCCGTTGGAATACTCTCACGGCTTCGGCAGTGCCGGAGCCGTAAATACCGTCTGCAGTGACCCTGGGGATGGCGGGATAGTTTTGGGAAATACGGTTTAGCTGCTGCTGGATCTGCAGGACCTTTTCTCCGGAAGCACCGATGTTCAGGTTGTAGCCGGGCCAGGAGGAGGGAACGCCTGAGACTGCCACGGCGGTGTTGATATACATGTCGCTGCCATAGTAATAGCGGAGGATCTGGATCGGCGTATATCCTTCGTCTCCCAGGTACTTGGAGCCCCACTGGCTTAAGCCGTTGCAGGTCACGTTTTTGCCGTCACAGTAGGAGGTGAAAATTGGCTGACTTACACCGGGGCGGGAGAGGTAGTTGGCAAAGATGGAATCCACCAGTCTGTCAATGTTGGAGTAGATATTGCGTCCGTAGATCCATTTCTGATCGTAGGCTGTGGAGGAGGTGATCGTAAAGTTATAACCTTTATTTCGATACCATTCCGTGTAGACCCGGTTCAGGGTAAAGGACATGATCGCCAGGGTGTTTGCGTAGATGGCGCTCTCCGGCCAGGTGGCGTAAATCTCGGAGGAGACTACATTCTTGATATAGTCGCGGTAGCGCACATAGTAGTTTTGGGCGGTGGAATCAGAGGGAACGCCGTCGTGTACGATGATGTACTCGGGAATCACCACGCGGCTTAAGACGATCTCGCCGGACTCGTCTATGGGTTTGATCTCATCCTCGGGGATCTTGGGCGGATAGTCGCCGTAGAGAGTGTGGTCGGGGATGGAGATGATCTCTTCTTCATCCTGGCTCGTCTCCGTGGGCGTCATTTCGATGTTCTGGACCGCCGTCACGTCCGGCAGCACCTCTACGCCGGAGACGATAACGGGTTCGTAGCCGGGGGCGGTGACAGAGACGGTGTACTCCGAGTAGGGCATGGGAGAGTTCGGGGTCAGACTGTACTGTAAAGGCGGCGTTTTCAGATCCACCGTATCGGTCTGTCCCGAAGAATCGGTTTCCAGGGTCTCCAAGGCAGAGCTGGGATCTCCGGTAAAGGAAATAGTGATCTTGGCATTCTCTATGGGAATCAGCCCCACGTTTGCGGTGACATTGATTTGCAGTCTTCCGGTCGTGTCAGAGCCTGCCGTCGCATTGTTCTCGGTTTGTGTATACAGCAAAGCTGCTTCTTTTTTAGTCTCATCCATCTTGCTACCTCATATCTGACAGGTATATGCTCTTACGGTTAGTATATGTGTGAGGGGCTGTCCTCGTGCCTGAGTTTTCTTTGACGTAGTACATCTTACGATACGCTGCGCTTGACGAAATAAGAAAACCGTATTAAAATGAAACTAGTTTCATTTTAAGAGACTGCTCTGAAAGGGAGGAAATGATGCCGAAAGTTACGGAAGAGTACATTGTCAATAAAAAGAAAAGGATAACAGACGCGGCATATGAACTGTGTCTGGAAAAAACAGTAAGCACGGTCACCATGCAGGATATCATTGACAGGACGGGATTCAGTCAGGGCGGCATCTATCGCTTTTATAAGGATATTGATGAAATTTTTGCAGACATGATCAGGCAGATGCGGGAGCGGGTGAGCATCAAGGAGAAGATCGACGAGATTTTGAGCCGGAAGGATGTGCTGTCGCCGCAGGAGATCACGGAGCGGCTGTTTGCGATGTTGGCGGATTTTATGGAAAAGGAACTGATGGGGATCGAGAAGATCGATTTTGAACTTTCCGTACTTGCCATGAATATGCCTGACAGGATCGAGAAGATCATGGGCGCCATTCCGGAAGTGGGAAATATGGAGTATCTGACCATGCGCACCATGGAGTATTTTAGGGAGCAGGCTGCGCTTGGAAGAATACATCCGAATGTGAATGCGGAGGAACTGCTTGCGTTTATCTCCTCCGCATACGGCGGCATTCAGATGACCTGTATCGTAAACAACTGTTATCGGCACAAAAGGAATCCGCTTGCAGCGCTGTATCAGCCGCGGGTTCTGCTGAAAATGCTGGCACAGACGGCAAACGGTCTGATCGGGACAAAAGAGGGCTGCGAGGCGGATGCCGAAAGGGAACAAGAGGACAGTGGGATGGATATCAGAAAGGAAGAGGAGCAACAAATATGAAATCAGAAAAGCAATACACGGAAGAATATGCGCTCGTTGCAGGAGTCGAGCATTATCTGCTGCACTATCAGTCGAAGCCGGAGGATCCCGTCCTGCTGTTCATCCATGGAGGACCGGGGCAGTCGGAGAGCTTCTTTGCCTTTGTCGTGGAGGAATACGAAGAGCGCGATTATAACATAGTCTATTACGATCAGCGCGGCGCGGGGAAGACATGGCTGANAAATAAAAAGNGNANGCCTGACACGGAAACATTAAAAAAGGATCTGCTGGAGATAGTACTGTACATAAAAAAGAAGTACGGCAAAGAGAAGATCGGAATTCTGGGGCATTCGTGGGGAAGTGTTCTGGGCAGCATGTTTGCGCTGGANCANCCCGAACATANGCTGTGNTANATNGGGTGCGGNCAGGTCATTGATATTATGGAAAACGAGCGGACCGGTTACGCGATCCTGAAAGCCGCGATCGAAAAAGGCGGGAACAGAAAGGACAGGAAGAAGCTGGAAAAGATCGGGGAGTACCCGGTACAGCATTTTGACTGGAATACTTACCGCAAGATGGGACAAATCAGGAGTCTGCAGGGGAAGTATGGACTGGCGCAGGATTTTACCGGGGCGGTCATTGATCTGTGGCGCCGCTCGCCCATCATGGGAATAAGAGATCTTGTGCCCTTTATGACGGGTATGCCGGTCAATATGCAGTTGATGAGAGAACTGATGAGCTTTGACTTAAGGAAAAGCGGAAGCTGTTATCAGGTTCCGGTCTACTACGTACTGGGGGAGAAGGACAGCCAGACGCCGATCGAGATCAGCATGCGATATTTTGAGGAGGTGCAGGCGCCGGGGAAAAAGCTTTATCTGATTCCCGATGCCGGACACGCACCGATGATTGACAATGTAAAGGCGTATCGGGAGGCGGTGAGAGAAATCGTCCGCCTCGTTCGGTGATCGTAATGAGGGTTGCGCAGGCGACCCTCTCAATGCTATACTGTATTTATGGTAGCAGACGAGATATTAGAAGGAAAATTTCATGTTGAGGACGGTTCTCTGGATTTCTCCTGTCCGCGAGTTACGCTGTCCCTTCAGGCTGACACGGCCTGCGAGGGGTCTTTTTTCGTGTACGGNCCGGAGGGGCTGNTGACGGANGGCCATGTGACGGCTTCGGATCTGCGCATGGAGTGTGTCACCAGACAGTTTGCCGGCAGTGAGGACGAGATCAGTTACCGGTTTGATGCGGCAGGGATGGAGGCCGGGGAAGAGGTAAACGGCTTTTTTTATATTATCTCCAACAGGGGAGAATACTATCTGCCTTTTCAGGTGACCGTGCTGCAGGATGAGATCAGCTCCAGTCTGGGAGAGATCAGGAATCTCTTTCACTTTACGAATCTGGCCAGAAGTAACTGGGAGGAGGCTGTCAGGCTTTTCTACAGCCCGGAATTCAGACAGGTTTTCACCGGACATGACAGACACCATTATGCGGCTTACAAGGGCCTTTCATCTGTGTCNGGCAATGAACATAATGTAGAAGAATTTCTTCTTGAGATCAATAAAAAGAAGCCGGTGGAGTTTCTGCCGGAGGAGAGTGAGATTCGGATCGAGGATCCGGGTCCGGAGGCGCGGTATGTTTTTGTGATCAATCGGAACGGCTGGGGCTTTACCCATCTGCAGCTCAGGACTGAGGGCGGGTTTTTAAATCTGCCGGAAGAAACGCTGGGGGACGAAGCTTTTCAGGATAATGTCTATCGGCTCTATTATCATATCGAGCAGGAGAAGCTTCACANCGGNTACAATTANGGTGCGATACTGCTTGTGCAGGAGNGNANAACGANTCGNNTNCCNGTCACNGTNGTGCAGCGGGCNGCAGGCNGCAGGCGTNNGGGACTGCAAAGAGAAAAGAANCAGCTTACGGTACAGCTGATGGAGTATTATCAGGCGTANCGGTTAAAAAANNTCGGNGCGNNGANCTGGCTTNCNGAGACNAATAAGCTGCTTTCCCGCATGGANCAGCTCGANGACAGGGACGTGGCNGTGAAGCTTTTCAGAGGGCAGATGCTNCTCTCNCAGGAGCGTGNCAANGANGCGAANTGGCAGATNGAGAAACAGCGGGANCAGGTNANCNCTNNGCGGGANGAAAANCCTGCGCTGTGGTGCTATTATCTTTATNTGACNACNTTGNNCAANGANGANGACGNCTATGCGGATGAGGTNGCACAGACNGTTTNGCNNGTGTATGANCAGAGAAGAGGGGACTGGCGGATCGCCTGGCTGCTTNTGTATCTGNGNGAGGAATATACGGAGAGTNCTTCCCGCAGATGGCTGNTTTTGGAGGANGTNTTNTCTTATCNCTGTACGTCTCCNATCCTCTATATGGAGGCNTGGANNATNCTGTGCATGAATCCGGCGATGCTGCGNAAGCTGGATCTTTTTGAAGANCANGTNTTGACTTANGCAGTCAANCACNACCTGATGCAGGAGGAGATCCTTTTACAGGTGGTGTATCTGGCGGGACAGATCCGGGGGTATTCCGAGCGGCTGTTCCGGATCCTAAAGGGGTGCTATGCGCAGATCCCGCATAAGGAGGTTCTGCATGAAATCTGTACGCTGCTGATCAAGGGAAACCGCAGCGGAGAGGATTGTTTTTTTTGGTATCAGGCGGGTGTGGAGGAAAATCTTCGGATTACCAGGCTTTACGAATATTATATGATGTCGCTTCCCAAAGATTTTGACGGGGAGCTGCCCAAAATCGTACTGATGTATTTTGCCTACCGGAGCGATCTGCCCTACGGGCTTACGGCCTATCTGTATGCCTATGTGCACAGACACCGGGAAGAATTGGAGGAGATTTATGTAAACTATATGGCGCCTATGGAGCGCTTTGTTTTGGAACAGATCAAACGGGGCAGGATCAATCGGGATCTGGCCTATCTCTACAGCCATATCCTGACACCTGTCATGATTGACGAGGAGAGTGCCAGAACACTGGTTTCGCTTCTTTTTATGCGGGAGATCAGGGCACCGCAGGAGGGAGTCAAAGAAGTGCTTTTGGCTTATCCATGCCGGGCGGATATCAAGTCTTTCCCTCTGTCGGAGGGCAGAGCTTTTGTACCGGTCTATGAGAGCAGATGTAAGGTTCTTCTGGGAGACGGTAAGGGGAACCGTTTCACGGCGAGTGTGCCCTGTCAGGCGGAGGGATTATTGTCTCCGACCGGACTGTCCGGCATGATCGCGCCCTATGTGCGCAATCATTTGGGCTATGCGGTACATGTCTGCTATGAGCAGCAGAATATCTTCGCTGTGCAGGAGGACAGTGTGGATCTCTTCGTACTGCTTTCCCGGTCAGAACGGATCGAGGAGGAGGAGCGGAAAAAGATCCGCCGCATGGTGGTAAAGTTTTATTATGAACAGGACAGAATGCGGGAGCTGGACGAGTATCTGCTCTCTCTGCACCCTGAGGATGTGAGCTGCGGCGACAGGGGAGAGATTGTCCGCTGTATGGTGAACCGCGGTATGTATGAGGAGGCTTATGAGTGGGTGCAGCGGTTTGGCCCCTATGCGATAGACGCCAAGACGCTTCTTAAGCTTGGCAGCAGGTTTCTGGATCTCATGGAGGCGGAGGAGGATCCGTTCCTTGTGGGAATGCTCTCCTATGTGGTGAAAAAGGGAAAATATGACGACAATGTACTGCAGTATCTGGTGCGCTGGTTTTCCGGCACGATCAAGGAGATGCGGGATGTGTGGCAGATCGCGGAATCCTTTGGGACAGACACTTACAAGCTGTGTGAGCGGATGCTTACGCAGATGCTCTACACAGGAGCCCACGTGGGAGAAAAACTGGAGATATTCCGCATCTACAGCAGAAATGGCGGCAGCGAAAAGATACGGGCGGCCTTTGTGTCGGCATGCTGCTACGACTATGTGGTGAAAGGGGAAATCACGGATCCCTATATTTTTGAGAGTGTGTTACAGCTCTATCGGGAGGAGGCGCCTTTGCACCTGGTCTGCAAGATCGCTTATCTTTCTTTTATGGCGGACAGGGAGCGATCTGAGGAGACACGGAGAATCTGCGCCGTTTTTCTGGAAGAACTTCTGGCGGAGGGAATCGTGTTACCATTCTATCGGAATTATTTTGGCTGTGTACCACAGCTTAGCATATATCTGGACAAGACCATGGTGGAATATCGGACGAAGCCCGGTGTGCGGGTCAGAATACATTATCTGATCCAGAATGACGGAAGTGAGGAGCAGGAGTATATCCATGAGGAAATGCGGGATATGTTCGGCGGGATCTGTGTCAGGGAATTTATCCTCTTTTTCGGGGAAAAGCTTCAGTATTATATTACGGAGGAATCAGAAGCCGGGGAACAGGTGACGCTGAGTGATGAGATCAGCAGAAGTGATGCCGGGCAGGATGGTCCGGAGGGGAGATTCCAGCTTTTAAACGATATTATGACCGGAAAGACGCTACATGACTATGACACAGTGAGCAATCTGCTTTTAGAGTATTTCAGGCAGGATCATATGGTGGAACAGATATTTTCCCTGCGCTAACTGCGTAAGAAGTACTTCTAGCCACTCACAGCAAGGGCTGTTTCGTGGAGAAGTACTAAGTCTTACGCGAGAGAATGCCAAAAGCAGGCATTCTCTGAAAGGAGTAAGACCATGTTTTTAGAAAGAAAAGAGGAGGAAAAAGCGCATAGAGGGAACGTGCTGGTGGGCTATGATCTGGGAGATCATTATGCCCAGATCAGCTATCTGGTCCAGGGGCAGGGAGAAGTGGAAACGCTGGCGCCGGTGGCGGGAACCAGACAGTACAACATTCCGTTGGTGTTATGTAAACGAAAAGGGACGAGTCAGTGGCTGTTCGGCAAGGAGGCAGTGAAGTGCCGGGAGGAAGAGGATATGTTCCCGGTGGAAGATCTTTTGCATCTGGCAAGAAAGGGAGAGGAGATTGAACTGGATGGAGGAATTTATGATCCGGTGGCGCTTCTGACTCTTTTTGTGAGACGCAGTCTGGGGCTTATGAGCATTATTGCCACCCTGGATAACATCGGCGCCTTTATGTTTACGGTGTATAAGACGGATGACCGTATGGTGGAGATTCTTTTGCAGGTGGCGGCTAATCTGAACTTAAAGACAGATCAGATTTATTTTCAGAGCCATACGGAGAGCCTGTATTCTTTCATGCTGCATCAGCCGGCAGAGCTGTGGGCTTATCATGTGGCGGTATGTGAGCACGACGGCAGATACTTAAAGACCTACCGCATGGAGTGCAATAAAAAAACGACACCCATCGTGACGTTGATCGAGGAGCAGCTATACGAGACGCTGGTGATCCCCTGGGAGGAGGAAGCAGAGTCGGTAAAGCAGGACGCTTTCCGGCTGGCGGACGAGAGATTCCTTGGGATTTTGGAGAAGCTGTGCGAGGGGAGGATCGTCTCCTCGGCCTATCTTCTGGGAGACGGTTTCCGGGGGGAGTGGCACAAGAACTCTCTGCAGTTTTTATGTCGTAACAGACGAGTGTTTCAAGGCAATAATCTTTTTAGCTGCGGCGCGGTCTATAGTCTGTTAGAGAAGAGAGAACCCAGTGAGGCTGGTAAGACACATATTTTTTTGGGAGAAGATAAATTAAAGGCAAATATCGGTATGCGCGTCAAACGGCAGGGAAAGGAATCCTACTATGCCCTTCTGGACGCGGGAGAAAGCTGGTATGAGCTGCGAAAGACCTGTGATATCTTTTTGGGAGCGGAAAAGTCGCTGTCCTTTGTCGTCACGCCGCTTACGGGAAAGAATGCCGAGACGAGGAAGATTTCTCTTACGGGGGCCAGGCAGACTGACGCGCCTTTTACCAGATATGAGCTGGAGGTGTCGATGACCGGCGCCGATATGGTGCAGATCAAGGTGACGGATCTGGGATTGGGGGAATTTTTCCCTTCTAATGGACAGATTTGGGAGGAATCGTTTCAGATTTCATGAGCGGTGAGGAACGGAAGAGAATATGAGCAGTCATATGATCCTGGGGACGGGCAGAAGAGCCGAGACCCCGTACTACGTGGAAAGATTTTATGTAAACCTATATTCCGTAGAGGAGCTATGCTTTCTCCTCGTGGACAGAGCGGAGCTCCTGGACGGCGAGATCATGCAGCGGGAGATGGTGCGCTGGCTGGAGGAGCAGTGCGGCTTAAGCGATCTGGCGCACACGCTTTTAGCGCTTATGAATCGAAAGGGCTCCACGGCGGCTTATGTGGGAGAGATTCTGGAGTATGTGAGTATTTATCCGCCNGAGGTGATCCNNAGNACNGAGGAGATCGTNCGGGGCAACGNNGGNNTAAGTCCNTATGANNGGCACAANGCCAAGGCGGATTACCTGTTGGGNGAGAAGCGTTATNTGGCGGCGCTGCAGCAGTANCAGAGTCTGCTCTCTGCNGTGCCGGATACGGAAAAGCTTTTGATNGCCAGACTNTATCATAATATGGGAACNGCNTGTGCGGGNATGTTTTTGTATGAGCAGGCTGCNGATCTGTATCGCAGNTCCTACGAGATNGATGGNAAGANAGAGGGGCTGACCATGTATCTGGCNGCGCTGCGNATGGGTCACAGGGANAANNCCTANATTGACTATATTGCAGAGCATCCNGAGTATCACGATCTGTCTCTGGAGGTGGAGCGTATCGTGAAACAGGCGGAGGGCTCCTTTGAGGGGACNGATGAAAACAGGATGNTNGTCACCTATCAGGTGATGAAGGAGGAAGGNGCAGGGGCGCTTGGCNGTTCCGGGCTNTANTATGAAGAACTGGAAAAGCTGACGGCAAGATTAAAGGGAAACTATCGCAGGAGCATGAGTTAGGAAANANACANCGACAGGGAGGAAAACATGGGATTCATTAAGAAACTGTTTGACAGATTCCGCAGAAATTATGACGAGTACGATGATGAAGAGTGGGACGAGGAGGAGTCCTCGCGGGAGATAGATTTTGATAATAAAGAGCAGAGAAACGACTATGTGNGAAACTGNCTNGAAAAGATGGCGGATGCCACCAAGGAGCTTGAGAANCTCAATTTNGAGTACAACATGGTCACCTCCTANCTGAAAGATATGGAAGAGATCGANGCGCTNCCNCNGGAGGAGAGTGAGCAGCTCAAGGATTGTGCTAAAAGAGTGTCTCTTCTGCAGAATCGTAAGACCGACTTCATGGGACGGGCCCGCCGGATCACGGATGAAAAATACCGTATGGTAGAGCGCATGGAAGAGGANATAGAGGAGGGACTGGAAAAAATNNCGGAGGCNGAGGANTANCAGGANCTGATNCGCAAGGANTTAAGCCGTCTGGANGGGGAAAAGCATGCCTATCTGTATCGGAAAAGCGANGTCATGCGGNTGATCTCCGACACCAAGGGNATGGCGNTCATNTGTGTGACGGCNTTGGGACTTTGNGTNNTGCTGCTTCTGTTTTTNCAGTTTTTCCTGGAGATGGATACGAAGCTGGGATATCTTCTCACGGCGGGNGCNGCCGCAGTGGNGATCACCATGATCTATGTCAAGCATATGGANGCCAGACGGGAACTGAAACGGGTGGAGACAGGGATCAATAAGATCATNCTGCTGCAGAATAAGGTGAAGATCCGCTATGTGAACAATACCAANCTCTTAGAGTATCTCTATATGAAATANGGCNCTTCCAGCGGGCAGGANCTNGCGGATATNTGGNAGAATTANCAGATCGAGAANGAGGAACGTGAAAAATTCCGCAGGGCGGAATTGGATCTGGATTACAGCGAGCAGGAGCTCTTGCAGATTCTGAAATGTTATCAGATCCAGGATCCGGTGATCTGGCTGCACCAGACGGAGGCCATTCTGGATCCCAAGGAGATGGTGGAGATCCGGCATAACCTGATCATCCGCAGACAGTCCNTNAGACGGCGNATGGATTATAACCGGGAAGTTGTGGCGGGTACTTCNCAGAGAGATATCAAGGCGCTGGTGGAACGTTATCCGAAATACGCCAAGGAGATCATGCAGACAGTGGAAGAGTACGAAAAGAANTTTAANNCANAATAAGGCATACCTATAAAGGAAAGGAAATATGATTATGAGTACAGACAGATATGTAAGTCCCTTGTCNGAGCGCTANGCTTCTAANGAAATGCAGTATATTTTTTCTCCNGATATGAAATTTAAGACCTGGCGGNGGCTGTGGATCGCGCTGGCGGAGACGGAGATGGAGCTGGGACTTTCNNAGAACGGCANNCCNGTNATCACGAANGAGCAGATNGANGANCTGAAAAGCCANGCGGAGGATATCAACTACGAGGTGGCGAAGGCCAGGGAGAAAGAGGTGCGCCACGACGTGATGAGCCATGTCTATGCCTATGGGCAGCAATGTCCCAAGGCGGCGGGAATCATCCATCTGGGAGCTACTTCCTGTTATGTGGGAGATAATACGGATATCATCGTGATGAACGAGGCCCTNAAGCTGGTAAAAAAGAAGCTGGTCAATGTGATCGCNAAGCTTGCAGACTTCGCGGATACTTATAAAGCGCTGCCGACGCTGGCCTTTACCCATTTTCAGCCGGCACAGCCCACCACTGTGGGGAAGCGCGCTACACTGTGGGCACAGGAATTTTGCCTGGATCTGGAGGATCTGGACTATGTGCTTTCCGGCATGAAACTTCTGGGTTCCAAGGGGACCACAGGCACGCAGGCGTCTTTCCTGGAACTTTTTGAGGGTGATCAGGAGACTATAGATAAGATCGATCCCATGATCGCAGAGAAGATGGGATTTGCAAAATGTTATCCGGTGTCGGGACAGACTTATTCCCGCAAGGTGGACACCAGAGTCTGCAACGTGCTGGCGGGTATTGCGGCTTCCGCCCACAAGATGTCCAACGACATCCGTCTTTTGCAGCACTTGAAGGAGGTGGAGGAGCCNTTTGAGAAGAGTCAGATCGGTTCCTCGGCCATGGCCTANAAGAGAAACCCCATGCGCAGTGAACGTATCGCTTCTCTGGCACGGTTTGTGATGGTGGANGCCTTAAATCCGGCGATCACCTCTGCTGTCCAGTGGTTTGAGCGGACNCTGGATGATTCTGCGAATAAGCGNCTNTCTATNCCNGAGGCATTNCTGGCGGTGGATGGTATTCTGGATCTGTGCCTGAATGTGGTGGATGGTCTGGTAGTGTACGATAAAGTGATAACTAAGCGCCTTATGAGCGAACTGCCCTTCATGGCTACGGAAAATATCATGATGGATGCTGTCAAGATGGGCGGAAACAGGCAGGAGCTTCATGAGAAGATCAGGGAGTTGTCCATGNTCGCCGGCGCAAATGTGAAGCGTGAGGGAAAAGAAAACAATCTGTTGGAGCTGATCGCGGCGGATCCCGCCTTCAATATGAGTCTGGAGGATCTGCAAAAAACCATGGAGCCTTCCCGCTATGTGGGCCGTGCGCCTTTGCAGGTGGAGAACTTCATAAAAGAAGTGGTGGAGCCGATCCTTAAGGAGAACAGAGAACTTCTGGGTATGAGGGCGGAGATCACAGTGTGAGAAGCCCTAAGTCTCACACGGGAGAATGCCTAAAAAGCGGCATTCTTCGCTGGGCTGAGAAAACAGGAGGAGATATGATGAATGAGGAACAGGAATTTGAGAGAACCGCCATGCGCGTCTCCAAGGTCAGCATTGTTGCCAACTTCATCCTTACGGCGTTTAAGCTCTTTGCAGGTGTGATCGCTCACTCCGGCGCGATGATCTCCGATGCGGTGCACTCCGCTTCCGATGTATTCAGCACCATCGTGGTCATCATCGGGATCCGGATCTCCAGAAAGGCGTCTGACAAGGATCATCCTTACGGACATGAGCGGCTGGAGTGTGTGGCGGCTATCGTGCTCGCCACGATTCTGGCGGCTACAGGCCTGGGGATCGGTTATTCGGCGGTCACAAAGATCATCAGCGGGGAATACAGACAACTGGCGGTGCCGGGGATGCTTGCGCTGGTGGCGGCTTTTGTCTCCATTCTGGTGAAGGAGGCCATGTACCAGTACACGAAGATTCATGCCAGACGGATCGATTCCAGCGCATTGATGGCGGATGCTTGGCATCATCGATCTGACGCCCTCTCCTCCGTGGGCGCGCTCATCGGTATCGCCGGAGCCCGGATGGGATTTCCCATTTCTGATCCGTTGGCAAGTGTGATGATCTGCTTTTTCATAGGAAAGGCGGCTTTTGAGATCTTCCGGGATGCGGTAGATAAGATGGTGGATAAGGCGTGCGATGAGGAGACGGAGCGGCAGCTGAAGGAGTGCGCCCTGTCTCAGGAGGGTGTACTGGGCGTGGACCTTCTGCACACCAGAGTGTTTGGTAATATGATCTACGTGGATATTGAGATCCGCGCCGATGGGAATGAGACGCTGCGCCGTGCCCACGGGATCGCGGAGCGGGTGCATGACTCCATAGAGAAAAATTTTCCGAGGGTGAAGCACATCATGGTGCATGTAAATCCAAACTAAAGAATGTTATGTAAACCAATAAAGTGTAAATCATACCCCCAAAAGTGCAATCTATTCCCAAGAGCACACTTTTTGGGGATTTTCTATTATAATGTGAGAGTATCGGATACAGCGGGTCTCCAATTCGAGTGTGCACTGCACTTAAAAGCAGAACTATTGTTTACCCCTTAAATGAAAAAGCTTATGATTCATCTACCTATACCTACCTATGAACCATGAATCTAGGGAAAGTGTTACATCGTCTGGGGGTCCGCTGTGTCTGATACATATTTAACAGAATGCTTTGCATTTTCTCTTGATGCTTTACACTGTGGCAATTTTTTATAAAATAGAATATAATAAGAAAGACAACATCAGTTCTGGGAGGAGTACGGAAACGTATCGCCAGTGTCTCGGTTCACACATTGAATATCCCGGAGGAACACTTGGCGGCTGATGTTGTTTTTTTAGTTTCAGAAAAGAAAAAGATTGACAAACAATTAAATAAGTGTTTAAATGTTCATATAAAACAATAGCAAAAGGGGGAACCCAAAATGACAAAAAAACAGAAAAAGGTACTTATAAGAATCCTGGTCAGCGCCGTTCTGGTCCTGCTGTGCGCCTTGTTGCCGGTGGAAAATCCTTACCTGCGGTTTGGACTGTTTATGATACCCTATCTGATTATCGGCTACGATATTCTGCGGAAGGCGGTTCTGGGAGTGATTCACGGGGAGGTCTTTGACGAAAATTTCCTGATGGCGGTGGCCACTGTGGGCGCTATTATCCTGGGCGAGTATCTGGAAGGTGTGGCAGTTATGCTTTTCTACCAGATCGGTGAACTATTTCAGAGCTATGCCGTGGGCAAGAGCCGCGGGAACATTGCGAAGCTGATGGATATCCGTCCGGATTATGCCAATATCGAGACGGATGGTCATATAGAGCAGGTAGATCCGGACGAGGTGGCGATCGGCACGGTCATTACGGTGCTGCCCGGTGAGAAAGTGCCCATTGACGGCACCATCGAAGAGGGAGAGGCTTCCTTAAACACCAGTGCCCTGACGGGAGAGAGTCTGCCCAGACAGGTGAGGCAGGGAGATCAGGTGATCAGCGGCAGTGTGAATATGTCGGGTGTGTTGAAGATCCGCACGACTAAGGAATTCGGGGAATCTACAGTATCCAAGATCCTGGAGCTTGTGGAAAATTCCAGCATGAAGAAATCCAGATCCGAGAACTTTATCACCCGTTTTGCAAGATACTACACGCCGGCGGTCTGCTACGGTGCGCTGGCATTGGCGATTCTGCCCCCTGTTATCAATTTGATCCTGGGGCAGGAGGCCCATTGGACGCAGTGGGTGACCAGGGCGTTGACTACATTAGTCATCAGCTGTCCCTGTGCACTGGTAATCTCAATCCCCTTGAGCTTTTTCGGCGGGATCGGGGGTGCTTCCGCAAAGGGTATTCTTGTAAAAGGATCCAATTATCTGGAGGCGCTTTCGGAGACGAAATATGTGGTCTGTGATAAGACGGGTACGTTGACCAAGGGAGTATTTGAAGTGACGAAGATGGCGGCGGCGGAAGGCTTTTCTGCAGAAGAGCTTATCGAGTACGCGGCCTGTGCAGAGCATTATTCCAATCATCCCATCAGCAGGAGTCTGCGGGAGGCATATGGAAGAGAAGTGGATCCGGAGCGTATCCGGGATGTGGAGGAGATCAGCGGCCATGGTGTCTGCGCTTATGTGGATGGCCGTCAAGTGGCGGTCGGTAACCGTAAGCTTATGGCGAGGCAGCAGATCACGCCGGAAGCATCTTCCGGAGTAGGCACGGAAGTGCATGTGGCGGTGGACGGTGTCTATGCGGGCTATATTCTGATCTCCGACGTGGTGAAGCCGGGAGCGAAGGAGGCGGTGGCGTCTCTGAAGAGGTCCGGCGTGCGGAAGATAGTTATGTTAACCGGAGATGCCATGCCCGTTGCGGAGGCAGTGGCGGCAGAGCTGGGTGTGGACGAGGTGAAGAGCGAACTTCTGCCGGCAGATAAGGTGGCGGAGGTGGAACGACTTCTGGAAACGAAGGGAAAGAAGGAAAAACTGGCCTTTGTGGGGGATGGTATTAACGATGCGCCGGTGCTCTCCCGGGCAGATCTGGGGATCGCCATGGGTGCGCTAGGGTCCGATGCGGCTATCGAGGCGGCCGATATCGTGCTGATGGATGATGACCCGGCAAAGATTGCGTTGGCTATGCGGATTTCGGCAAAGACGCTGCGGATCGTTCACCAGAATATCGTTTTTGCCCTGGCGATCAAGTTCGCCTGCCTGCTTCTGGGCGCTGTCGGTGTGGTAGGTATGTGGTGGGCGATCTTTGCGGATGTGGGCGTTATGGTGCTGGCGGTACTCAACGCGACGAGGGCTCTCGCGACAAATAACATATAGGAAAAAGCCTAATTGTTACGATTTCTTTACTTTAATGTTAAAATTAGTATGTCTTTCTCTTGCGTTTTGTGTTAGAATAAAAGGAACGAGTGGAGGTGACCTTATTTATGAGCACTGATTTGCGCAAGAGAAAGATCACTTATACGTTAATTTTAACATCTGATTCTCCGGCAGCGCACCATCGAAGGCTGCACCTTAAGACAGGCGCTTTCGCGGTTGTCTCTTTCGTATTGTTCGTGGCGGTCATCTGTTATGCGGTATATGTTACCATTACCATGGCAGGAGCCATGGAGCGTAACACCAAGCAGCTGGAGCAGATCGTGCAGATGAAAGCGGAGAATGAGAAGCTGACGGCGGACAATGAGTCGCTGACGAGCAGAGTAACCTCTCTGGAACAGAATCTTAGCAGCCGGACGGCGCAGGAACAGGAGCTGGTGGCGGCCCACGAGGAGAATTACGTTCCCAGGGGCTTCCCTATGAGCGGCGCCGCACAGATTCTGGAGGAGGATACTGCGGCGGATACAGAGACGGAGGATGCAGATAATGACGCTTTGAAGGTGGAGGCGAATCCGGAGTGGAAGGAGCTCATCTTTGTGTCCACGGAGGGCACGAAAGTCGTGGCTACTGCGCCGGGTACGGTAAAAGAAACCAGAGAAGCGGAGGGAGAGGTCAGCTATGTTGTGATCGACCATGGAAACGGTTATGTCACCACTTATCGCAATCTGGGAAGTCCCATTGTGGATGAAGGCAGCCAGGTGGTGAAGGGTGTGGCGCTGTTTTTAGTGGGAGAAGATAATACGGAAACAGGATACAGCATCCGAAAGGATGAAGAGTACGTGGATCCGCTGGAGTTGATTGAGATCAAAGGATAGGGAGGAAGATATGTTGGGTAAAAAATCAGTAGAACAGATCAATGCGAAGATCAGCAGTGTCATTGGCGCCGATATGGTGGTAGACGGCGATATTCATGCGAAGGAGGCTGTCCGCGTTGAGGGTAAGGTGACAGGTGATGTGGAGACAGAAGGAGCTTTGATCATCAGCGCCGGCGGTTCGGTAAAAGGAAATGTGAAGGGCAGCAGCATTATCATCGGCGGTTCCCTGGAGGGAGATCTGTGCTCCGGCGGCAGAACCGAGGTGGCGTCTACCGGTAAGGTGATCGGTAATATCCGCACGAAGAGCCTGGTCGTAGATGAAAACGCGGTGTTCCAGGGACAGTGTATCATGAATGCGGAAAGTCTTGACAGCCAGTCGGGAACCTCTTCCGGTGCCTTCAGTAAAATGGACGAAGAGGAAGACAAAAAAGACAATAACAACAACGGCAATAATAAATGGAATAAAAAGTAGTGCGGCCAGGAAGGCAGGGCAAGCGGTATGACGAAGATCACGCTGCCCCATGATCACGGGCAGAATGTGGAGAAAGTGTTGCGTAAGATGCCCGATCAGGAGGCCTGTGCACGCACGGCGGAGATTTTTAAGCAGGTCAGTGACGGCAGCAGGCTGAGAATTTTATGGTTCTTATGCCATTGTGAGGAGTGCGTCAGTAATATTGCGGCGGCCATGGAGATGAGTGATCCGGCGGTGTCGCATCATCTGCGCCTTCTGAAAAAGAGCGGACTGATCGTGAGCAGAAGAGACGGAAAGGAAACCTATTACAGGCTGGCGGATACAGATAAAGCCGGCCTGCTTCATCGTGTCTGTGAGGAGATGTTTGAGATTTCCTGTCCGTCTGAGCAGTAGCGGCATGGAGGAGTAAGTTGGATCAGATATCTTTATTTGACAGAGAAATGCCACAGCCTTTGGCGGCGAAGCTTAGGCCGGGGACTCTGGAGGAATATGTAGGGCAGAGTCATCTGCTGGGACAAGGGAAAGTACTGAGGCGGTTGATCGAGCAGGATCAGATATCTTCTATGATATTCTGGGGACCGCCGGGCGTGGGTAAGACTACCCTCGCCAGAATCATAGCGAATAAAACCAAGTCTTCTTTCATAGATTTTTCCGCGGTGACCAGCGGGATCAAGGAGATCCGCACCGTCATGGAGCAGGCGGAGAAAAACAGACAGTACGGTGTCAGGACGATTCTGTTCGTGGACGAGATACACCGTTTCAATAAGGCGCAGCAGGATGCCTTTCTGCCCTTTGTGGAGAAAGGGAGCATCATCCTGATCGGCGCTACCACTGAAAATCCCTCTTTTGAGATCAATAGCGCGCTTTTATCCCGTTGTAAGGTGTTTGTGCTGCAGGCGCTCACCACGGAGGATGTGAAGGGATTGTTATCCCGTGCCCTGCAGGATCCCAGAGGCTTTGGTGGTCAGCGTGTGATGATCGATGAGGAGACGCTGGAGGCGATAGCGGTCTTTGCGAACGGGGATGCCCGCAACGCCCTCTCCACGCTGGAGATGGTAGTGTTAAACGGAGAGATGGACAGCGAGGGAACTGTCACTGTGACTAAGGAAACGCTGGAGCAGTGTACCCTGCGCAAATCTCTTTTGTACGATAAAAAGGGAGAAGAACATTACAATCTGATCTCCGCCTTACATAAATCCATGCGAAATTCCGATCCGGATGCGGCGGTCTACTGGCTGGCCAGGATGCTGGAGGCGGGAGAGGATCCCCTCTATGTGGCCAGACGGGTGGTGCGCTTTGCCAGCGAGGATGTGGGGCTGGCGGATCCCCGCGCCCTGCAGATCGCGGTGGCGGCCTATCAGGCCTGTCATTTTCTGGGGATGCCTGAGTGTAATGTGCATCTGACCCAGGCGGTGGTCTATGTGGCTCTGGCGCCTAAGTCAAACGCCATGGAGGTGTCCTACAATGAAGCAAAGGAGGATGCCGTCAAGGATCTGGCGGAGCCGGTGCCCCTCGTGATCCGCAACGGGGTCACGGGACTCATGCAGGAGCTGGAGTATGGGAAGGGCTATCAGTACGCCCACGACACGGAAGAGAAGCTGACCAATATGCAGTGTCTGCCGGATGCCCTTCTGGGGCGGGAGTATTATCGGCCGGCGGGTATGGGAGAAGAGGCGGCGCTCAAGAAGAGACTTGCCGAGATCAAGGCGTGGAAGAAAGCCCATGCGCCGAAGCAGGAATAAGAAACTACCGATAACGGAAACAGACAGAGGAGAGGCTGAGAACATGAAAAAGCAAAGGCGGTTATTTTATCTGGCAGTACTGGTATTGATGATAGGAGTGTGGGTATTGCCGGTTCTTCCTGTTAAGGCGGCATACACAGGTTCCTGTGGAGAGAACATCACATGGTCTTTTGATTATGATACGAGTGAACTGATACTGACAGGCAGCGGCGCAATGGAGGATTATTATAGTGATACGTATGGAACTCCTGGCACTACCGCACCGTGGTATAAATATAGCAATGATATTACAAAGATTACCATTGATAACAACATCACTTACATCGGAAGCTCTGCTTTTTATGGTCTTGAGAAGGTTACAGGCACACTGGATCTTCCGGATAAATTGGAGGGGGTAGGAAAGTATGCTTTTTATTACTGCCGCCGGTTTGATCCGGAACTGACATTTCCTGAGACGCTGGAGACAATTGGGGATTCTGCTTTTGCTAATTTTGCCATTACCAACATTGATCCTGAGACAGAAAAACCCAGCCTCACACTGACTTTTCCGAAGAGCGCTACCTCCGTAGGAGCCAATGCGTTTCAGGGGTATAGCAACGGTGTAGATCGTGTTTATATCAAGAATCCTGCTATGGAGATGGGAGAAAACTGTCTGGGAGATTCCCAGACCATGAAAATATATGGGACGGCAAGTTCTACCGCGGAAGCATATGCGGCTAAGAATAATCTCGAATTTTTTGTTTGGGACGGCACCAGTAACTACTATACGGTTACCTTTGACAATAATGGCGCTGACACCGGCGCTATTCCGCAGCAGCAGATAGAAATCGGCGGTAAAGCTACAGAGCCGACGCCGCCGGTGAGGCAAGGGTATTACTTTGAAGGATGGTTTCTGGGAGACGAAAGATTTGACTTCGGGGAGGCTGTGCATAGTAATATTACTTTAACTGCCCGGTGGGCGGAAGTGGTCAGCGCCAAAGACGCGCCGGTTCTTACACTGCGGAACGAGTCCGATTGGTCGGTAGAGGACATTGTCTTAACGTGGAAGGCGTGTGATAAAAAAGGATTACTCAGATATGAAATATACAGAGCATTGGGTGAAGATGGAGAATATAAATTAGTCGGTACGGCAACGGCATCGGATGTTACTTATACGGATGATGTCGGTATGAATTATGAAAGAACCAGATATTATTACAGGATCAGAGCCATTTATGAGGGAGAGCGGGCGACATCTTTCAGCAATGCCGTATCTACCGATGGAATCATGTGCGGAAGTTCCGCCAATCTGGACCAAAACTGCGTTGGCGTAAATCTTACGGATGCGGAGGGCAAGGTTTTGGATTCTCTGACGCTTCATAAGGGAGAATCCAGTCCGGAGCTTCATCTGCAGCTGTCTTATAAGAATGGCTCTAAGAAAGATTTTAAGGACTATAAGAAAGAGAAAGGGGGCGCTCCTTTCTTAAGCTGGGATATCTGCAGCAGCGTGAAAGACAGTAACTATGATGATTATGCCAGATTCCTGCCAACCATGGACTATCTGGGAATCAATCCGGATACGGACAGCTGTACCGCCAAGCTGTATGGCGAGGAGGTTGTGCCGGACAATGTACAGAAATATATTTCCGTTACCTTCCAGGGAACGCAGGGGTCCTGTGTGATCTGGATTCCCTTTACCGTTCTTGCAGCGGAACCGGGGGTAAATTATGGAGAACCGGAAACAATAGCATCATTTTCAAATTCCGATGCCCTCTGGCAGTCTGTCAAGACTTCCTTCCGGAACAGGGAAAGCAGTTTTGGGGTTCTTCTTGACATGGATGCTTATGAGCGGGAGTATGTGCATGAGGAAATCATAGATGGATATCCTATGTCCTACAATGACCCTCTTTCCGATGACATCGACAGAAGAGTCTTCGACTTTTATAGTGAAAGGGGCGGCATGAAGTCCTGGGAAGGCGATTATCTGAATGAGGGCATCAAATCGTGGGAGGCACATGAGGGATATATTTCTTATGGTGGCGAGCGTTATCAATCTCTCTGGTTCAGTGACGTGAATTATTACACCACCAGGGAACAGGAAGACTGGATGGATAAAGAGATTGACAAGATGGTCAATCAGCCTGGCGGCATGTTCTATGGCTATAAGGATAAAAGCGATTACGAAAAGGTAAAAGCTGTCTATGACTATGTATCTAACAAGATCACATGGGTAGATGGCACAAAAGTAGGTCTTTATCATATGGCGTACAGCGGCCTTCATGACGGAAAAGGTACCTGTCAGAGTTATGCCCTTCTTTTCTACCGTCTGGCCAGAGAACTGGGAGTGCCAAACAGGGTGCTTATGGGAACGGATGCCGGAGCCCATACTTATAATATTGTGCAGGTGGGAAGCAAATGGTATTACATTGACTGCAGCAACAGGCGTTTCCTTCAGGGAAGCAAGAACTTTAAGACGACAACGCTGCAGGCAATATGGCGCGAGAAGGAATTCCAGGATAATTATATCAAGAAGATTTCGACAGATAATTATGGAGGAAATCAAACCAGCAGTATTAAATCCATAACGGCGCTGACAAGTGAGGAGATCGGAAAGATTGATTCCGGCTTAACCGGTGTCGCTGATCGGATGGCGGCCTCCTACAAAATCAGCGGAGATAAGATTACGGCACAGAATGTTTCCAAGAAGGTTCTCGTACCTGTTTACGGATGCAGTTCTTATCTGGGAGCGGACAAAAATGCAAATGCCTTTAAGCAACAGGGATATTTCTTAGCTCTTCGGATCAACGTGGATCAGAGCAAGTTTACCCCTGAAGGAAGAGTTACCATTTCCTATATGCCGGATGAAGAAACGATTGAAAAAGTGTATACTGTATCGGAAGGCTCCCTGAAAGAGGGCTATTTGGATGTTATCCTAAAGCTTCCGGCAGAAAATCAGAATATTACGGTTTCCGTAGATTTTGATATCAATGGAGATGATTCCGAATATCAGGAAAAAATATACAGCCTTCAGGTATCTTCTATAAAGAAGCTGGAAGCAGAGCGGTTTGGCGCATTAAAGGAAATTACAGATAAAAACATTAGCCGCGGAATCGAAACATCGGCGCCTAAGATAAAGTCCGAAAATTCCGGAGAAGCTATAACAGTCATTTATGATTCCCTGGCATACTCCACGAAAGTGAAGCTTCCCGAAAAGGAGGACGCAGAAGGATATTATGCGGCTCTGCAGCTGGAGACGCCGGAGGCCATGAAGGGAACGAGCATTCACGAGAATGTCTCCTTCCGGTTAGAAGATGGCGGAGAGATCAAGGCTGAAGACTTCTGCTATGAGATGGCAGAGGATAAATCCTGCATCAGACTGTTTTTCCGGATAGACAAGGATACAAGGGGCAGTCTTGGAACGCTGAATGTAGAATGGACGGAACATGATGTGCAGAAGATAGCGATCAGGACAGCGGATAACTGTATCTTCGAAACCTTTGANNCTGCGGCCCGTCTGGCTAAATCCGTAAAGTTTAATGGCGTTGCAGCCACCATGTATACAGGGCAGAGCCAGATTGCAGATGTAACCATTGTTAAAAATTATGAGCGGGATACGGTACATCTGGTATTTACGTCAAGCGACAGTCATATTGTCAGTGTCAACCGTGTGACNGGAGAACTGAAAGCCTTAAAACCGGGAAAAGCAACTGTTACGGTAACGGCAACTGACGGAAAGGGTTTTGTCACAACGGATAAAAAGGGCAATGTATCAAAGGGNCTGACAGCTTCCGTAAAAATTACGGTGAAAGCCCCTACCGCTCCGGGAAGTCTGAAATTAACGGAAATAAAAGATACTTCTGCGGTTATGAACTGGAANGCAAATGCGACGGGGCAGCAGATAGANATTTATGCGGTTCCGGTTAATAAAGCAGTAATGGGTAAGAACAAGAATGCCTGGAAGACNGNCATTGAAACAGCTCTTAAAAAAGAAGGAATGGATTCCAGCCTGCTTTGTGACCTGGGAACAGAAGATATACAGGCGTTATGCCGGAAGTTAGAAGCAGAATTTGCTGCGCGGGAGGGAAGCTGCGTGATTGCAAACGCTTCCTCATCAGTAAAATCACTGCCTCTTGCGGGACTGCAGGAAAATACCGGATATGCATTTTATGTAAGGAATGCTGCCCGAAATGAGATAGGAAATATTTATTTTACAGGGGCAATTATTGGGGAAACCAAGACAAAGACTACCGTATTAACGGATGTTACCTTAAGTGCAGAGAATGCAGAGGGCACCATTTTGGAATCTGCATCTTTCAAGGAAAGTCAGACGCCTGTCATTCAAATTGTAGTCGGCGTCTCTGAAGAGGAAAAGATACCTACTCAGCTGAGATATCTGGTATCCGCTGAAGGCTCGGATTATAAGGGAGCTGCTTACAAGAGCACCAATGCAAAGGTAATGAAAGTAGACAAAAAAGGCAAGCTGACATTAGGAGCTCAGGCAGGAACTGCGGAGCTATATGTGACAGGAAAGGATTCGGCAGGAAAGGTAAGAGAATCCGGACGGATTAAAGTTACGGTGATCAGAGAGCCCGATAAGCTTGCCAATAAGAGCACCACCCTTGCGCTGGGCGGAAGCGCAAAGCTTAGGGATTTGATCGGATACAGCACGAAAGGCTCTTCCACAGAATTGGATGTGACGAAGGTGGACTTCGAGACAGTTCTTGGGGAACTTGAGAAGACAGGTTGTTTTGAAATTACGAAAGGAGAGGGAAGTGCGGCAGACGCCGTGATCACGGCAGCAGCTTTCCTGAAAGATGCAAACGGAAATGAAAAGGCGGGAAACAATATTAAGATTCCTGTCAGCCTGTATGCCGGTACAACCCATGAGGAGGGAGAAACGCCCTTGGGCACGGCAACTGCCACCATTAAAGTGACGGATATGGCACAGCCGGTTATCACCAAAACAGTGCCTATGGATACTTCCGTTACCCTTAAGTTTAAACCCAATGCTACCGTGAGGGAATATAGCGGAGCATCCTATTATTATACGGTGACAGTCAGCGACAAAGCGACAAAGGAAGATATAGAGATATCACCGGAAAACATTGTATTCTCGGAAGAAAGTGACAGCACGGCAAAAACCCCTCTGTATACCTGTGTGATCAAAGGGCTGTCTCCGGAGCAGANCTACAATGTTAAGGTGACTGCCCACTATGATGTGCCGACGAGAGGCCTTTCGGCAAGCAAAGATTCTTCCGTGAAAAGTTTTAAGACACTGAAACCNCTGCTGACAGATGCAGCAGCAAAGACACTTCCTATTAACTACATCAGCCTGCCTGCTTTGCGGAATGATCCTTCGGCNNCGGGTGAAGCGNTAAATGAAAAAATTACGCTGAGAAATAATGANNCTTATATCTTTATGGCTCAGGTAAACAGACTGAATCGTGTACTTGGATCGGATAAACTGAAATGGACGATTTCTTCAAGTACCAAGAATATTGCAACAGTGAAAGCGACCGGCGACACCTATCAGGCCCAGCTCAATACGCTGCGTACGGGAACCTTTACGGTAACGGTAACGTCAACCGTCAGCAAAGAGGTGTTAGCAGTCTTTGAAGTAACGGTAGTGCCTTATCAAACGATGGATTATCAGACTATGGAATAGGAAGGGGGAAAAGCATCATGAAGAGACAGATATGGAGAAGAGTTACAGCTTTTTTACTGATGACGGTCATTATAATGCAGAGCGGCATGACGGCTTTTGCCACTGAAGATATTCCGGGAGTCGATAAGACAGAAGAATATGCATCCGAACAGGNGCAGGAAGCAGCAGAAACGGAAGAGATCGGGGAATCTGAGGAGACTTCGGAGGAGACAACGGAAGACACTGAGGATCAGGAAAAGACACCGGAGGAGACAACGGAAGCTGCAGAGGATCAGGAGAAAACANCGGAAGACACTGAGGATCAGGAGAAGACTCCGGAGGAGACAACTGAGACTACCGAGGAGCCGGAAGAGACACCGGAGGAAATACTTCCCGAAGAATCTCCCGCTCCTGAGGTGCCGGAAGAGGAGGAGACAACGCCTGCTCCCGACAGGGAATCGGAAGGGCCGGAAATCATATGGATAGAAAGNCGTTTGTGGGAAGAGGCGCCGGTTGAGAATCTTACAGAAGAGCAGATTTTTCAATTGGATGAGAGACTGGCAGAGTTTGCAGAAGGAATCTCACCTGNTATCGAAATAGAAGAAAACAGGATTGCCTTTATGGGAGAAATGGAATATGCAGAGGGCTATTATCTGGCATTCCGTGTTAATCCCGACAAGGAATGTTTTACACAGAGCGGAACCATTCAAATAGAATATGAAGAGGAAGATTTGGAGACAGTCCGTTATGAGGCGCCGGAAGATGTGTGGGAAAAAGGCTTCTGGGACGTGATCATTCCTCTTCCGGAAAATGNGCCGAAGNTGGTCATTACAGTGGACAATGACGGAGAAGACGANCTCCCNGCAAAGGNCGAGGAAGAAGGGAATGAGGAGGAGTCGGAAGAGGAAGAGGCGGAAGCGGTATATGAGCGATATGCGCCGGGGATCTATGAAATAGATCTGTCAGGTTTGCAAAAAACAGCATCGGAAGCAGATATCCCTGAAGCAGATACCTTTGAGGCAAATGCCCTTGAAGGTGCTATGGCTCTGGAACAGGCTGTGATTACCGATATGACGGCGCCGGTTATCAAATCAGTTACTACAAGAGATACCACGGCAGTTGTAAAATTTGTTCCCAATGATGTGATACGGCAGATAGAAAAGCCGGATGCAGAGAATGGAAACGGCTATTATACCATAAAACTGACAGAAAAGGTAACAGGAGAAGTGCTGGAAGCGGTTGATGTTACCTGGCAGGAGCAGGAAGCGGAATATAGCTATAAGTTCTCGATCATACAGGGAGAAGGTACGGAAAAAGATCCTTTATACACCTGTGAGATTATGGGCTTATCCAGTAATAAAGCTTATACCGTAGCGATAATCGCCAACTATGGAGCGGGAGAAAACAAACTGGAAAAACCATCAAAAGCGGCATCCTTTACAACGAAAAAGGAAATGCTTACAGGTGCAGGAGGAAGTCTTACGGTTTCCTATATCAAACTGGATGAACTGTGGAAAACTCCTAATGCTCCGGGAACTAATGTCAGCTATGAAGAGAAAAATTCTTTTGCATGCAATCAGACTTATGCGTTAATGGTGGAGGTAAGTAATCTGGCCAGGGCTTTGGAAACTGAAAAGCTGACTTGGACCATTTTGACAGAGCAGGAAACGACAGCGAATAAAAAGGATGTTACGCTGAAGGCAGGAGCTTCCACTTATGAAGCACAGCTGGAGATTAAAACGCCGGGAACCTATATTATTACCGCGGCTTCTACCGTGACGAAGGAAAAACTGTTCCGCTTTTTCGTGGAAGTGCCGGAAGAGGGCGGAGGAAATACAGCAAGGATTTCCCTGCAGAGNGAATTGTTTTGCTTTTATAAGAAAGATGAAACAATAACCACGGAGCTTGAGAAAGTGGCCATATAATAAGGGCAAAGGGAAGTTGGGAAAACGCGGATTATNCAAGAGATTGATTTTACATGCGTTTTGCTTTATAATCATATGGTAAGAAACAAAGGCCGGTTTTTTACAACCGGCCTTTTGTGTTGGANTACTTTANTTCATAGGAGGGATTTATCATGGTTAAGGCTGTAGTGGGCGCTAACTGGGGCGATGAGGGAAAAGGAAAGATCACGGATATGCTCGCTGAGAAGGCGGATATCATCGTGCGGTTTCAGGGAGGTGCGAACGCAGGACATACGATCGTAAATGAGTATGGGAAATTTGCACTTCATACATTGCCGTCCGGCGTATTTTACGGACATACCACCAGTATCATCGGAAATGGCGTGGCTCTTAACATTCCGATCCTGATCGAGGAGATCAAGTCCATCACGGACAGAAATGTGCCGATGCCNAAGATNCTGNTATCCGATCGTTGTCAGATCGTAATGCCTTATCATGTTTTGTTCGATCAGTACGAGGAGGAGCGGNTGGGAGGAAAATCCTTCGGCTCCACCAAGTCGGGGATCGCGCCTTTTTATTCTGATAAATATGCGAAAATCGGTTTTCAGGTCAGCGAGCTTTTCNACGAGGACGTTCTGAGGGAAAAACTGGAGCGGGTCTGTGAGACGAAAAATGTGCTTTTGGAGCATCTTTACCATAAGCCGGCTCTCGATCCCAAAGAGCTGTTTGCCACGATGCAGCAGTANCGGGAGATGATCGCGCCCTATGTGTGCGACACCGCCTCCTATCTGGATCAGGCGTTGAAGGACGGAAAGACCGTGCTGTTAGAGGGACAGCTTGGTACTCTCAAGGACCCTGACCACGGTATTTACCCGATGGTTACNTCTTCTTCCACGCTGGCAGCATTTGGTGCCATCGGGGCAGGACTGCCGCCTCAGGAGATCAAGCAGATCATTACGGTCTGCAAGGCATACTCTTCCGCGGTGGGNGCGGGCGCGTTCGTGTCGGAGATCTTTGGCGATGAGGCNGATGAGNTGAGAAGACGCGGCGGTGACGGCGGTGAGTTCGGCGCCACCACGGGACGGCCCAGAAGAATGGGCTGGTTTGACTGTGTGGCATCCAAGTATGGCTGCCGCCTGCAGGGAACCACGGATGTGGCTTTTACCGTTCTGGATGTGCTGGGTTATCTGGATGAGATCCCGGTGTGTGTGGGCTACGAGGTGGACGGCGAGGTGACGACAGACTTCCCNGTGACCTGTAAGNTGGAGAANGCNAAGCCNGTNCTGAAAANNNTNCCCGGNTGGAAGTGCGAGATCCGNNGNATCANNAAGTATGAGGANCTGCCGGANAACTGCCGNAACTATGTGGAGTTTATCGAGGAGCAGATAGGGTATCCCATTACCATGGTTTCAAACGGCCCCGGCAGGGAGGATATCATCTACAGAGAGAGCCCGCTGAAAAAATAAAGACGGTATATGTAAAATAGGAAGGCAGCAGAGAATGATCACGACAATTATCTTTGATATCGGAAATGTACTTGCAGATTTTGCCTGGGAGGCGTATTATCGAAGCCTTGGCTATGGAGAGGAAATGTTTCGCCGTCTTGCGAAGGCTACGGTCTTAAGCCCCATGTGGAATGAGTACGACAGGGGCGTTATGAGNGATGAGGAGATCCTGCAGGGGTTTATCGACAACGATCCCGAGATNGGTGAAGAGATCAGAAAGGCTGTGCGGTATATAGGGCCTATGGTCACCAGAAATGACTATGCGATTCCCTGGATCCGGGAGCTGCAGAGCAAGGGATACCGCTGTTTGTATCTGTCCAATTACTCTGAGCGGGGGCACAGGGAGTGTGCGGCGGCCTTAGATTTCATTCCCTATATGGACGGCGGTATCCTGTCTTATCAGGAAAAACTGATCAAGCCCATGCCGGAGATCTATCAGCTGCTCATCGACCGTTATGGATTGGTGCCGGAGGAGTGTGTCTTTATGGATGATACCCTGCGCAATCTGGAGGCGGCGGAGAAATTCGGCATACATACGATCCACTTTCAGAACAAGGCGCAGGCGGTAGAAGAATTGAAGAAGCTGGGAGTGGATGCTTGAAAAAATAATAAANTTTTGTAAAACTATGACATAATAGGAGAGTTTACGGCGTGTCCTTTTCCTCTTCTCCGACAAGATTCGTCCCGGTATATTCATCGCTGTGCAAAAGATCCAGGGAAGCCATATTGTGTCTGCCCCGATAGATACCGTAGAGCCAGATGTAGATCCACAGAAGGATCGGCAGGGCGATTGTCGTAAGCAGACAGGCTGCGAAGAGTCTGCCCGAGTCTCCCAGATCCAGACAGGCTACGATAAATGTTACCACATACATGGAGAGTAAAAGAATCACGCAAAAGAGCGCCGCAATCTGTTTCGGCGTTCTTTTTTTGCGCTGTTTTTCGGAAGTGTCATGGGATGGATTCATATAGATGTTCTCCTGTCAAATAAACGGTTTGTTTTTAGGGAATGGTATTTCTTTTGTAATTTATCACACTTCCTGTAAAAAAGAAAGTGACAACCGCAAAAAATCCGATAGGAGATATAGAAACGTGAAACTTGCAAAAGAAAGAGGGGAATTTTATAATGGCGGATCATCAATTTATAAACGAGTGGATGGCGGAGAGAAATATCAATCTTGCACCGGGGTTTGCCCAAAATCTGAGAGAACTTGCCGAAGCCTATAAAAAAAATATGGCGGCAGTCTGACGGAGATCTATGGAGCGATTGGATGCTCTAAACAAAATATTTCCTACTGGCATACNCATTCTCACAGCACACAGTTCAAAAAATCCATCTATGAGGTCATTGACAGGGCAGAACAATTCTTTGGACTGTCTTTGGAGCAGTCAGAACTTCTTGCCAATTCGGCGGGACTTTCCTTACATTTTGAGACAGTAGATTTAATGGAATATCTGGGGTATCATGGCACACGCAGANGACTGTGTGAGCGCGCNATGATCAGTGAGCGTATGCTNAGATATTATAAAGANAAGATTCCTACAAAGCAGGCGTTGCTCGCCNTAGCGGTATCTCTGGATATGCAGGTGGATGAAATAGATAAACTGCTGCGCAAGTATGGGTATTGTCTGTCCCCCAGTATTGCGGAAGATATGGTGATACGATGGTATATCAGTNCTCAGGGAAGGAAGGATCGGAGAGAAAGAGAGCTTCTTTTTGAGATTAACGAAGTATTGGAACACATGAAGCTTCCTCTTCTGATGACGAGGCAATTCTAAGGTCAAAGTTTATTTCCGTTTTCTTTCAGCAGATAATACTATAATGAAAAGCGANAATATGCATCTGTTTTATACGAAGCTGTTCTAAGTACAGATNAATGGTTTTTACAAAACACGAAAGGGGGAATTACAGTGGCAAAAGAAACAGAAGACAAGAACAAGGCGAATCCGTCCGGAAACAATCCTGTACAGAAGGAAGCNATCGTCGCGNCTATGACGGTAGAAGCAAATGGAGGAGATACCGGAGGGAGTACAGANCCCGGCGGCGGTGAACCGCAGAAGAATTTCAGCGATCTTTTGTATGATGAGATTACGGCAGTGATCGGCGGGGACAACCCGAATCAGTTTTTCTGTATGGGGCTGCCGGGAACGCTGATCGACCCTTCGCAGTACTCCTACGATGTAAAGCATAACGAGCCAAAGCCTGCCCATGTGAAGGCGAACGAGTCAAAGCTGGTGAATAAGCTGTTTGACGCCTGTTTCATGACGGCATCGGACAATGGCCGGCACCTGCAGACACAATACAGGACGGCTTTGAATATGCTGACACCGAAGCTGAACGGAAANCTTTTTGATGCAAAGGCAAAGCTGCGGGAGGTGCTGATGACGCCTTATCCTTATAATTTTGGTGACGGTGATACCAGCGTCCTGACATTAGAACAAGTGTTCTACCGGCTGTATGGTGAATATGTGGATACAAAGCAGAAATGGGCACAGAAGCAGTTGGATAAGAGAAATGAACTGAAGAAAAAATATCCCGGCGAGACGACGGCCTCCTACGTAAAGCAGGAGGATGAATTTCTGGATTGGTACGGTGTTGTGGCGGAAGCGGAAGAGCTTATTGTGCAGGAAAAGCTGGGTATGGTTCTGAATGTCTTTTCTCCCGGGGATATGGAGATCATAAACGGTATTCTGAACAGCGGCACGGGGCGGGAGCTGACGGAGGCGCGNACCACACTGGATAATGTGGAGGAGATGAATCCGGACGGCGGATATATTTATCCGGTCACCCTGTATCCACAGGACTGGTTTGAACTGTTAGACACTTCCTTTCAGCCGGTAGATCTGTTGGAAAGCCCGGCGGCGCTTTCCCAGCAGTTAAAGGTTCTTGAAATGCAGCGGAGCAATATCACTGCAAATCTGAATCAGTTTTTGCAGATCATTCCGGACGAAGAAGTGGTTAAGGATTTGCAGGGCGCATATCAGGATTGCGAGNNGGCGTATCAGAATGCTTTTGCCGGATATATTAAGGAGAATACGGACGCCACCATGGATATGTTTAAAACCGTGGTTGANCTTGTCGCATCCAAAACCGACAAGGAAGGCAAGATTCCCGATGGGGCCGTTTCCAAATCAGCAACGGCCAGGATATTTGGTATTGAAGTTGACAAAGTAACGGGTGTACTTGACCTCTTGAAAGAAAATGGGAAAGTCTGTATTGATGCCCAGAAAAAACTGGTNAATGCGGCGGATAGTGCNGTGAAAGCGGGCATGGATTACTTTGAAAAGAATAATCAGTTGCAGCTTAAGTCTATGCTGCAGCCTCTGCAGCAGCAGCTTGACGANGTGAACANTGAGATCAGTCTGCTCAAAGAAAAAATCAGTCTTTCCAGCATTATGAATCCGGATGGAAAGTCCATGGCGGAAGATAAGTCTTCGGTTGCGCCCAATCAGGTACCGGACCGTTTCACACAGATNATTATCGACACGAAACTATCATCGGTTACCCAGCNGTCGTCCAAGTCGTCTGAGGCCTCTGCGTCAAGCTATGGTGTATCCTTCTTTTTCGGCGGATATTCCAGCAATCAATCGCATCTGGAATCTGTGCAGCAGACGATGAGCAGCAGTCAGGATATGGAGATTCAGATCGGTATGTCGGTGGCAAAGGTGCAGATTGAGAGGGAATGGTTTAACCCGGGCGTTTTTATGCTGACTGCGGATATGTACAATACTTCAAGCCAGCGNATCGCTCCGGAGAGTGCGACCAGTTTTGCGGATACGGATACCGAAAAGATTCTGGATCGCTTCAAACAGATGAACAAGTGTGTATTTCCCTGCTATCCGGTTTCCTTTGTGATAGCGAAGGATGTCACGATTAAATTTGTGTCGCAGTCGGCGATTTCTTCCTCCTTTGCCCAGAGTGTGGAGGATCACTCCAGTAAGGGAGGCGGCTTCTTTATTTTCGGCGGCAGCAGTTCCCAGGCTTCCTCCTCCGCGGACAGCAGTTCCAGCGCCACTTCCACGTCCAACAGTGTGACGGTCCGCTTTACGGCACCGCAGATCCTGGGGTATTATCTGGAGGCGGTTCCGGGAGATCAGAGCATGAGCATCAGCAGCTCCGATGNGAACAATGATACCGATTTCATCTCGGTATTCGAGTTTATCACCACATTTCAGAAGATGCTGGATGATCACAACGAGAAATACAATAAGCANTTGATGAGCGAATAGGTATAGCCGGAAATAAAGAAAGGTAAGTGAACCGAAAACAGATGATTTGAAGACAGAGAACAGAAAGCCCTGGTGCTGCGCTTTTGCGGCNCCGGGGCTTTTNCTGGTGCGTTTGACGGTGCNCGCTATCCGTGAAAAAGAAATGGACATGGATGAGTGATTAGGATATGATGTCAATAGGAAGGACTTTAGGAATTGCGAAATCAGAAAGACTGGAGACAACCATGGATAAAATGACTTTAAACGGCGATAACTGGCGGCTGCGGATCGTAGGGGACAGCGATGTGTATGGGNTAAACGGAAAAGATGTTCCNGCGACGATCCCGGGATCGGTCTACGGGAATCTCTTACAGCAGGGACTGATGCCGGANCCTTTTTATGGAATGAACGAACTGGATGCCCTGAAATTGATGGAGAATACCTTTTGTTTTCAGACAGNCTTTTCTCTCACGGAGGCGCAGCTGGCGGGTGATTTTCTGCTGCTTCGTTTTGATGGAATTGACACACTGGCGGACATTTATCTGAACGACATTCTGCTGGGACATGCGGACAATATGCACCGGGTCTGGGAGTTTACGATCAAAGGGGCGGCNAGGGAGGGAGAGAATGCGCTCCGTGTGGAGATTGCATCGCCCACTCGTTATATNGAAGAAGAAAATCAAAAGGTTTTTACCGGCGGCTCCACGGATGCCATGCGGGGCTTTCCTCATCTGCGCAAGGCACACTGCATGTTTGGCTGGGATTGGGGGCCGAGGCTGCCNGANGCCGGANTGTTCCGGGAGGTATCTGTCCTGTGGGGGCGTAGTGCACGATTGGAGCAAGTTTACATAACGCAGGACTGGAGCATGTACGGAAAAGCAGAGGAATCCACAGAGAAGAATGTGAATGATGGNGTGGGAGAGCATGCAGAAGNCTNCGGAAATATAGTTTACATAACATACAATGTAGAGATAGAGGATTTCACGGATGAGGATGCTTATGAAATTCGGACGGCGCTCTACGATGAGACGGGCGCNCNGATTGCAGAAAAGTCCTCGAAGAAAGACGAGGNNGGCTGGGACACCATCGCGGTGCAGAATCCNAAACGCTGGTGGCCTCACGGCTACGGAGAGCAGCCTCTTTANCGGGCGGAAGTGACCCTATTGGATGCGGCGGGNGGCGTGCTGGACGTCTGGAGCCGNCGCATCGGGCTGCGCACCATGACGNTGAANACNGAGNAGGANGAGTGGGGCGAGTGTTTTGCNCANGAGGTCAACGNNGTGAAGATATTTGCCATGGGAGCGGACTATATTCCNGAGGACAATATCTTATCCCGGGTGACGCCGGAGCGNACCCGCAGGCTTNTNNAGGATGCGGNGGCNGCGAACCACAACTGTATCCGTGTCTGGGGCGGAGGCTNNTACCCGGANGACTGGTTTTTNGATATCTGCGATGANCTGGGCCTGATCGTNTGGCAGGATTTNATGTTTGCNTGNGCTTCCTATGAATTGGATGCCGNCTTTGCACGAAGTATCAGCGCGGAGATCCGCGACAATGTGCGCCGGATTCGNCATCACGCCTGCCTNGGGCTGTGGTGCGGCAACAANGAGATGGAGACCCAGACNCTGGACGGGGCATGGCAGCCTTCCATCAAACAGAAGTGCGACTATATTAAGATNTTTGAATATATCATTCCCGGGATTTTGGAGGAGGAAGATCCGGCGACGTTTTACTGGCCCTCNTCGCCCTCGGCGGGAGGAAATTATGACAATCCCTGGGATGAAAACCGGGGGGATACCCACTATTGGGCGGTGTGGCACGGAAATAAACCTTTTACGGATTACAGGAATTATTATTTCCGCTATATGTCCGAGTTTGGTTTCCAGTCATTCCCCTGTCTGAAGACGATAGAGACTTTTACCGAGCCGGGAGACCGAAATATCTTTTCCCGGGTGATGGAGATGCATCAGAGAAATACGGCGGCAAACGGTAAGATCATGAATTACCTTTCGGCTACCTATCTCTATCCCACCAGCTTCGAGATGCTTCTGTATGCGTCCCAGCTTTTGCAAGCGGACGCGATCCGTTACGGGATCGAGCATTTCAGAAGACATCGGGGTCGGTGTATGGGTGCGGTGGTATGGCAGCTCAACGATATCTGGCCGGTAGCGTCTTGGGCGAGTATTGACTATTACGGGCGGTGGAAGGCGTTGCACTATGTCGAGAAGAGGGCCTTTGCGCCGGTGATGATCTCCTGCGAGGAAGTCGGTGAGCTCTCTGAACGGCCTTTCTGCGTGGCACAGCCGGAAGCCATCGAAAAGTCCGCAAGGCTGCATGTGGCCAATGAGACCATGGAGACCGTGAGCGGAACCGTGAAATGGGCTCTCAGGGAAGCCTCCGGGGAAGTGATCCTAGACGGTGAGCAGGAGGTTAGCATAGAGCCACTGTCGGGTGTGTGGCTTCCCAAACTGGATTTTTCAGAGTATGACGAGCTTGGGGTTTACATAAGTTATTCCTTTGAACAGGAGGGCGAGGTGGTATCGGAAAACACCAGCCTGTTTACCGCGCCGAAGCACTTTGCATTTGCGGACCCGAAGCTGACCTGGAGGAGAGAGGGGAACCTTCTGGAGATCAGCGCCGATGCTTATGCGAAGAGTGTGGAGATCGAGGGCGTGGATGGAGATGTGAGGCTGTCGGATAACTTCTTTGACATGAATCCGGGTGTGAAACGGGTGGAGATCCTTACGGGAGATGCGACGGACTTTACCTTGAAGTCTGTGTATCAGATACGGTAAAATATCGGCTTTAACGATAATGGTTTACATAAGAATAACTTGACAAAGGCGGAGCTTGTTATGACACTAAAAGAATTGCCGATCGGCAAAAAGGCAACGATCACAATGGTGGGCGGTGAGGGGGCATTGCGGCAGCATTTTCTGGATATGGGCGTGATCCCCGGCACCGATATTGTGTTGATGAAATATGCGCCACTTGGCGACCCTATGGAATTTTTGATTCATGGTTACGAGTTGACATTGCGTATCGCGGATGCGGAAAAGATCGGCATTGAAAATGTGCGTGATGCAGTGCAGGAGGATTCCAAAAGAGAGCGGTCACCAAAACATATGGAACATCCCGGCTTGGGGGAAAGCGGAAAATATCATGAGAGCGCCACAGAAAATCCTCTGCCGGATGGGACGACCCTGACTTTTGCGCTCGCCGGTAATCAGAATTGCGGAAAAACTACGCTTTTCAATCAGCTGACCGGCTCCAACCAGCACGTCGGTAATTTTCCCGGCGTCACGGTTGACCGGAAGGACGGTGCGATCAAAGGGCATGGCAATACATTGATCACGGATCTTCCCGGTATTTATTCCATGTCGCCCTATTCCAGCGAGGAAATGGTCACAAGAGAGTTTGTGCTGAGAGAGAAGCCCAAAGGCATTATCAATATTGTGGATGCCTCCAACATGGAGCGCAACCTTTATCTGACGATGCAGCTCATGGAGCTGGATGTGCCCATGGTGCTGGCTCTGAATATGATGGACGAAGTTCGGGGAAACGGCGGTTCCGTGCAGATCAACGAGATGGAGGAAATGCTGGGGATTCCGGTGGTGCCCATCTCTGCAGTCAAGAATGAGGGCATTGACGAGTTGGTAAGCCACGCCCTTCATGTGGCGAAGTATCAGGAGCCGCCCAGAAGAATTGATTTCTGCGGTGCGAATCAGAAGGGTGGTGCGGTACATAGATGTCTCCATGCCATTATGCACTTGATAGAGGATCACGCCGAACAGGCGGATATTCCGGTTCGGTTTGCCGCCAGCAAAGTGGCGGAGGGAGACCAGAGTATTTTAGACAGCCTGCAGTTGGATCAGAATGAGAGAGAAGGGCTGGAACACATTATTCAGCAGATGGAGACGGAAAGCGGCATGGACCGGGCGGCAGCCATTGCGGATATGCGCTTTTCCTTTATTCAGGAAGTGTGTGACGCCACCGTCGTGAAGCCCAGAGAGAGTAAAGAACGTGAACGAAGCGTTAAGATGGACAAGGTTCTGACGGGAAAATACACGGCGATACCTGCCTTTATCGGAATCATGGGACTGGTGTTCTGGCTGACCTTTAACGTCATAGGCGCATGGCTTCAGGAAGTGCTGGACAGAGGGATCACTTGGCTTTCCGATGTGACGGATGCGGCTTTGACGGCGGCAAATGTGAATGAGGTGCTGCATTCCCTCATCATCGACGGTATCTTTAACGGCGTCGGCAGCGTGTTGAGCTTTCTGCCGATCATTGTGACACTGTTTTTCTTCCTGTCGCTGCTGGAAGACAGCGGGTATATCGCCAGAGTTGCCTTTGTGATGGACAAGCTTTTGCGCAAGATCGGTCTGTCGGGGCGCAGCATTGTTCCCATGCTCATCGGCTTTGGCTGTACGGTACCGGGCGTCATGGCGACACGGACGCTGCCCTCTGAGCGGGACCGGAAAATGACCATTTTGCTCACGCCCTTCATGAGCTGTACCGCGAAGCTTCCCATTTATGCGTTCTTTACCGCGGCGTTCTTTCCCAAACACGGCGCTATCGTCATGATTGGCCTGTATGTGCTTGGTATGGTTCTTGCGGTTGTCATGGCATTATTGATGAAAGGAACCATTTTTAAGGGAGAAGCGGTTCCCTTTGTTCTGGAACTGCCCAATTATCGCATGCCGGGCGCAAAGAATGTAGGGCATCTTTTATGGGATAAAGCGAAGGATTTTCTGCAAAGAGCCTTTACGGTGATCTTTTTGGCGACGATTCTGATCTGGTTTTTGCAGACCTTTGATTTTGGTCTGAACATTGTGGAGGATTCCCAGAATAGTATGTTAGCCACAGCAGCCGGACTGTTCGTCCCGCTTCTTGCTCCGCTGGGGTTAGGGGACTGGCGCATTTCCACCGCGCTGATCACCGGTTTCATGGCAAAAGAGAGCGTTGTTTCTACCCTGAATATTCTATATGGTACAACGGACAGTCTGATGGCATCTATGATCCCGCTGACAGCAGCCAGTCTGCTGGTATTCTGTCTCCTTTATACGCCCTGTGTGGCGGCCGTCGCTTCTGTAAAACGGGAGCTTGGCGGGAAATGGGCTGTCGGTGTTGTGATATGGCAGTGTGTGATCGCCTGGATAACGGCATTGATCGTAAGACTGATCGGGATGGCGATGGGGTGCTGCTATTGACAATATGGCATATATGCCATACAATGAATACAGAAAGTTTTTTGGAGATTTACAATGGATAAATTTGAAGTGGATTTTATACTAAAGACAATGGTGAAAAACCAGTTAAAGATTTTATTCTTGGTTTGGGCGTCAAGATGCGGGCTAAAGTTTTAGGAATCCTTAACGTTTTGGAAGAAAAAGGTAATCAACTGAGGGACCATACAGTAAGCATTTAGAGGATGGAATATTTGAAATTCGTGGAAAAGTGGGATCAGATATCACAAGAGTTTTATTTTTTTTCTATTATGGAAAGAAAATCATTTTAACAAATGGATTTATAAAGAAAACTCAAGAAACACCGAAACGAGAAATAAAGCTTGCAAAGACATATCGTAAAGATTACTTGGAAAGGGTGAAAGGAAATGAGTGAATTTCAGGATTTTTTAGAGGATCAATTGCAGGATGACGAATTTAGAAACGAATGGGAAGACATTCAGCCGGAAATGGATGTGATCCGTGCAATGGTTGATGCAAGGATATCACAAAACCTTACTCAGAAAGAACTTGCTGAAAGAACAGGAATCAATCAGGCCGATATCAGTAAGTTGGAAAACGGAACAAGGAATCCGTCTCTTAAGTTATTAAAGAGATTGGCGGATGGAATGGGGATGACATTAAAACTGGAATTCATTCCGAAGCATCCGGCCAGAAATTAAATTTATAAAGGAATCAGGATATAGAATCAAATTACCGAAGCCCCCGGCACTGCGCATGCAGCATCGGGGGCTTCTTTTAGGGGAGGATAAGTATTTCTTATCTTTTGACTACTATCATTCTTACCCGTTTTTGGAGATTTATACATATATAATTTTACTTTTTTTCTAAAATGGTATATACTTGTCTAAGATTACAGGATAAAGGTGGTACAGTACAATGGCTTTATTACAACAATGGCGCGATATGGCGTATTCGGAAACAGCGAACAAGGGAGATCTGCAAAGGCTCTGGTCCGATTATTTCCAGAAGGAGAAAGAAATTTATGCACAGCTCTTAAAGACACCCACTAAGGTGGTGAAGGGCACAGTCAAGGAGCTGGCGGATAAATACGAAGTGGATCTGATGACCATGGTGGGCTTTCTGGACGGCATCAACGACAGCTTAAAGAAGCCGAATCCCATCGAGGAGATGGAGGAGGACACCAAGGTAGGTCTGGGCTTTGACAAGGAACTGCTCTATAAAAACATGGTAGCGGCGGGCGCGGACTGGCTCTATGAGCTGGAGGAGTGGAATGATATCTTCGATGAGGATACCAGAAAGGCGCTCTACAGAGAGCAGAAGCTTTCTACCACTGTCCATAAGGAAAAGAAGGTTTATCCCAATGACCCCTGTCCCTGCGGCAGCGGCAAAAAATACAAAAAATGCTGNGGTAAGAATGCGTAATATTGGGGCATACTTATNATAGTTACAGATTGCAGGTGNACNGCGGAGGTTTTGGGTGGAAAAGCTGGANAATTCCCGCGAAAAGCAGGCGGTTGAAACNTTTTANGAGGGNTATAACTGTGCNCAGTCGGTCTTTGCGACNTACGCNGATCTCTTTGGCATGGANCGGGAGACGGCCCTNCGGATGTCCNGCGCTATGGGCGCGGGCGTNGGCAGAATGCGNGAGATCTGCGGTGCAGTGTCCTCGATGGCGCTGCTTGCCGGATTGCAGGAGGGCAATGCNGACCCGGANGANGAGGAAGCCAAGGCGCGTATTTANACGCTGGTNCGTAAGATGAGCGACCGGTTTCGTCAGGAGAACGGGAGCATTGTGTGCCGGGAGCTTCTGGGGATAGAACCGGGGGCACAGGAGAGTGCCAAACCGCAAAAGAGGACGAAGGAGTATTATGAGTCCCGTCCCTGTCCGAAGCTGATTGCCTGTGCGGCGCGAATCATCGAAGAAGAATTGTTATGTAAACCAGAATGACGAGCTGAGCAATGACGTAAGATAAGAAAAGAAAAAATTCGCTCTTTACATTTTTCCTTGTGTGACATAGAATAAGAATATATTTTTTGTACAAAACATCATAGGAAATAATACGTTGACGAGAAGAGTAGGATGTGGAACGTAACAGAGAGAAGCGCCATGTGCTGAAAGCGCTTTTGCAGGAAACATTTGAAAACCAACTCCGAGTGACCTTAATACGGTNCGCTGACTTACGTTACAGTCGAATGAGAGGTTCCGGTAAGACGCCAGTGCGCACGGAACAAGCGAGGTGGAACCGCGTAAACTTACGTCCTCTGCATTGCCATAGCGGCAGTGCAGGGGANGTTTTTGCGCGNATAAGCAGAGCATTTCAAATCTGCCTATACGCTGCGGTAGAAGTATAAGAAAGGAGAACCAACCATGACCAAAACAGAATTAAAGGAGAGAGCGGTGGAGTTAAAAGAAATGACAGGTGATTTTATGAGAGACGAGATCACATTCACCAAACTGGATTTCTGTCTGCTTGGTGCTGTTCTGCTTCTTGCGGGAATCTGCATCGGTCTTTTGACAGCGCCGCTGACGCAAGGTATTCATATTTTATCGCACAATGTGAACAATGGCAGCGGTAACGGCAGTAAAAACGGGAATCAATACTATGAGAGTAAGGATGAGGAGAATGTGTAAGTATAGATGATCGTGAAAAAGTAAATAAAGAGAAATGTAGAGACGGGAAAATGTAGAAAAGGAAAGGATGGGATAAAACTATGAAAATTACATTAAAAGACGGTTCCAGCAAAGAGTATGCACAGGCGATGAGCATTTACGACATTGCGCTTGATATTTCCGAGGGGCTTGCCCGGATGGCCTGTGCCGGNGANGTGGACGGAGAGGTGAAAGATCTGCGGACAGTCATTGACGCGGACTGCCAGTTAAATATTTTGACGGCCAACGACCCGGAGGGGCTGCGGGTGGTGAGACATACGGCTTCCCATGTGCTGGCGGAGGCGGTGAAGCGGCTGTTCCCGGAGGCGAAGGTGACCATCGGTCCCGCCATCGAGGAGGGTTTCTACTATGATTTCGATGCGGCGCCTTTTTCCAGAGAAGATNTGGATAAGCTGGAGGCGGAGATGAAGAAGATCATNAAGGAGGGGCATAGGCTGGAGCGCTTTACCCTGCCCAGAGATGAGGCCATCAAATATATGGAAGAGAGAAACGAGCCATACAAGGTGGAGCTGATTCAGGATNTGCCGGAGGATGCGGAGATCTCCTTCTATGATCAGGGTGGCTTCGTGGATCTGTGCGCCGGCCCCCATCTGATGAGTACGAAAAACATCAAGGCTTACAAGCTGATATCTTCTTCCATGGCTTACTGGCGGGGGGACTCTAACAGGGCCCAGCTGCAGCGTATCTATGGAACGGCCTTTGCGAAGAAGGAGGAGCTGGAGGCTTATCTGGAGCATTTGGAGGACATTAAACGCCGCGATCACAATAAGCTGGGGCGGGAGATGGAGCTTTTCACCACAGTGGATGTGATCGGACAGGGTCTGCCGCTGCTTTTGCCCAAAGGCACTAAGATGGTGATGAAATTACAGCGGTGGATCGAGGATCTGGAGGATAAGGAGTGGGGCTATGTGCGGACGAAGACCCCCCTTATGGCGAAGAGCGATCTTTATAAGATGTCGGGCCACTGGGATCACTACAAGGAGGGCATGTTCGTATTGGGAGACGAGGAGAAGGATAAGGAGGTCTTTGCCCTGCGCCCCATGACCTGTCCTTTCCAGTATTACTGTTATAAGAATACGCAGCATTCTTACCGGGATCTGCCTATCCGTTACGGCGAGACCTCCACGCTTTTCAGAAACGAGGACTCGGGCGAGATGCACGGATTGACCCGTGTGCGCCAGTTCACTATCTCCGAGGGACACCTGATCGTGCGTCCTGATCAGATGGTGGAGGAGTTCAAGGGATGTATCGCTCTGGCGAAACATGTTATGTCAACCTTGGGCGTGATGGAGGATACCACNTGGCATCTGTCCAAGTGGGATCCGGAGAATCCGGGGAAATATATCGGNGANCCGGAGGTNTGGAACGAGACGGAAGCNCATATNCGGGATATNCTGACNGANCTNNANATTCCCTTNACCGAGGATGTGGGNGAGGCCGCTTTCTANGGNCCGAAGGTGGATATCAANGCNANGAACGTNTANGGCAAAGATGANACCATGATCACCATCCAGTGGGATGCGCTGCTGGCGGAGCAGTTTGACATGTACTTTATCGATGCAAACGGCGACCGCGTCCGTCCTTACATCATCCACAGGACTTCTCTGGGCTGCTATGAGAGAACGCTGGCATGGCTGATCGAGAAATATGCGGGCAAGTTCCCTACATGGTTGTGCCCTGAGCAGGTCCGTGTGCTGCCNATCTCCGAGAAGTATGAGGAGTATGCGGAGGAGGTTCGGAAAGAGCTTGCGAGAAACGATGTGGATGTGACGGTGGATAACCGCTCCGAGAAGATCGGCTTTAAGATCAGAGAAGCGCGTCTGAACAAGGTGCCCTATATGCTGGTAGTGGGAGCTCAGGAAGCGGAGGATAAGACCGTGTCCGTCAGAAGCCGCTATGCGGGGGATGAGGGCGTAAAACCGCTGGGTGACTTTATCGACCAGATCTGCAAGGAGATCCGGACGAAGGAGATCCGCAGGGAAGAGGTTGTAGAAGGNCAGAAGTAGTGCGGGATCGGAATCCGGACAGCAAAGGAAAGAATGCATGATACAGGAACGTAAAATCTCCGGCAGGGAGATCATAGGATGGCTGCTTATCTGCCTGAGTATAGGGATGCTTGGCAGGAGCATCCTCCTGTGTTTTAGTCAGGATATCTGGTATGATGAGCTTTTTACCGTGAGCATGGCGGAACATTCTTACGGGGAGCTGGTTCGTTTTACAGCGGCAGACGTACATCCGCCGCTGTATTATATGATTGTCAAATTTTTTGCAGATTTATGTAAACTAATGGCGCCGGGAGCCGGCACGGTGATTCCGGCTAAACTGGTATCTACACTGCCTTATTTATTACTGCTGTTATACAGCGTAACGTGGATCCGGAAACAGTGGGGGATCTTTGTGGGAGGGCTGTTTCTCTTCTGTGTGACTGCCATGCCCCAGCTTCCGGCCTACACCGTGGAGGTGCGGATGTACGGCTGGGCGCTTTTTTTCGTGACAGCGGCCTTTTGGCACGCCCAAGGGTGCCTGATGACAGAAGCGGCGGCAGAAGAAGGGACAGATCCGGCGGTGGGAGTCGAGAGCNGGACAGCTATCCGGCGCAGGCGGTATCTTCACGGAGCGGCCTTTCTGNTGTATAGTCTGGCAGCGGCCTACACCCAGTATTTTGCCGCCGTGGCGGTGGGGATGGTCTATCTTTATCTGCTTGTTATGTTTCTATGCCGGGACAGGGGACGCCTGCGGGAGTGGTTCTGTTATGTGGCGATATCCGTTGTCGGCTATGTGCCCTGGCTTTTTGTGCTGGCGGGACAGATCAGTGCAGTTCGAGAAAACTACTGGATCCTGCCGCTGACCTGGCGGTCTCTGGGGGGCTGTGTCAAGTTCCTGATGAAGCCGGCCTTCGCGAATGATGTGTTGAATACGGTGCTGGCGGTGGTGTTGGCTGCGGCGTATGCGGCAGTGGTGGGATATGCGGTACTGACCGCGTTTGTGTCGAAAAATAGGAGAAATGATANAAAACTCTACCATNGTGGTAGACAAAAGAGAGCGTGTGGCGTACAAGAGAATGGCGATTTTTCACAGGGCGGTGCAGACAGCGTAGATTATGCAGAGGAAGTGGATAGGGCTGTCTATATGCTGGCTGGCGTGGGCGTTCTGGCAGGGCTGGCGGCCTTTGGCTTCGCAGCGTCGATCCTGATCCGGCCGATCTTTGTATATCGCTATATGATTCCCGCGCTGGGCTGCTTCTGGTTCAGCTTTGCGCTGGGTATAGATTGTTTGTTATGTAAACTAAAACCCGCACTGGCCCTTTTGCTCATCGTTCTTGTTGTCGTAATCGGCTTGCGGGATTACCGTGCTTTTTGCGGCGAGGAGGAGTATAAGATCGTCTCTATGAGAGAGACGGAAACGGCGCTTTCCTTAATCTCTCCGGAGGATGCGGTCATTTATAATTTTGATCAGGTGCAGGCAGTGACGGCTTNCTATCTGCCTCAGAGCACAGAGCGTTTTTTGTGGTGTGCCGGTGCGGAAACTCTGATTCAGGAGATGACCGGGCCCTGCGGTACGCTGGAGGAAGTGGACGAAATCAGGAAACTGGCGGGCACAAAGGATTTAAACCTCTGGTTTATCGGCAGCTTTAACAGTCGGGACGACATCGTGGAAGAGTGGCGGAAAGCGGGACTCGACGTGGAGGAAATAGGAAGCTTTCTGCTGGAACGCTATTGGTTTAATTTGTATAAAATTTCATAAGTTCGGCCATAATAATTCATGACAGAATAATAGGATACGGCAGACGGTGTCANAGCGTACCGGATACCGTCTGCCCGATGCANTGTCCCGGTTCGACCGGAGTTGAGGGTGCGCAGAAAGGCGGAGATTATGGCGGAATTAAAATGTGGTGTGACAAACTGCAGTTACAATCAGGAGGATTGCTGCTGTAAAGGAGATATCATGGTGGGCGGAAGTCACGCCTGTGACTGTGATGGCACTTGCTGCGAGAGTTTTTCCCAGAGGCGTGACGGCGCCTACGTGAGCTCTTTGGATCATCCCTGCAGGACGATCAGTATTGACTGTGAGGCGGAAAATTGTATGTATAATTCAAACTATAAATGCCATGCGGAGCATGTAGATATCCGGGGCGGCGGCGCCTGCGACTGTAAACAGACCCAGTGCGCGACCTTCAGAGAGGGGTAAGGCGGGAATTGGGAATTGCCAGTTTCTGATTTTTATATTACAATAGAAATATATATGTTGGACGCAGGCCGTTTGGCTTGCGTCTTTAGGTATGCGCAGACCCGTGCAAAGGAAGTATGCCACTGGAGTGGCGCACGGGTCGCGCGGCGAGTAGGGAAAAGTTTCCCTACTCGAAATGAAAAAGGAAAAGGAAGAGAAAGGCAGCCCGAAGTATGAAGAGAAAGATAGTGGGCGGTCTCCTGATGGCCTGTGTCCTCCTGATTGCAGGCTGTGGCGGGGAGACGGCAGTACATACCAGTGCAGAAGCGCAGAACAGTGAAGAGGCTTCCGATACGGTACAGGACGACGAGGATGCAGAGTCCGGAGAGGAAGAAGGCGACGGGAATGCAGAGTCCGGAGAGGAAGAGGACGGCGAGTCTGCACAGATGAGTGAACACGAGGCGGCGGCCGTGGAAGGTAATTTTATGGCGCCGGTGGAGATGGATGAGACGCTGAGAGAACAGCTGACAGAGGAGATGCTGGAAGAAAATGAGATGGATGTGTCGGTAGTGGAGAATGCGCCTGTGACCAAGGGATGCAGCTTCACATTGCCGGAAGCTTTCGCGGAATCAGAGGACATCGAGGGCATGTATGTGACTAAGCGCTATCCCATTGACGCTTCCACAATCTACTATGTGGCGTTGGGCAGAGATGTTGCGCTGCAGTTGATGACGGAGGAGACCTTTAAGGCGCAGACGGAGGAGAATTTCCGCAAAGAATACGGAGAAGATATTGAGGTTACGATCGACAGCTTCGAGAGAATACAGATCGATGGCTGCCCGGCTTTTCGTATTCTATGCCATTATCAGGTGGGAGACACTGAGATATCCCAGCTGGAGTATGCAATCAATGCGGATAAGAGNTATGTGATCACCTATTCCCAGACGTCGGATTATGACCGGATGGAGGAATATGAGGCCAGCGCAGAGACGATTCGGCTGGAATTTTAGAATTGACATGGAACCTGGTAAATTATAGAATAATAAAGACTAGACCACACTTGCACTTAAAGGAGGATTTTGACATGAAGAAATTTTTAGCATTGAGTTTTGCAGCAGCGCTTACCTTCTCTACTGCGGTATGTGCAGCAGAGACTGTAGTGCCGGAGAAGGATTTTGACATTCTTGACGAGCTGGCTATAGACGCTGAGAAGTCTCTTCCCGAGTATACTTCTAATGCAGTAGCAGAGATGGACGGTGTATATGATCTTGCAGTGGTTGCTTCCGGCAGCAACATGGTTACCGAGGGCAAAGAGACTAATGCTACCTGTATCGTAGATAAGGTAGACGTGGGAGCGATCAGATATGCACAGCAGAAGGCAGTTCAGGTGGGCGGCAGCATGCTGACAGTAGTAGNGCTTTCTGCTCCTGGTGTNAATCTTGTAGACGCTCAGGTTACGCTCGCTGTTGAGGGCGTTGCAGCTGGCGATGCAGTTTCCGTTTACAAGTGCGTTAAGGGTGAGTGGGAAGCAGTTAACGTTGCAGCAGTAGCTGACGGTTCTGTTACCATCGCTTTTGATTCCCAGGGTATCTACACAATCATTAAATAATTACATTAAAACAGATTTAGCNTAAAATTTACTATTAATGACAAGTGTGGAAATGCAGGCCGTTCTTTTGAGAGCGGTCTGTTTTTTGGTGTTGACATTGCCCTTATCCTGTGATATAGTATCATNTGTGTGAAAGCACTGACAACCAAGCAGAGTATCCGCTCTCACCTTGCAACGATCGGGTTCGCAAGCGTTCATAGCCTTATTTCACTGCCGTGGGGGTAGTGTGTGGGTGTTTATGATCGAGTGGATAGCAGGGCTGTCCGCTTTTTAATTTGCGCACATAAGCAGAGTCAGAAAGCGGCAGAGACAGGCTGCATGCTTGTATGCAAGACTGTCTGTGACGATTTATGACGAGGCGCAAGACGTCCGGGGGACGTCTGTTCTGCGCGGACCGGAGTGGAACGGAGACCGCGAACGAGAGATGCGAAGCATCTCGAGTCTGCTTATGTCGAATCAGAGTTTATTATGGAGGGTAGAAAGATTAGCGATTTATTTATCAATGAGCAGATCAGAGACAGAGAAGTACGAGTGATCGGTGAGGATGGAGAACAGCTCGGTGTCATGCCGACGAAAGAGGCCCTGAAGCTTGCGGAGGAGGCCGGTGTAGATTTGGTTAAGATTGCACCCACAGCCAAACCGCCGGTTTGCAAGATCGTGGATTATGGAAAATTCAAGTATGAGCAGGCCAGAAAAGACAAGGAAGCCAAGAAGAAACAGAAGATCGTGGAGATCAAGGAGATTCGTCTTTCTCCCAATATTGACACCAATGATCTGAATACGAAGGTGAATGCTGCCAGAAAATTCATCACTAAGGGAGACCGGGTGAAGGTAACGCTTCGTTTTCGTGGCCGTGAGATGGCGCATATGAACACCAGCAAACATATTTTAGATGATTTTGCCGAGGCGCTTTCCGACATTGCAGTGATGGATAAGGCTCCCAAGGTAGAAGGCAGAAGTATGACTATGTTTTTAGCTGAGAAGAGATAACTTCTGAGAAGAGGTATCTTCTGGAAAAAGATATTTTCTCGGTTGAAATAAATGATTACAGGAATAAAAATACAGGAGGAATAGAAAAATGCCGAAAATGAAAACCAGCAGAGCAGCTGCTAAACGTTTCAAGGTGACCGGAACGGGTAAGTTAAAGAGAAATAAAGCGTACAAGCGCCATATCTTAACCAAGAAAACAACCAAGAATAAGAGAAATCTCAGAAAGCCTGCGATGACAGACGCTACGAACGTTAAGAATATGAAGAAGATCTTACCTTATCTGTAAGAGGAGCGGCGCAGACAAAGAGATTGTAAAGTTTAGGAGGAAAAAGACATGGCAAGAATAAAGGGCGGTATGAACGCCAAAAAGAAGCATAACAGAGTTTTAAAGCTCGCGAAGGGTTACAGAGGCGCGAGATCCAAGCAGTATAGAGTGGCAAAGCAGTCCGTAATGCGGGCGCTGGCATCCTCTTATGCCGGCAGAAAAGAGAGAAAGCGTCAGTTCAGACAGCTCTGGATCGCTCGTATCAATGCGGCGGCAAGAATGAACGGTCTGTCCTACAGCAGATTCATGTACGGATTAAAGAATGCAGGCGTGGACATGAACAGAAAGATGCTGGCAGAGATGGCAGTCAATGATGCGGCAGGCTTCACCACGCTGGCGGAGCTTGCAAAGAAGAACCTGAAATAATGACAGTATAAAGGGCATGGTGTGAAACCGTGTCCTTTTTCGCGCATAAGCAGAGTCAGAAAGCGGCAGAGACAGGCTGCGTGCTTGCATGCAAGACTGTCTGTGGCGATTTATGACGAGGCGCAAGACGTCCGGGGGACGTCTGTTCTGCGCGGACCGGAGTGGAACGGAGACCGCGAATGAGAAATGCGTAGCATTTCGAATCTGCTTATGTGCAATATGAGAAGGAGGACATATTATGGGAGTATTAGATGGCTTACAACCTGAAAATGTATTTCAGTATTTTGAGGAGTTATGCAGGATTCCGCATGGTTCCGGTAATGTGAAGCAGATCAGCGATCATCTCAAAAAGTTTGCAGAGGAAAGAGCGCTTTTTTGTGAACAGGATGCCTTGGGAAATGTTGTTATCATCAGAGAGGCTTCGCCGGAACGTGAGCAGGAGGAGCCCTATATCCTGCAGGCGCATATGGATATGGTAGCAGTGACGGCCCAGGGCAGTCAGGTCGATATGAAAAAGGAACCCCTCAAACTGCGGGTGGAGGGTGATAAGATTTATGCAGAGGAGACCAGTCTGGGCGGTGATGACGGAATCGGAGTGGCTTATTGTCTGGCACTTTTGGATGCCAAGGATCTGTCCCTGCCCCGGTTGGAGGTTATCCTGACGGTGGACGAGGAAACCGGTATGGAGGGCGCTACTGAGATCGATCTCTCCATGCTGCGGGGAAAACGCATGATCAATCTGGATCAGGAGGAAGAGGGCATCTTTATCACCAGCTGTGCCGGTGGCATCAAGGTAGATGTGACCATTCCCATGGAGCAGGATACGGAGAGCGCGGGCAAGTTTGTGGAGATTAAGATTACAGGACTTCTGGGCGGTCACTCCGGGATAGAGATCGACAAGGGGCGCGGAAATGCAAACTGTCTGTTGGGACAAGTCTTGCGGACGGTGGGTGAGCGCTGCCGGGTCCGTCTCGTGGGCATGAACGGCGGTATGGCGGACAATGCGATTCCCAGAGAGGCTTCTGCGATACTCGCGGTGGAAGCAGCGGATCTGCCTGTGGTGGAGACCGTGGTTAAGGAGCAGGAGGAAAAGATCAGAGAACAGATGACGGTGGAGGAGAAACAGGTACAGGTTGTCTGCCGTCAGCTCGCAGAGGGAGAGAACTCTGCCGTTATGACCGAAGAGTCCACGAAAAAGGCGATTGCCTGTCTGCTGGAGCTTCCGGGCGGTGTGGTTGCCATGAGTAAAGACGTGGAGGGATTAGTAGAGACGTCCCTGAATCTGGGTATCCTTGCCTTGGAAGAGGAAGGACTGCATTTACAGTATGCGGTCAGAAGCTCGGTGGATCAGGAGAAAGAAAGCCTGTGCAGGCAGATGAGCGACATTGCCGGGAAGTCGGGCGCGGCGGTTTCTGTCAAGAACCCTTATCCCGGCTGGGCTTACCGAAAGGATTCGCCGCTTCGCGAAAAGATGGTGCAGATTTATGAAGATATGTATGGCAAGCCCCCTGTATTGCAGGCAATCCACGCAGGGCTGGAATGTGGGATTTTGGCAGGAAAGATTCCCGGACTTGACTGCGTTTCCATCGGACCGGATCTTTTTGATGTACACACGGCGCAGGAGAGTATGAGCATTGCTTCCGTGAAGAGAGTCTGGGAATATCTGCTTGCTGTTTTGACATAACTGCCCGGATAAATTTTTGTAAGATATTGACAGAGTGTGGATAAATAGCGTAGAGTATATCTAGGGTAGTGGGTAAATAATAATGACAGGGTGATAAGGTGATGAAAGACACATTGACAGGATTGGATTCCTATGAGATCTTTCTGCAAAAACTGGAGAAGGAAATGCAGGAGATCGGTGATGATCGTATTATAGTCGTGTACACGGATATTAAGCATTTTAAGTATATCAACGATACTTACGGCTATAAGATGGGCGATAAGCTTTTAAAGGAATTCGTGAATGAGTTCATGAAAGCGAGTAAAAACATTGCCTGTGCGGCCAGAGTCTATTCAGACAATTTTGTGACGGCCAACAGAATTTCCGATAAAAATTTAAGCAATGAAGAATTTCGCAATTTGATCGATCAGGTAAATAAGGCTTGGGAACGGGAGTTTCGAGAGAAATATTTAAACAGCCGACTGCAGTTTTGCACGGGGATCAGTATCACAGATAAGAACAGCCGAAGTCTGGAGGCGGAGACAGCAGTTTCCAATGCCAATCTGGCCAGAAAAGTAGCTAAAGAAATGGAACATGACTGCTGTGTGCTGTTTGACCAGAGCATGATGGAAGGGATCAGGCGAGAGGTGGAGATTACGTCCGGTATTCCCAAGGCACTGGCGCAGAAGGAGTTTCAGGTCTATTTTCAGCCCAAGATGGCGACGGATACGATGGAGCTGATCGGTGCGGAGGCGCTGGTGCGCTGGCAGAAACCTGATGGCAAATTTATTTATCCGGATGAATTTATTCCCCTGATCGAGCGCAGCGGTCAGATCGTGGATGTGGATTACTATGTTTACAGAGAGGTCTTTCACTTTTTGGCAGAGCGGATCAAGGCCGGCAAAAAGGTGGTGCCGATCTCTTTGAATGTGTCCAGAATGCATTTGAACAAGATGCATATTTTGGATTATATCAAGGAACTTTTGGATGAGTTTCAGATACCCTGCTCCTTGGTGGAATTTGAGCTGACTGAGAGCATTTATCTGGATAATACAGAGCGTGCGTTGGAATTGGTTGATGGTTTACATAATTTGGGAATCAAAGTTTCCATGGATGATTTCGGCTCCGGATATTCTTCCCTGAATCTGCTCAGTAAACTGCCCATCGACATTATCAAGCTGGACAGAGTTTTCCTGAAAGAAGGGGAACTGCAGGAGAGTGACCGGATCATTATTTCCTGTGTGGTAGATATGGCAAACAGATTAAAGATCACATCACTGTGTGAAGGAGTGGAAACGCAGGAGCAGAGCAACTACCTGAAAGAAGTGGGATGTCAGATGCAGCAGGGATTTTATTTTTCACGGCCGATCCCGCAGGAGGTGTTTGAGAGCTTTATTGACACGAATCCGAAGACGGTAGTACGCACATAGGAACACTATAAAAAGTTTGCGAATAAGGCTTGCATTTCGTAATGAAATTCGTTATAATAGTAGAGGTTTTTCGGGGTGTGGCTCAGGTGGTAGAGCGCTACTTTAGGGAAGTAGAGGCCGCAAGTTCAAGTCTTGTCACTCCGATAGAAAAAAACCTGATAATCACTGTGATGGTGGTTATCAGGTTTTTTGGTGCAATCTATGCCCTAAAAACTGCAAGCTCCTGCTCAAACATATTCAAAAATGCCTTGAATAGCATCGGATATATTAATCATTTCAGAAATTGATAATCGGTCTGTTTTTTGATAGCCACGAATGGATAGATCCAATAATGCAAGCTTCTCGCAATGGATATATCCCTCTGTTTTTTCTGTAGACATCCATATGTGAAGAGGCCCCGGCTTAGAATTATGAATAATTGGACATCCTATTATTTCACCACTGGTATTGAAAAAATCTTTACTGGCAACTAATACCGGATGTTTGATTTTCTCTATTTTCAGGATATCTCCTTGATGTAAATGTTCCATTACCATACCTCTCTTCCGATAGGTTCGCCCCAGTCATATTCGCCATCAAGCATTAATTTTCCGTTAAATTCTGCAGCTCTTTCTTCCAATGTTTTATGACGAAATGGTTTTGTTAAAGTAATTACACCATTTGATACTGTAACATCTAAAACCTCATTCAATGCAATTCCTGCACTTTTTAATATTTCCTTTGGCAATCTTATTCCCTGACTATTTCCCCATTCTTTTACTTGCGCTTGCATATATGACCTCCCTATAATACAGTATATACTTAGTATATACTGTGCAAGAAAAATTAGCAATCCGCATTTACTTCATATTTCATCTTTACACAAGAACGTATGTTTGTTAATATAGTATTATATTCATCAATGGGGAGAGGTGCCGGGAATGGAAGGAACAGTGGGAAAATATGTCTTTCATATTGACGTCAATTCCGCCTTCCTCTCCTGGACCGCCGTCTACCGGGTCAATGTGCTGGGGGAGAAAGAGGATCTCAGAGAAATTCCAAGTATTGTGGGCGGCGATCAGGAAAAGCGCCACGGCGTTGTTCTGGCCAAGAGCACGCCGGCTAAGAAATACGGCATACAGACAGGGGAGCCTATCGTGGCGGCACAGAGGAAATGTCCGGGGCTGGTGATCGTGCCGCCTGATCATGGCCTGTACGTCACCTCATCCAGAGCTTTTATGAAAATATTGAAGGAATATAGCGACAACGTGATCCAGTACAGCATCGACGAGGCATGGATTGTGTTTGAGGGTTTTGAAAAGCTGTATGGATGTGACCGGATGGTGAACCTGGCTTATGAGTTAAAGAACAGGATCAGAGACGAACTTGGCTTTACAGTAAACGTCGGCGTGTCTACAAACTTTCTGTTGTCCAAGATGGCGGGAGATTTCTCTAAGCCGGATAAGGTACACACCCTTTTCCCGGAGGAGATTGAGAAGAAAATGTGGCCGCTTCCTGTTTCTGATTTGTTTCTCTGCGGCAGGTCAACAGTGGAGAAGCTGCACCGGCTGGGGATACAGACGATAGGGGAATTGGCAAAGGCAGACGAGGGAATGATCAACGCCCATCTGAAAAAGCACGGGCAGACCATTCAGGGCTATGCGAGGGGATGCGATCTTGACCCGGGCATGGTCTCCCATGAGGCGAACAAGGGCTATGGCAACAGCCTGACGGCCCCGGTGGATATCGTGACAGAGGAGTATGCAAGGCATTTACTTCTCTCTTTAAGTGAGACGGTGGGGGCAAGACTCCGGGCTGATAAGGTAATGGTCAGCCTGGTCAGCGTACATCTGACTACTTGTGAGTTCAAGCGCATAAATAAGCAGATGCAGTTAGACTCACCAACCAATATCACGGAGGAGATCTACGAGGCGGCCTGTCAGATACTGAGTCGGCTGTGGGATAAAAAGACGCCTATCCGGCAAATCGGCGTCCATACATCCAAGGTGCAGGAGCATGCCGCGCGTCAGTACAGTATTTTTGATCTGGAAAAGAGTGACAAGCTGGAAAAGCTGGACAGGGCGGTAGACCAGCTTCGAGGAAAGTATGGGGAAGATGCGGTTTTCCGCGCCAGCTTTTTAAAAAGCAATGTGTCCCACATGAGCGGCGGGCTGAATAAAGAGAAGCGCAGTGGGGTTACACTAGGGATAGATATAGAAGGTGAAAACGTCAGGGATCTGTAAAGGAACGTAGAAGATTTTGGAAAAGAACGGGAGAATCCATGTGCGGAAGATTTTATATTGATGATGAGACAGCGCAGGAGATTGAAAGGATCGCCAGAAAAATAGACAGCAGGAATGCAAAAACGGGGGATGTGCATCCCTCGGAGCCTGCCTTGATTTTACGGGCAGACAGCGACAGCATGGTGGCAGAGGTGCTTAAGTGGGGCTACGAGTCGGCAAGAAAGAATACTCTGGTTTTTAACGCCAGGAGTGAGACGGTGGCGGAGAAATCGATGTTCCGCTATGATTATGAGACACACCGCTGCCTGATCCCGGCCTGTAAGTTCTATGAGTGGAAGCGTATCGGGGAGAAGAAAAAGGAGAAGTATGAGTTCTTGGCTCCGGGAGAGATTCTGTATCTGGCTGGGATCTACCATAAAGATCCGGAGGGCGGCCGTTTTACCATCCTCACTCGGGAAGCGGAGGGGTGTATGACGGGGATACACCACCGTATGCCGCTTATTCTTCGCAAAGAAGATATGGAAGTTTGGCTATTCACGAAGCAGGATGCGGATGAGCTGTTAGACAGGCACTTTACGGAACTACAAAGACAAAAGAGTGAGACGGACGGATATCAGCAGATGAGTTTATTTTAGAATTCGGCGAAGAGCCCTAGTTCTCCGCCCTTTTTTGGTACAATCTTATACCCCAAAAACTGCAATCTACTCCATGAGCCTACCCATTTTTCAAAAATTTTGTAAATATCTGCGATGATATACAAAAGGAACTGGAAACAATCCGGGCAGCGTTAGACATCTATGCGGAGGCACATCCTGAATTGCATTTTGATATTGATGAGTACAATACGGCAAAGGATATTTTAAATGCAGTAGAAAAAGGAAAAACATATGATGTAGCCCTCTTGGACATTTGTTTACCGGATGGTCTCGGAACGGATGCCGCGGTCATCGTAACGGTAGTCTGCGAGGATGAGGGATATGCAGTCGGGGTGAAAGATACAATATCAGTGGCAAATGCAGTGCTGACGCCGGAGCAGATACAGCTTGTAAATGATGGTGAGGCCATAGAAATCCGGGTAGATGTAAAAGATATTTCGGACAGTATACCGCTGCAGGATAAGGAGACGGTGAGAAGGGCTATGAAGCATATGGGCAGTACCTTACGGATCTGAAACTGGGAGCCTATGTGGATATTTCCATGTAAATAAAGACGGGGGACAGCGGCTGGAATGCCATTACCGAGACAGGGGAGCCAATCGAGGCAGTGATCGGTATACCGGAAGAGCTCCGGAGCGAAGGCAGGGAGTATTATGTCCCACATTCCGCGGCGTGTGCTGCTTTATCTGGCTGGTGATCATTGTGGCAGTGGTTGCTTTAGTGGGACTTATCCTGTATCTGGGATATTTCTGCATTACTTATCATCGTGAGCAGCGACAGGAGCGTAAAAAATTCAGTTGACAACCAAGGAACCAATAGCTTTGTAATAAGGCTATTGGTTTTCTTGGTTTCAGGGGCAGGTAATTCTGCTTTTCATTTTTTATAAAAAACTTGACAAACCATTTTAATGGCGATAACTTATTATCATATCAAATTTATTCTTATATTTTTATCATTTGTGCTTTTCGCACAATCGGCGGTTTCTGCCGGAGATTTCAACTTTTTTTGCTTGGAGAAACATATTTTACCTAGGAGGAGGACTGTTTATGGCAACAAAATTAAAAGAATATTTCCCGATGATCAGGGAGAGAGAGGAGGTGCTGGCGGAAATCGCAAAGAGTGGTATGCTTCAGACAACATTTGACAGTTGGACAAAGGAGCAGCAGGAAGAGTTCCTGAATATCTGTACCGGTGTGAAAGGGCTGAAACTTTTGTATGACGGTTTCTTTAAAGAGGTCATGAACCCGGAGTATGTACCGGAGCGGTTCAATGATTTTCTTTCTGGTCTATTGGGTCAGAGAGTAAGAGTAGTGAAGGTCTTGCCCGGCGATTCCACCAGAATTGCGGGCGAGAGTTCCCTGCTTATCATGGATATCGTTGTGGAGCTGGAGGATGGGAGCATAGCCAATGTTGAGATGCAGAAGATAGGTTATCTGTTTCCGGGACAGAGGTGTGCCTGTTATTCGGCGGATCTGCTACTGCGCCAGTATAAGCGCGTTCGGGGCGAGAAACAAAAGAAATTCAGCTATCGGGATATCAAGAATGTCTATACGATAGTGCTGTTTGAGAGAAGTCCGGGAGAGTTTCATAACTATCCTGGAATGTATTATCACTTTTTCGAACAAAAATCTGACACTGGACTGCAAATAGAACTTTTACAGAAATATCTGTTCATTCCGCTTGACATCTATACGAAAAGCAAGCAAAATAGGGACATAAGTGACAGGAGAGATGCGTGGCTGACCTTATTTACGAGCGATGAACCGGAGGAGATCATAAGATTAATTAGTAAGTATCCGGAGTTTCGTGAAATATACAAGGAAGGCTATGAGATATGCCTGAATATGGAGAGGATGATGGAGATGTTCTCAAAAGAATTGTATGAGCTTGACAGAAATACGGTGCAATACATGATCGATGAGATGCAGGACACGATAGATGCGCAGAAAGACGAACTCAATAAGCAACAGGACACGATAGATGCGCAGAAGGATGAGCTCGATAAGCAACAGGATACAATTGCAACCCAGAAGGACGAACTTGATAAAAAGAATCAGACGATTGAAGAATTACATAGAAAAAGTATTGTCGGCACAATAAATATCCTACAGAGTCTGAACATATCGGAACAGGAAATCATCACGCGCATCTGTGGGCAGTATCAGATTGATGAGGCGCAGGTGAGGAAGTATTTATAGATGTCAAAATAGGTTGGCAAAGGAGCGTGAGAACGGATGATTGATAAGGAAACATTTCATCCCCTGAATTATATCAAAAAAGAAGAATACTCCGGCAGTATGGACGGAATGCGCTATCTGCTCAAAAAGGTGAAGAGCGGCGAGGAGGATGTGATCCGGGTGACCGTCTGGCCGGAGCCCCTTGGGATTTACCGGACGCCCGAGGAGGAGCAGACATGGACGGAGGTGCCTCTGACGCAGGAGGGCGTGGAGCAGGCGGCGGACTGGCTCAATGAGCAATATGACGCCAGAAAAGAGTATTGGCTGGAAAGTCTGCATAGGCCATGGATGGAGAAGTGATTTTCCACAAGATTTACATAAATATTTATGCATAATGTGGAAAATGTAGAAAAATCTTGCAATGTGGAAAAAAAACGGTATATAATAGGATTTGTAAGTTGACATAAAGCTGTGAGACATAAAGCAACGGCCCGGAGGTAGCGATATGGCAGCACTGAATCTGAATGCCTTATTTTTTAACCATGAGATATCCTTTTGTAAAGTATATAATGTGGAGAGCAAGGATAAATTAGAAAAGCTTCTTGTCTCTAACCGCATCTCCTTTTTTGTGGAGTGGCAGGAGAAAAGATTCTGGGAGCGCTTTTTCAGAACGGAGGGCGGAGAGGTGTTTACCATACATATCAATGAGGCTGACACTACCCTGGCCAGAAATCTGGCGGAGGGAATAGAATCCGTGCAGATTGCGTCGGCATAAAGATAGCCGGCATTGTTACAGACAGATAGAATATGTTACAATAACCCTGAGAGTATTCTTGGGGTTTTGTTTTGCGCGAATAAGCAGAGTCAGAAGCCATACGGAACAGGCATCATGCTTGCATGAATGCATGGGACGGAGGGCTTATGACGAGCAACGCGAACTCGGAAGACGAAGTCTTTCGAGTCTGCTTATACGCGTGCAGCACAGCAGAGTCAGAAGGCGGAAAAGACAAATGGAGAAGAAAAAGACGGGGCAGTGCCCGGTGTCAAAAAAGTGCGGCGGCTGCCAGTATATCGATATGCCCTATGCGGAACAGCTGAAAAAGAAGCAGAGACAGGTAGAAGCCTTGCTGAAAGGTTTTGGAAAAGTGAGACCCATCATCGGGATGGAGGAGCCTGCGAACTACCGAAATAAGGTACATGCAGTTTTTGCCTTCCAGAAGGGCAGGGGTATTGTGTCGGGCATTTACCAGGAGAAGAGCCACCGGGTGGTGCCGGTGGAGGAATGTCTGTTGGAGGACCGGAAGGCGGGAGAGATTATCCGGTCTGTCCGTGAACTGGCAAAATCCTTTAAGTATAAGGCATTTGATGAAGACAGTGGTTATGGGCTGTTACGGCATGTGCTTGTTCGGGTGGGACACGCCACGGGAGAGATCATGGTGGTATTGGTGCTGGGATCTCCGATCCTTCCTTCCAAAAAGAATTTTGTAAATGAGTTATGTAAACTGCATCCGGAGATCACCACGATCCTGGTCAATGTGAATAATAAAAAGACAAGCATGGTGCTGGGAGAGAAGGAACAGGTCATTTACGGCAAGGGATATATTGAAGATGTGCTCTGCGGGAAACGGTTTAAGATATCCGCAAAGTCCTTTTATCAGGTGAACGCCGTGCAGACAGAGACACTTTACAAAAAAGCTGTCGAGTATGCCGGTCTGACCGGAAAGGAGACAGTGGTGGATGCTTACTGCGGCATCGGGACCATATCTCTGGCGGCGGCGGAAAAAGCTAAGAAGGTCATCGGAGTGGAATTGAATAAGGACGCGGTGCGCGACGCCGTCACCAACGCGAAGAGCAATCATATCAAAAACGCGGACTTTTATCTGAATGATGCGGGCAGATTCCTGACCCAGATGGCGGATGCGGGGGAGAAAGTGGATGTGGTATTTTTAGATCCGCCCAGAAGCGGCAGCACGGAGGAATTTCTGGATGCGCTGCTTCGCATGAAACCAAAGCGTGTGGTCTATATTTCCTGTAATCCGGAGACGCTGGCAAGGGATTTGCGGTATCTGACCGGGAAGAGCGCATATAAGGTTGCGGAGATGACGCCGGTGGATATGTTCCCGTTTACGGAGCATGTGGAGGTCGCATGTTGTCTGCAACGGGTAACAGGCAAAGCGGGAGGAAGACAGGACTTGCAGTAATTTCATTTTTAGCTTATACTGTATAGGCATAAAATGCGCGCAGCAGGTAAAACTGATGCTGTTTGAAGAATAAAGAAATGAAAGAAAAATCGAAGATATGAACTATGGCAGAAATGACAAAGAAAAACAATTGTGCCGGCTGGGAGTTTTCGCAGCGGTCGTCCTGACGGGGTGTATATGTTTCGCGTTTGTATGCGGACATATCACCAATCCGACAAGAGCGATATATGACAGGGTTTTCCATCATTTTACTGTTTTTGGAGCTCTTTTGACCGGCGGAATTTTTTTCATTGTCGCCATGTTTGTAAAGTGTAATTATAAGACGAGAAAAAATGTGTGTATTTACGTCAGTATTCTAACCGCCTTTTTTCTCGGCGTTTTGTTGTTATTTCAGGGGCATTCCGACATTACGGCCGAACTGCGGCCTAAAGAAAATGTGACAGGCGTATATCTGGCACAAAACAGTTCCTCCGATATGATAAAATGGGTGTTCGTAGAATACTATCTGGCGGATAAGAATCTGTTCATAGCCGATAATGCAGAAGATTTTGAAAGCTCTTATATTTTTCGGGAAGCCATACCGCCGAACCGGGTCACATATGGAAAGAAAGTAGAAATAACGCGGGACATCTTTGATAAAATTTCCGGCTTTCCGGTGTTTACCGATGAAAATTGTATGTATGTAATCGACGAGTATTGGGTGAATGCGGAAAATATATGCCTTGTCAAGTATGAAGGACATTACGTATGCTGTTCCGAAGAGATGCTTTCCGGTCACGGGAGTGCGAACGGCGGAGAAATATGGCATGAAGCCGTAACAGCGGCGGAGAATTCCGTTGAGGAGCAGCTTGCTGTTTCGGTTCCCTACAGTGTGCTTGGAGAGATTGCGGAAGCGTCTCCGTATAAGAATGTAAAGCAGATTTTTTGTTTGCTGCTATTGTTCGTCATAGGGATGGGACTGACGCTGCCGCTCTGGGGCGGAAAATATTTAGAGTTAGCCATGTTTATGAGCCTGCCAGTGGGGGCCGCGATGTGGTGTATTTTCGGAACGGTTCTCATTCTCATAGGGATTCCCTGTAATCTGTACACGATGGTTGGGCTGAGTATTCTCGCGCTGGCGGCTGTGGGGTTTCGGTTCAGGACGGAATATAAAAAGATAGACTGGATCAGGGCGGCATATTTTATGATGGCGGCGCTTGCTGTGATCGTATTCTTTGTCTGTTCAAAGATATGCCATACATCGAGCGATTCCTTTGATAAAATCGGTCTGGCTTACCGGCTGGCAAAATATGGAACTTTGAGGGATATTCTGGCGGAGGCGGCTCCTTATGGAATGCTGGAACCGGTGATCCTGTCTTTGGGATATATGGTCAAATGTGATTTCCTATATGCCTTTTATCCGCTTATGGCATTCAGCGGAATCGGCATGATGGGCGCGGGACTGTATTATGCAGACCATAAAAGGATCAATACGGCGGCCATGCTGACTTTGCTGCTGGGGATACTTTTATTATTAACGAATGGAGATTATCTGTTAAGCTGTTTTTATGTGATGGCGCATGGTCCTGTCGCGGTATATACGACGATGCTGGTCATGTTCATCGTACTGAAAGAACGGATCGATATTCCTTTTTGGGGATATGCGGCAGTTGTGTCGGGCAGTATCATTCTGCTCACGAGAGTCGAGGGAACGATATATGTTGTATTGATTCTGACGGCGGCGCTGCTTTTTACCCGGATATCTTCGCAGGTCAGAAATGTAAATATAATAACCGCGTGTATCGCAGCTGTCTGGCATATTTCGCAGTTCATTTTTATCGGAAACAAGGGGGCAGCTTTATTCTGGACGCCTGATAAAGGAATCATCTGTATTTTGGCGGTGGCAGCGATGAGTGTGGTTTCTGTGCTCATGAACATCAAAGGAAAGTTCATGGATTTTGTGCGAAAATATTATTTTGAACTGGCGGTATTCGTGCTGTGCCTGGGATTAGCGGTTGCGGCGGTTTTTCTGCAAAGGGATATGGCGAGCAGAATGCTCTCGATTTATCTGGCGCATTTCTCGAACAGTGCTGATAATGAAACGAATGCGGCAGCATTCTGGATATTTCTGATCATGCTTATACCGGTTCTGGCAGTAACAAAGGAGAAAGTCAATAAATTTGCCTTTGTCAGTATTTTTGGATATCTCATTTTAATTTTTGCAATGGTCTTATTCCGGGATGGTTTTTTGATTCATCTCGGTTATGGTGATTCCGCACGGAGAACGATCGTACAGATCATGCCCGGCGCGGTATGGCTGGCCGCCGAGGGGATAGCGCTGTGTACGGGAAGGCAGGGCGGTATGAGCATTTCGATGGAGAAAAGGAAATCATAACGTGACAGACTTGGAGAAAAAGAAAGAAGAAAAAGAGTTTTTGGGCGGTATTTTCTGGAATTATGGCAGTCTGGTCATTATGTCGGCAAGCGGTTTTGTGCTCAACTGCCTGATCATCTTTTTTTACGATGCTTCGATACTGGGAAGGTTCAACAGGGCATATGCGTGGTACTGCGTTCTTTCCCAAGTGTCCGTCTGGGGCATCCATATGTCTGTTCTGCAGAAAATCCCCGAAACAAAAAAGAATGAAAAAGAATGTAAAGATCAGGCGGCATCAGCCATACTGGGCGGATGTATCATATCCGTTCTGGCGACCTTCTTTGCGGAATGTGTTCTTTTCTTCTGCATGGACCGTAATACGTTGTTTTATGAAGATATCCGGCTGATTCTGCTGGGACTGCCCTTTTTCTCGATCAATAAAATTTTATTGAATTACCTGAATGGCCTGTCCAGGATGAAAGCATATGCGGTCTTTCAGTCGCTGCGGTATTTCTTTATCGCGGCCGCGATTCTGGTCATGGGACTGCTGAAGATGAAAGGTCAGTTTTTAACGTGTTCTTTTACCTATGCGGAAGCTTTATTGCTGCTTATCATGCTCATTTATCTAAAGTGTATTCAAATGCTCGGCGGAGGGGTAAAATGGGAGTATATATTGGCGCATATGAAGTTTGGAACGAAAATACTGCCCGCGAATATGGTCGTTGAGCTGAATACAAAGGTGGATATTATCTGTCTGGGATTTTTGGTGAAGAACGATGCGGTGATCGGAATCTATTCGTTTGCCATATTGTTCGCAGAAGGCTTCTACCAGATATACATCGTAATTAGACGGAGCATCAATCCCAGACTTACGGAAGCCAATGCCAACCGGAAACTGGAAGAAGTGTTCACGGAGATGGATCGGGCGCTAAAAAAATGTTTTAAGTGGTTAAGTCCGTTTCTGATGATAGCGATCATAGGATTTTATTATGTTGTCTGCCTGGTACTGGGCAAACCGGAATATTTTGACGGAATGAAGTATTTAATTATAATTTGCGCCGCAATGGTGGTCAATGGAAGAAATATTGTTTATGGAAATATTTTTTCACAATTAGAGTTTCCCATCATGGAATCGGGAATCAATGTCATCACAGTGTTCTCTAATTTTGCGATGAACATATGCTTCATACTGTTGGGCGGCACGATGGGGGCGGCAGTGGCGACTGCCGTATCGCACTGTATTTATGGCAGATTGATTAAGAAAGGTATAAACCGTAAATTCGGGTTATCCTATTAAATTTGAGCAAAGAGGGTATCGATATGGTCAGTGTAATTATTCCTGCATACAATGAGGCGCAGGCGATCGGGGAGACGCTGCGGGAATTATCACAGGGACTTTCTTCCTGTGAATTTGCATATGAAATCCTGGTCATCAATGACGGCTCCACCGATGATACGGAGAGCATTGTCAGGGGAATGGAGGATGAGCATATCCGGTGCATTTCGCACAGATTGAATAAGGGGTATGGTTCTGCGATCGTGACCGGCGTTAAAAACGCAAAGGGGGAAATCGTGATCTGGTATGATGCGGACGGACAGCACAGACCGGAAGACCTGATTCGTGTCATAAATAAGATGGAAGAAGAAAATCTGGATTACTGTATCGGGGTGCGCAGCAGCACATCCTATCAGGTCAAAAACAGAGTGTTCGGTAAATATATTTTGAAAAAGATTGTGAATCTTCTGGCGAGAGAGCCGATGCAGGATTTTAATTCCGGCATGAGAGCTTTTAAAAGAGAAGTTCTGTTAAAATATATTACATTGCTGCCCAAACGGTTCGGTGCTTCCACAATATCTTCCTTTATCATGCAGGAAGCCGGAAATTATGCGGGCGGGGAAGTCACGATAGAGGTCAGGAGCAGAACAGGAAAAAGCACGGTGAAGCCCCTGAGAGACGGTATGAGAACTTTAATGCTGATCATGGATATCATTTTGCTGTTCAGGCCGGCTGAAGTATTCGGCAGTATCGGTATTTTTTTCATCGTAATAGGAGTGGTCTACGGAGTCGCGCTGGCAATCCTTGAAGGGCTCGGCATACCGGTTCTTTCGGCGATTCTGTGTATGGGCGGCATACAGACCGTCTTTATGGGAATCATGTTATCCCAGATAAGCAGGCTGCGTTTGGATAATTTGGATAAAGATTGAGGGGAGACTGGCTATGTGCGGAATATTTGGACTGATAGCAGGTAAAAATGCGGCGATAACGGCGGAGGAATTGAATAAGGGAATCGAGAAGCTTCTGCTGCTGTCGGAATCGCGGGGCAAGGAGGCTTCCGGGATATGTGCAATTACGGACACAAGCATTCGGATACACAAAAGATGCGTGCGTGCAAAAGAACTGATACGTACCGGAGAGTATCGGGAAATAATGAGCGGCATAGATCGGGAAACGAAACGGACCGTTATGGGTCATGCCCGTATGGTGACAAACGGAAGCAGCCACAATCCAAACAATAATCAGCCGGTTATCAGAGGAGATTTTGTCTGCATACACAATGGCATTATCGTAAATGATGAGGCGGTGTGGAAGGACCACCCGGAAATGGTCCGGCAGGATGAAGTGGATACGGAAGTATTGCTCGCCCTGCTTCAGAAATATGGGGCGGAAGGCAGTATACAGGAGGCATTTCAGAAGTGCCTGAAGGAATTGAAGGGCAGTTTGAGCATTGCTTTAATAGATAAAAGGAGCGACAGACTGCTTCTTTATACGAATGTGGGTTCGCTCTATATCGTGTTGTCAAAAACAAGGGATATGATTCTGTTCGCGTCCGAAAGATATATTCTTGAAAAGGCGGTTACGGGGTCGGAGCTTCGCCGTTATTTCAGACCGGCTAAAATCAGACAGGTTCCGCTGAAAAGGGGCTGGTTCGTGAATCTGAGCGATTGCAGTATTATAGATATGAAGCGCGCCGCACAGGACGCGGGAAAGGCGGAATATGACAGAGAAATCATATGTACGTCGGGGCGTGAAGAGAAACGGGTATATGCCCAGATGGTATCTCCAGGCAGGGTAAGGCAGGTGGAAAAACTGCTGTGCGTCGATACGGAGAAGATAGATGCGATGCGCAGGTGTACCAGATGCCTGCTTCCGGAGACATTTCCCGGAATATCCTTTGATGAAGAAGGCGTTTGTTCGGTATGCAGGAGTTATAAGAAAATAGAATATAAAGGACAGGAAAAGCTGCTTCAGGAAATAAAAAAGAATGTTTCTGACAAGAGCAGATTTGACTGTATCATTCCGCTGAGTGGGGGCCGGGATAGCTGCTATATGATCCATTACGCCGTAAAGGAGCTGGGTTTGAGGCCGGTGGCCTATACCTATGACTGGGGAATGGTGACGGATCTGGCGAGGCGTAATATACAGAGGATGTGCAGTGAACTCGGCGTAGAGCATATACTGATATCTGCGGATATTGCCAGGAAAAGAAAGAATGTACAGTTAAATGTAAAAGCATGGTTAAAGCACCCGGAGCTGTTCACGATTCCGTTGTTCATGGCGGGCGACAAGCAATTCTTTTATTATGCGCAGCTGTTAAAAAAACAGATGAACGTGGGTACGATATTGTTTGGGATGAACTGGCTGGAGGAGACCCAGTTCAAGGTCAAATTCGCCAATATCAAAGAAACCGGAAAGAATGAGATTTATTACGACTTGTCGGGTAGAAATAAGGTGAATCTGATGAGTGCATATGGAAAGGAGTTTGTGAGAAATCCCGCTTATCTGAACCGAAGCCTTGTGGATACTTTTTCCGGCTATCTTTCTTATTATATTCTGCCCAAGAACTATCTGCAGTTTTTTGATTATATACCGTGGGAACAGAAAAAAATAGAGAAGGTCATTTTGGAAGAATATGATTGGGAAAAAGCCAAAGGAAGGGATGAGACCTGGCGGATCGGAGATGGTACGGCGCCGTTCTATAATTATATTTATTTAAGGCTGGCAGGCTTTACAGAATTCGATACTTTCAAGAGCAATCAGATCAGGGAAGGGATGATAGCGAGGGAAACTGCACTGGAGGAACTGAAGGTTTGCAATATGATTCCGGTGGATGAATTTATCTGGTACTGTGACACAATCAATATTGATCCTGTTGAAACGTTAAAAATCATAAATGCTCAGAAAACGTTGTATTAGAGAATAAAGAAAGCACGGTTTTGAGAACAGGAGGATACATACATGGCAAAATATATCATGGCGCTGGATGCAGGAACCACCAGTAACAGATGCATTCTGTTCAATAAAGAGGGAAAGATGTGCAGCGTGGCACAGAGAGAATTCCCTCAGTATTTTCCGCAGCCGGGATGGGTGGAGCATGACCCTGATGAGATCTGGGCAAGCCAGATAGGCGTGGCGGTGGAGGCCATGAATATGATCGGAGCAACGGCGGCGGACATTGCGGCCATCGGCATTACCAACCAGCGGGAGACCGCTATCGTATGGGACAGGCATACGGGAGAGCCTGTATACCATGCGATCGTCTGGCAGTGCAGAAGAACCGCCGCCTACTGTGACGCCCTGAAAGAAAAGGGACTCACGGATGCCTTTCGGAAAAAGACAGGGCTGGTGATCGACGCTTACTTTTCAGCCACGAAGATCAAATGGATCTTGGATCATGTTCCGGGAGCCAGAGAGAAGGCCGAAAAGGGAGACCTGCTCTTTGGTACGGTGGAGACATGGCTGATCTGGAAGCTGACGAAGGGGAAAGTGCATGTGACGGATTATTCTAACGCCTCGCGTACCATGCTGTTCAATATCAATACGTTAAAGTGGGACGAGGATATCCTTGCCGAGCTGGATATTCCTAAATGTATGCTTCCCGAGGTAAAATCCTCCAGCTGCATTTACGGAGAGGCGGATTCTGCTTTCTTTGGCGGGCCGATCCCGATCGCGGGTGCTGCGGGAGACCAGCAGGCGGCTCTGTTTGGGCAGACCTGTTTTCGGGCCGGGGAGGTCAAGAATACCTATGGAACAGGCTGTTTTTTGCTGATGAATACAGGAGAGGAGCCGGTATTTTCCGAGAATGGTCTGGTGACAACGATTGCCTGGGGGCTTGACGGAAAGGTGTCCTATGCCCTGGAGGGATCAATCTTTGTGGCAGGCGCGGCGATACAGTGGCTGCGGGATGAGCTGCGGATCATTGATTCTGCGGCAGACTCTGAATATATGGCAAAAAAGGTGGAGGATACAAACGGGTGCTATGTGGTGCCTGCCTTTACCGGGCTCGGTGCACCCTATTGGGACCAGTATGCGAGAGGAACCATTGTGGGGATCACACGGGGCGTGAATAAGTATCATATTATCCGCGCGACTCTGGAATCTCTGGCTTATCAGGTGAATGATGTGCTGACGGCTATGGAGGCGGACTCCAAAATGAAGATTGCCTCTTTGAAGGTGGACGGTGGCGCCAGCGCCAACGATTTTCTGATGCAGACTCAGGCGGATATTGTAAATGTACCAGTTCTCCGTCCCGGATGTGTGGAGACCACCGCCATGGGGGCTGCTTATCTGGCAGGTCTTGCGGTGGGATATTGGAGGAACACGGAAGAGGTCATGAAAAACGGCACAGACGATGACTGCTTTAGCCCTGCCATTGCGGAGGCGGACAGGGAAAGTCGGATCCGGGGCTGGAAAAAGGCCGTGAAATATGCCTACGGATGGGCAAAAGAAGAGAACTCTTTATTGTAACAGGGGAATCAAAATGCCAAACACAAACACAACGAAGACGGCACTTGCGGAATCTCTGAAAAAGCTGATGTTGACTAAGAAGCTGGAGAAGATAACGATCAATGACCTTGCTGCGGACTGTGGCATCAGCCGGATGGCTTTTTATTACCATTTCAAGGATATTTATGATCTGGTGGAGTGGGTCTGTGTGGAGGACGGGAAAAGGGCGCTGCAGGATAAAAAGACCTATGATACCTGGCAGGAGGGCATGTGCCAGATCTTTGAGGCGGTCCTGGAGAATAGGCCATTTATATTAAATGCATACCGAAGTATCGGCAGAGAAAAGATCGAGGGATATCTTTATAAATTCACCTATGATCTGTTAAAAGATGTGGTGGAGGAAAAATGCCGGGGGATTGAACTGGCAGAGGGTGATAAGGCATTCATCGCGGATTTTTACAAATATGGTTTTGTGGGGATCATGCTGGACTGGATCGGGCATGACATGAAGGAGGATTATGAGGAAATCGTGCAAAAGATGAGCGTTATGCTCCACGGTAATCTGGCTCACTCCATCAGAAATTTCGAGAAGGTGGAGGTACAGAATTAGCTTTGAGACGCATATTTCGACAAGAAGAAAACTCTACCATAATAGTAGAGTTTTCTTTTGCGTCCAGATACACGCCATAGCGTAAAATCTCGAAGGAGAATGCGCAGCATTCTCGTGATCGAGTGCGCGGGCACTCGATCGATTAGAGGTCGTAATACATCATAAATTCCGCCGGTGTGGGAATCTCCCCGGCCTGCTTAGCCTCGGCACGTTTGCGCGCGATCCAGACGTCGATGAGACGTTCGGGGAATACGCCGTCCTTGGTCAGATAGTCGTGATCCTTTTCCAGTGCGTCCAGCGCCTCGTCCAGTGACTTGGGAAGTCCCTTGATTTTCTTCTGCTCCTCTGCGGAGAGGGTGTAGAGATTGAAGTCGTAGGGGCCCCAGCCGTTGGCGGCAGGATCAATTTTTTTCTCGATACCGTCTAAGCCCGCCATCAGGATAGCCGCATAGGCGTAATAGGGATTGGCGGTAGCATCCGGGTTACGCAGCTCGAAACGTTTGGTCTCCGGAGATTTTGCATAAGCCGGAATCCGGATCACTGCACTGCGGTTGGAGGTGGCATAGCCGATGGTCACGGGCGCTTCATACCCGGGCACCAGCCGCTTGAAGGAGTTGGTGGAAGGATTGGTGAAGGCACACAGTGACGCGATGTGGGACAACAGGCCGCCGATAAAGTAGTGGGCGGTCTGGCTTAAGCCCGAATAGCCGTTCTCATCGTAGAAGACAGGTTTTCCGTCCTTGGTGAGCAGCATATGTACATGCAGACCGCTTCCCGCCTCCTTATAGATTGGTTTCGGCAGAAAAGTTGCCGTCTTGCCTTCTCTGGCGGCCATGTTCTTGATGATGTATTTAATGATCATGGTGTTGTCAGCCATAGCGGGCATATCCGCCAATTCCACCTCGATTTCCATCTGGCCGGGGCCGCCTACCTCGTGGTGATGGTATTTTACCTTAACGCCCCAGTTTTCTATTTCCGTACACATACGGCTTCTCAAGTCATAACCCACATCCTGAGGTGCGGCGATATGGTAGCCGCCGTGGGTCACCTCGTAGCCGTTGTTGCCGGGATTGTCCAGACTACAGTTCCAATTGGCCTGTCTGGTGTCGATCCGGTAGGCGCACTGCCTGGGGGAAACTTCGTAGCGTGCGGAGTCGAACAGATAGAACTCAAACTCCGGACCGATGATCATGTTGTCTGCGATGCCGGTCTTTTTCATGTAGTCCATAGCGCGGAGGGTAACATTTTTCGGATACTGGTCAAAGGGCGTGTTCTCACCCTTCCCGATGACGCAGACGTTGCCGCACATGGTCAGTGTGGGCACCTCCGCGAAAGGATCCACATAGGCGGTGTCCGGGTCGGGTAAAAATACCATGTCGCTCTTCTCGATAGGGGCATACCCGTAATTGGAACCGTCGAAGCCGATCCCGTAGACGAAGACATTCTCATCGAACCGCTCCACCGGTATCGTGATGTGACGCCAACGTCCGTCGATGTCGGTCATTTTGAAGTCGATCATGCGGATCTCCTTCTCCTGACACAGTTTTCTGATTTCAGCACTTTTCTCCATAAGCATATCCCTTTCTTTGGTGGCAGTTCTCCGAGNCTGCAGATGCGGTGATGTGTACGGTACGATCCCGAAGCNCTGCATTTCTGGATGGTATCAGTATAACATATTCTGATCGTTTCTTTTCATAAATGTTTCACACTTTGCGATTTATTTTATGATATAATCGTCGCAGGATCAGCATCCTGCGACCAAAGAATTACTTCGTAANTCTTTCTAAAAATGTTTTAGTATATTGGCATCTGAGATATGATATAATGATCGCAAAAGAAAAATAAGCGACGCGAAGCGGCATTTATTTTTCTGCGATCATTAACGAGAAAGCGTTTGACGAAGTCAAACAGGAAGTGCGTAAGCACGGGCTTTCGAGTTTTCATGATATACCTGAGGTAAAACTATGACAACAAGAGANGAAGCATTGCACTACGGCATGACGTTTCCCGGTGTGTATCAGGACATGCCTTTTCACGATACGAATTGGGTGCTGGTGCGGTGTCGGAAAAATAAAAAAGCTTTTTTGTGGACCTATGAATATGAAGGCGCGATGCGGATCAATATTAAGGTAGATCCGGTCTGGCGGGATTTCTGGCGGCAGACCTATGAGGCNGTGCTTCCGGGNTACCATCAGAATAAAGAGCATTGGAATACGGTNATTCTGGACGGCTCGATTCCCGATGAGGACATCAGGCGTATGATCGCAGAGAGCTATGATCTGGTAGTGNGGAAGAATAAGGGGAAGAGGAAAAAGAATGCGAAAGAAGAANTATAAGGGGAAATGTAAGAGAGTGCTGCCGGCGCTGCTGGCGGCTGTATTGTGGATAGAGGGAACTTTTGGAGCTGTCTATGCGGCAGAGCCTGTTCCGCAGGCNGAGCAGACCGTGTNCGTGGAAGAGAATGCTGTCTCTGAGGAGACGGTTGATACAGAGCCGGAGGAGAACGCCGCGTCTGAGGAGGAGACTGTCGAATCCGAGGAGACGGAGACTCCGGNAAAAGAAGAGAACGGNGAGACCGAAGAGAGCAAAGAAAGCGAAGAAAACGGCGAGACGAAAGAACCGGAGGATGGAGAACTGTCTGACACCGAGGAGGAAGAAACATCTGACGGGACAGAAGAGGAAGAGACAGATTTGGTCCCGGAAGAGGAGAATGCCCCGGATATCGTTTCGGAGAATGATCCGGAGCAGGAGGAAGAGGAGTCCTTAGAGGAACTTGATTACGACGGGGAGTGCGCTCTGGGAGAACCGCCTCTGATGACGGGATATGAGGGAGNAAANNGGGTNTATTCNTNCAGCAGTNCNNANGGTGCGAGAAGCGGNGAGAGTACAGAGCGNCAGACTCCCAGCACGGTGCAGATCATCGAGCGGTATAAGGCATATCCCTGGAGNTTGGATGTGACAAACAGCTACAGCGATAAACCTTCCNCGAAAAGTCCTTACAAGGCTGGACATCTCTCGGATAGCAGTCTGGAAAACGCCCAGAATCTGCTGAACTTCATTCGTTATGTGGCGGGGATTCCCTCTGACGTGACGTTGAGTGAGAGTTATAATGAAATGGCACAGGCCGGAGCGTTACTAAACTGTGTCAACGGCAAGCTGTCTCATGATCCGACGCAGCCCAAAGGATTCCCGGATGACCTTTATGAGACAGGGAAAAAAGGGTGCGGCAGCAGTAACATTGCATATAATTATGGAAACATTGCGAAGAGTCTGTTAAACGGCTGGATGTATGACGGAGACTCCTCCAACATTGACCAAATGGGTCATCGGAGGTGGGTTTTAAACCCTTCCATGACGCAGACCGGCTTTGGGGCCGTGGAAGCTTATTCCAATATGTATGCTTTTGACAGGAATGGATCGGAAATCAGTGATTTCGTGGCATGGCCTGCCCAGAATATGCCAATAGAGCTGATGAACGGTTCGGGGACGCCCTGGACGGTGAGTCTGGGAAGCGATTACGGGAAGGCGGACTTTCAAAAGGTGAAAGTCACGTTACAGAATCTATCCAGTAATAAGACCTATACCTTTTCCGGTACGAAGGCGGAGGGCGTCTTCAAGGTCAATACGGCAGGCTACGGTATGGACAACTGTATCATCTTCCGTCCAAACAGCGTAAGCTATAATAAGGCTTCCCAGTTTCGGGTGACCATCACCGGGTTGACGAAAAGTGACGGGACGGATGCGGAACCCTTAAGCTATGATGTGAATTTCTTTTCTTTGCAGGATACCCCGGCAGAGGTGAGTGGGGTTGTCCTGAACAAAAAGGAGCTCCATTTGCTGTTGGATACGGAGGGAAAAAAGAAAGAGCAGTTGTTTGTCACCGTAAAGCCCAGCAATGCGGCGGATAAAAGTGTGAACTGGAAGAGCAACGACGAGACTGTTGCTAAGGTAGATGAGTATGGAAATGTGGAAGCTGTAGGCGTGGGGCCGGCAACGATCTCCGCAACAGCGGTGTCCAACAGCAAGCAGGATACCTGTACTGTCAAGGTGTCCCAATACACGCTGTACTCGGACAGCGAGTCTTTTGCCTATGATGAGGAGACCGAAATGGGCAGTCTGTCCTTTGACCTGACCACGGACGCGGCGTCAAAGAAACTGACGGTTCGGGATGGCGGCAGTCCTGCCACAGATCCGGTTCAATGGAGCAGTGAAAATGAGAGTGTGGCAACGGTAGATTCAGAGGGAACCGTGATTCCGGCCGCAGTGGGAGAGACAATGCTGTGGGCGGATGTGGCGGATGGCCTCAAGGTGTTCCGGTGTAGGGTGATCGTGGAGGATTCCAAGCTGCCTACATTGCAGATGCGGGAGGAGTCCTGCACTTTGCGGGCGGAGAAAGCGGGGCAGGAGGGACAGGAGAGCCGGCCCGGCGAGAAGAAACANCTCAGAGTCTATTTCACCCCCGCGGANACGAAGTGGAAGGGAAATGTAAAATGGCATTCCGACAATAGTGCGGTGGCGGCGCTGGTGAAAGACGATGGCACCGAAGTCGGTGACGATGATNATACGTTAGGAGAGANTGCGGTCTGGGTGCAGGCCAGGGCNGCGGGCGAGGCGAAGATTACTGCCGCGATTGTAGATGAAGAGGGAGAACCGGTAAAAGATAAGGATGGGAAGACGGCGCAGGCGGTCTGTACTGTGACGGTGTTGAGCCAGGCGGAGGCGCCCGCACTGTCCGTTGCGGAACAGCCTGTAGCTTTGACGAACACCCAGACGAAGCTGGAGGAAGTGACTCTTCCCGATGGCTGGGAATGGAAAGAGAAGGAGACGGCCCTGGCGCAGTTCGCGGGGGCGCAGCCGAAGAAGTTTGAGGCGGTCTATCAACCCGGCGATCCAAAAACCACATTATCGGTTGAGACCCTTCTGGATGTGCATTTTCTCACGGTGAAGGGCCTCTCTGCGGGAATGCAGAAGGATGGAGAGGAGATTGTTTCGTTACAGAGCGGGCAGATAGCAGAATGTTATGTAAACTATTTTGACGCGGAGATACTGGAGAAGTTTGAGGGATCCGAGGCGCCGCTCAATGGGAACGCCGCCTATCAGCAGTATAAGCAGGAGATCGAAAAGAATCTCAAGTGGGTAAGCAGCAATCCCAAGGTGGCGGAAGTGGAGCCTGCGGGAAACTATGTGAAGGTGACCGCAAAGGCTGCGGGTACAACTACGCTCAAAGCACAGGTGAAGCTGGGGAAAAAGACCTTCACCGCAAGTCGTAAAATCACGGTAACGAACGCGGCTGCGGGCACACTTATTGTGGAGGCTGTGGAGGGATTCGAGCGTCCTGATCCGACCCAAAATCGTTATACGGGACTGCTCTCCGGCTTTATAACGGAGAAAGCCAATCAGGTCAACAGTAAGATCACATTGACTCTGCCCGGCGCGACGAAGGTGACGGCTAAGAGCAGCAACGCCAAGGTGGTGACGGTGAAGACCTCGACGGCGGAGGAAGACGGCTTTGTGGTGTCCCTGATCGTCAAAGCATCGGGTACGGCCCGGATCACACTGACGGGAAACGACGAGTCCAAGACTGCGCAGGAGATTGTGTTGGTGGTGGCGGACCCGGAGCCGGGACTCAGTGAGGAGACGGTCACGGTGAATACGCTGCAGAGTACGGGTGCGGTTGTTTACGTGTACCCGGCGAAGGATAAGGATACAGAGGGAAAGGTTTATGAGGTGACCGGCCCGAAGATGGCTTCCGATGAGAAGAGTGCCTGCTTTATGCTGGAACCGGGGACACCGGATGAAACGGGGGCGGTTCGCTGTGTGCTCAAGGCAAAGAGCGGCGTGAATAACGGCACTTACAAGGTAAAGGTATGCACCACGGCGAACGGAACAGTCTATGAGCTTCCCCTCACCGTCAAGGTGGTATCGACGAAACCNAAGTGTACGGTAAAGCAGAAAAAGAAGCTGAATCTGTTTTATCAGCAGGACGAAAGTCCTCTGGAGATCAGTACGGCGGAGACTGTGACCAATCTGCAGCTTACAGGCTGCGGGGACTATACGGTAGAGGAGCGGGATGACGGCTATTACCTGAAGGCGAGGGCAGGCGCTACCCTAAACAGTGTGAAAAAGGGAACTCTATCGATCACACTGGAGGGATATTCTGCACCGCTTACGACATCCTTTACGGTGGGCGTGGAGAAAAAAGCGCCGAAGCTTACCTGGGACAGCCAAAAGGTGACCCTGTATCCCCAGGCCGGGATCAACAAGGTGCGGATCGGGCTGAAGACGCCGGAGAATGTTTTCTGGGATACGGTGCAGGTGGCAAAGACCAGCGCCGCGGCTAAGGGGAATTATCTGGTGGACGTGGACCGGGAAAACAGGGGCATTATTATCAGCGGAACCAATCTGAATCAGACGGAGAGCTTTAAGATGCCAATCCGTATAACGGATAGCGCGCACTGGTCAGATGCGGTGAATTGCACGCTCACGGTGAAAGNGAGTNTGGGGCAGCCGGCCATTACTTTGACCAATAAGACTTTGCAGCTCAATACCAATGACGCTTATGTGGGATATGACGCGGCAGCCGCTACTGTCAGGTGGAAGGATGGCGGAGAACTGATTTTTGACAGTAACGAGAAGGATATCAGTAAGACCCTTCGGGTCAGCGTTTACTGTGATTCCAAGGACACCAGGGCAAAAGATCTGGTGAGTGGCAGCCAGGCGGTCTTTTCGGTGACCGGACCGCAGGTGTCCGTGCGGCTCAATAACAGACCTGTGAACCCCGGCACCTACAAATTTATTGTGCAGGCGGCTCAGAACGGAAAAGTATGGAAAACGCCGCTCACCTTAAAGATAGTGAATACCGCGCCTGACAAGGCGGTGAAGATCAGCGCCAAGGGCAGCATTGACGTGTTGAACAGAGAGGGCAGTTTTATGACGCTGACACCCTCCTTAAAGGCGGTGAACGGAAGCTTTGTGACGGCTAAGGATGAGAGCACTCCGGGAAACAAAGAAGTGACGCTGACAGGCCGGGACGCGTATCTGTTTGAGGCTAGGTGGGATGCCGCCGGCGCGAAGATCGAGCTGCGGGCAAAGCAGGGCATGACACTGGTGACAAAGTATCAATATAGCGTTACGCCTGTTATTGAATTGAAGAATGTAAATGGGGTGATCGAGAAGATCCAGACTCCTGCGGTGAAATTTAAGGTGAAGCAGGGAAGCGTTAAGCTGACAGCGGCACCGAAGACAGCTCTATTATACAGCAATGCTTACAACAGTGTGCAGGTCGATCTGAGCGCAGCCCTGAAGGGAGCCTCTGNNCCCGAGATCGAGAACGTGACTCTCGTGGGCAACACGGATGCCTTTGCGCTGAGCGGCTATTTTTATGATGAAGTGACAGGCAAAGGTACGTTACAGCTTCAGATGAAGAATACAGGGTATGCTGTCAAGGGAAANACCTACACCCTGCAATTACAGGTGCGTCTGAGCGAACAGGCGGATAATGTGAAGCCAATCACGGTAAAATATAAGGTTAAGGTGAAATAGAGAAAGAGACTGTTACAGACAGGAGGTTAAGCGGCGGATGCAGCTGTTTACAGGATTGATGATCCCTTTTCTGGGGACGACGCTNGGTGCGGCGATGGTTTTTTTCATGAAAAAGGAGATGCACAGAGGAGTGGAGAAGCTTCTTCTGGGTTTTGCATCGGGTGTTATGATCGCTGCGTCGGTGTGGTCGCTTTTGATTCCGGCAATTGATATGGCAGGAGAGCAGGGACAGATTGCCTGGCTTCCGGCAACCGCAGGGTTTCTCGGCGGTATGGCGTTTCTTTTAGTGTTGGACAGTCTGATTCCGCATCTGCATTTGGAGAGTACGGAACCGGAGGGCGTGGAGAGCTCGTTAAAAAAAACCACTATGCTTGTCCTGGCGGTGACTCTGCACAACATCCCGGAGGGAATGTCTGTAGGAGTGACTTTTGCGGGAGCGCTGATCGGGGACGCGGGGATCACCATGGCGGGCGCCTTTGCTCTTGCTATCGGTATCGCCATTCAGAATTTCCCGGAGGGCGCCATCATCTCTATGCCGCTGCGAAGTGAAGGAGTTTCCAGGAGCCGTGCCTTTGTTTACGGTGCCTTATCCGGTATCGTGGAACCGATCGGCGCCTTTATCACGATTCTTCTGGCGGAGCAGATCGTCTCCGCACTTCCCATATTTCTTGCTTTTGCGGCGGGGGCGATGATTTATGTGGTGGTGGAAGAGTTGATCCCGGAGGCCCAGGCCGGAGAGCACAGCAATATCGGAACCGTGGGTGTGGCCATTGGATTTGTGATCATGATGATACTGGATGTAGCGCTCGGATAAATGGAGTACGGTTGTTATTTTATTGGATAAGTTGAGGAAGGACAGCAGAGTGGAAGGGAATGATCTGACAAGTGGGAGCGTCGGGAAAAACCTGATACGGTTTGCGCTCCCGTATCTTTTGGCCTGCTTTATGCAGACCTTTTACGGCATGGCGGATCTGTTTGTAGTGGGGCTGTATAACGGCTCGGAGACCACCACGGCGGTGGCAATCGGCAGCCAGGTGATGCATATGCTCACAGTGATCATCGTGGGGCTTGCCATGGGAGCCACGGTGCGGATCGGCAGATGTGTGGGAGCCGGAGANAAACGCTCGGCNGCGANGACAGTGGGCGCGGCGGTGCTCTTTTTTGTGGCCTTTGCGGGGGTNCTCACGGCGGGACTGTTACTCAGNGTTAATTTAATAACAAGTGTCATGCTCACGCCGGCGGAGGCGGTGGCGCAGACCCGGATCTATCTGTGTATCTGCTTTGCGGGCGTACCCTTTATCACGGCCTACAATGTGATATGCAGTGTCTTTCGCGGGGCGGGCGATTCCAAGCGTCCCATGTATTTTGTGGCGGTGGCATGCGTGGTCAATATCGTGCTGGACTTTGTTTTTGTAGGCGCGGGTTTAGGCGCGGCGGGCGCGGCTCTGGCTACGGTCTGCGGGCAGGCGGTGAGCGTGCTNTTTGCTTTCTTTGTATTGCACAAAAAGAATCTTGGCTTTCGGGTGACAAGACAGGATATTCGGATAGACAAAGAAGCGGTCGCTCAGATNTGTAAGGTGGGGGTGCCCATTGCCTGCCAGGACGGTCTGATCCAGGTGGCGTTTATCGTGATCACGGTGATCGCCAACAGCAGGGGGCTGATCGCATCGGCAGCAGTGGGGATCGTGGAAAAGCTGATCGGCTTTATGTTTCTGGTGCCCTCGGCCTTTCTCTCGGCGATTTCTGCCATCACAGCTCAGAATATGGGGGCGGACAAGCCGGAGCGGGCCAGAGCTTCTCTGGGGTACGGACTTCTCATCACTGTCTGTTGGGGCATCCTGTGCACAGTGTACAATCAGTTNTTGCCTCAAACGCTGGTGGGATTGTTTACAAGAGATGCGGCGGTGCTGGCGGCGGGCTGCGCTTATATGCGCTCCTATGTCTTTGATACGATCTTCGCGGCTGTCCACTTCTGTTTCAGCGGCTATTTTTGCGGAGACCAGAAAGCGGGCATCTCTTTCATACATAATATCGCGGCGATAGTGCTGGTCCGCATTCCGGGAGCCTACTTTGCAAGCCTCTGGTTTCCGGATGACCTGTATCCCATGGGTTGGGCGGCGCCGCTGGGATCTCTGCTCTCTGCATTGATCTGTGTGGGTTTTTATGCTTACTGCAGAGCACGAGAATCGTGTGAGAAGTACTTCTAAGGACGTCCCGCCATTGGACGGGACGCCAAGAAGTACTAAATCTCACACAGGAGAATGCTTGAAAAGAAGCATTCTCCGTGCTGATATGGGATGCGATTATGATCGAATCTGCCGCCGCAGTGTCCAGAGAGCCAGCAGGTTCGGCAGTGTCATAAGCGCATTGATCAGATCGGTGCTCTCCCATACCAGACGCATGGGGATGATCGCGCCCAGATAGATCATCAGGATATAGAGAAGCTTATAGAGCGGGATCCCCCGGCTGCCTGCCAGATACTCTGTGGCGGTCTCACCGAAATAGGACCATCCGATCAGAGTAGTGACGGCGAAGGCACACAGAGAGAGGGTTAAAAAGGCGTTCCCTACATAGGGAAGGTGAGCGAAAGCAGCGGCGGTCAGATCGGTCTCGGCGACACCTGCGGCGGAGGCCGGATCGTAGAGCATATTGCAGACGATGACCAGACCTGTCACCAGACACATGACTACTGTATCCCAGAAAACGGCGGTCATGGACACATAGGCCTGAAGCCGTGGATTCTCGGTGTGGGAGGAGGCGGCTGCGATGGCGGAGGTGCCGATGCCGGCCTCATTGCTGAAGAGCCCTCTGGCGATGCCGTAGCGAAGCGCCCTCTGTAAGCCTGCACCTGCTATACCGCCGGTAAAGCTTGTGAAGGAAAAGGCGTCTTTTACGATCCAGACGATGGCGGTGAGGAGCTGGTGGCGGTAGAGGACGAGCAGCAAAAAGCACCCCAGAAGATAGAGAAACGTGATGGCGGGCACAGTGCGTTCGCAGAGATTACCGATGCTCTTGATACCGCCCAGGATCACAGCGCCGGTCAGGACAGCTAATACGATCCCTACCAGATGGGGAGAGAGACCGAAGCTTAAGGTCGTTGCCCGGGTGACGGAGTTGGCCTGAGTGGTACAGCCTACGCCGAAAGCGGCGGCCAGGGTACACAGAGCGTACAGGCAGCCAAGTTTGTTATTATGTAAACCATTTTTTAACACATACATGGGGCCGCCCACATAGACACCGTCTGCCTTCTGCCGGCGGTAAAGGACGCTCAGATAGCACTCGCCGTAGGCGGTGGCCATTCCCAAAATCCCGGTGATCCAGCACCAGAAGACAGCGCCGGGACCGCCCAGTGCCACGGCAGTGGAGACACCGATGATATTGCCGGTACCAAGGGTTGCTGCCAGGGTAGTGGCAAGAGCTGAGAAAGGCGAAAGATTTTTTCCGGCTGTCTCCGTAGAAAAAAGAGAGAGACGGATCGCCTCAGGAAGATGTTTTTGGGGAAAATGCAGTTTGCAGGTAAAGTAAATGTGAGTGCCAAGGAGCAGGGCGATCATGGGGAGTCCCCATAAAATATTGTTGATCTGTTCTAAAAGAGCCATGGAAGATACACCCGGAGTTTGTTAGCATATCCTATGCGGAAAGCAAGAAAAAAAGACCAAGCAAGGGAAACCGGAAGAAGAGGAAGGAGAGAGATCATGCGTGAAGAGGAAAAGGCGAAAGCTTTCGCCTGGGCGAAGGCGCTTTGCTATTATGCCGGTGAAGATGAGAGCTTTTTGGAGAGCTTTTTTGCAATGCTCACAGCCTCGGAGGGCGTTTCAGGCGAGTTTTTATATTATCTGGAACATCAGGATTTTCTCTGTGCCTATCAGGTGGCGGGCTACAGTCTGATCGATATCATGGTCTGGCAGATGGATCATTTTAAGGCACAGCTGGACAGGGACCGGAGCGAAATGAAGAACAACGGGGATAAAATGCTTCTCGAGGCTTTTCATACCATGCTCTTGATGGAACAGAATCCGGAATATTATGTAAACTTAATGCAGAGTGAGACCGGGACAGACTACCCTGAGAAATACTAATTAACAGAGGTAATTGCGAAACTCCCTCATGACTGTTGGAATTGCGCAAATAGCATAACCAACGCAGACGCGCTTTCGCTCCTTTCAAACGTAATGGTACCAGGCTCGAAAGTACCTCGCCAAGTACCAACGTTTTACAAGGGTCTGCTTATGCTATTTGCACAATTATGAAAGAATTGAGATGAGTTTCGCAAATGCCTAACGACAAGTAAGAAAGGACTTCACATGAATAAAGAAGACATCAGGATAAAGCACATCATCGTACATATTTTGGATTCCACCATCGGGATGCCCGTGCTCTCGGACACAGAGCTGGAGTACGGCTCGGAGGTGGCGGAGTTTGTGAGGGAGCATATCGGGCGGATCTGTATGGGGGATGACGCCAGAGAGTGCCGCTTTTATGAGCGGGAGTCGGAAATCTGCAGGCTTTTGTCCGATTATCAGGATGAGGATTTCGTCCCGGCAAGCCAGGAAATCGCATCGCTTCTGTATGAGATCATGAATGCAAACATCGACATTCCCTCGGCAGACCTTATGGTGGTGCGTTTCAAGGAGGGAGAAGAGGAATATCTGGCACTCTTAAAGATGAATTACAAGTCCCTCTACACCCACAGGACCATGCCGCTTGACGGGGGAGAAGGAAACAGCAACGAGCTGATTCGCCACAAGTCCATCCTGCCTTCGGAGAGCCAGCGGCTTTCGGAAGCGGCGGTGATCCGGCTCTCTGATCTGTCCCTGCAGGTGGTGGAGAAAAAATATGAGGTGAACGGGGAGAAGACGGATTACTTTTCTTTTCTCTTTTTAAAGTGCAGCGCCCATCTCTCCCACAAATCGAAGCTGTCCATTGTGGGCCGCGCCGTGGAGAGCGTGCAGAAGGACGGCTTCGCGGAGGTGGAGCGGTTTGAGCGGCAGATGCGCGCCAAGAGCATTATCCAGGAGGAAATTGAGGAAAACGGCGGCTTCGAAGTGGAGGAGATCGCGGAAAAGATTTTTGACGATCAGCCGGAGCTGAAGACCGCTTTTCAGGATAAAATGGAAAAGTATAATATGGTGCGGGAACGGATCGAGCCCCAGAGTGAAAATACAGTGCGGAAATACCAGAGCCAGCACCTTTTCACGGATACGGGGATTGAAATCAAGATTCCCATGGAGCAGTATAAGAATCCCAGGTGTGTGGAATTTATCACCAATCCGGACGGGACGGTCAGTGTGCTGATCAAGAATATCGAGCATCTGGAGGCAAAAATCTGATTTCGGTAAAGGAATTCGAAGGCGCAGAGAGGTATGGAATGGGAACTATATTGGATTATCTGAAGGAATACGGCCATTACAGTCTGACGGAGCAACCCTTCAACGATGTGGACAGTCTGGTGATCAGCCAGTTTTCCTATCTGAAACTTGACGGTATCGTGCCGGGACCTCTTGAGAAATGCACTCCCGTAAGTATTCAGGAGATCGCGGCCCATGCGGATTACGATCATCTCTATGCGGATGAGCGGCATCGAAAGGATAATACGGCGCTTTTTCTGGGGATTTTAAACAGCAGACGCTTCGGCGGCATGCGGTTGTGGAATTATGTAAACCAAATAGAGCTGGAGAAGGAAATCCAATTTTCGGCAGTGGTATGCGGGCTTTCAGAGGGGCTGACCTATGTGGTTTTCCGGGGAACCGATGAGAACATCGTGGGCTGGAAGGAGGATCTGAATCTGGCCTTTTCGGAGCCGGTGCCCGGACAGATGTGCAGCGTGCCTTATCTGGAGCAGGCGGCGGAGACGATTCGCGGCAGTTTTTATGTGGGAGGCCATTCCAAGGGTGGGAATCTTGCTGTCTATTCGTCCATGCATTGTGCTCCCGAAGTGAGAGACAGGATTGCCCGGATTTATGATCACGACGGACCGGGTTTTCGTCCGGAGGTAAAAAGACAGGGCGCCTGGCAGGAGATTGAGCCGCGCATCCGTAAGACGGTGCCGCGTTCTTCGCTGGTGGGCATGCTTTTATACACGGATGGCGTTTATCAGGTAGTGGAGAGCAAGACGCTGGGTCTGGCTCAGCACAATCCTTATACATGGCTGGTAAAGGATGGCAGTTTCTGTATTGTGGATCAGATTCGGGCGGGAAGAAGATTTGTGGATCAGGCGCTGAATAAGTGGATTTTGTCTTTGGATCAGGAGCAGATGCACGTTTTTGTGGACACCCTGTATCGGGTGGTGCAGGCGTCGGAGACCGACAATCTCATCGACTTTACAGCGCATTGGTTTCAAAGTATACAGAAAATCGGAAAGGCTGTCGGTGAAGTGGACGAAGAGACCGCAGATGTGATTCTCCGAATCATGCGGGCGCTCTTTGAGACAGTTTCTCTCCATGCGAAGGACGAGGCAAAAGGGAAGCGGGAGGCGCAGAAGGAGCGGTTTGAGCAGGGTATGGCACAGCTGGAGCATCATTTAGGGAAATCGGGAGGGGATAAGAAATAGTGGAAAAGCGATTCGCCCGCGTTCTCCGGCAGACGTTCCGGATGCCACTGGACTGCCAGGATAGGCAGCGTCGTGTGCATCAGTCCTTCGACCACATTGTCTCCGGCGCGGCAGACCGGAATCAGATCCTTCCCCGGACGGTTTATGGCTTGATGATGGGCGGAATTTACCAGAGTGCTGCTGCCGTAGAGCTGATAAAAGAAATCCATACGACTTACATCACTATGATAAACATAGTGCATCTGATCCCTGCCGATCCATTTGTGCCTGTCTGCGGTATCGATGTGCTGCGTGATGTCGCCGCCGAAGTACACATTGATGATCTGAAGGCCCTTGCAGATACCGAGCACGGGCTTTTTTTTGGCCGCAAAGAGGGAGAGCGCCTGAAACTGCAGAATATCCAGTTCTGTGTCGATGCGGAGGGAGCCGTGATTGCTTTGACCGAAGAAGGCGGGGGTGATGTCACCGCCGCCCGGCAGGAGCAGATGGGTGGCGGTCTCGGTTGATTCGGGATCCAGAGTGGTGTGATAAGGGATGCCCAGTCTGTGCAGGATGTTTTCGTAATTTTCGGTATCAGGGGTGCGGCCCAGAATGGCGACAGTGGGAAGAGTGGACATGGCGGGCTCCTTGTGGGGAGGATGCGTTACTTTATCTTATGCGGCAGAAGGAAAAAGATGAAATGGATATTACAGGATTCTTTTGTTCTCATTTCGCCACTGTCTTGGCGGGATGCCATATACATTCTTAAAGGCTCTGGAAAAATGAAGCTGGTTCGGATAGCCCACNGCGTTTCCGATATCCGCGATGGACAGTTCGGTCAGCTTTAACAGTTCCGCGGCTTTGGTCATGCGGTAAGAGATCAGAAACGCCTGTGGAGATTTTCCTGTAGTCTCATGAAATATCTTCCCGAAGTAGCTTCGGTTCAGGCCGCAGGAAGCGGCGATATCCTCCACGGATATGTCGTTTTGAAAATTCTGTTCGATAAAGGAAAAAGCTTCCTTTATGTAGAAATCACGAAGGCGGTTCCCCTTACCGACCTGTGTGGAGGTGGAGGCGCGGACAAAGCTGTCAATAAACAGATAGAGGTGCCCGATCAGATGAAAGGGAGATTCCTCTTTATGATTTACGATATACAGCATTTCATTTTTCATATTTTCTGCAATATCTTTATAGCGCGCCTTATAGATTGGCTGNTCCAGGCTTAANCCGGCCAGATTTACGGTNTCTCTGGCGCGCAGNCCGTCNAATTCGATCCAGACATATTCCCAGGGNATATCNTGATCNGCAATATANGTACAGACCTGACCNGGAAAGAGCATNAAGCCCTGNCCGCTCATGACCTGATAGGNAATAGAATCGCCTTTNNNGTTGTCGGCGATCAGNGTACCTGTTCCGGAGAGACAGAAATGGAANAGATAGTGATTCCTTGCGGCNGGACCGAAGGAGTGNGAGGGGGNGCANTGCTCCCAGCCAAACTGATACAGTCCCAGATCTACGAAATTTTCACTTGGAAAAACAGAAAAGATAACCTCGCTCATAATTCACCNCATCAGGTAATATANTTAATTATATACCAAAATGCTAGGTTAGTTCAATGTATAGGCGGAAAAACAGCATATTGGTATAAAACGCGCAAAANATAGGTATTTTTAGCGGCATTATGGTATGTTACAATGATAAAAGTAAAATCAATTTAGAGCCGTTTTGATCATGCATATTGCAAAAAGGGAAGGAGAAAGGAAATGAAGAGAAAGGGATTAAAAGGCTTGACAACAGTTCTGTGCTGTGCAGCGGCAGCGGCGGTTGTCCAAGGGTGCGGCAGTTCCTCGGACGGCAAGACCGAAATTGAGATCGTGCAGTACAAGATGGAGGCGGCGAACTATTTTAAGACGGTGGAAGATGAATTCAATGCGACGCATGATGACATTCATCTGACGATCAGCTCGCCCAACGATGCGACGACGATTTTGAAAACCAGGTTTATCAGGGAGGATTATCCGGACATCATAGGAATTGGCGGAGACATCAACTACTCTTATTTTGTGGACGCCGATATACTGGCGGATGTTTCAGGGTATGAGGGAATGAAGGATATCAACGAGGGATATCTGGAAATCGCTGAAGCACTGGAACTGGTGCCTGCGGACGGCACTTATATCATACCTTATGTGGCCAACGCGGCGGGGATTCTCTATAACAAAGATATGTTCGAGGAGCATGGATGGCAGATTCCCGAGACTTGGGATGAGCTGCTTGCGCTGTGCGACCAGATTCAGGCGGAGGGGATTCTTCCCTTCTACTTCGGCTTTAAAGATACCTGGACCTGTCTGGCGCCCTGGAACGCCATGGCGGTAGAGCTCGCGCCGGCGGACACAACCAAGCAGGTAAACAAGGGGAAGACGACCTTTGCGGGGGAATACAGGGAGCTGTCGGAAAAATATATACAGCTTCTGGACTATGGTCCTGATGATCCTTTTGCATACGGCTATAATGACGCCTGTACCGCATTTGCAAGAGGGGAATCGGCCATGTATACGATCGGAAGCTATGCGACGCCGCAGATTCTGTCGGTGAATCCGGAGATGAATATCGATTCTTTCGTGATGCCTGCAAGCGATGATAAAGAAGACAGAACATTAAATTCAGGAATTGATCTTGGCTTTTGTGTCATGGCGGAATGCGAAAACAAAGAGGCGGCCTATGAGGTGCTGGATTTCCTCTATGCGGATGAAAACATACAGAAGTACATTGACGACCAGAACGCGGTTCCCTGCAAGAAGGGAGATTTTGCATTGTCTTCNATGCTGGACGGTATGGCGGATTTTATCCAGAGCGGGAACATGACAGATTATCAGGATCATTATTATCCTTCCGAGATGTCNGTGGACGCTCTCTTGCAGACGCTTCTTTTTGAGATGGATCCGGACGCGTTCCTTAAGAANTTCGATGNGGAATGGCAGAGATATAACAGAGATATCATCCGTATGGTGCAGGAGTATGAAGCTGCCCACGGAAATACAAACTAGGAAAGGGGTCAAGAGATTATGTCGAAACATGAAAATGAAAGAAAGAGAACATTTATGCTGATAACGATTCCAATCCTGGCATTGTTTATCTGCTTTAACACGATTCCGCTGATCCGCGGCGCAATGTACAGCTTCACCAATTTCAGAGGCTTTGGAAGCTATGACTGGGTGGGATTTCGCAATTATATCGATCTGTTTTCGGACGCGCGTGTGGGCAGGTCCTACCTGTTTACGATCAAGCTGGCGATTGTGACTACGATAGTGGTAAATGTGCTCAGCCTGATCATGGCTCTCGGATTAAACAGTAAGATCAGGGCAAAGGGATTTTTCCGTGGGGCGTACTTCCTCCCCAATATCCTCGGTTCACTGGTTGTAGGTTACATCTTTAACTATTTCTTTACTTATATTATCCCGGCTCTGGCGGATATGACGGGCATCAAGGCGCTTGGTTCCAGTATTTTGTCAAATCCTGACAGGGCGTGGATCGGCGTCATGATCGTGTGTGCATGGCAGGCCATCGCCATGAACACTATCATCTATATTTCAGGCTTGCAGACAGTGCCCGAGGACGTGTACGANGCGGGCGGTCTGGACGGCGCTACAGGCTGGAAGCAGTTTAAGTATCTGACCTTCCCGTTGATCATTCCGTTTTTCTCCATCAATATGGTGCTGTGTGTGAAAAACTTCCTGATGGTGTTCGACCAGATCGTCGCATTGACCAAGGGCGGCCCGGCGCAGAGCACGGAGTCCATCTCCTTCCTGATCTANAATAACGGTATGGCNGGCGGACAGTTCGGCTTCCAGAGCGCTAACGCGGTGGTATTCTTTATCTTGATCGTAGTGTTCTCTGTTGCGCAGATGAAATTTTCCAGTTCAAAGGAGGAGCAGTTATGAAGAAAACATCGACAGTCGAAAAATCGAACAAATGGGTTTTGGTGCTGCTCATTCTCGGTCTTTCCACGATCATCTTTCCGTTATATATGACCGTTGTGATCGCCTTCAAGCAGCCTTCGGAGATGACCAACAGCATAAGCGGTATTTTGTCGCTGCCCAAGGTGTGGAGCCTGAATAACTTCAGGGAAGCGATGGAGGTAACGGACTTCTGGAATTCTCTGAAAAACAGTCTGCTGATCTCAGTGCTGACTGTGGGGCTTTCCGTCCTGATCCATTCTCTGATGGGATATACGCTGGGAAGAAATAAATCCAGTAAATTTTACAATTTTGTCTATCTCTTTATCGTAAGCGGTATGTTCGTACCTTTTGCCATTCTGATGATGCCCCTGGCTAAGCAGACGGCGGAGATGGGGCTTGCAAACTGGGTTGGCGTGATGCTTCTGTATGTGGTGTTTTACATGCCTATGAATATTATGTTATACTCGGGTTATCTCACCAATATCCCCATGGCGCTGGAAGAAGCGGCGAGAGTGGACGGCGCCTCCACATGGCGGACTTATTGGCAGATCATTTTCCCGATCATGCGTCCGATGCATGCGACAGTTGCAGTCATCACGGCGCTGGCGGTATGGAATGATGTTATGACGCCGCTTATCATTATGGCGGGTTCCTCACAGAATACGCTGCCGCTGGCTCAGTTGAACTTCCAGTCACAGTTTGGAACCAATTACAATCTGGCGTTTGCATCCTACCTGCTGTCTCTGATCCCGATTTTGGTTTTCTATCTGATCTGTCAGAAACAGATATTAAATGGTGTTGTGAACGGAGCCGTAAAGTGATAATTTAACAGGAAGGTACAGAATTATGGCAATTGAATATCAGCAGGAAAACCGGATTTTCTCATTAGACACAAAACACACGTCATACCGCATGAAAGTGGATGATTATGGTTTTTTACTGCATCTGTACTACGGTGGGCGTGTATACGGAAAGATGGACCATCTGCTCACCTATTATGACAGAGGATTCTCAGGGAATCCGTCGGATGTGGGAAACGACAGAACCTACTCGATGGATGCCCTGCCTCAGGAATATCCGGTCATGGGCGTGGGGGATTTTAGAAACAGCGCTCTGATCATCCGTAACGCGGATGGATCTGATTGTTGTGATCTGCGTTATATCGGTCATGAAATAAAAAAGGAAAAGTATGGACTGCCGGGACTTCCGGCAGTCTATGCTGACTCTTGGGAGGCACAGACACTGGAGGTCTATCTGGAAGACCGGGTAAGCCATGTGCGGGTGACGCTTCTGTACGGTGTATTGGAGGAAGCGGATATCATTACAAGAAGCGCTATGATTGAGAATCAGGGGAAGCAGACTGTGGTTGTAGAGAAGGCGGCTTCCGCCTGCCTGGATTTTTTGACGGGTGATTATGAGATGCTCAGCTTCTATGGCAGACATACCCTGGAACGCAATCTGCAGCGGGAAAAGATCGGGCACGGAAATCACGCCTTCGGCAGCCGCAGGGGCGCTTCCAGCCACCAGTATAATCCGGCGGTGATCCTCGCCCATGAAAATACAACGGAGGATGCGGGGAGCTGTTACGGTCTGGTATTTGTCTACAGCGGCAATTTTCTCTGCGAGGCGGAGAAGGACCAGTATGACCAGACGAGAGTTCTGATGGGGCTGCAGAGAGACCTGTTCCATTATCCGCTGCAGCAGGGGGAGCGGCTTGTGGTTCCTGAGACGATCCTTTCCTATTCGGACAAAGGACTGGGGACGCTGTCTGCCCGGTTCCACCGCTGCATCGGAGAACATCTGTGCAGGGGGAAATATAAGGATGGCAAACGGCCTGTTTTGTTAAACAGCTGGGAGGCGGCTTACTTTAACTTCGACGGCAATACCATTCTAAAACTGGCAGAAAGTGCGGCCAAGCTTGGCATTGATATGATCGTCATGGATGACGGATGGTTTGGCAGGCGGGAGGACGATAACAGCAGTCTGGGTGACTGGCAGGTCAATGAGAAGAAACTTGGATGTACTCTGAAAGAGTTGACTGAGNAAGTCAATGATATGGGTGTACAATTTGGTATCTGGATAGAGCCTGAGATGGTATCGGAGGACAGCGATCTGTACAGAGAACATCCGGACTGGGCATTACAGATTCCCGGCAGGGAGCCTGTCCGGAGTCGGAATCAGCTGGCGCTTGATTTCACCAGAGTGGAGGTGCGGGATCATATTTTCAGACAGATATGCGGGATACTCGATCAGGGTAACATTTCTTATATCAAGTGGGATATGAACAGCAGTATCATAGATGTTTATTCCGCGGAGAACAGCCAGGGCAAGGTGACCTACGATTATGTGCTGGGGGTATATGATTTTCTGGAAAGGCTGCTGCAGAAATATCCGGATATTCTGATAGAGGGCTGCTGCGGCGGCGGCGGAAGGTTTGACGCCGGGATGCTGTACTACACGCCGCAGATCTGGTGCAGCGACAACACGGACGCATTGGACAGGCTGCGGATTCAATATGGGACATCCTTCTTTTATCCGATTGCCGCGGTGGGCGCCCATGTGTCGGCCGTGCCGAATCATCAGACAGGCCGCAGCGTGAGCCTGCACACCAGAGGCGTGGTGGCCATGGCAGGGAGCTTTGGCTATGAGCTGGATCCGGGAAAACTGTCGCCGGAGGAAAAGGAGATTGTCAGAGAGCAGATCAGACAGTATAAGAGAATGGAAGCGTTGATCCGAAAGGGGACATATCATCGCCTGTCAGAGCCTTTCCGGGAAACTTACGCGGCGTGGCTGTTTGTGTCAGAAGAGAAGGAACGGGCGTTTTTGAGCGTCGTCATGCTGGAAATGCATGGCAATATGCCGGTGAGCTATGTGAGATTGAGAGGCTTGGAGCCGCAGGCGGTGTATCGGGATGCAGAGAGCGGCAGACGCTATTACGGTGCGGATCTGATGGAAGCCGGCCTTCCGATGCCGGTGGAGCAGAAGGAGTATCCTGCGTATCAGATAGAGCTGGTCAGAGAGTAGTGAAGCTTTGGGACGGAGGTAAATATGAGAGGCAAAAAGGGAGNGACAACACAGACGAAGGAGAAGGTATCACGGGCGGAAGCGACCTACAGAAAACGATTTGACAGGCATCTGGATGAGCTGAGGTGGCTGTACATGGAGCTGTATGACAACGGTTCCATGTTTGCGGAGCTGTGTGATAATCTTCACCGCTTCTATGATGAGCGTGCCAAAGATCTGAAAAAACTGGACCGGGAGAGGGAAAAGGCGCCCGACTGGTATAAAAAGAACGATATGCTGGGCATGATGCTCTATATCGACAATTTTGCGGATAATCTCCGGGGCGTACAGGAAAAACTGGATTACCTGAAAAGCTGTAATGTCAATTATATTCATCTGATGCCCTTNCTGGATACCCCCAAGGGACGTTCCGACGGCGGCTATGCGGTGGCGGATTTTCGGAAGGTACAGCCCCAGCTNGGNACCATGGAGGATCTGGAANGCCTGACGGCGGCCTGCCGGAANGAGGGGATCAATGTCTGCATGGATTTTGTCATGAACCATACCTCCGAGGATCACGAGTGGGCGAAGCGGGCGAGAGCGGGAGAGGGCGAATATATGAGCCGCTACTTCTTCTTTGACAATGACGCCATTCCGAATGAATATGAGAAGACGGTGCCCCAGGTGTTTCCCACCACCGCGCCGGGCAATTTCACNTGGCTTGCGGATGCAGGACACTTTGTCATGACCTCTTTCTATCCGTACCAATGGGATTTGAACTATAAGAATCCCAGGGTATTTAACGAGATGATGTACAATTTTCTCTTCCTTGCCAACAAGGGGATGGATGTGATACGGATTGATGCCGTGCCATATATCTGGAAGGAGTTACATACCTCTTGTCGTAATTTAAANCAGGTACATACGATNGTGCGCATGATGCGCATGATCAGCGAGATCGTATGTCCCGGTGTGCTGCTGCTTGGCGAGGTGGTGATGGAGCCGGAGAAGGTGGCTCCCTATTTTGGAACGGTTGAGAAACCGGAGTGTCATATGCTTTACAACGTGACCACAATGGCTACCACCTGGCATACGGTGGCGACGCGGGATGTCAGTCTGTTAAAGCGGCAGCTTGACATTGTAGGCGGTCTGCCGAAAGAATATGTTTTTCTGAATTATCTGCGATGCCATGACGATATCGGCTGGGGGCTGGATTATGATACGCTGCGCCTTGAGGGAATCGATGAGCGTGCCCACAAGTGGTATCTGAATCAGTATTTCCAGGGTTATGAGGGCGGAAGCAACAGCAGAGGTGAACTGTACAACGCCGATCCCGTGTCGGGAGANGCCAGATTCTGNGGCACCACGGCATCCATGTGCGGTGTGGAAAAGGCGGGATTTGAACAGGATGAGGAAGCTATGGAGCGGGCGGTCAGACTGGATGTGACGCTTCACGCCTATATGTTCATGCAGTCCGGGATTCCCGTGCTCTACAGCGGAGACGAGATCGGACAGGTAAACGACTACAGTTATAAAGAAGATCCGGATAAGGCGTCGGATTCCCGCTACATTCACCGGGGGAAAATGAACTGGACGCTGGCNAGGCAGGCGCAGGATGAAAAGAGTGTGGAGGGACGGATCTTTTCACAGCTTGACCGGCTGGAAAAGATTAGAAAGTCGGAGAAAGTGTTTGTCACACAGGCGGACAGCCGGACGATAGATACCGGGGACAGAAATGTCNTGTGTATCGGCAGAGCCTATGAGGGAGAGGAGCTTTTGGGATTGTTTAATTTCAGCGGACAGGACAAAAAGCTTGCCTTGCAGGAGCCGGGAGAAGCGTATGTGGATTTGATAGCAGGGGAGAAGGTGCGTCTGGATGAGATCACGCTTCCGGNTTACGGGTTTTGCTATTTGAAGAAGCCGATCAGAGAGAAGTAAAAAAGGAAAACGAAGTCCTCCGGCTTCCGGCAGGACCTTTGCCCGCTGCTGGGTGTATGCTGAAACAGTAGGTGTATTGACATCGAAATCAAAATAATCCAACAGTTCTTTACTCATCGTACATCCTCCGGAATTCATAGTGATCCCAACAAATGTTTTAAAATCAATTTTTTTGTTTCTTGAGAAATCAGATTCAGGATCTCTTAGAAAAAGTGTAGGATTTTCTGACAGGTCAGAGATCAGTGTCTCTAATGAATTTTACAAAATAAAAAGACCCCTATACCATAATTGGTATANGAATCCTTTTATTTTGGCTTAACTTAATGACATTGGCCCTTGGGGGCGTTTTTCAAACCCCCACTTGAAGTGGGGGGGGTGATTATGGCTGCAATATCGGNATGGGCAATAATGTGTTCGTAAATATGAACTGCACATTTGTGGATTGTAATAAAATTACAATCGGAAATAATGTTTNGGTTGCGTCAAATGTTCAAATCTATACAGCAACACATCCGGTTGAGCTTGCTGATCGGCTGACACCGAACTCGAGTATGGAAAGTGGGGAGTATTTCTGTCGTACCTATGCTTTGCCGGTAACCATAGGAGATGGTTGCCGGATTGGCGGTGGTGTAATTATTCTTCCTGAGGTAACGATTGGCGAAGGGANTGTAACAGGTGCAGGTAGTGTTGTTACTGGGACTTGAAGTATTGTTACTCGAAAAAATACTGATAGAAAGGGGCTTCCGATACATCATCCTGTAAGTGTAACTAATACTCTTTGAGGGGCAGTAGATTGTGATTACTTCCAGAACTTATCCATGTATTCCTGAGCGGTGTCTTCTGATAAGGAGAACTTNACCATTATTTGATTTTGAGTTTTGTTATATGGAATTTCCATTTCCTGTAGACTCTCAATCAATGCTTGAATACCTTCAATGATACCTTCCGCTTTACCTTCTGCTTTACCTTCTTTTTCAATCTCATCAAATAAAGTACACATAGTAACATCTCCTTTCTCGGATAATGCATTGTAATCAATTTTACGGTTNGTGGCTCCTGCCACGGTCATNACTACTGTTTTGTCTACGTTATGCTTTAATGCATATTCTATGACTTTTTTCCTTGCTTCATCCTTTGTTATGTTTTTGTCCAAAACTACCTTTAACATATCGAAAAAGGCGATATTGGTCATATTGTGGAGTATTAAGTCATTCTGTCTTGCTTCCACGAGAAGCATTTTGTAATCATTGACAAAGGATTTCATTTTATCTGGAATGTTTAACATCCCATGAAGGGTAGTAGCTCCATCCCANGGATTATCGCCGTAGTAGACAACAACGGTGATGACAGGAGTAAATTTGTCAGTCTTTTTCATTCTTGAAAGATATTCGTCCTCAGTCATCCCATCTGCATTTTGGTAATTCTTTGCATTGNTGTNATACTGCTTTTTGTATGTGCCGTAATCATAACCCATAACCCGCATTGGCATAGCATAGTGTATATGCTCCTGTGACTCAATACCAAGCATTACAAATTCTACACCATGAGTCAGGGATTTCTTACATATCTTTATGCTGTCTCTGGAGGCTTTGANGCTNTCNGCATATTCTCTGTGTTCAAGGACGGAAGACTCCTCCGTGTCAACATCTTCCAGTTCATCGGGGNAAATCACCTGCTCGCCGTCAAACAGGACTGCATTAAAGAAGTCNGCAAACTGNNCGTTNNCATTCCAGTAATTCTTTAATACTGTATCAGGCTTTAAGTTCTGGGTTTTCTTTGGCATCCTGTAGACCCTTTCTTCTGTGTAATTGTAGTATACTATCAAATTATCATGGTTTCAAGCATATCTGGGGGAATAGTGGGAATCAGCCTATATGATGAAATCTCCCTTGTATTGTTATCTTTGAGGANATCGGGAAGTTTGCATGGCATAAAAATAGGAACCCTGATTTTATCGGGGTTCCTGATACTTAAGGAATGCGGAAGATGGGACTTGAACCCACACGTCGTTACCAACACTAGATCCTTAGTCTAGCCTGTCTGCCAATTCCAGCACTTCCGCATACGTTTACAACGCAAGTAATATCTTACTATCACCCNTTNAAAAAGTCAAGAGATTTTGCCTTGAATTTTCATTTTTATTTCAATTTTTCAGGGAGTCTCATATTTTTTTGTTGNGAGTACAAGAAAGATTTACAAATAGGCTTGACATTGCTCAAAAAAAACGATANAATAACATTTGTTCGCAGGAATGGCGGAATTGGCAGACGCGCACGGTTCAGGTCCGTGTGGTAGCAATACCATGAGAGTTCAAGTCTCTTTTCCTGCATAGAGAGAAGCTTTAGAAATAAGGCTTCTCTTTTTTTGCACGCATAAGCATTTGAAGTCTGTTTCTGTGGGCCCCCATTTTCGCAATATTGCCCTACACATCACAAAAATCGGCAAATTATCACATGTTGAGTCATTTTCATATTAGCGAGATATCCCTATAATAAAGCTTAAGTAAGCCATATACAAAAAGGCAGGGAGGGGTTATATGCAGTACGGACATTTTGACAATGAAAATCGGGAGTACGTGATCGACAGGGTGGATCTGCCTTGTTCATGGACGAACTATCTTGGTGTGGAGGACATGGCGGCTGTGGTGAATCACACGGCGGGAGGATATCTTTTCTACAAGACGCCCGAATATCACAGAATCAGCCGTTTCAGAGGAAATGCGGTGCCTATGGACAGGCCGGGCTTCTATGTGTACCTGCGGGACAATGACAGTGCGGATTACTGGTCGGTATCCTGGCAGCCGGTGGGGAAGCCGCTTGACCAGGCGAAGTATCGCTGCCGTCACGGTATGTCCTACACGGTGTACGAATGTGAGTATGAGGGGATCCGGGCATCCCAGACGATGGTGATTCCGCGGGGAGAAGCGGTGCAGTTGTGGGATGTGAAAATTAAAAATACGGGGGACGCGGTGAGGAACCTGAGCGTGTTTTCTTACCTGGAATTTTCCTTCCATCATATTATGATCGACAACCAGAATTACCAGATGAGCCTCTATTGTGCGGGAGCTTCCTGCGAGGACGGCATCATTGAAGAAGATTTGTTCTACGAAGAGAACGGATATCAGTATTTTACGGCGGATTTCGATCCGGACGGATTTGACTGTATGCGGGATCGGTTTATCGGCACCTACAATACGGAGACGAATCCGGCGGCCGTCGCGGAAGGCAGATGTTTTTCTTCCTATGAGAAGGGCGGCAATCACTGCGGCAGTCTGCAAAAGAATCTGATCCTGCAGCCGGGAGAGGAAGTGCGGCTGATTTTTATGCTGGGTGAGGGCAGAAGAGAAGAGGGCAGACGTGTCCGGGCAAAGTATGCGGATCACGGTGTGGTGGATCAGGTTTACGAAGACCTGAAAAACTATTGGGAAGAAAAATGCTCTAAATTGCAGATTCAGACGCCCAATGAGGGGATGAACACACTGCTCAACACATGGACGCTGTACCAGTCGGAAATCAACGTGATGTTCTCGCGGTTTGCCTCCTTTATCGAGGTGGGCGGCAGAGTTGGGCTCGGCTATCGGGACACGGCGCAGGANGCCATGACCATTCCCCACTCCAATCCGGATAAGTGCAGGGAACGCATCGAGCAGCTGCTCAGNGGTCTGACCAGCCAGGGCTATGGACTGCACCTGTTCCAGCCGGAGTGGTTTCAGGATGATACGGGCAGTAAACCCTTTAAGTCTCCCACAGTTATACCGGAGCCGGATAAAAACAGCATCATACACGGGTTAAAGGACGCCTGNTCCGACGATGCGCTCTGGCTGGTAGCTTCGGTGACAGAGTATATCAAAGAGACAGGAGACGTTTCCTTTGCTTCCAGACAGCTTCCNTATGCAGACACTTATCTGGAAGGGAAGAAAGAGACGGAAACGGTATATGATCATTTAAAGAGGATTCTGGACTTTTCCACAGAGCAGGTCGGGCAGACAGGGATCTGCAAGGGACTTAGGGCGGACTGGAACGACTGCCTGAATCTGGGCGGCGGCGAGAGCGCCATGGTCAGCTTCCTGCACTACTGGGCGTTGACACAGTTTNTCGGACTGGCACGGTATCTGGGCAGGGAAGAGGATGCGGAAAAGTACGAAAAGACTGCGGCGCATGTAAAGGAAGTCTGCAACACACAGCTCTGGGACGGACAGTGGTATATCAGAGGAATCACGGCAAAGGGCAAAAAGATCGGTACGCAGGCGGACAAGGAGGGCAGGGTGCATCTGGAGTCCAACGCATGGGCGGTTCTCTCAGGGGCGGCTGATGACGAGAAGGCGGATCTGGCGCTTAAGGCAATCGACGAATATCTCTATACGCCCTACGGACTCTTGCTCAATACGCCCTCTTACACAGAGCCGGATGACGATATCGGCTTTGTCACAAGAGTTTATCCGGGACTGAAAGAGAACGGTGCGGTTTTCTCCCATCCGAATCCCTGGGCATGGGCGGCGGCCTGTATGAGAGGCAGGGGAGATCTGGCGATGAAATTTTACGATGCGCTGAATCCCGCAAAGCAGAATGACATGATTGAGATCCGGGAGTCGGAGCCTTACTCTTATTGTCAGTTTGTCGTCGGGAAGGATCACAGCGCTCACGGCAGAGCAAGGCACCCGTTTATGACAGGATCCGGCGGCTGGTCCTACTTCTCGGCTACCCGATATATGCTGGGAATCCGGCCGGATTATGAGAGTCTGGTGATCGATCCCTGCATCCCTGCGGAGTGGAAGGAGTTTCGGGCAGACCGTGTTTGGCGGGGAGCAGCGTATGAAATTCATGTGAGCAATCCTGACGGCGTCATGAAGGGCGTTAAAGAGATCAGGGTGGACGGAGAGCTGACAGACCGGATCGTACCGCAGGAAGCGGGCGGAAGGCATAAAGTGGAAATAGTAATGGGTTGACATAATAACAAGGAGGAAGAGCTATGATTCAGTTTGGAACGGGCGGCTGGAGAGCTGTCATCGGAGACGGATTTACCAAGGAAAACATTCAGATCCTGTCCAGAGCGATCTGTGATAAGATGAAGAAGGAAAAAGTGGAGCAGGAGGGCATTGTGCTCGGCTACGACAGACGGTTTTTGTCCAAGGAGGCCATGCAGTGGGCGGCCCAGGTGTTTGCGGCGGAGGGAATCAAGGCGTATCTGATCAACAAGTCGGCGCCCACGCCCCTTGTGATGTTTTATGTGATGAAGCATGAGTTTCATTACGGCATGATGATCACGGCAAGCCATAATCCGGCAGTCTATAATGGAATCAAGGTGTTCACCTATGGCGGCAGGGACGCGGATGAGGAGCAGACGGCCGACATTGAGCGTTATATCAATGAGGTAACGGATATTCCGGTGGACGAAATGAACTACGCCGAGGGAATTGAGAAGGGATTGATCGAGGAGATTTATCCGTTAAATGAATATTTGGACAGCATCATTGACACAGTGGATATGCAGAAGGTAAAGAATCGGGGCTTGAGAGTGGCTCTGGATCCGATGTACGGCGTCAGCGAGACATCCTTGAAGACCATTCTCATGACTGCCAGATGCGAGGTGGAGACGATCCACGAGCGTCATGATACGCTTTTCGGGGGCAAACTTCCGGCGCCCACGGCGGAGACGCTCCGCACTTTGCAGAATTATGTGATTGACAGACGCTGTGATCTGGGAATTGCCACAGACGGCGATGCGGACCGGATCGGTGTCATTGACGATAAGGGGAATTTCCTGCATCCCAATGATATACTGGTATTGTTGTATTACTATCTGGTAAAATATAAGGGCTGGCACGGCCCGGCGGTCAGAAATATCTGTACTACGCATTTGCTTGACCGGGTGGCGGAAAGCTTTGGGGAACAGTGCTATGAGGTGCCGGTCGGCTTTAAACATATTTCCGCAAAAATGTATGCCACGGACGCTGTGATCGGCGGAGAATCCTCGGGCGGTATGGCGGTGCGGGGACACATCAAAGGCAAGGACGGCATTTATGCCTCCGCGCTTCTGGTGGAGATGATCGCCGTGACGGGCATGAAGCTGTCGGAAATCATGGAAACGATTCGCAGGGAATATGGCGGTATGGCGCTGGTGGAGCGGGACTACCGTTTCAGCCCGCAAAGGAAGGAAGAGATCCGCAAACAGCTTCTGGAGGATAAGGAGCTTCCGCAGATTCCCTATGAGGTTGAAAGCATTTCCTATCTGGACGGTTTAAAGATTTACTTAAAGGACGGGGGCTGGATTTCAGTCCGGTTTTCCGGCACAGAGCCGCTTCTTCGTATCTTCTGCGAGATGAAAGATCAGGCTTCGGCGGCAGATTTCTGTGGAATATTTGAAAAATATCTGGCACTATAATAGTATCATGGTATAAAATAAACTCCGCCGGGAGAATTTCGGCGGAGTTTATCGTTATCACAGGGATAAGGCNGGCGTGATGGAAATGAACGCATTCATTGGTCGGATCAGACAAAAATTTATGAAACGGAAATCGCTTCGGTGGAGTATGGTGAGAACCCTTCTCTTCGGCTGGCTTTTTCCGCTTTTGATGCTGACTTTTATTATTATTTTTTTTGTATCGGCAAACAGCCATAAACAGGTGGAACAGACGATCATGACGTCGTTGGAGAAGGCGACGCAGATTGTGCGCATGCAGATCAAGGATTGCGAAACGGCCTCCAAGAACGCTTCGTATATGCAGGTGATTGCCGAGAACTATCAGACATACTATATACAGGGGGAGAAGGAGGAGTTCCACAGAAAGGTGATCCTGTTTTTGGAACAGCAGTATCAGTTTAATGATAACTGCCGGACGGCGGAGTTGATCATGCTGGAAGACCCGACGGAGACATACTATGTGATGAATGTCACCGGAAACAAGGGAACCTACCGGGATATTGAATTCTTTTACGGAACGGCTCAGGACAGGATACTTCAGGTGGCGCAGGATCTTGACACCCGCACCACATTAGTGGGGCTGGAGGGCAGAGTGTACATGGTACGGAATCTTGTGAATTCCAAGTTTCAACCCTATGCCGTACTGGTTTTGGAATTGAACCCGTCCTCCCTGATGGAGAGTTATGCGGGGATTTGGGGCTATGAGAGCACGGCCTTCTATTGGAANGGCGAGTTGATGATGGCGGGGCAGCAGGAGGAACCGTATCTGTCAGAGGAGTTGAGAGAGCAGCTTGAAAAAAAGGAGGAACTGTATGTCAGGGGCAGCAGGAGAGAATCCATTCATGCCTATCGAAGATTGGATCTGTACGGCGGAATAATGGTAATAGCGGTCAGCGTGGACAAAGGGATTACCCATGCCGGAATAAACAGTCTGGAGTCNCTTTTCCTTATTTTGCTGCTGTTCATGATCCCGCTCCTGATCCAGATGATATGGTTTTTCCATAAGAAAGTAACCCGCCCGCTGCGGGAGCTTGTCACGGTGTCCAATGCGGTCAGAGAGGGAAATCTGGGAATTCAGATTGAAAATACGGAGGACAACGAGGAATTCTATCAGATGAAGGATTCCTTCAATCATATGTCTTTGCAGCTTAAGAACCAGTTTGACAAGATCTATCTGGAGGAAATTGCGCTCCGGGATGCAAAGATTATGGCAATGCAGTCCCAGATTAACCCGCATTTTCTGAATAATACTCTGGAAATCATCAACTGGGAGGCACGGCTTAACGAAAATTACAAGGTGAGCGGTATGATTGAGGCGCTATCAACCATGCTGGGGGAAACCATGAACCGGAAGCAGCAGCAGTTCCACACGGTGGCGGAGGAAATGGCCTACGCGGACGCTTATCTGTACATTATTTCCCAGCGCTTCGGGGCGAAGTTCCGGTGTACGAAACAGATTGACGAACGGCTGATGGAAGTACAGGTGCCGAGGCTTATTATTCAGCCCGTTGTAGAAAATGCGGTGGAGCACGGCATGGACATTACCAGACAGGGACAGGTGGAGATCAGGTTGTTTGAGCGGGAGGACGGTTATCTTTGTATTGAGGTGGAAGACAACGGCCATCTGACCAAGGAGGATCGGGACAAGATTGACAGGCTCCTGTCACAAAGCATTGATCCGTCCCGGGAGAAGCGGGTCAGTCTGGGAATTCGTAATGTTGACCAGAGACTTAAGATGATATATGGCGCGGATTGTGGCTTGTTTATAACCGGCAACAGTAAGGAGCATACAGTTAGTACAATTTTGCTCAAAACAATTGTACCAACCGAACAATAAAAGGCAAAAAAGAACAATACCAACAATTTTCCGNAACTCTTTTGCGGCGTATGATAAGTACATAAGTTGAAACAAGAAACAACAGTTATCAGCAAAAGAAAGGGAGGAAGAAAGAAATGAAAAAAAGATTGATAGCAGCAATGCTTACAGGCGCAATGGTATTATCCATGACAGCCTGCGGCGGAAGTGACAACGGTGGCGGCAGTGCCGCAGATACGCAGCCGTCTGCGGATGTGGAGGAAAGCACAGAGAGCGATGCGGGCAGCGATGAGGCGGAAGAGCCTGCAGCAGCACCGGCAGAGGCAACAGGCCCGGTAGAGCTGGTAGTGACAACCACATTCGCAGGTGAGGACACCAACGCGCAGAATTACAAAGATGCAGTGGCAGCATGGGAAGCGGAGACCGGCAATACCGTAATCGATACTTCCGCAACTTCTGATGAGACCTTTAAAACAAGAGTGGTCACAGACTTTGAGACGGGTTCCGAGCCTGANGTCCTGTTCTTCTTCAACGGAGCAGACTCCAACAGCTTCATCGAGGCTGACAAGGTGGTTTCCATCGATGAGATTCGTTCGGTATATCCGGATTATGCTTCCAATATGAANGANGACCTGATCACGGCATCTCTGGTAGACAATAAGAAGTANGCAGTACCTGTAAACGGTTACTGGGAGGCAATGTTTGTCAACACGGAAGTGCTTGACGCGGCAGGCGTATCCGTACCGGGCGCAGGTTATACCATGGATCAGTTTAAAGAGGACTGTGCAAAGATCAAGGATGCAGGTTACACACCCATCGCGGCAGCACTTGGCAATATCCCTCATTACTGGTGGGAGTACGCGATCTTCAACAACCAGTCTCCGGAAACGCACCTTGAGATTCCGGCAGATGTCAGCGATGCAAACGGCCAGGCTTGGGTTGCGGGTATGAATGACATCAAAGAGTTGTATGAGCTGGGCTGCTTCCCGGACAACACACTCTCCGCAACGGACGATGAGACATTCGCGATGTTCACAGATGGCAAGGCAGCGTTCCTGATCGACGGTTCCTGGAAGGTCGGCGGTATCGTAGGTGCATGCCAGTCTGATCCGGAAGATCCTTCTACTCTTGACGCAGACAAACTTGCTCACTTTGATGTGACTTATGTACCCGGCCAAGGCGATAGAAAAGCAACCGATCTGATCGGCGGCCTTTCCTCCGGCTACTTTATCACCAGACAGGCTTGGGAAGATCCTGAGAAGCAGGCGGCAGCAGTAAGCTTTGTAGAGCATATGACTTCTGACAGTGTTGTTCCTGTCTTCGCACAGCACACAGCGTCTGCACTGAAGAATGCACCGGAAGTTGACACCACGCAGTTCAATGAGCTGCAGGTTAAGGCAATGGATATGATGTCCGGGGTTACATCTCTGACAGGAGCAGTACAGGATCTGTTCATGGGCGACTGCCGTGTATCCACTTTCGACGGCATGCCTGAGATCGTAACCGGTAAAGTGACAGCAGAAGATGCGGTACAGGAAGGTCTTGACGCTTACGCAGATCAGTAAGAGTAACGAGTGATATTTAAAATGAGGAGGGGCAGGGGGTTATCCCTGCCTCTTTTAAAAAGAAAAAGTATTTCTATAACAAAATATGGAGGTGGCTCATGGGGGCAAATATTTATCGAAATAAGAAGCCGGCGTTTGTGTTCCTGCTTCCGGCATTTCTGTTCATGATCGTATATCTCTACTATCCCTTTTTAAAGAATATACTCAATAGTTTTATGAAGATCAAGAAGCTTGGTGTGTCCGGAACGAGTTTCAACACACCGTGGTACAGCAACTATGTGGAGATGTTTCAGGATCCGAACGTGTGGACTTCCGTCAAGAATACGATCATTATGATGGTNGTAACGCTGNTCGGNCAGGTGGGAATNGCGATNGTNNTNGCATTGATGGTNGACAATATCGGCAGAGGCAAACAGTTCTTCCGAACCGTATTCTTCTTCCCGATNGTTATNTCCGCGACGGCATTAGGTTTGATGTTCAATCTGGTATTCNTGTACGANAAGGGTATGGTCAACCAGCTCCTTGAANNTTTAGGAAANCAGAACCTGACGGACTGGAANGCGGAGGGNATCGCNCTNTTNACNATGATGCTGCCGGTTATGTGGCAGTATGTGGGATTCTACTTTGTCATTCTGGTCACCGGNCTTAANAATATATCCGACGAGCTCTATGAGGCGGCGAGAATNGACGGCACGACCAAACTGCAGAGTGTGCGCTACATATCCATTCCGCTCCTTCACAATGTGATCTGTACCTGCAGCGTTCTGGCAGTTACCGGTGCNCTCAAGGTATTNGACCTTCCNTGGGTGATGTTCCCGAANGGNATGCCGCTTAAGACCACGTTNNTGACCGGTACTTANATGTACTATGAGACNATGGAGGCAAANAANGTGGACTACGGCGCTGCATTGGCGGTGCTGATCGTGGTACTTGGCATTGTATTGTCCAANGTAGTCAANTGGATTTTCAAAGAGAAAGATTATTAGGAGGAGGGANAANCTATGACAAAGACAAAGAAGAATCCGNTCGGNATGATCGTGGTNTACCTGNTGCTGNNNTTCTGGGCTNTGACNACANTCTATCCGATNATCTGGGTAATACAGAANTCNTTTAAGGCAAAAGACAANATTTTGGCNAACTCCTTNGCAATGCCNTTNGGNGAATTGTTTACAGTAGCAAATTACAGAAAAGCGTTCAAGACAGCGAATATTCTGGGATCCTACAAGAACAGCCTGTTTGTCTCGGCCATGGTGGCGNTNCTNGTANTCCTGCTGGCNGGCATGGGGGCCTACGCCCTTGCCAGATANAAGTTCCGCGGATCCGGCCTGATCAACTCGTTNGTTGTGGGNGCGATGATGTTCCCGGCGTTTGCCACAGTGATCTCCGTATACCAGATGGAGGTTGGCTGGGGNATTGCCAATACNCGAAGCTGGTTTTTGAATATGCTGTCCGTTATNCTGCCGCAGACGGCAGGTAACCTNGCCTTTGCNATGGTGGTTTTGCTTGGNTATATCAAGGGACTGCCNATAGAGNTGGAGGAGGCGGCTTATATGGAGGGGTGTAATGCGTTTCAAATNTATTTTAANGTGATCATGCCTCTGACNAAGCCNTCCTTTGCNACGGTNGCGATCTTCTCNTTCCTGTGGAGTTACAACGATCTGTTCACGCAGTCCTTCTTCTTAAGAACGCCTGATATGTACAGTATCACCATGATGTTAAACAGCATTAGCGCCAAGGAAGGAACGGACTATGGTATGATGGCGGCTGTGGTAGCGCTGATCATTGTTCCGGTNATNATNGTATACTGCTTNCTGCAGAAGTACATCATCAAGGGNATGACCGCNGGAGCTGTCAANGGNTAANNNGAAANNGCNNGGNAGATNAAAGGCGGGAATAGACAATTTACAGGAATTTAGATATGATAAAAACAGTGGCATAATAATTGAGGAGATTGGAATGTACACAGTGGTTATTNTTGACGATGAACCGTTGATTGTAGAGGGNCTGTCCAAGACGATGGCATGGGGAAAATGGNANTGCCAGGTGACGGGCACCGCCTGTGACGGNAAGGANGGTANGGAACTAATCCGNGAAAAGAGNCCGGATATTGTGATCACGGATATTAACATGCCCAAGCTTGACGGCCTTAAGATGATTGCAGNTTTAAGGTCGGAGNTCCCGGATATGCAGNTTATTATCCTGACAGGGTANCGGGAATTTGAATACGCGAGACAGGCCATTGAGCTCGGTGTGTCAAGATTTCTCTTAAAACCTTCCAAGATGAANGAANTGGAGGAGGCGATGGAGNCTGTGACGGGACGGCTGGAACAAAGAGGTATGCCCGCGACAGTGTCTGCGCCGGACGATATGCCGCCGGAGGGAGAACTTCCGGCGGAAGAAGAGGATGCGGAAAATAATGAAGCCAACAGCTTCATTGTAAAAAACGCTTTGGAGTATATTCGGGATAATTCCCGGGAGAAGCTGCGGCTGGCCGATGTGGCAGATCANGTTTATGTCAGTCAGTGGCACTTNTCGAAACTNTTAAACAANCATACGGGAAAAACNTTTTCCGATNTCNTAAACGGCGCCCGCATGGANAGGTCAAAGGAGCTGCTNAANGATCCGTCNCTGCGAATCTGCGATGTGGCGGAGATGGTGGGATTTCAGGATCTGGCACATTTTTCACGGGTCTTTAAGAGGATGGAGGGTATGTCTGCAGGAGAGTATCGTAACACTCACTGCGGGACAGAGGAAGGGAAAAGAAAGTAAGTAAGAACGGAGGTTGTCTATTATGAAAGTGTATTGTGCGGCAGATTATTATCATGTCAGCAGGGTGGCGGCAAATATCATATCGGCACAGGTGATCATGAAGCCGGACTGTGTATTGGGACTGGCCACGGGCTCCACGCCTATCGGCACTTACGAGCAATTGATCCGGTGGTATGAGAAGGGAGATCTGGATTTTTCTCAGGTGCACAGCATTAACTTGGATGAATACAGAGGTCTTTCGCCGGAAAATGATCAGAGTTACCGTTATTTTATGAATAAGCATCTGTTTGACTCTATCAATATAGATAAGAAAAATACCTATGTGCCGGACGGTATGGAGTCAGACAGGGAGAAGGCATGCAGGGATTATGATGAGATTATCCGTGCTCACGGCGGCATAGACATGCAGATTCTGGGGTTGGGGCACAACGGACATATCGGTTTCAATGAGCCGGGCAGCGCCTTCGGCAAAGAAACCCACTGCGTACAGCTTACGGAGAGTACTATATCTGCCAACGCCCGCTTTTTTGCCTCCATTGATGAGGTGCCCAGGGAAGCCTATACCATGGGAATCAAATCCATTATGCAGGCGAAAAAGATTGTGGTGATCGTCAGCGGAGAGAGCAAAAAGGAGATTGTTAAGAGGGCGTTTACAGGCCCGATTACGCCAGAGGTGCCGGCCTCTGTCTTACAGCTTCACAATGATGTGATTCTGGTAGGAGATGAGGCGGCGCTTTCGGAAATGTACGGAAAAGAGTAGAATTGTAAAAGATGCCGCTTCTGCGGCATCTTGTCGTTAAAGTAGAAAGGAGTGAATGCCATGCGTTCGATCAGGGGAATGATTTACACCGATCAGATGTGTTTTGAGTCGGGAGAGGTTAGCATAGAAGAAGACAGAATTGAGAAAATAGAGCTGTGCAGAGAGGAGGAGCTTACAGAGGCTGAGGCCGGAAGGTATATTCTTCCGGGACTGGTAGATACTCACTTTCACGGTTGTGACGGCTATGATTTCTGCGATGGGACGGCGCAGGCCATGCGCGCCATCGCTTCCTATGAAGTGGTTCACGGGGTGACCACGATCTGTCCTGCGACCATGACGCTTTCGGAGGAGGTTCTCACGCAGATATGTGAGGCCTGTGCAGAGGCTGTTGAGACGGAGAAAGTGTGCGGAGATATTCCACTTAAGGAAATTTTGAGGGGGATCTATCTGGAGGGACCTTTCATTTCCGTAGAGAAGAAGGGTGCGCAGAACCCGGCTTACATCCATAAGCCCGATCTTGCCATGCTGCGCAGGCTTCAGGAGGCGGCGCAGGGAATGATTCGAATGGCGGTGGCTGCGCCGGAAGTTGAGGGCGCGATGGACCTGATCAGAGAGGGGATGGGGGAATTTCGCTTTTCTATTGCCCATACCTGCGCGGACTATGAGACGGCGAGACAGGCGATCGAGGCGGGAGCGCGCCATGTGACCCATCTCTATAATGCCATGCCGCCCTTTACCCACAGGCAGCCGGGGGTGATCGGTGCGGCGGCGGAGGATGATAAGACCGAGGTGGAACTGATCTGCGACGGTATCCATATTCATCCCGCCGTAGTAAAAAGCACATTCCGCTTGTTCGGGGCCGACCGTGTGATCCTGATAAGCGACAGCATGATGGCTACGGGTATGGAGGACGGTGAATATGCGCTGGGAGGGCAGCCGGTCACTGTCAGAGGCAATCGTGCTGTGTTGAAAGACGGTACCATCGCGGGCAGTGCCACGAATCTTTACGACTGTATGAGAACGGCGATCCGGATGGGGGTTCCGAAAGAGACGGCAGTCAGGGCGGCAACGATCAATCCGGCCAGAGCGGTCGGTCTGGATGCAGAGTGCGGCATCCTCTTACCGGGGAGACGTGCGGACATTCTTGTGACAGACCGGGAATTTACGCTGCTTTCGGTATTCAAGTCGGGTCGCGCGATAAAGGAATAAAGAGGTGATTTACTTTTTAGAGACAGTATGGTAGAATAGTGCCGATTTGGAGGGCCTTTATTGGGGAGGGATATTATGAAAAAGGGAACAAAGGCGGCGCTGTTGATCATATGTGCAGTGTTCTTGTTAGTGGCTTGTGGAAAAAAGCCGGAGGCGGTCACGGCCTCGGAAGAGATCGTTGTACCGGAAATGTCCTCGGAGGATCTGCTCGTTACATCATTGGGATACCTGTTAGAGGAGGAAGATGAGGACGGGAGCGTAGAGGAAGAGGCGGTAGAACAGGAGCAAGCGGAAGAAACGGACGCGGACGATTCAGGTAAGCAGGAAGAGGAGACGGAGCTGGTGACAGCGACGGTTGTTTATTACGGGGCTTCCGGACTGAAGGAGGAGTCGATTCCGGTTGAGGAAATAACGCCGGAGACGCTGATCAGTGCGCTGGCGAAGCATAATATTGTGTCGTTGGATACGAAAGTGCTTTCCCTGCAGGAGCAGGAAGAAGATGGTGTGAAAGTATTATATCTGGATCTGTCCAAAGCCTTCCGGGAATATTTGTTGACCATGTCCGAGGAGGCGGAATGTAACATACTTGCTTCTGTGGCCAACACGTTTCTGCCCAATTATGATGCCGGAGCAATGTATATTTTGGTGGAGGGAGAGACTCTGGTCACCTCCCACGCGGAATATACGCAGGTGTTTTCCGATTATACACCGGAAGAAATGCACAGATTTATGACGGCGCCGGAGGGAGAAGCGGACGAAGAGGGCGCCGAGGAGCAGTAGAAAGGCAGCTGAGAGCGGATAGAGAGAAAGAAGGGATATTATGGCGGACATCAGCGCGCGTGAGCAGCTTATTTTTGATATAGCGCAGACAGAGTGGGAGTTGTTCCAACAGGTATATAATACAGGCGGCAGGGCGTCCTGTCAGGACGATCCGCAAACTTTTTTCAGAATGCGCATGAGCCAGTGGATGGTCTACTCGGACGAGGTGCTTTTAAGTTACCTTGAGGACTGCAGGGAAGCTGTGGCGGAGGGGAGAAATCCTATCTTTGAAAAATACGGCAGAATGATGGAGAGCACCTATCCGGAGGAATATGAGGAGATCAAGGCACATCTCCCTGATGTAAGTGATAAGTGTGAACTGGTGGAGAAGATCGTGAAGATCAATCTGGAGTGGGATGCCGAGATGGCAAGAGAGTACCCTAATCTGAGAAAACGGGGCAGGGTGGCGACCACCGCGGAGGATGGCGTTATGGCAGGGTCTTCCATGGAAAGCTATCTGAGGGGAGAGCTCTACACCTATTCGGTCAGGACGCTCACGCTGGTATTACAGGAGACGGAGGAGGCCAAAGAAAAAGGCGAGAGNCTGGTGAAACAGACCATCGCCAACGAGACAGCGTTCTATGGATATCAATCCCTGGAGGATGCTGAGGAGAGGTATAGAAATTAAACACGGAAAATTGCCACAGTATAAACCCTCGAAGGAGAATGCGCAGCATTCTCTTAGATCGAGTGCGCGGGCACTCGATCGGTTAAANNTGTAAGACGTCTGCGCACTTCGTTGCGCAGGCGTTTTTTGACTAAAATGGTGATCAGCGCTACATCGATGATCGCGCAGACGGTCAGCACCACNGCGGACCAGGTGAGCCGCAGCGGAGCAAAGAGCATTTTGCGGATCATGAGTTCCAGCGCGGCACAAAAAAGAGGAATTTCAATAAACAGACACAGCGCCCCGGANAGGACGGAGAANGGAATCTTTTTTAGCAAAAAGGTAAAGAGCTCCATGCACAGCGTGACCAGCATAACGATGGGAAGNCCCAGCTGCCAGAACCAGTCCGTGGAGGGCGTGAGATAGGCAATCATGTACAGATAGACCGCCACAGCGACGCCGTCGGCCAGAAGAGAGACATAGATGGGCGTTTTGCTGTAGTATACNGCCGGAAAAGTAAATACAAAGAGACAGATACAGATGCCGATCACCAAAAGAGACCANAGGGAATGGTCAAAGACCAGCAGATTGAGCAGCAGGCAGGTGACGCTTGTGGCAGTAAGCACGACAGAGAGCAGGATGCCCAGATCCTTTCTTTTGACGACCTCTACCTGTCCTTTGTCAGNGGGGTAGGGAGANGGCGGGATATCTCGGNCNGCTTCTTTAGGGTTAATGACCGGCGTGTGGCAGAGAGGACATTCCTGCAGNGAGGATTCCAGCTCTACGCCGCAGTTTACACAGTATGACATAGNGATTCCTTTCTTGGCGGATAATAGGATTATTNTTTAAAAAACGNATGTTATTAAATGNCGCCCGTACGATTACTTTCAATCTTTACATGGATNCCGTCCTGCACCAGTTTACGGAAAAAATATCGCTCTACATCGGCCTCTACNATGCTGCTGGCAAAATTGATGGTCAGGATATCCTCAAAGCTGATGATGGCACAGTTGGTGCGGGAGGAAAAGGGCTGCCCCATACAGATGTCGAAGCGCTCGATATAGGGTTTCATNTCTTCNGGNACCCGNAGNGNNCCCATGTTGGTGAGACCGGCGGAGGANTTTTTATCCTGCACCCGNGTATANAAGGTGCGGACTACAAAATCCTTGATAAAGAGNGGNACCACNCGGATCAGGAAATTGTGNTTGGTGGCGGCGTTGGTGGTGATGTCGCCGCACAAAAATTTCCTGTTNATATAATAACGCATGTAATTATGAACCTCGGTCACAATCTCCTCGAAGCTGTACTCACCAAGTCTGGGATCNATGAAAGGATATACCATGGTGATGAAGTTGCGCAGTGTCTTTGAGGGAAAGAAGCGGCGCAGANTCANGGGCATGGCGATCCGCACCGGTTTGTATTTCAGATGGAATTCGTTGCTCTGTTTTTGNAGCAGGGCGTAGAGCAGCACTGCATTCAGATATTCGGTGATGGTGGCGTTGTATTTTTTTGCCACAGCCATGACTTCTTTGACGGACAGGATGCCATCCACAATGTTCAAGGTATAGAAGGGCTCCTTGGTGCCGCGTACACGGTAGGTCTTTGCCGCAGGCCGCGGCGGTTTCACCTTGGCTGTGGCATAGCGCATGTAAGCATCCTCCAGTTCCTCGGAATCCGGCGTTTCGTTCAGATCCAGAACAAAATCGGAGGGTGGGATAGAGTGTCCCTGCAGGCNCAGATATACGGCAGTCAANGTCTGTAAAAGGCACATGCCGCCGGTGCCGTCTCCGAGACAATGGTGTGCCTCAAAAGAGATTCGGCGGTCAAAGTAGTATAATCTTATTAAATAACGATTGTTACTCTTAAAATGCATAGGCATACAGGGATTTTTGATGTCCTTCTGTACGAAAGGNCCGGGCCGGTTGTTGGGCTCCAGATACCGCCAGAACAGTCCTTTGCGGATCGTCACCTTGTAGGTAGGAAAGCGGGGCAGAGTCATATCTAACGCCTGCTGCAGCAAATCCGGATCCACTTGCTCCCGGAGCGTTACGCTGAGCCGGTAGACAGAGGAAAAGTCCCGCCGCTGCAGGGTGGGATAGACAGTGGCCGACAGATCCAGCTTGTACCAAACGTCTTTTTTAGCCCGGAGGGCGGCCTTATGCATTTGTTTCTTAGAGTGAAGTTTCGGCATGAGATAAGTATATCACAATTTTNGCCGATTTTATGGTAAAATATGAAAAAAGCGAAAAATAGGAGGCCGTATGGATAAAGAGGAGAAAAAGAACGCCGGCTTGATGAATCTGATCAAGCGGATGCACGGTGTGGTGGAGAACGTAGATATTGAGAAGCATCGTCAGTCTCAGGATCATTTTGGTGCGCTTCTTGGAAACAGCAAGGATATGATCGTGGAGGATGTGGAGATCGCTATCACTGGGGAAGAGGACAGAAGCATTCACGGGGAATGGATTTATGTAAACCGAGCNCACATGAAAAAATATATCATTCTTTATTGTCATGGTGGGGGATACTCTACGGGGAGCAGCCTCTATGCGAGGACATTGACCACGAAGCTGGCGGCTTCCACCTCCATGGACGTGCTTTCTTTTGACTACCGGCTGGCACCGGAGCATCCCTATCCGGCGGCTGCTCAGGATGCCATGCAGGTCTGGGATTATCTGATGCTTTTGGGATACGGTGCCAGAGACATCATTCTGGCGGGAGATTCTGCGGGTGGCAACCTTGCGCTTTCCCTTACCCTGCAGTTGAAAAACCAGAAGCGGCTTATGCCCCGGGGACTTGTGCTCATGTCGCCCTGGACGGATCTGACGGCTTCCGGGAAATCGCATGTTTCTAAGGCAGACATCGATCCGGTCCTGAATGCGGCTTATCTGGAGCAGATGATTCAGAACTATGCTGAGGGACAGGCCCTGGATGATCCCCTGATCTCACCCTTATTCGGAAATTACGAGGGTTTTCCGCCCGCCTATATCCAGGTGGGGAGCAACGAGATCCTGCAGGATGATGCGGTGATGCTCTACAAAAAGCTCTTGAAAGCGAATGTGAGCGTGAAAATGGATGTCTTCCGCGGGATGTGGCATGTGTTTCAGATGTCNCCCTTTAAGACGGCCTATGAGGCTATGGATAAGAACGCGGAGTTTATTTATGATATTTGCAGGTGAAGCGATCGTCGCCCGGCAGCGTACGATAAGAGTATGCCTGCGGCAAACTCTGTGAATGCNGGGCATTCTCCTTCAATGGTTCACGCTGTCGCGTTTGTTGTATAAAAAATTAAAAACAAAAAAGGATTTCGGCGGTTTAGGGCGAATAATAGTACTAGAAGCGAGTAAGCCGAGCAAACAAGTTTGCTCACGAGGACCGCTTCGCGGCCTCGGTAAATTCCGANACAATTCGAGGATACAACCATGAATATACGGGAAAGTTTGGAGCAGTGGGAGAAGGAATACCTGAGTCCTTACGCCATGCTCAGCATGAATTCTCAGGGCAGGCTTAAGGAGGAGGAACAGTGTGATATCCGTCCGGTATTCCAGAGAGACAGGGATCGGATCATACATAGCAAGTCGTTTCGGCGGCTGAAGGATAAGACGCAGGTATTTCTGACCCCGGAGGGAGATCATTATCGAACCAGACTCACACATACGCTGGAGGTGAGCCAGACAGCNAGGACCATCGCTAAGGCGCTGAAGCTGAACGAGGATCTGGTGGAAGCTATTGCTCTGGGCCATGATCTGGGACACACGCCCTTTGGACATGCCGGGGAGCGGGCGCTTGACCGGGTGTGTCCCTATGGCTTTCAGCATAACGAACAGAGTGTGCGGACCGTGGATCTTCTGGAGAAAGACGGACAGGGAATCAACCTGACGCAAGAGGTGCGGGACGGGATTCTGAACCATCAGACCTCTGGTATGCCAATGACGTTAGAAGGACGGATCGTGCGGCTGGCTGATAAGATCGCCTATATTCATCACGATATGGACGACGCGGTGCGCGCCGGGATCCTGAAGGAGGCGGATGTGCCTAAGGAGATCGGGAGTGTGATCGGTTACAGCTGTGGGCAGCGTCTGGATTTCTTTATCCATAACATCGTGATAAACAGCCGGGAAAAGGACGATATCTGCATGTCGCCGGAGGTGGAGGAAGCGATGCGGAAGATGCGGGAATTTATGTTCCGGCATGTATACAGGAACCCCATAGCCAAGAGTGAAGAGGGAAAGGCGGAAAACCTGATCATCACGCTCTATGAGCATTATCTGGTGCACACGGAGCAGCTGCCCAATTTTCTCTTTAAGCTTCTGGATGCGGGAGAGCCTTTAGAAAAGATCGTGTGCGATTATATCAGCTCTATGACGGACCGTTTCGCTATTGCACAGTATGAGAGGATCTTCATTCCCAAGACCTGGCATGGATGAGAAGGTTCGGTGCATTACTTGATTGAGAAAGTAAGAGAGAAAGGAAAACATGCGTTATCCCGAGGAACTGATTGAAGAGATCAGAATGAAAAACGATATCGTGGGAGTGATCTCAGGCTATGTTCGTCTGCAGAGGAAGGGGAGCAGCTATTTCGGGCTGTGTCCGTTTCACAATGAAAAATCCCCCTCCTTCTCGGTCTCTCCGGGCAAGCAGATGTATTACTGCTTCGGCTGCGGCGCGGGCGGGAATGCGATCACCTTCCTGATGGAATATGAGAATGCCACCTTTCAGGAGGCGGTGAAGATGCTGGCTGACCGTGCGGGCGTGGCGTTACCGGAGATAGAATATTCCGAGGAGATGCGGCGAAAGGAGAGCAGGCGCGTAAAGCTTCTGGAGGTCAACAAGGAGGCCGCGAAATATTATTACTGTCTGTTACGTTCCCCTAAGGGACAGAGGGGGCATCGGTATCTTTCAGACAGAGAATTGACAGATGAGACGATGAAAAAATTCGGGCTGGGCTATGCGGACGGTGCCGGATCTGATCTGACAGCTTATCTGCATTCGAAGGGCTATACGGACGATCTGATCACGGAGGCGGGCCTTACGGGATTTGATGAGAAACGGGGCGTCCATGATAAATTCTGGAATCGGGTCATGTTTCCGATTCAGGACAGCAATCACAGGGTGATCGGTTTCGGCGGCCGGGTCATGGGGGATGCCAAACCCAAATACCTGAATTCGCCGGAGACAGCCATCTTTGACAAGAGCCGCAACCTCTATGGTCTGAATTTTGCCAGAAGCTCCCGGGCGGGCAATATGATCCTGTGCGAGGGCTATATGGATGTGATCGCCATGCATCAGGCGGGTTTCGGACAGGCGGTAGCCTCTCTGGGTACGGCGTTTACGGTGGGACAGGCCGGTCTGTTAAAGCGATATGGCGAGGAGGTGCTCTTAGCATACGACAGCGACGGAGCGGGCACCAACGCGGCGCTTCGGGCCATCGGTATCTTGCGGGAGGCGGGGCTGCGAGGACGGGTCATCGACATGAAGCCTTACAAGGATCCTGATGAATTTATCAAGAATCTGGGCGCGGAGGCGTTTCAGGAGCGGATGGATCAGGCGGAGAACGGTTTCTTCTTTGAATTGAAGGTTCTGGAGCGGGATTACCGTCTGGATGACCCGGAATCCAAGACCGCTTTCCACAGGGAGGTCGCGAAGAAGCTGTGCGGTTTTGAGGAAGAGGTGGAGCGGGAAAATTACATAGAATCGGTAGCCGGGAGNTATCATATCGGCTATGAAAATCTGCGGAAGCTGGTGGGCAGTTATGCGGCGAGGACAGGACTTGTNAAGCCGGTGGAACGGCCGAAACCGACCACAAACGGTAAGCCCACTGCGGAGGATCATGCNAAGAAATCCCAGAGGCTCCTGTTAACCTGGCTCGCGGAGGAACCCCAAGTATATCCCAAGATCCGGGCCTATATATCGGCGGCTGACTTTACTGACGAACTTTACCGACAGGTAGCGGACAAGCTGTTTGCAGGGCTGGAACAGGGAGAGTTTCAGGTAGCCTCCATTGCCAGCGGTTTCGAGGAGGAGGAAGAGCAGCGGGAGGTGGCCAGAATCTTTAATACCAAGCTGGAAAGTCTGCACACNCAGCAGGANNGNGAGAAGGCTTTNCACGATGTGCTCCTGTCNGTGAANCGNAACAGTTTCGACTATTATTCNGCGCAGATGGGGTCNGATATGGAGGCGNTAAACCGGGTGGTATCGGGNAAAAAAGAGCTGGAAGNACTGGAAAAAACGCATATTTCCCTNGGATCAGGGTAAGCTAATCGAAAAAAGGCCCGTTTAGNNATGAAATATAAGACATANGTTNNATTGTAGNAAACGANATTTTTNNTGTCGTTAANTANAGGAAGGATGGAGTAATTCATGGATGAAAATGTACAGGCAAAGTTTGAGGAGCGCTTAAAAGAGCTTCTGGCTGTTGCAAAGAAGAAAAAAAATGTGCTGGAATACCAGGAGATCAACGATTTCTTTTCCGACCTGTCTCTGGAAGAAGATCAATTTGACAAGATCNTGGAGACGNTGGAGCAGAATGGNGTGGATGTGCTGCGCATCACAGAGGAGGACGACGTGGATGATGAGGAGATCATCCTGACGGAGGAGGACGATGTGGATGTGGAGGACATTGATCTTTCCGTTCCGGATGGGATCAGCATTGAGGATCCTGTCAGGATGTATCTGAAGGAGATCGGCAAGGTGCCGCTNTTNAGCGCGGANGAAGAGATNGAGCTGGCTAAAAAGATGGAGATGGGAGATCTGGAGGCAAANCAGCGTCTGGCNGAGGCNAATCTCAGACTGGTGGTCAGCATTGCGAANCGNTATGTGGGNCGTGGTATGCTCTTTTTGGATCTGATNCAGGAGGGNAATCTNGGTCTGATCAAGGCGGTGGAAAAGTTTGATTACCGGAAGGGGTATAAATTTTCGACCTACGCAACCTGGTGGATCAGACAGGCCATTACCAGAGCCATTGCGGACCAGGCAAGAACCATCCGCATCCCGGTGCATATGGTGGAGACCATCAATAAGCTGATCCGGGTGAGCAGACAGCTTTTGCAGGAGNTGGGGAGAGAACCTACCCCGGAGGAGATCGCGGAGCAGATGAANATGCCCGTGGAGCGTGTGAGAGAGATCTTAAAGATATCNCAGGAGCCGGTGTCTCTGGAAACACCCATCGGTGAGGAGGAGGACAGCCATCTGGGAGATTTCATACAGGATGACAATGTGCCGGTTCCGGCGGACGCCGCTGCCTTTACCCTGTTAAAGGAACAGCTTGTGGAGGTCCTGGGCACCTTGACGGAGAGGGAGCAGAAGGTCTTAAGGCTGCGGTTTGGATTGGATGACGGCAGAGCCAGAACTCTGGAGGAAGTGGGGAAGGAGTTTAACGTGACCCGTGAGCGGATCAGACAGATCGAGGCCAAGGCGCTCAGAAAACTGCGTCATCCCAGCAGAAGCCGGAAGTTAAAGGATTATCTGGATTGATGCGGCCTGTGACGTTATCCGAGAGACTTCGGACGGTAGCCGGTATGGTGACCAGAGGAAATGTGGTCTGCGATGTGGGCTGTGATCATGGCTTTACGGCGATCTATCTGGTACAGAAGGAAATCTGTCCGAGAGCGCTGGCTATGGATCTTCGGGAAGGGCCCTTAAGCGCGGCAGGAGAGCATATAGCGGCCTGTGGGCTGGAAGAGCGGATAGAGACAAGATTGTCTGATGGTTTACATAAGTATAAGGCCGGAGAGGCGGACACCCTGATCTGTGCCGGTATGGGCGGCGGTCTGATGATGCGGATTTTGGCTGAGGAGAGGGAAAAAACCGATTCCTTTCGTGAACTGGTACTGCAGCCCCAGTCGGAGCTCCCGCAGTTTCGGCGGTTTTTGCGGGAGAATGGATACCGGATTCAGGACGAGGAGATTCTTTTGGAAGAGGGCAAGTTCTATCAGGTGATACGGGCTGTGACGGATTGGGAAAGGAAGTCTCAACCGGGAAGTGTGGAAGTATCTGACAGGAACAATGATGGGTTATGTAAACTTGAGGACCGGTATGGTCCGGTGCTGTTGCAAAAAAGAACGCCTGTTTTTCTATTATTTCTGGAACGGGAGGAAGCCATTTGTGAGGAGATTCTTGCTAAATTGCGCGGCCAGGGATTAGCGGATGATAGGAGAAGGGAGCGTTACGAAGAAGTAGAGACGCAGCTGCAGGACTGTCTTCGTGCACAAAATTTGTATAATTAGTTTACATAATACAATATAGTTTACATAATATTTTTTGCGTAAAAAACGTAGAAAAGGAGGGGGTTGCCTATGGTTACGATCAGAATCGGAGGAAAAGAGAAGCGTTACGAGGATGGCATCAAATATGAAGTCATAGCGGAGGAGCACCAGAACGATTTTGTCAGTCAGATTGCGCTGGTGACGGTGGATGGTAAGATTACCGAGTTGATGAAGCGGGCGGATCGTGACTGTGAGCTGGAGTTCATTACCTATGGGGATGCCATTGGACACAAGACTTATGTGAGAACCGCGATCATGCTCATGCTGAAGGCGATCAAGGATGTGGCAGGCATGGAGGCGGCGGCCAATGTGAAGGTAGAGTTTGCGATTGGAGCCGGGTATTACTGTGCCTTTCGAAACGGTCTGAAGCTGGATGCCAAGATCATTGAACAGGTGAAAGACCGTATGGGTGAGCTGGTGGATATGGATCTTCTGGTGACGAAGAAGGCATATCCGGCAGACGAGGCGGTGGCGCTCTTTGCGGAAAACGGAATGAAGGACAAGGTGTCTTTGTTCCGCTATCGCAGAAGCTCTAACATCAATGTGTATTGTATGGGGGATTACTACGATTATTTCTACGGCTACATGATGCCGAGTACCGGCTATATCCGGCATTTTGATCTTTTTGCTTATGAGGANGGCATGATACTGCTTTTGCCGGAATCGGAGGAGCCGGAGATCCTTCCGGAATTTAAGCCGCGCAAAAAACTGTTTCAGACACTGCTGGCCACAGGAGAGTGGGGCAGGGAGCTGGGAATCGATACGGTGGGCGATTTAAATGATCAGATCTGCAGCGGCAGTATCTCCGATATGATACTGGTACAGGAGGCGCTGCAGGAGAGNCGGATCGGCGAGATCGCCAGAGATATNGCCAGGCGCGATGGCGTGAAGTTTGTGATGATCGCAGGACCCTCCTCTTCCGGCAAGACCACCTTCTCCCACAGATTGTCCATCCAGCTCAGAACCTACGGCTTAAAGCCCCATCCTATCGGGCTTGACAATTATTATCTGAATCACGATAAAACGCCTTTGGATGCAGACGGGAAGCCGGATTTTGAGTGCCTGGAGGCNCTGGATGTGGAGCAGTTTAACCAGGATATGACGGCTCTTTTGGAGGGAAAGAGTGTACAGCTTCCCACTTTTAATTTTNAAACAGGGAAACGGGAGTACAGCGGGAAGGCAACTTGTCTGGGGCCGGATGATATTCTGGTCATAGAGGGAATTCACGGCTTGAATGAGAAGATGTCCTATTCCCTTCCTGCCGAGAGCAAATATAAGATTTATATCAGCGCCCTTACCACTTTGAACGTGGATGAGCATAACAGGATCCCCACTACGGATAACCGTCTGCTTCGTCGTCTCGTGCGGGATGCCAGAACCAGAGGCGCCTCGGCGGCCAGAACCATTTCCATGTGGGGCTCCGTCAGGAGAGGCGAGGAGAAATACATATTCCCCTTCCAGGAGGAGGCCAATGCCATGTTCAATTCAGCAATGATCTATGAGCTGGCAGTTATTAAACAGTATGCAGAACCGCTTTTATTCAGTATACAGAAAGATGAGCCGGAGTATCACGAGGCGAAGCGGTTGTTAAAGTTCCTGGAATATTTTCTGGGAGTAAGCAGTGAAGAGCTGCCGAAAAATTCCCTGTGCAGAGAGTTTGTAGGGGGAAGCTGTTTCGAGGTGTAGAAAGATAGAAAAAAGATAAGTAGAACAGATGATCGCGGCTGTACAGACGAAAGGGTACAGACGAGGAAAGTCCGGGCTCCATAGGGCAGGATGCCGGATAACGTCCGGTGGAGGCGACTCCAAGGCCAGTGCAANAGAAATNATACCGCCTCGGATTTTGTGAAGCGAAGCACGAAGCCGTGTAACGGCTTTTGGAGTTTTGCGTTAGCAATACTNCGNGGTAAGGGTGGAATGGCAGTGTAAGAGACTACCGCCGTCACGGTAACGGGACGGGCTGTGTAAACCCCATCCGGAGCAAGACCAAATAGAGAGCGACAGACCGGCCCGGTCTGCTTTCAGGTAGGTCGCTGGAGGGTTTCGGCAACGAGACTCCTAGATAGATGATCATTCACGACATAACCCGGCTTATCGTTCTGCTTATTGTAGAAATTTTATGCAGGGGCACAGGGAAAACGGTTATTCTCTGTGCCCCTGTGAAAGGTATTTGAAGACAAGGAGAGACCGGTGATTTCCCGTGGAAAAGAATATAAAATAACGATAGTTATAATAATTCTGCTCTGCATACTGCTGCCGGTACTGGATACGCAGGCGAAGGAGCCNTCTCTGCCGCCTCATCTGATCCGGACGGTGAGCGATCAGGATATTTACGAAGGTCTGGCGGCGCTTAAGCTGCTTCAATGTCCGGTTCTGGAAAAGGAGGATATGGGGGCGGCCCGCGAGAACGTGGAAAACTGTGTGGTGCGGGTGATCATGGGAAAAGCCTACGGCAGCGGCGTGATCTATGCCATGACGGCTGATGCGGTGATCATTGCCACCAACAGGCATGTGTTGGAGTATTGGGACGATTCGGAGGGTATTATCTGGTTCCCGCAGGGATATTTTATGAGCGCCAGATGCCTTGGCAGCACCGAAAACTGTGACGTGGGATTTTTGCAGGTAGAGAGCAGTGAGTTTGCGGTGGAGACTCTGCTTGCCCTTCGTCATGTGGCTGTAGACGAGGAGAGCNGCGCCGGTCCGGAGAGGGGAACGAAGGTTTTTTGTTTGGGCGCAGCCCGTGCAGTGGAAGAGATGCTGTATCAGGAAGCTGTGGTGGAAGAACCTGTCCGATATATTGAGGATTTTGACGCTTATATGCTCTATGGAAGGGGATATGCCAGGGAGGGGATGTCCGGCGGCGGCATCTTTGACGGGTGCGGATATCTGGTGGGGCTGCTTGCCGGCGGCACCGATCAGAATGAGATNGCAGGAGTGCCCGCGAAAGATGTGGCAGCGGCTTATCGGGAAATCGTGGGGGAATAAAGGATATCTTTTTTGAGGAAGCTGTGGTATGATAGCAAGAAGGATAAGAGGGAGGAAGCTATGGCATTATTTCAGATCAGCAACGATAAGGTTACGATACAGGTGGACAGCCTGGGAGCGGAACTGAAATCCTTAAAGAGCCTGCCGGATGGCCGGGAGTATATGTGGCAGGGGGATCCGGCNTATTGGGGACGGACTTCGCCGGTACTCTTTCCCATCGTGGGAGGCTTAAAAGACGGCAGATACCGGGTGGATGGCAGGGAGTATGCCATGGGACAGCACGGTTTTGCAAGAGATATGGAGTTTCGGTTGAAAAGTCAGGTGGCATCGGAAATCTGGTTTTTTCTGGAATCCAATGAGGAGACTCTGCAAAAATACCCCTATCCGTTTTTGTTGGAGATCGGCTATGAGATCACGGGGTGCACGGTGGTGGTAAAATGGCGGGTGTGTAATCCGGCAAAGGAACCTATCTGGTTTTCCATAGGCGGCCACCCGGCCTTTCTGTGTCCCATCGACCCGGGAACGGATCAGACGCAGTATCGGCTGGTGTTCGACGAGAAGGAAAAGCTGGTTTCCTCGTGTATCGAGGGCGGGCTGCTGGGGGCGGAGAAAAAGACCTATGCCTTGCGGGATGGCATATTACCTGTCACAGNGGATCTGTTTGATAATGATGCGCTGGTCATCGAGGGAGAGCAGGCCCATAGTGTGGCGCTGGCGCGGCCTGACGGGAGACCTTATCTGACAGTGGACTTTGATGCGCCCCTGTTCGGGATCTGGTCGCCGCCGAAAAAGAAGGCGCCGTTTATCTGTATCGAACCCTGGTATGGTCGTTGTGACAGNGTAGATTTTACGGGAGAGTTTCAGGAGCGGGAGTGGGGACAGCAGCTTTCGGGGGCAGTTTTTGAAGCACAGTACCGTATCACGATCGCATGAAAATACATAAGGGAGGAAGAACATGGCGCCGATAGTACAGTGCATGGGTCTGACCAAGACCTACGGGAGAAAAATTGCATTAAATCAGATTTATCTGAATTTGGAGCGGGGCAGGATCATTGGGCTTCTGGGCCCCAATGGCAGCGGTAAGACCACGCTGATCAAAATTATGAATGGGTTATTGCGGCCTACGGCGGGGGAGGTGCTGATCAATGGACAGCGGCCCGGTGTAGACACCAAGCTGCGGATCTCCTATCTGCCGGAACGTACCTATCTGCATCCGGGCATGAAGGTAATTGAGATGGTGCAGTATTTTCAGGATTTTTATCCTGATTTCAGGATAGAGAGGGCCTATGATATGTTGTCCAGACTGCAGATTCCGCCCCAGGAGTATCTGAAGAACCTCTCCAAGGGCACCAAGGAGAAGGTGCAGCTCATTCTGGTGATGAGCCGGGATGCGGATCTCTATGTTCTGGATGAGCCGATTGCCGGGGTNGATCCGGCTTCCAGAGACTATATTCTGAACACCATTGTAAGCAATTATAACCGCAGCGGTTCCATTTTGCTGTCCACTCATCTGATCTCAGATGTGGAGAATATTTTGGATGATGTTGTGTTCATCAAATACGGCAGTATCGTATTACAGGCCGGCGCGGAACAGATCCGACAGAATGAGCATAAATCCGTAGACCGCTTTTTCAGGGAGGTGTTTGCATGCTAGGGAAACTTATGAAGTATGAATGGAAGGCCACNTGGAAGCTGTTGCTTACAGCCAATCTGGTGACGTTGGTGATGGCGGTTCTGGCATGGGTGCTGGAGAATGTGGTGGAGTATTCGGCAGAGTACAGCATAGTGGACTTTATGCAGACAATCGTGCTGTTTACTTTTTTCTTCAGTGTACTCGCAGTGAGTGTCGGTACGGTGATCTATCTGATCCATCGCTTTTATACATCCACTTACGGAGATCAGGGNTATCTTTTGCATACGCTGCCGGTGGACACGCACCATATCATTATAGCCAAGGTGTTGATGAGTACTATATGGGTGCTGATAACGGAATGGATCATTATCTTTTCAGCCGTGGCATTGCTTACGGGCAGCGTGGATACGTTGAGAAACATGATGGAGGGCTTTGTCGAGGCGCTGGAATATCTGGGGGCAGAGAAGGTTACGATCTTCACCGGGATCATGACGCTGATCGCCGCTGTCTTTTCCTTGTTGGCAAGGGTGTTGAAGGTGACCGCCTGTATTTCTTTGGGGCAGCTTTCCTCCAATCACAAGCTGATGGTGTCCTTTGCATGGTATATCGGGTGTTATGTAGTACAACGGATTATTCAGACCGTGTATATGGCAATTGTGTTTGCTTTTTACAATAGTCGCTCCGAGGTGAGTCTCTCCTCGATTTTTAGAAGTCATTGGGAGATCTTACTGCTTTCCGGCATCATTTACAGNGTGGTGTTCTATATTATAACCTGGTATGTGATGAGTAGAAAGTTAAACCTGGATTAAACATAGAAAAACAGGGTGTGGTATGGATGAAAAGGCAGAGGAGTGCAGACAATTAAAATAACAAATGTAATCAAACAGAAAGGAAGTGCGAAGGCATGACAAAGATAGATATTGTCTCCGGGTTTTTGGGAGCCGGAAAAACGACACTGATAAAGAAGCTTTTGCAGGAGGCACTGGCGGATACAAAGGTGGTGCTGATTGAGAATGAGTTTGGAGAGATCGGCATTGACGGCGGTTTTTTGCAGGAGGCGGGGATTGAGATCAAGGAGATGAATTCNGGCTGTATCTGCTGTTCGCTGGTAGGGGACTTCGGCGCTTCTCTGAAGGAAGTGTTGGCGACTTACACGCCGGAGCGCATTTTAATCGAGCCCTCGGGCGTGGGAAAGCTTTCTGATGTTATGAAGGCTGTACAGGAGGCTATGACGGAGGAAACGGTGCAGCTGGGAAGCGCCGTTGCCGTGGTCGATGCCGGCAAATGTAAAATGTATATCAAGAACTTTGGAGAGTTTTTTGTCAATCAGATCGANCATGCCGGNACCATCGTCTTAAGCAGAACGGATAAACTCAGTGAGGAGAAACTGGCGGCTTGTGTGGAGATGATCAGAGAGCATAATGCGAAGGCGACGATTATCACCACGCCTTGGGACGCACTGGATGGAAAGGATATTCTNGCNACCATAGANGGNGCTGTGGATCTGGAGGCGGAGTTGATGCAGGAAGTGATGGAGATGCAGGAGGAGCATCACCACCACGGGCCGGACTGCACCTGCGGCTGTCATGATCACGAGCATCACCATCATGACCATGAGGAGCATGAGCATCATCATCATGACCATGAGGAGCATGAGCATCATCACCATCATGACCATGAGGAGCATGAGCATCATCANCATCACGACCATGAGGAGCATGAGCATCATCACCATCACGACCATGAGGAGCATGGGCATCATCATCACGACCACGAGGAGCATGAGCATCATCATCACGATCATGAGGGGCATGATCATCATCACCATCATGCGGACGAGNTTTTCACAAGCTGGGGAATGGAGACGCCTGCCCTGTATCAGAGGGAGGAGATCGCTCATATTCTGGAGGAACTGGATCATGAGGAAGTGTATGGTCTGGTACTTCGGGCAAAGGGCATGGTGGCCGGTGCAGANGGCGGCTGGATCTATTTTGATTATGTGCCGCAGGAGAGCAATGTCAGAGACGGTAAGCCCGGTGTGACAGGGAAATTCTGTGTCATCGGTTCCAAGCTGAATGAGGAGAAGCTGACAGAGCTCTTTCACAAGTGATGGAAGGGAGAGAGCGATATGAAACCGGTCTATATGATCAACGGATTTTTGGAGAGCGGAAAGACAGAATTTATCATGTATACGCTGGCACAGCCCTATTTTCAGACGCGGGGGAGAACCTTGCTGATCCTCTGCGAAGAGGGAGAAAATGAGTACGATGCGGCGCTTTTAAAGCAGAGCCATACGGTGCTTGAACTGATCGAAGAGGAAAGCGAGTTTGCGCCTGACAGGTTGATCGAGCTGGAAAAGAAGCATAAGCCGGAGCGCATTATCATCGAATATAACGGCATGTGGAATTATAAGGAGATGAAGCTCCCCTGGCACTGGAAGATAGAGCAGCAGATCACCACCATCAATGCGGCTACCTTTCCCATGTATTTTACCAATATGAAGTCTCTGCTTGCGGAGCAGATCCGTAAGTCTGAGCTTATCATCTTTAACCGCTGTGACGGGGTGGAGGATCTGGGCAGCTATAAGAGGAATGTGAAGGCTATCAATCCCAAGGCGGAGATCGTTTTTGAGGATGCAAACGGGGAGATCAACGAGATTCTGGAGGAGGATCTGCCATACGACCTGAAGGCGCCCGTTATCGAATTAGATAGCAATAGTTATGGAATATGGTATCTGGATTCCATGGACCATTTGGAGCGGTATGAGGGGAAGACCATTTCCTTTGTGGGGATGGTTCTGAAGCCAAAGCAGTTCCCGAAAGGGTATTTTGTGCCGGGACGCATGGCGATGACCTGCTGTGCGGAGGATATGGCGTTTCTGGGATACGCCTGTGAGTATGCGAAGACGGATGCGCTGGAGAATCAGCAGTGGGTGAAGGTTACCGCTCAGGTGGAAAAGGCGTATTTTGAAGATTACGAAGGAGAAGGACCGGTGCTTCATGCGATCAGCGTGGAGCGGGCAAAGGCACCGAAAGAGGAAGTCATCAGCTTTGTGTGAAAGGTTATCGTTTTATGTTTGATTACAATGGATTTCAGTGGTTGTTTTTCTTTTATTTTTATTGCTTCGGGGGCTGGTGTTTTGAGTCGGCCTACGTGTCATTCAAATCGAAAAAATGGGTAAACAGGGGCTTTATGCGAGGCCCCTTTCTGCCGCTCTATGGCAGCGGAGCGATTATGATGTTGGTGGTCTCCATGCCTTTTCAGGATAATCTGTGGCTTACATATATAGCAGGCGTTATTGGCGCTACCGCTTTAGAGTATGTGACGGGAGTTGCGATGGAGGCTCTTTTTCAGGTCAGATATTGGGATTACACAGGAAAGTTCATGAATTATCAGGGACGTATCTGCCTCAGATCCTCGCTGGCATGGGGCTTTCTTACAATCCTGATGACTAGAGTGATTCATCGGCCTATCGAAAGCCTGATGTATGCCATGCCGGAGCAGGTTCTGCACTATTTTACGATACTGCTCACCATCTATATCGTGGCCGATTTTACCCTTTCCTTCAAGGCGGCTCTGGATCTGCGGGATATCATGGTCAAGATCGAGAGCGCGAAGGAAGAGCTGGGGCGAATGCAGAAACGGCTGGATGTGCTCATAGCCTTCAGTAATGATGAGAAGGAACAGAAGCAGCTTGACAGAGAGGAGCGCAGAGAACTGCTCATGAACGATCTGACGGCGGCTCTGGAACAGAAATTTGCTATTTTAAAAGAAAAGCTCTTAAGCAAGCCTCTGGCTTACGGGGAGAATGTCCGGGAAGAAATCGCAGAACTGCGCGGCAAATTCAGCCTCTACCGGGAAGAGCAGAGGGAGGAAGGAAAGCTTCTGGATTTCTTTAAGCGTGATATGATTCGAAATAACCCTTCCATGAGGTCTGAGACCTATGGAAGCGCCTTTGAGGAGCTGCGAAATATTGTGAATGGTCAGGAAAAATAAAAGATTTGATTTCAGTCCTCCCGCAGAGAGATATAGCGGGGGGATTTCTTTTTGCCTGCCCGGAGAGAATCTATAATCTGGCTTTCCNTCAGCTCAAAATTACGGGATTTGGTGCGCAGCAGAGCAAGGAATTTATTGTAGACCCAGTAGGAATATACCAGCACATTGTTTGCCCGCCCCAGTTTGGCCTTCGTGGTATGGGTATAATGTCTTCCGCCGACCAGAGTTGTCTTGCCTGCACGGATATAACGGATCAGTTCTGTCTCGGAGTTGATATTCTCCTGCAGAATGGTGTATCCAAACCCGGCGCAGTTCTTTTTGTGGGAATCGCTGCCGCCAAAGCAGGGAAGATCGTATTTTTTGGCTAGCGCCATGGCCCGCATATTGGAATCCGCGTCCTCACAGGCATTGTATCCTTCCACGAAGTCAAATTTGCGGAAAATATGCTCCAGAAACTTTCCGTGGAAGGTGTTGCAGAGACTTAAGAACTTTTCGCCGCAGGGATGAGCAGGACCCAGAATACCGCCGTGAAAATGTACGATCTCTATGAGCAGGAGCAGGGGAAGCCCCCGAAGCTCCAGAATCGGCAGATTAACGCCGGTAGGCATGATGACAAGCATATGGCCGGCATTTAAGGTATCGTACTCTATGCCTTTTAATACCACGAAATTCTCGGGCTTTTTTTTCAATTTTTTATAATAGCGGTAGGCATTGTAGGAGTTGTGGTCTGTGATGAGCATTCCCTGATAGCCCTTCTGCTTTAAGACAGCAATGTTTTCCAGCAATTCGAATTTGCAGTCAGGTGAACCTTCTTTTGTGTGACAATGCATGTCCAGTTTCATGGCAATTCCTCTTTTTATCATTATTCCTAACCTATTCTACCCCTTTTTTAGCGGAAAAGCCACTGGTTTTTTCAGGATAACTGATTTTAGGGGTATAACCCGGACAAAGTCTCATATATTGTAATGAGACAAGGAGGGGATGTGAATGCAGGGAGAGGAGATTCTTCGTATGTTTCCGGAGAAGAGCAGATATAGGTGGCGGGAAGCCGCAAAGGTGGCGGAGAAGCTGCAGGAGATTCGGCTNCGGGCAGATATGCCGCTGTCTATATTAGTGGATGACCGGGAACGTTTTCTGGATCCCCACGGAAAGATCGTGGACAGGCAGGAGTGCGCGGCAAGGCCCACAGCCGGAGAATTGGAGGAGATTTTAGCGCATTTGTGCCAATATTCCATCTATGCCTATGCGGATGAGATACGGCAAGGCTTTTTGACCGTACAGGGCGGTCACAGAGTGGGTCTGGCAGGGCAGGTGATCCTGGAGGAGAACAGTCGTGTACGNAATTTAAAATACATACGTTATTTAAATATTCGTATCGCCCATGAAAAAATCGGGGTGGCGGAGCCTCTGCTTCCTCATTTGTATAACAGTGTGGGACAGGTACGAAATACCCTGCTGATCTCCCCACCGGGCTGTGGCAAAACCACCATGCTGCGGGATATGATCAGAAGTCTTTCTGACGGCACCAGATATGGTGCGGGGGTGAATGTCAGTGTGGTGGATGAGCGTTCCGAGATAGCGGGCAGTTATCTGGGNGTCGCCCAGAACGATGTGGGATGTCGTACTGATGTGCTGGACGGCTGCCCGAAAAACGAGGGTATGATGATGCTGATCCGTGCCATGGCGCCTCAGGTACTGGCGGTGGATGAGTTGGGAAGTATTGAGGACATCCAGGCATTGCGGATGGCAAGCGGATGTGGCTGCAGGCTGCTTGCCACCATCCACGGCGGGTCCCTGGAGGAGGTCTGGAACAAAAAATACATGCGTTATGTAACAGAGGACGGACTGTTTGAAAGATACGTGGTGCTTGACAGGGCGCAGGGCGTGTGCCGTATAGCGGGAGTTTACGACGGGGAGGGAAACCATGTATAGGCTGGCAGGAATTCTCTTTATTTTAGCCGGATGCATCGGTTGGGGGAATGGAAAGATCGGGCAGGAGCGGGATCGGATCAGGCATTTGCACTTGCTGATGCAGATCTTTGGCCGGATGCAGAGCGAGATCGCTTATGGGAAGCATACCCTGCCGGAAATCTGCCTGCTCTTGACGACAGTAAAGGAGGAGAGCTACAGTGCCTGCTTCCGGCNCATTTATGAGAGGAGTGCGGAAGGAGACGGCACNGGCATTCCCCAGATATGGAAGGAGGAGTTTCGAGAATGTCTGAACAAATTACCTTTGCGGGAGGAGGAGAGGGAGACTGTGCTGACCCTCCCCGATCATCTCTGCTTTCAGGAGGGGGAAAGGCAGGCCGACAGGATCGGACAGGCCGGAGAGTTTCTGGCGGAGAGATGCAGGCAGGCCGAAGGAACCTACGAAAATAGATCGAAAATGATACGCAGCGTCAGTATTCTGACGGGATTGCTCCTGGCGATCCTTTTGCTGTGATGGGAATAACCGGGGAGGACAGATGAGCGTAAGTCTGATTTTCAAGATAGCCGCAGTTGGCATATTGGTCACAATATTAAATCAAGTTTTAAAACATAGCGGAAGGGAGGATCATGCTTTTCTAATCAGCCTTGCCGGGTTAATTCTTGTTTTAACCTGGATCATACCGTATATATATGACTTGTTTGTGATGATGCAAAATCTGTTTGAACTGTGACCGGGAGGGAAGAGAGTATGGATATGGTGAAGGCCGGTATGATCGGTGTTGTGGGGGTAGTGTTTGCTGTTTCGCTCAAGAGCTATAAAGCGGAATACGGCATTTATGTGACCCTGGCAGTCTGTCTGGTCATTTTAGAGTGTATCATCCGTTATTTTATGCAGATATTATCCGGCATGGAGCAGCTTCGGGGNTATCTGCAGGATAATTACAGTTATCTTGCGTTGCTGTTAAAGGCAGTGGGAGCCACCTATGCCTGCGAATTTTGTGCCGGGATCTGTAAAGATGCGGGCTATGGCGGCGTAGCAGGGCAGGTGGAGATGCTGGGCAAGCTCTATATTCTTTTCATGGGGATGCCCGTACTGCTCTCCCTGATGGAGAGCATACAGGGGATTGCAGGCTAGCATGAATGACAGAAGGAGTGCTTCGTGTAGAGGAGGAAAGAGATGGAAACTCAGGAAAGTACACTTTTGTGGGAGCAGATGGACATGGGCTCCATTACAAGGGATTTTGACAGACTGTTTCCCGGNTTTTCCTTTGACGGTGAGGCGGTGTTTGCGGACATTGTACAGGGCCAATTGTGGGAGGCNGTAAAGAAACTGGCGGGGGGTATGTCCGGAGCTGTTTTGTTTCAACGGGAGGAATTTCGAACTTTATTCTTCACCATTTTGGTGTTGGGCGTGGCCGCGGCCCTTTTTTCAAATTTTGCAGATCTGTTTCAGGACCATCAGGTTTCGGATCTGGCGTTTTACTTCATTTATCTGCTGTTGATCGCAGTACTGTTAAAGTTTTTTTCGGATACGGCGGGAACGGTGCGGGAGATTTTACAGGATGTGACTACCTTTATCCGGCTGTATATTCCCACCTATATCCTGGCTGTGGGAAGCGCCTCCGGCGCAGCTTCGGCTTCGGGTGGTTATCAGATTCTGCTGGTTGTGGTTTATCTGATCGAGTGGGGNTATCTTACGCTTTTATTGCCCTTTGTCCATGTCTATGTCCTTCTGACGGTGATCAATGGGATCTGGGAGGGGGAAAAGCTTGCCCTGCTCCTGGAACTTGTGCAGAAGGCGGTCGGAGGAAGCGTTAAGGCGTCACTTTGGCTGATCACCGGCTTCAGTCTTTTACAATCCATGATATCACCTGTTATTGATTCGCTGCAGTACGGTGCAGTAAAGCGGGCGGTCTCCGCCATGCCGGGGCTGGGAGATCTGACAAAAGGAATGTTTGAGATGGTGATGGGATCTGCCGTTCTGGTGAAAAACAGTCTGGGGCTTTATATGACGCTGGCGCTTATGACGATCTGCGCGGTTCCGCTCTTAAAACTTGCCCTGACGGCTTGTGTGATAAAACTGAGCGCCGCTCTGATCGGCATTATAAGCGATAAGCGCCTGACGAACTGTGTGAGCCGGATGGGGGAGGGAAGCCTGATGCTTTTGAAAATGGCAATGACCTCCGTGGGGATGTTTGTGATCCAGGTAGCCATCATTACCTGTTCAACAGGACAGGCCATGCGCTGAAAGGAGAGACGGTATGATAAAGACCATACGGGAGATCGGAATATTTATGATCGCGGCGCAGGCTGTGGTACACTTTGCGCCGGGCGTCCGGTACGAGAAGTATATCAAATCAATATCAGGTGTTATAATACTGCTTCTTTTCTTAAAACCATTTTTACAGATGTACGGCGGAAAGTGGGAGGAACCGGAGCAGATCCTTGCTGAAATGATTGAATTTACAGAGATGCCCGCTTTTCCGGAAACGGCGCAGATAACGAGTGCGGGAGACACGGCGGCTGCCCGGATGGAAGAGGAGATTCAAAAATTGTTAAATCAGGAATTGACGGAGGAGAACCGTTATGTGAAAAGGGTCGTAGTGCGATTGGGAGAAGGGCAATCGCTGATGCAGGAAGAACAGCTGCCTTTCGTGGAGGTCTCGATCGGACAAAAGGAAAAAAAAGGCCTGATCGTGGTGGAGGAGATCACCATCGGTGAGACAGCGGAGCCGGAAAAGACGGAGGAAGAACAGGCTTATCGGCAGAGATTCGCCGGAATTTTGGGAATCCCGGAGGAGAACGTGGAGGTGAGAATGGATGGGAGAGGGTAAAGCCTTCTTGGAGCGTATGTGGAGTAAGAAGAAACTCCGAAAAGATCAGTGTGTCATTCTGGTACTGATCGGTATGCTGTTTTGCGTGATCTCACTGCCCGTGAAAAAGGAAACAACACAGTCCAATGTATCGGACATCTCCGGCGTTATGATTGATGACGAACAAGTGTTCTATTCTGAAAAGGAGAGTGAAGATTATATTTCCTGTTGGGAGGAGAAGCTGGAGGAGAGCCTTCGTTTTGTGGAGGGCGCCGGAAAAGTCCGGGTGCTCATTACATTAAAGGAATCGGAGGAACAGATATTGGCTAAGGACGGCGCTCTGGAGAGCCGGGAGACTGTGGAGACGGATGCGTCGGGGGGAAACCGTCATGTGGTGGAGAGCCGGGAGGAGAAGAGCGTTATCCGCACGGTAGATGAAAGAGGGCAGGATGTGCCTCTGGTGGTCAAGACAGTGGCTCCCTGTGTGGAGGGCGTAGTGGTGATTGCCCAGGGGGCTGACCAGGCCCAGGTACGGAAGGACATAATTGAAGCGATTCAGGTATTATTTGATATAGACATGAATAGAATAGCAATAATTAAAATGAAAACAAATAATCAGTGAAGGGGAGAAGAAATTGAAAAATATGATCAAGAAGAACCAGATGATGATCACTGCGCTGGCTATTATGATCGCAGTGGCGGGCTACCTGAATTTTGCGGGAACCAAGGTGACGGATGAAGAGCTTATGAGCGTGAGTGGAGATGTGGAGACGAATCTGGCACAGACGGACACAGAGGCGGATTATATGGCGCTCTTAGATCTGTCGGACGAGGATATGGAGAGCGCCTCCGGGGATATCGAGAGCCTGGACAGTGATGTGACGCTGGCAAGCGGCAGCGTGGACGAGGAATTGGCACAGGCGCTGGCTGAGGAACAGATGGATGAGGTACCGGGNGAAGCGGTGTTTACTTCGGCGGAGACGGCCACCGTTCTTTCCGGCGCGAAGCTGGAGAAGGAGCAGACAAGAGTTCAGAATAAGGAGACACTTCTGGAGATCATCAATAACGCCAATGTCAGCGAAACCCAGAAACAGGAGGCTGTGAGCAGCATGATCTCCATGACGGACATTGCGGAGAAGGAGACGGCGGCAGAGATTCTGCTGGAGGCCAAAGGATTTGATGATGCCATTGTCAGTATAGATGGGGACAGTGTGGATGTAGTGGTCAACACTCCGGAATTGTCGGAGGCACAGCGGGCTCAGATAGAGGATATTGTGATCCGCAAGACGGGGGTGAGTGCGGACGCCGTTGTGATCAGCACCGTGAACGCCGACGAGAAATAATTCATCAGTGCATTGCGGGCGGTTTTATGATACTATAGTTAAGTATGAAAAAAGTATCTTGGCTACAGCTCTGCGCACTCCGCTGCGCTGAGCGTACACGCGCCATGCTGCTTGCAGCATGTGTGCATCCTGATACTTGCACCGTACTTTTCATGGGTATTTGTGTCAGGAAAGACGTGGAGGTGNAAGTATGAGATCTTACAGACCGCCCGAACNGTGGGAATATATAGATATGATATAGGGAGGCAAAAGATGAAGAGAGTTTTTCTGATTGTATTAGACAGTTTTGGAATCGGGGAGATGGAGGATGCGGAAGCGTACGGAGACAAGGGAACCAATACTCTGCGTTCCGTATCCGCAAGCCCNGANTTTNCGATGCCCAATATGAGGNANCTGGGACTTTTTAATCTGGANGGNGTCACNTGNGGANAAAANGNNGNATCACCTGNGGCCAGGATCGCCCGGATGAAGGAGGCCTCCAGNGGGAAAGATACTACCATAGGACACTGGGAGATNGCGGGGATNTGTTCTGANAANCCGCTNCCCACATANCCNCANGGNTTTCCTGAGGAGGTGCTTGNTCCTTTTCGGANGGCGACCGGCAGNGGGGTGCTCTGTAATATGCCTTACTCCGGAACCGAAGTGATCAANGNNTACGGGGATGAACATGTGCGNACGGGAGATCTGATCGTCTATACCTCGGCGGACAGCGTATTCCAGATCGCCGCCCACGAGGATGTGGTNCCNGTGGAGACNCTGTATGANTACTGTAAACAGGCCAGAGAGATCCTGCAGGGAGAACATGGCGTGGGGCGGGTGATCGCCAGACCCTTTACNGGNGCTGACGGGAANTATACGAGAACCGCCGGCAGACATGATTTCTCACTGCTTCCGCCCGGGGTNACCATGTTNGATCAGCTGCAGGANGCCGGGAAATCNGTCATNTCCGTNGGGAAGATCAANGATATCTTTGCGGGGAANGGNATCACGGAGGCGGTNTACACGAAGGGGAATGAGGAGGGAATCGAAAGAACGCTCTCCTATCTGGATCANGAGTTTGAGGGACTNTGTTTTGTCAATCTGGTGGATTACGATATGCTCTACGGNCACCGCAATGATGTGGACGGATATGCCAGNGCNCTCACCTATTTTGACGGCAGACTGCCGCAGATCCTGGACAAGCTGGGAGAAGAGGATATTCTGATGATCACGGCGGATCATGGCTGTGATCCGGGATATACAGTATCTACTGATCATTCCAGAGAGCATACGCCGTTTCTGATGTATGGCAAGCCGGTGAAGCCGGGGAATCTGGGTACCCGGGAGACCTTTGCGGATATCGGNGCGACGGTGCTGTCNTATTTNGGGATAAAGCCGGCATTTCGCGGAACATCGATGCTGTAAGAGACTGTGTGGAGGATAAAGACGTGGGAAAGTATGCGGACGAGATAAATAAGAGAAGAACTTTTGCGATCATTTCACACCCGGATGCGGGNAANACGACCCTGACAGAGAAATTTCTGNTGTANGGGGGCGCGATCAATCTGGCGGGAAGCGTTAAGGGAAAAGCCACTGCCAGACACGCGGTTTCCGATTGGATGGAGATAGAGAAGGAGAGAGGTATTTCTGTCACCTCCTCTGTGCTGCAGTTTTCGTATGACGGTTTTTGTATCAACATTCTGGATACACCGGGACATCAGGATTTCTCGGAGGACACTTACAGAACGTTGATGGCGGCGGANTCGGCGGTAATGGTCATCGATGCATCCAAAGGTGTGGAGGCGCAGACCAGAAAACTGTTTAAAGTGTGTGTGATGCGGCATATTCCGATNTTTACATTTATCAATAAGATGGATCGGGANGCCAACGATACCTTTGAACTGCTGGACGATATCGAGAAGGAGCTGGGGATCGCCACCTGTCCCATTAACTGGCCCATNGGCTCCGGTAAAAATTTTAAAGGGGTTTATGAGCGGGAGAGCAAGTGTGTGATCACCTACGCGGACACGGAAAAGGGAACAAAGGAGGGACACGCCACCCGGATTCCNGTGGAGGACACGGAAGCCTTAAAAGCNCAGATCGGAGAGGAATTTATGACTCAGCTTACCGATGAGATAGAACTTTTGGACGGTGCCAGTGCGGCCTATGATCTGNATGAGATACAGGCAGGGGATCTGACCCCGGTGTTTTTCGGTTCGGCTCTCACGAATTTTGGCGTGGAGATTTTTTTGCANCACTTTTTGAAAATGACAACGACACCCCTGCCCAGACAGGCGGATATCGGTCTGATCGATCCGGTGGAACANGAATTTTCCGCCTTTGTCTTTAAGATACAGGCGAACATGAATAAGGCGCATCGGGACAGGATCGCTTTTATGCGGATCTGCTCGGGAAGGTTTGACGTAAACGCGGAGGTAAAGCATGTGCAGGGCGGCAGAGTAATGCGGCTTTCGCAGCCTCAGCAGATCATGGCGGACGAGCGGAAGATTTTGAGTGAAGCTTACGCGGGAGATATTATCGGTGTGTTTGACCCGGGAATTTTTTCCATAGGGGATACCATCTGTATGCCGGGGGAACAATTTGCCTATGAAGGAATACCGACCTTTGCGCCGGAACATTTTGCAAGAGTACGGCAGATGGACACCATGAAGCGAAAGCAGTTTGTCAAGGGGATCATGCAGATCGCGCAGGAGGGTGCGATCCAGATCTTTCAGGAATTTAATACCGGCATGGAGGAAATCATTGTCGGCGTGGTGGGTGTTTTGCAGTTTGATGTGCTGAAATACCGTCTGGAAAACGAATATAATGTGGAAATCAAACTGGAGAATCTGCCCTATGAGCACATTCGGTGGATCGAGAACAAGGATATCGATCTGGACAGGCTGACCGGCACTTCGGATATGAAAAAAATAAAGGATTTAAAGGACAATCCGCTGCTGCTCTTTGTCAATCAGTGGAGTATCGGTATGACGGTCGAGAGAAATGAGGGATTGATCCTCTCGGAGTTTGGCAGAGCATAAAGCATGAAAATGCGGTAAGGAGGGTGGCTTATGAAGAAAACAGGTATATTGCTGTTTGGTATCAGTACGTTGGCCCTGACCGGCACCCTTTTTTATGCGGCACATAAACTGCCCTTTCAGGAGAGCGGACTGCAGAAGCAGGAGGCTCTGGGAGCAGAGCAAAAGGTGCAGAAGCTGCCGGAGCAGATCCTCACGCAGCCGGACGAGGAGCTGCGTGAGGCCCAGCAGGATTGCTATGCTTTTTTGCAGCTTACGGATGAGGAGCAGAAGGTTTATCTGGAAATACTGGAGGCTCTTATTCATTTTCGGGAAAATGTGAGGCTTTCCAGCTGTGATAAGGAGTTGATCTCTCATGTATTCCAGTGTGTGCTGAATGACCATCCGGAAATCTTTTATGTGGAGGGATATACTTATACAGAGTATACGTTGGGCACCCTCTTAAAAAAGATCACCTTTACCGGGAGTTATTCGTGCAGTCTGGAGGAGGTAGAGAAAAAACAGGAACAGATTGAAAATTATGTAAACCAATGCCTTGCAGGGATGCCGGAAGATGCGGATGAGTATGAAAAGGTAAAATATATCTACGAGTATCTGATCCGGCATACAGATTATGACGCTTTGTCAAAGGACAGCCAGAATATATGCTCTGTGTTTCTGGAACAGAGATCGGTCTGCCAGGGCTACGCAAAGGCGACCCAGTATCTGCTAAACCGGGCAGGTGTTTTTTCCACATTGGTTCTGGGCCGTGTCATTGGCGGAGAGGGCCACGCNTGGAATCTTGTGCGGATNGANGGGGCATATTACTATGTGGATACCACCTGGGGNGANGCCTCNTATCAGGCGGTNGGCGGNNGNGNTTATCCNATGGAGAAGATNCCNACCATCAATTACGATTATCTGTGTGTGACGACGGAACAGATGGAATCNACNCACACGTTGGACAATGTGGTGGATATGCCGCTTTGCGATTCTATGGATGCCAACTTTTATGTGAGGGAGGGCGTTTACTTTAACGTCTGGGATGAGGAGAAGGTTCAGAAGGTGTTNCAGGANAGCTACGAGAGAGGGGATAGCTATGTAACGCTCAAATGTGCGGGANCGGATGTCTATCAGAAAATGCAGGAAATGCTGATCGAGCAGCAGGGGATATTCCGNTTCTTGGATTGTCCNGATGGNGCGGTATCCTACGCGGAAAATGAGAAGCAGTACAGTTTGAGCTTCTGGCTCTAGCCAAATATAAGAAATTTTGATATAATTACCGCATAGAAAAAACAAGCGACTGCGCAGCAGGCATTTGTTTTTTTGAAGAATCGAAGNTTCTTCACGGTATATAACGAGCAAGCAGTCTGCAAGGCAGACGATAGGGCGTTGAAAACGCGGGGTTGCGAGTTTATATGATATACAGATAAAAACTCAGATAGAGGAAAGGCGGAAATATGAGCATGGAACAGGAAGCAGGGAAGAGCGGGTACGAATTGCAGGAAGAAGAGAAAGCAGGCACAGTAAAGATTGCAGATGATGTGGTGGCAATGATCGCAGCACTTGCGGCTACGGAAGTGGACGGGGTCGCCGCTATGTCGGGGAATCTGACCAATGAGCTCCTTAGAAAGGTCGGCGTTAAGGGTTTGTCCAAGGGAGCCAGAGTAGAGGTATCGGGGAAGAAGGTCAAGGCAGAGCTTGCNATTANNATNGANTATGGNTATAACATTCCNNNCACCTGTCAGCGNGTACAGGCCAAGGTGAAGAGCGCGATAGAGAATATGACAGGCTTAGAGGTTCTGGATGTGAATATTCGCATTGCCGGAATCAATGTGACAAGAGAAAAATAGGACGAGTGGGTGCTATGAGCAGAAGAGAATTGCGCGAACAGATATTCAAGCTGCTGTNTCGTGTTGAATTTAACAGTATGGAGGATATGGCGGAGCAGGAGCAGCTGTTCTTCGAGGATGAGGACGCTGCGAAGGATGAGGACGCCGTCTACATTTCAGATAAATATCATAAAATTTCTGAGAAGCTGTCTGAAATCGATTCCCAGTTAAATGAGAAGGCCCAGGGATGGCATACCGATAGGATGAATAAGGTGGATTTAACGATCCTGCGGCTGGCTGTATATGAGATCTGCTATGACGAGGATGTGCCCACCGGCGTGGCGATCAATGAGGCAGTGGAGCTTGCCAAAAAATTCGGGCAGGACGCTTCCTTTGGTTTCGTGAACGGTGTGCTGGCTAAATTTGCATAGGGCAGCGGCAATGATCGTACTGATCGGGAGAAGGGTATGCAGAACACATACACAGTGACACAGGTCAATTCCTATATCAGGAATATGTTCACACAGGATTTTATGCTGCAGAGAGTCCGCATCAGAGGAGAGGTCAGTAATTGTAAGTATCATACCTCCGGGCATATTTATTTCACATTGAAGGATGCAAAGAGTACAATATCATGCGTTATGTTTTCTTCGGATAGAAGGGGGCTGCCCTTTCGTATGGTGGAGGGCCAGCAGATCGTTGTAAACGGCAGTGTGGATGTATACGAGCGCGATGGGAAATATCAGATGTATGCCAGAACGATAGAGCTGGACGGTGTCGGTGCTCTGTATGAGAGATATGAGCGTCTGAAAGAGGAACTTTTAGAGCGGGGGATGTTTGATGAGCAGTATAAGCAGCCGATTCCCCGTTATATCAGAACACTGGGCGTGGTGACAGCTGAGACAGGAGCGGCAGTGAGGGATATCATCAATGTGGCTTCCAGAAGAAATCCCTATGTGCAGATCATTCTCTATCCGGCAATCGTGCAGGGGGAGGCGGCGGTGCCCAGTATCATAAACGGGATTCATGCCATGGAGCAGCTTCAGGTGGATACGATTATCGTGGGAAGAGGCGGCGGTTCCATCGAGGATCTGTGGGCTTTCAATGAAGAAGCGGTGGCGCAGACTATCTTTGACTGTACGATTCCTGTTATTTCTGCGGTGGGACATGAGACGGATGTGACCATTGCAGATTTTGTGGCGGATCTGCGGGCGCCCACGCCTTCCGCAGCGGCGGAGCTTGCAGTCTGTGATTTTGCACAGTTGGAGGAGAATATGGCAGAATACGCCTATACGATGCAGCATCTGTGCAGGCGTACGATACAAAATTATCGAAACAGGCTGGGACAGTACGGTGTCCGCTTGAAATATCTGAGTCCCCTGAACACCATTCGTATGAAAAAGACACAGTCGATATTGCTGGAGGAGCGTTTGCAGGCGGCCATGGAGAAACGGTTACAGGAGGCGAGGCACAGGTTGGCGCTTTATGCGGAGCGTATGAAGGGGCTCTCTCCGTTGGACAAGCTGAGCCAGGGTTATGCCTATGCGGCGGATGCCTCCGGCAGGACGCTTTCCTCCGTGGAGCAGGTGGATATTGGGGAACAGATCAGAGTCTATGTGAAGGACGGCAGTCTTTTGGCTCAGGTGCGGGAGAAAGAAAATGGCTAAAAAAAAAGAAGAAAATAAATCAGAAGCAGAACAGGCGTTTTCTTTAGAAGACGCTTTTGCACAGATTGAGGAAGTGATCAGCCGTCTGGAGACGGAGGAGATTACGCTGGAGGAGTCTTTTTCGGCGTATAATCAGGGGATGGCGCTTCTGGCAAAGTGCAATGAAACCATCGATCAGGTGGAGAAAAAAGTGTTGAAGGTCAATGAGGACGGTGGACTGGATGAATTTTGACGAGGAACTTAAGAATAAGACCGGGGAAATAGAGAAAATACTTACAGCGTATCTGCCAAAGCCGGAGGGCTTTCAGAGTAAGGTGCTGGAAGCCATGAAATATGCGGTTTCGGCGGGCGGAAAGAGGCTTCGTCCACTTTTGATGGCAGAGACGGCAGCTTTGTTTGGGGAGANGGGAGAGAACCTTTCCTGTTTTATGGCGGCTATCGAATTTATTCATACCTACTCTCTGATACACGATGATCTGCCTGCTCTGGACAACGACGACTACCGCAGGGGCAGGAAAACGACTCATGTGGTTTATGGAGAGGATATTGCAGTCATTGCAGGGGACGGGCTTTTAAACTATGCCTTTGAGACGGCNCTTCGTGCCTTTGGAAAAGCGGTGACTTTGGAGGATTATCAGCGGACAGAGTGCGCCATGAATATTTTGGGCCGAAAGGCCGGCGTCTATGGCATGATCGGTGGACAGTGTGCCGATCTTCTGGCGGAAANACCGGAGGCTGACGTGACGGAGAAAACGCTTCTTTTCATTCATGAGAATAAAACTGCCGCGCTCATTCAGGCTGCCATGACGATTGGCGCGGTACTTGCCGGAGCTGAGGAGGGAGAAGTATCAAGATTGGAGAAATGCGCGGGCAATATCGGCGTTGCCTTTCAGATACAGGATGATATTCTGGATGTGACAAGCAGTACGGAAGTTTTGGGGAAACCTGTGGGGAGCGATGAGAAAAATCATAAGCTCACCTACGTGGCGGTGCACGGTCTGGAGGAGTCCAGGTGTCAGGTGGAGGAGCTTTCCCGGGAGGCGATCGGCATTCTGCAGTCTTTTGACAGGCGTAATATGTTTCTGGAAACCTTGGTGGAGCAGTTGATCTACAGAGAAAAATAAGAGGTATAGTATGTTGCTGGAGCAAATAACACAGACAAACGATATCAGACAGATCGCACCGGAGGATTACGGGGTGCTGGCGGAGGAGATCAGAAAATTTCTGATTCAGACTATCAGCGTGACGGGAGGTCATTTGGGATCCAATCTGGGGGCGGTGGAGTTGACCATGGCACTCCACTTATTTTTAAATCTGCCGGAGGATAGACTGATATGGGATGTGGGGCACCAATCCTACACCCATAAGATATTGACCGGACGCCGGGACGGGTTTGTGAATCTGCGCAAATTCGGCGGCATCAGCGGATTCCCGAAGCGNAAGGAGAGTGATTGCGACTGTTTTGACACGGGGCACAGTTCCACATCTATATCCGCCGGACTTGGCATGGTCAAGGCGAGGGATATTCAGGGTGGAAAAAATACGATTGTGTCCGTGATCGGTGATGGTTCNCTCACAGGCGGCATGGCATATGANGCCCTGAACAACGCATCACGGCTGGAAACCAATTTTATCATTGTGTTGAATGACAATAATATGTCTATTTCCGAGAACGTTGGCGGCGTATCCAAGTATTTGAACAATATCCGCACGGCAGATATGTATCTGGATCTGAAAGAGGGGATATACAATTCCCTCCGCGGCAAACCCAAGTACGGAGATAAGGTAGTGAGTCAGATTAGGCGCGCCAAGAGCAGTTTTAAACATTTGGTGGTGCCGGGTATGTTTTTTGAGGATATGGGTATCACTTACCTGGGGCCTGTGGATGGACACAACATCCAGGAAATGGTACATATCTTCAAGGAGGCCAGAAAGGTAAAGAAGGCGGTGCTCGTGCATGTCATCACCCAGAAGGGCAGGGGGTATGCTCCGGCGGAGCGCCATCCCGCCAGATTCCATGGGGCGGAGCCCTTCGATATTGAGACGGGGATTCCCAGTGCGCCCAGAACCAAGGCGAACTATACNGATATTTTCTCCACTGTCATGTGCAAGCTGGGACAGCGGGATGAAAAGGTGGTGGCGATCACNGCGGCTATGCCGGATGGCACGGGNCTGAAAAGNTTTCGCAATATGTANCCGGANCGGTTCTTNGATGTGGGGATNGCGGAGGAGCATGCGGTGACCTTTGCTGCCGGGCTGGCGGCGGGAGGNCTNAAGCCCATTGTGGCGATNTANTCCTCNTTNNTGCANAGNGCTTACGATCAGATCCTGCATGANGTGTGTATCCAGAATCTGCCGGTNGTCTTTTGTATTGACAGGGCAGGGCTGGTGGGAAGCGANGGGGAGACCCATCAGGGANTGTTTGATCTCTCCTATCTGTCCTCCATCCCGAATATGCATATTATGGCGCCCAAAAACAAGTGGGAGCTTTCCGATATGATCAAGTTTGCCGTGGAATTTGGCGCTCCTATAGCGATCCGCTATCCCAGAGGCGAGGCTTTTGACGGCCTGAAGGAGTACAGAGCGCCCATCGTTTACGGAAAGAGTGAGCCTCTCTTTGCGGAGAAAGATATTCTGCTTCTTGCGGTGGGCAGTATGGTAAAAGTAGCGCTCACAGTACGGGAGAAGCTGAAAGAGAAGGGGTATGCCTGCTCGTTGACAAATGTCCGGTTTGTGAAGCCTATCGACGAGGAGATGCTTCGCGAAGCCTGCGGGGCGCATNAGTTGATCGTTACGCTGGAGGAGAATGTGGCAAGCGGCGGTTTTGGTGAGAAGGTCAGGGCATTCGTGGATTCTTTGGAAGTAGAAACGCGGGTGCTTGGCATTGCCATTCCGGATGAGTATGTGGAGCATGGTAATGTGGAACTGCTCAAGCAGGAGACCGGCATCGACGCGGTGACAGTGGAGGAGAAGGTTATTGCGGCTTATCAGGCGATGACGGACAAGTAGGCGGTTATGAAAGAGAGACTGGATGTGATCTTAGTCAGACAGGGATATGCGGCGTCCAGAGAGAAGGCGAAGGCGCTTCTNATGGCGGGCAGTGTGTTTGTGGACAACCAGCGTGAGGACAAGGCGGGTACNCTGTTTGATGAGAGCAAGATCAGGATAGAGGTAAAGGGCAGGCCCATTCCCTATGTGAGCCGGGGTGGTCTGAAGCTGGAACGGGCTGTGGCGCAGTTCCCCATCACTTTGCAGGACAAAGTGTGTATGGATATCGGCGCCTCCACCGGCGGCTTCACGGACTGTATGCTGCAAAACGGCGCCGGGAAGGTGTATGCCATTGATGTGGGGCACGGACAGCTGGCGTGGACGCTTAGAAATGACGACCGTGTCATTTGTATGGAGAAAACGAATTTCCGCTATGTGACAAAGGAACAGATCCGGGAACAGATCGACTTTGCTTCCGTGGACGTTTCCTTTATTTCGCTCACAAAGATTTTGATTCCTGCCAGAAATCTGCTGCGAGAGCAGGGGCAGATGGTGTGCCTGATCAAGCCCCAGTTTGAAGCCGGACGGGATAAGGTCGGCAAAAAGGGTGTGGTGCGGGATCAGAGGGTGCACGCTGAGGTAGTGCACAGGACGGTCGATTATGCGGCTATGATCGGGTTCGCGGTGAAGGGACTCACCTATTCGCCGATCAAAGGGCCGGAAGGTAATATTGAGTATCTGCTCTGGTTGGAAAAACAGGAGGAAATTCCGGCGGAGGTTCTTGCCCTGTCGGAGACGGAGGCGATTGCCGCGCTTTCCAGCCTTCTTGCGGAAGGAAACGGCGTTTCCCATGAAGAAAAGATGGCGGCGCGTATCAAAGAGGTTGTTGAGGAAGCGCATGGTGCGCTGGACGAGGCGAATAGCGGATGAAGAGATTTTATCTGATCACCAATGAGGTGAAAGATCCTCAAGGAACGTTTACAAAAAAGACAGCGGCTTATATTGAAGCTCATGGAGGAGAGGCAGTCTGTGTCAAAAATGAGAGGCAGGCATTTCCGGAAGCGGAAGAAAACCAGGTGGACTGCGCTTTGGTGCTGGGCGGTGACGGGACGGTTCTGCGGGCGGCCAGAAACATGATGGACAGCACAGTGCCTCTTTTGGGAGTTAATCTGGGTACGCTGGGGTATCTTTCGGAGGTGGAAAGCGTCTCTGTGGAGGAAGCCATAGAGCGGCTTTTGCGGGACGAATATGTCAGGGAGGAGCGGATGATGCTCTCGGGCAGGGTCTTGGGGAGAGAGAACGAGGAGCAGTATGCACTGAATGATATTGTGATCTCCCGCTGCGGTTCTTTACAGATCCTGAATGTCCGTATTTATGTGAATGGACAGTTCTTGAACGACTATTGCGCGGACGGTGTGATCGTGGCGACGCCCACGGGTTCTACAGGCTATAACCTGTCGGCGGGAGGCCCTATCGTGGAACCCTCTGCCCGACTTTTGCTTTTGACACCGATCTGTCCTCACACGCTGAATACCCGCAGCATTGTGTTTGCACCGGAGGATGAGATCGTTGTGGAGATTCCCGAAGGGAAGGATGGAAGCGAGCAAGTGGTGGAGGCCAATTTTGACGGCAGCCATAAGGTGACACTGCGGACAGGAGACCGGATCGAAATTCACAGGGCAGATAAGACCACGGGGATCATAAGACTGCGGACGGAGAGCTTTCTGGCGGTACTCCATAAAAAAATGTGTGAAGTTTAAGACAGGAGGATTGCAACCTGTTATGAAAAAGAAGAGACATGAAAAGATCATAGAGCTGATCACGCAGTATGAAGTGGAAACCCAGGAGGAGCTGGTAGATCGGCTGCGCCGTGACGGCTACAAAGTCACCCAGGCAACNGTNTCCAGGGATATCAGGGAGTTAAAGCTTTCTAAAATTCCAAGCGGCAGGGGCAGACAAAAATACGTCGCCTTTGACGGGGAGGAGCCTTATCTGGGGGATAAGTACAGCAGGGTGTTAAAGGAAGGGTTTGTGTCCATGGAGCTGGCACANAATCTNTTGGTCTTAAAGACAGTGGCCGGTATGGCCATGGCGGTAGCAGCGGCAGTGGATGCNTTGAAGATAGAGGAGATCGTNGGCTGTATTGCCGGAGACAATACCGTGATGATGGCCATGCGGAGCGTACAGGACGCAGAGGTCGTGATGGAGAAGATCGGCAGAATGGTGGGGTGAGATGTTACAGAGCTTACATGTAAAAAATCTGGCATTGATTGATGAGACGGAGGTTGCTTTCGGTGANGGGCTCAATATTCTNACCGGAGAGACCGGAGCGGGNAAGTCCATNATCATCGGCTCCATTAACCTGGCGCTGGGGGCAAAGGCGGANAAGGAGATGATCCGTTCAGGGGCGGAGTATGCCCTGGTGGAGCTGGTCTTTACNGTGGAGGACGCTGCCAGNCAAAAGGCGATACAGGATATGGAGCTTTCCGTGGAGGAGGGGCAGGTGATCCTGCAGAGAAAGATCNTGCCCAACCGCAGTGTCTGTAAGGTGTGCGGTGAGACGGTNACTGCCAGACAGCTTAGACAGCTTGCGGAGATTTTGATCGATATCCACGGGCAGCACGAGCATCAGTCTCTTTTGCGGACGGCCAGACAGATGGAGATTCTGGACGCTTATGCGGGAGATGCCCTGGAAGAGAAAAAGGCTGAACTTCGGGAGGTTTATCATCAGTATCGGAAAAACGAGAAAGAATTGTCCGAGAACGAGACGGACGAGGAAACCCGGAGAAGGGAATGTTCTCTGGCGGAGTTTGAGTGCAGAGAGATCGAGGAGGCTGCTTTGGTTCCCGGGGAGGATGAGGAGGTCGAAAAGGCATATCAGAGAATGAACAATGCCCGAAAGATCGAGGAGGCAGCAGTCAGTGCGCATACCCTGTGCGGCTATGAGGATAACGGAGCGGGCAGTATGATTGCCCGGGCACTCCGGGAGATACGGAGTGTCGCTGTCTATGACGAGACTTTGCAGGAGTACGAAAGACAGCTTTTGGACATAGATGGTCTTTTAAATGATTATAACAGAGGGATGGCGGCATATCTTGGTGAGCTGGAATTTGACGGCAGCCGGTTCACACAGACGGAGCAGCGTTTAAATCTTTTGAATCATTTAAAGTCAAAATATGGAAATTCTGTAGAGGAAATTCTCGCATACCGGGCGCGGGCGCTGGAGACGATAGAAAAATATCAGGATTATGACACCTACAGAGCTTCTTTGACGGAAAAGACGGAAAAGTTGAAAAAAGAGGCGTTGTCCTTATGCGGAGAGATTTCCGATGTACGAAGAAAAAATGCGCAGTCGTTGGCGGAACAGATGCGGCAGGCGCTGACGGATCTGAATTTTGAGCAGGCTGTTTTCGAGATTGATGTGGANTCGGAAGAGNCGTGGATGGGAGAAAACGGCTTCGATCAGATCAGCTTTCGTATTTCCACCAATCCGGGCGAACCGGTGCGGGAGCTGGCGCAGGTAGCCAGTGGAGGAGAACTCTCCCGCATTATGCTGGCGTTAAAGACGGTGCTTGCGGATAAGGACGACATCGAGACGCTGATTTTCGATGAGATTGATACCGGAATCAGCGGCAGGACTGCATGGAAGGTATCAGAGAAGATGGGGATTCTGGGAAAAGGACACCAATTGATCTGTATCACCCATCTGCCCCAGATTGCAGCGATGGCGGATACCCATTATGTGATCGAAAAGCAGGTCGTGGATCAAAGATCCATAACCGGGATCCGGGAGCTTTCTGAAAAGGAGAGCGTGGAAGAACTGGCCCGGATGCTGGGGGGCGACAGTATTACGGAGAATGCGTTGAAAAATGCCGAAGAAATGAAAGAATTGGCAGGAAAAAACAAATAATTAGGAAATTAAAAAAATAGGATTCTTCACATACTAGAAAGGACATACTGTAAATGTGTGTCCTTTTTGCGCGTATAAGCAGAGTCAGAAGGCAGCAGGAACAAGATGCATGCTTGCATGCAAGATTGTCCATGATGACTTATGACGAGCAACGCGAACGAGAGATGCGAGGCATCTCGAGTCTGCTTATACGCGTAACAAAATCAGTGAAGGGAATGTGAAGAGTGGACAATTCGATATATATGACGAAGCGACAGGAGAGAAAATATCGGAAATTTTTGTGGGCCCTGCTTTTGATGGGAGTGTCAGCGCTTTTGTGCAACATTTATTTTTCCTATTGGCAGAAGATACCATCAAAGATCAAGATACGTGCCGGCGTGGAACAGGAATTTGATTTCCGGGTGCCGGTGTCGGGAGAAATCTACCGGACCGCGGAAGAAGTTGCGGCGGTATCTTCTGTGACGGATGTGGACGAGGAGGCGGAACAGGTCCTGTCGGGGGGAGAGACCGCGGAGAGCATTCATGTGAATTTTGCACATACCGTGCGGCTGAAAGCAAATGAAGTCGATACTTATCAGATGGATCTGAAGCTGTTTGGCGTGCTGCCCTATAAAAATGTGGATGTGGAGGTAATCCAGGATAAAATGCTGATCCCTTCCGGACTTCCCATCGGCATCTACGTGAAGACGGACGGTGTGCTGGTGGTGGGGATCGGAGAGTTTGAGAACAGTGAAGGGAATACGATATCGCCTGCCAGGTATGTGTTGCAAAAGGGAGATTATATTTTGAAATGCAATGGAGAGACGGTGGAGAATAAGAAACAGTTTATCAGTATGGTGGAGAGCTCTGAGGGAGAGGATTTGATACTTACGATCCGTCGGAACAATGAAGTAACAGATGTTATGGTCAGCCCCGGCGCCAATCAGATGCAGGAGTGGAAGCTGGGCATCTGGATCAGAGACAATGCTCAGGGAATCGGTACCATGACCTATGAGGGTACGGACAATAGCTTTGGGGCGCTGGGCCATGGCATTAACGATGTGGATACCTCCATTTTGATGAATCTGGAGGAAGGGACCCTCTATAAGACGGAAATCGTGGGCATTACCAGAGGCGCTAACGGAACACCCGGAGAATTGACGGGATACATCGAGTATGACAGCGACAATGTGATCGGAGAAATCACAGAAAATACGGCGGAGGGGATTTTTGGCGTCTGTGATAACGAATTGATAGAGAATGCTGCTTTTGATCCTGTTCCCATTGCGTTAAAGCAGGAAATTGAGCTGGGGCCGGCGCAGATTATCTGTTCTGTCTCAGGGGAACCGGAATTTTATGATGTGGAGATCGTGGAGGTGGATCTGGAGCATGAAAATGTCAATAGAGGCATCGTGATCCGGGTGGTGGACGAAAAGCTTCTGATGTTGACGGGAGGAATCATACAGGGGATGAGCGGCAGCCCGATCATCCAGAACGGCAAGCTGGCGGGGGCAGTAACTCATGTGCTGGTGAATGATTCCACGAAGGGATACGGGATCTTTATCGAGGAGATGCTGACGCACTAGGAAATGCACGGATATGTGTAATGCGATGCCTAAATGTTTCCCCGATCCCGACTATTGTTTATAATGAGAGAGTGGTATGGATATCAAGCCAGAAGTCAAAGGGGAAATGGAGGAAACAAATGGAGACAATAAATGTGACGGCTACAAGAGATCAGGAACAGATCTATCGGCTCCTGGATAATCTGATCAGTG
>JAAUZW010000011.1 GCA_014804385.1 Lachnospiraceae bacterium | reverse complement strand
TGAATCAGGCGAACGATGAGGTTCTGGAGCTGAAACATTTTATTGATGAGATTACCGGCACGATGTCGGACATCAATAACAATATCAGCGATTGTTCCGCAGGCATCTCCGATATTGCCAAAAAGACAACGGATGTTGTTGACCTCACGGCTGAAGCCTTTCGTAAAACGTCAAGCGAGAAGGTTTTCGCACGGCAGCTGTCGGACATTACCTCGCAGTTCCAGCTGTAGGCACAAAAAATTCGTGAGCAGAAAGAAGCGCCGGGGGATGCAGGGCAACAGACATTTAGGGAGAGTCATTTTGTCCTAAAAGATTACAAACACATTTGACAATACTTCTCTGAGGAAAGCGTGGGAGAAGCTGTCAGGAACTCTGGCATACCAAGGGAAGAAATTTTTGTAATCACGAAACTGTATCCAAACCAGTTTTCTAATCCGGAAGCGGCGATTGAGGATGCGCTTACCAAATTAGATATTGAATACATTGATATGATGCTGCTTCACCATCCCGGAACAGGTGACGTGGAGGCTTACCTCGCAATGGAAAAAGTGGTCGAAGACGGTAAAATCCGTTCGTTGGGCTTATCGAACTGGTATGTTGAAGAACTGGAGGAATTTTTGCCTCAGATAAACATTATGCCTGCTTTGGTTCAGAATGAAATACATCCGTATTATCAGGAAAACGATGTAATCCCATACATTCATAATCTTGGGATTGTGGTGCAAGGCTGGTATCCTTTTGGAGGCAGGGGATATACGGCAGAACTGCTTGGCAATGAGGTGATTTCGAATATTGCGGCAGCACATGGAAAGTCATCGGCGCAGGTCATTTTACGGTGGAATCTGCAAAAGGGTGTAATAGTAATTCCCGGCTCCAGTAATCCCGACCATATTCAGGAAAACACGGAATTATTTGATTTTGAATTAACAGAGGATGAAATGCAACAGATGAATGCCCTTGACCGTGGCACTTACTACACTTGATGCAATGAACCATTTCTTTATGCTGCAGAATATGTTTGTAGTTGGTTCGTCTTACTGGGCAATGGCTTATGGGCAAATGCAGGGAGATGTCCATAAGGATGAAGAAGGGTTAGATACTATGAGAAATCTTGGTCAGAATATGGTGTATTTGCTGAAATCCTTAAATGGAAAGGAAGGATAAGAGATGAAAAGGATTGCGTGTGTCTTATTTTCCCTTGTGATGATTTTGGCTATGTCTGCTTGTGGGAACCGTGTTGAACAAGAAAATCCAAAGGAAATAGTTACTGTGGAAGCAGCACAATCGGAAAAAGGGCTAAGTGTTACAACTCAGGAAGCAGAAGTAGAGTCAAGTGAGCTGCAAGGGACAATACAGGAATTAGCGGCTGAAGAACCTGAGAATGGTTCTTCGGATGGACAGGAGGCAGATGTGAATACAAAAACATTAGTAGTATATTTTTCTTGTACAGGAACTACGGAACTTGTAGCGGAGTATGTGGTAGAAATTTTAGGGGCTGACCTTTATGAGATTATTCCTGAAAATCCATATACAGAGGCTGACTTGGCGTATTATACTAATGGCCGGGCTGATCAGGAACAAAATGATCCTAATGTGCGTCCGGCAATTTCCGGAGTTGTAGAAAATATGGATGGATATGATACCATAATCCTTGGCTATCCAATTTGGCACGGGCAGGCACCTCGTATTATCAGCACATTTTTGGAAAGCTATGATTTTTCAGAAAAGACTATTGTTCCATTCTGTACATCTCATAGCAGTGGGATAGGTTCTAGTGCAAGCAGTCTTCAGGTCCTCTGTTCCGAGTCAGCAGAGTGGATGGACGGAAAGCGATTTGGAGCTGGAGTTTCAAAAGAAAGTGTTGAGAATTGGATTGAGGAAATGGGGATTGAGTAAAACAAAGCGAATACAATGGAATGTACCAGATGTTGATAAATAAGCGGCTCGTTCCAAGCTGTTAAAAGTCTGGAATGAGCCGATTTTATGCGAATAAGTATTGTATTTATGTTGCGGTAAATGCACTGTGATGTTATGATTGAGGTGTAATAAAGTGATAATATATTTAATATATGTGAAAGAAGTGGTGTAATATGGGAAGAAAGCTAAAAGTGTATTGTCATAAGCCATTTGATACAGGAGGATGTGCCTGAGAAGATGGCAGATACAAGAAAGCTGTGGGAAATGTTTCTGAATGGCGTATATGATGTATGTCTTTCAACTGTGACACTACAGGGAATTGATGATTGCACAGAACCAAAAAGAAGCCATCTTTGGAAATTCTTGAATCAGATTGATTATGAAACATATGATGTTACAGAAGATGCGTTGGAAGTGGCACATCAGATTGTTGGGATGGGAATTCTTACGCAAAGGAGTTCTCCGATTCTATTCTCTGTTCACCTGCCTTCTGAAATTAGAATATGAACAGCTTCCCGAAGCGTCATTCTGCCGATTCCTAATTCATTAGAAAGCACATTTTCATTTGGAAGTTTATCACCGAACTTTGCCAAATTTAAAATATTCTTTCACATATACAATTTTTCTTTGGCTGTTAAACATTTGCAGCTTTCATCCGCTCTAATTTCCTCTGAACTTCTCGTCCCTTTGCCTTTCAGGCAGCGATCACTGATGGGGCTGGTCGAAAGACCCTGATCCACCGAACAGCGGGGAAGTTCCCCGCTATTTAAGTCAATCTAAAAAGTTTTCTATCCTTATTTTTATATTTTCCCTCAGATTTTCATAATAGAGGGCATAGTCGTTGTTATGCAGACTCTCTGGTCCGAAAAGCTCTGTTGCGGTAGTATATTCTACCGTGTTGGTTGTACAGATGACCACGCCGCGCCCGGTATCAAGCTGCGCATCAGCAAACCCCTGTTTTATCTCATAAGAACCTGTTTCTTCATTTAATATCCTGCTTCCAAGGTTTTCATCGGCAGAGGCATAGGTAGCATCCCTCTTCCAATTGATCGGATTGATGCTGATTGCGCCATCCTCTACAACAAGGTTACGATGCCCCTTGTTTCCCGGTCCTTCTGTGTTCCAGGAAACGATAACTCCCGTATCATCCGCGCCTTCGGCAAATTTCAGATAGGGATGCTCATGCAAAAAGTCTGATGTGATGGAGTACCCGATCACATACGCGGCAACCATGCGCTCGTAATATTCCGGATGCGCTTCCATATATTCCCCAAGAACAATTCTTGTCATAATAGAGCCCTGAGAATGCCCGGCAATAATAAAGGGCCTGCCGTTATTGTAATGTGCAAAATAATAATCCAGTGCCGCATAGACATCTGTGCGCTGTTCCTGTTTCTGGTACTCTTCCAGCTGCTTATTGTCCATGCCGGCAACCTGATTGATATTGCTCTGCCTGTAATACGGAGCAAAAACATTTGTTGACTCTTCAAAGACCGTCGCCTGGCCTTCATAAATGAACTGTGCCTTTGTCCTTACTTCCTCATTGTCAATATCGCAGATCGGCTTTGCATCCTCCGAATTATCGGTATAAACGGTAGGATAGATATAGAAGGTATCTACCTCATGCGTGATCTTTGGTATTACCATCCAGTTGTCTTCTTTCGAGTAATCAGACGGCGTGCCTACTAGCCCTGTGATCACGTCACTTTTCGCAGCCGCGTTTGCGTCATCTACTGTTCCTTTTTCTCCGCATCCTGCAACGGAGACACTCAATATCAGGCAGACAGCAGCCATCATTATGCGGGAACTCATTTTCGATGATATTTTAAAATGCTTTTTTTTCATTTGTTCATTTCCTCCACATTTCTATTTAACTGGCCAAAGATTCAGACAATGCTAATTTTATCATTATAATAAACATGGTGCATTTATCTGTCAATTTCTCAGGAACGATTTGCACTTTTCAGGGTACGCTTTGCAGAATTTTGGTGCGGCTAAGAGATGGCGGATTATAAAAAGCATGAAATAATTGCGGCCGGACTGGACATTGCACCGACAAATTGGTACAATAAATATTTGAATAAATTACTTATACAAAAGGAAGTTGAAACTATGCGTGTTCCGTTGAAAATATATATTAAAAAGTGGGTGGCAGCACTGTTATGCCTGTTCCTGTTTTTGTCCGATTTTGTGATTGCAAATGCCTCCGATGTCTCGGATGTGAGCGTACCGGAACAGCCGGTCGAGGAGAGGGTGAAAGCGGGAATCTTCTATTTTGACGGCTATCATATGAAGGATGAGGCTGGCAGGCTGAGCGGATACGGTATTGAGCTTTTACAGATGATATCCCAATATTCCCATCTGAATTTTGATTATGTCGGATATGATGCATCGTGGAATGATATGCTTACCATGTTGGAAAACGGGGAGATCGATGTGGTTACGTCCGCCAGGAAGAATCCTGAGCGTGAAGACAAGTTTGCGTTTTCGTATCCGGTGGGGCGCAACAGCACGGTCATTTCCGTTTTGGCGGACAACACGGAATTTCACAGCGGAGATTACAAAAGCTACGATGGCATGTGCATCGGACTGCTGAGCGGAAGCAGCCAGAATGCCAGTCTGGCAGAGTTTGCCCAGGAGAAACAATTTTCTTATCAGACGAAGGAATATGAAGACGCACGCCAGCTTGAGGAGGCTTTGCAGGATGGCAGCATTGACGCGATCCTTTCCAGCAACCTGAGAAAACCGGCGGATGAAAGAACTCTGGATACGCTGATGACAGAGAATTTTTATGCTATCGTGCGTAAGGAAGACACAGAGCTGCTGGAAGAAATCGATTATGCGATCGAGCAGATGAATATCAATGAAGGAGACTGGGAAAATACGCTGTATTTTAAATATTATGGGCCGGTCCATTCTTCTGAACTTGTATTTAATGAACGGGAGAAAGCATATATACAGGACGTTCTTGACGGTAAGAAAAAAATTACGGTGACGGCGATAGGAGACAGGCAGCCCTATTCTTACGTTGAGGACGGGGAATTGAAGGGGATCATGCCGGATTACTTTGCAAAGGTCATGGAGTTGTGCGGTCTGCCGTATGAGGTCGTTGTGCCGGGGGATCGGGCGGAGTATTACACGCTTGCAAACACGAACGGCGTGGATGTTGTGATCGACAGAAAGACCTCCGATCTGACGACAGAGGAGAATAAATACCGCGGTTTTAATACAGATTCCTTCCTGTCAACCGGCATAGCGAAAGTGACCCGGAAGAATTTTACGGGCAAGGTCAGGACTATCGCGGCAATAAACGTGCAGGGAGAGGAGCCTCTGGAAAAGGGAATCACCGGCGATGCGCAGATTCTGTACTATGACACGAGGGAGGAGGCGCTGGATGCTGTCCTGGAGGGGGAAGCGGATGCCGCCTATGTATATATCTACACAGCACAGTTGTTTGTCAATAATGATTTTACGAGTACTCTCCAATACAGTATTGAAAACGACGTAAGATTTTCCTTTCAAATGTATGTGAGGGAAAACTGTGACCATGAGCTTGTGACGATACTTGATAAGTGTCTGGATCAGATGTCTGAGGATGAACTCAATCAGCTGATCACACAGTATACCTCGTATACCCCGCAGAATTTGACCCTTATACAGTATATGCAGGCGCATCCGGGGAAGATGGCTGTGGTGGCTGTGATCATGATTCTGGTTGTTGTCACTATCCTTGGACTTTTGTTTTGGCTGAGATGGAAGGAGAAAATACTGGAGGCATCTGAGCAGTCCAATAAGGAGCTGGGAGAACAGCTTGCCATTGTGGATGCATTGAGCCGTGATTACCTCAATGTTTATGCAATAAATACGGGGGATGATACGGCTAAGGTAATTAAGCTGGAAGGGTATATCACTTCGGGACTGGAAAAGGATTTTCAGAAAATATTCCCGTATACATCGCTTGTGCAGCAATACGTTAGGGATCGTGTTTATCAGGAGGATCAGCAGGAACTTTTGGAGGCGCTGTCCATTGATACGGTGGCAGAAAAACTGGCTTCCAATATGGAATACAGAGGAACCTATCGGATCCTGTTTGATGGAGAGATACACAATTTTCAATTTACTTATATTAAAGTGGAGAAAGAAAAATCACAGGAGGGCTTCACTGTTCTCGCCGGATTTCGGAATATTGATGAGATCGTGCAGGAGGAACAGAAGCAGAAAGAGGCTTTGGCGGAGGCACTTGCGCAGGCGCAGCATGCCAGCCGTGCAAAGACTACTTTCCTGAACAATATGTCTCACGATATCCGCACCCCGATGAATGCGATCATCGGCTTTACCGCGCTGGCCGCGTCACATATTGAAAATGCGGAAAGTATGGGGAATTATCTGAATAAGATCATGACGTCCAGCAAGCATCTGCTTTCTCTGATCAATGACGTGCTGGATATGAGCCGCATTGAAAGTGGGAAGGTCAGGATCAATGAGGAGGAGGTCAGTCTTCCTGAGATCATGCATGACCTGAAAACGATCGTCCAAGCTGATATCAAGGCAAAGCAGTTTGAATTTTATATTGATACGCTGGATGTGACAAACGAGACGATCATCTGTGACAAACTTCGTCTGAATCAAGTGCTTTTGAATATTTTGAGCAATTCGATGAAATATACAAAGGCGGGAGGGACAGTCAGCGTCCGCATTATCCAGACAGACAGTGAGCCGGATGGATATGCTACCTACCAGTTCCGGATCAAGGATAACGGCATCGGTATGAGCGAAGAATTCTTAGAGCACCTATTTGAGCCGTTTGAGCGGGAGCATACCTCCACTGTGAGCGGTATTCAGGGAACCGGTCTCGGCCTAGCGATCACCAAGAATATCATAGAGATGATGAACGGAACCGTCGAAGTGGAGAGTGAGATCGGGAAGGGCACAGAGTTTATCGTCACCTTCCGGTTCCGCACGGTGGATCAGCCGCAGGAGGCAGAGCATCTGGAGAGACTGGAGAATCTGCGTGCATTGATCGTGGATGATGACGTAAATACCTGCATGAGCGTCAGCAAGATGCTTTCCTCTATCGGCATGAATCCTGACTGGACGACACAGGGTAAGGAAGCGGTTGTCCGTACAGAGTTTGCGATTGAAGAGAACAGACCATACAGCGCATATGTGATCGATTGGCTTATGCCGGATATGAATGGAATTGAAGTGGTCCGCAGGATCCGTAAGGTCATTGGAGAGACGGCAACGATCATTATTCTTACCGCATATGACTGGGCGGATATCGAGGAGGAGGCCAAGGAGGCCGGTGTTACGGCCTTTTGCTCGAAACCGATCTTTCTTTCCGAGCTCCGCCAGATTCTTGTTGCTTCCTATATGGAGCAGGAGGAAGAAAAGGAGGAAGAATCGGAGGAGGATAATCTGAGGGATTTCTTTACCGGCAGGAAGATACTGTTGGTGGAGGACAATGAGATCAATCAGGAGATCGCGCAGGAAATCCTGGGAAGTATGGGATTTGTAGTCGATACTGTAAACGACGGAACAGAGGCTGTGGACAGGATCAAAAATGTGGAGGCGGGCGCCTATGAACTGATTCTGATGGATATTCAGATGCCGATCATGGATGGCTACGAGGCAACCCGGCAGATTCGTGCCTTGGAGGACTCCGCAAAGGCAGCAGTTCCGATCGTGGCGATGACGGCAAATGCCTTTGACGAGGACAGGAAGAAGGCTATGGAAGCCGGAATGAACGATCATGTTGCGAAACCGATCGATATTGAGAATTTAATGGATACTTTGAAAAATGTGTTACAGAATTAAAAAAGGACCTTGCTGGTCCTTTTTTAATTCTTATGCATAGAAGCGCTTGTGCCCTCGATTTATCATGCGATAGAAACCTGAAATTGCTGCTGCACCGCCTGCTCCTCCTGTGCCGTTTTCTCTATTCCGGCCACATTAGCCTCGGCGGCTGAGTTCATTGCCTTGCCTAATACAGAGAACTGGAATGCAGTTGCCCTTTCTTCCTGTTTTTCCATCTTTTCGAGTTCAGCCTGTTTTCCTTCCGTATCGACACCGCGCCGCTCGTCCTGCGCTATTTCTCCCTTTAAGATAGCAATGCCGTCCTCGGTTTTGGCTATGATCGTTCCCTGGCGGCTTGCAAGCTGTGCGGAGGTGTCCGCCGATACCATTGCATACATCTCCTCGCCGGAGGGGCGGACAGCTGTATCTGTACCGCTGTCTGCAGCTTTTGTTTCTTCTTTAACACTGTTTTCTTCTTTGGTTTCAGAAACTTGTTCTTTTTCGGGAACGCTTTCCTGTGCCTCGCTCAGCTTGGCTTCTTCCTTTAAGATCACAGTGCCGTCGTCGGTGCTGGCGATGACCGCTCCTGCCTGTGGCTGCGCCTGGGACTCATCGGCTGCGGGCGTTTTGTTTGTTTCCGCAGCAGTGTCTGAGGAGGCCTCTTTTGCCGGCAGATCATCTGCTTCGTCTTCCGCTTTTTCCGGTTTCTGATTTTCCCGAAGCTCCGCCAGCATGCTTTCTCTTTTCTGTGATCGGAGAAGTTCTTCCTGACGCTGATCCAGTTTGGTATTGAGACTGGATATTTCTTTCTGAAGGGTCTTCCGTTCATCCGTTTTTTCAGTATAGGAAAGCTCTGCATCGGAAGATATCTTTTGCATCTCCCGCTCTACGTCTGTAATTTCATCTTGAATTTTTTTGCTTTTTGCATCCGGTGCGCTTGCCGCATTCATCTGCATGAATGACATGCTGCTCGATGATGTTATGCTGCCAATACTCATAGAATCCACTCCTTCCCCACAAAAGGATGTTTGTATTTCCCGTTTGACAATATATATATATCCATATTTTACTATGGTTTACGGATAATAAGCAAGACTTTTTTATAGTATACGGCGGTATCAGCGGTATTTTGACAAAAACCGCAAATTATACCGGAAAAAGTGCGAAGCATACCATAACGAGCGTTATATAATTGCATTTGGCTCTTTACAATGATAAAATTTTAGATATTACGGTTTATAGAAAGGGCGTTATATTACTATGGAGAGAAAAAAGAAAAAGGGTTTGGGAATTTTAGCAAAACTGATTTTAATGTGTGCTCTGCCGATCATCTGTGCGGATGTTATTTTGGCAGTCTATTCCATCAACGCGCTGCAGAACGGAATGAAGGAAAAGGTCATGAAGGGACTGTCCCTTGTGTGTCAATCGGTTTCTGCATCCTATGATGCGATCGATCCGGGGGAGTATCGAGTGAAAGGGTATTTGCTCTACAAAGGGGATTATAATATCACCGCACACGAGGATATCATTGACAGCTATACGGCGGGTGAGGATACGGACGTTACCCTCTTTTACGGGGATGTGAGAGTGGCCACTTCCCTGATCGACAAATCAGGAAACAGGATGCTTTGGACAAAAGCGCCCGATGTGGTTGTCGAGCATGTGTTGATAGGCGGAGAGGAATACAGTACAGACAGCATTGTGATCAATGATCAGAATTATTATGCCTATTATAAACCGGTAAGGAACAGAGAGGGGGCTGTTGTAGGTATGGTTTTTGCCGGGCAGCCGTCAGAAGATGTGGATGCAACGATCCGGACCAAGACAATAGGGATTCTGTTCATTTCCTGCGTTATTCTGGTAGCGGCGGTGGTGATCTGTTCGTTCCTTGTCAAGGGGATCGCGACCATCGTTGTCCGGGTAGGCGGTATGCTTGGCAGTATTTCAGACGGCAATCTGCGGGTGGAGCTCAGCGAGGAGGCGGAGAAGCTTGGCGTTGTGGCGAAGAAGAGAACGGATGAGATCGGTGTGATGGTCGCGTCCATGTATGGTCTGGCGGAAAAGCTTCAGAGCATGGTCGGCGGCATTAAGGAAAAAACCGACAATCTGACCCAGTCAAGTGATTCCCTGGAATCCGTTGCGGCTCAGACCGGCGCTACGGTGGAGGAAATCAGCCATGCGGTGAGTGATATCGCCAAAGGGGCCCAGATGCAGGCGGAGGATATCGAGTCGGCGACCATGCAGGTTACGACCATTGGTTCCATGATTGAGAAAATCGTCACGGGCGTGCAGGAACTGGACAGCATATCCATGGAGATCCGGGAGGCGGATAATGAATCCGAGCGGATCATCAGTGAACTGAGCGTATCCAACGACAGGACGTTAGAGGCGATCAGGAAAATAGACGCTTCTGTCAATACGACCAATGAATCGGTCGGAAAGATTCAGGATTCTGTCAACCTGATCACGGCGATCGCCAGCGAGACAAGCTTATTGTCATTAAATGCCAATATCGAGGCTGCAAGGGCGGGAGAAGCCGGCAGGGGATTTGCCGTTGTGGCCTCACAGATTTCCAAATTGGCAGATGACTCCAACAGTTCTGCCAAGACGATCGAAGATATCATAAAACAGTTGGCGGAGGATTCCAAAGCGTCTGTTGAGATCATGACAGAGGCGGGAGAGATCATTGTAGAACAGCAGAGAAAGCTGGAGGAGACAAAGAAAAAATTCGCCGAGGTCAGCGAGAAGATCGAAACCTCGATCAGAGAAACCAAACAGATCTATGAGCAGACCAAAGAGTGCGATGAGGCGAGAGTTAAGGTGGTCGATGTGATACAGAATCTGTCCGCCGTAGCAGAAGAAAATACGGCGTCTGCAGAGGGAACCAATGCATCGATGCAGGAGCTGAATGCGACGATCACCCTGCTTGCGGATGCGTCAAAGGATCTGAAAGATATTGCGGATGATTTGGAACGGGATGTTGCGTTCTTTAAAATATAATTTCTGGAGGAAATGATTATGAGAAAAAAGATATTGTCACTTCTTCTTGCGTCTGTCATGGTTCTTTCCGTGACTGCCTGTGGAGATTCAGGAAATGATGCCGGGACGGAGAAGACAGATGGGGTAGTGGCGGCGGAAAATGCGGGGGAGGGCATGAAGATCGCCATTGTCAGCAGTCCGGCAGGGGTAGATGATCACTCTTTTAATGAAGATAATTATAATGGTATCCTGGCTTTTATTGAATCTCATCCGGGTGCAACGGTAAAGCCCGTACAGGAGACTACCGGCGATACGGCCGCGGCGATTGCGGCAGTGGCGGATATTGTGGCGGATTATAATGTGATCGTATGCTGCGGTTTCCAGTTCGCGGGGATTTCCGAAATCGCACAGAAAAACCCGAATGTGAAGTTTATTTTGGTAGATACCTTCCCCACCGATGCAGAGGGCAATGAGGTGGAGGTTGATAATATTTTTGCGATGTGTTTTGCGGAGCAGGAATCCGGCTTCTTTGCAGGAATGGCGGCGGCGCTTGAGACAAAGGCTGGTAAGGTGGCTGTCGTAAACGGCTTTGCCTATCCCTCCAACGTAAACTATCAGTATGGTTTTGAATGCGGCGTGAAATATGTGAACGGGACGGAGGGGAAAAACGTAGAGATCATTGAACTTCCGGCCTATGCGGGAACAGATGTTACCGGCGCCAATGTGGGCGGTAATTATATCGGTTCTTTTGCCGATACAGAAACCGGAAAGGTCATAGGAAAGGCTTTGATCGCAAAGGGCGTTGACGTTATCTTTACAGCGGCGGGTGACGCCGGAAGCGGTGTTCTGGCGGCGGTGAAGGAGGCCGAAGGCGTCTGGTACATCGGATGTGACATTGACCAGTATGATGACGGCGCTGACGGAAATCGCAACGTCATGTTGACTTCCGCCATTAAGGTGATGCATAATGATGTGGAGAGAACATTGAATGCGATCTCTGTCGGCTTTTTCGGAGGCGGGAATGTAACGCTTCAGGCCGATACGGGTTCCACAGGCTATGTCAGTGCGGAGGGAAGAAACCAGTTGTCGGCCGGGACGATCGAAAAGCTGGATGCCGCCTATGAATTGCTCATATTGGGAGATATCGTGCCTGCGGCTAATTTTAACGGCATAACGCCGGATGATTTTACCTGGAAATAACAGAAGAGAGAGTCTGTAGACAATCGGGCATCGCACCTGCGGTTTAGCAGGTGCGATCTTTATGCCGCATTCTGAGCTTATGCGGCGTTGTGCCGTAGGTTTCTCTGAACATCCGCATGAATAACTTATAATTTGTTATTCCGTTTTTTTCCAGCAAATAGGTAATACTCTCATCTGTCTGTATCAATTCCTGATAAAAACGCATAAGACGCACCTGTGACACGTAAGTGAAGAAGGTCTGTCCGGTATATTTTTTAAAAAGGCGGCAGAAATATTCGGGAGTGACACTAAGCTGCGCCGCGATTTGGTTTAGGGAAATCTGTTCCCGATAGTGTTTGCGGACATATAGCATGCTCTGTTCAATGCGCAGAAAATCCCGTTCCGTGCGCTTTTTATTCTGCGCGCTTAAAAGAGAGGAACCATTTGTGTACAGAAGATATAGAAAATAGTAGAGTCTTGTAAAAAAAAGCAGATGCCAGCCCTTTTCCCTGTTCTGATCCAGATCGATAAATTCCCGGAAGGTTTCGCCTAACCGGAAATTGAGCGAGTCGGGAGAGAGATCACGGGGAAGATATTCGGAAAAGTGAAGCAGCCTCCAGTCTGTGCTGATGCGCTCCAGATGGACGGAAGGAATCTGAAGCAGGTAATAATGACAGTCTCCGAGCGCATGCGTGTAGTGAATATCATGAGGATTGACGATCAGAATATCACAGGGGAGAAGCTCGTAGGAGGTCTCGTTGATATAGGCGGTCATTTGGCCCTTGGCTATATATAGTATTTCGAGGTGCTGGTGCCAGTGCGCCGGGACAAGACAATCGGAATTTTCTACGGAAGAAAAATATACCTGTGTCAGTTCATCATCGTGGACTGTTTCATGTTCGCAGTGCATGGGCGCCTCCTGGGGGAATACCTGTCAAGGTCAATATAATCATAGAATTTATGCTTAATTATATCTAATATTATATACAATATCAAGATTGACCTATATTTTAAGCAATATTTATCATAGATTAACAGAGCGCTGACACTTATAATGATGTTATAAGTCAGAAGAACAGCTGTTGTACGGAGCAGATCATAACGAAAAAATAAGGCAGAAGCTGCCGGAAAAGAGGGATAAGATGGAGAGATGGACAAGAGCGAAGTATCAGCCGAATCTGCCTCTGAAGGAGGGGCAACATGTAACTGCATCAAAGGAGCATATCGCGCTTTCAAAAGAAGCTGCCAAAGAAGGAATGGTATTGTTAAAGAATGATACGAATCTTTTGCCGCTTCGTGCCGGGAGCAGGGTGGCTCTTTTTGGCAAGGGAAGCTTTGATTACGTAAAGGGCGGCGGCGGAAGCGGTGATGTGACGGTTGCTTATGTGCGCAATCTGTATGACGGATTGAAGCTGCAGGAGGATACGGTGACCTTGTATGAACCGTTGTCTGATTTTTATCGTAAGGACGTGAAGGAACAGTATGCGAAGGGTGCGGCGCCCGGTATGACGGTAGAGCCGGCTCTTCCGGATGAGCTGGTGGAGGGGGCGAAGGCATTTGCCGACACGGCAATTATCACCATCAGCCGCTTTTCGGGAGAGGGCTGGGATCGCTCCAGTGTGGAGTATGACGGAGAGTATAATCCGTGGGAAACAGAGACCAGTATGCCCAAGATCGCAGGAGAAATTTTCGAGGACGGGGATTTCTATCTGACCCAAAAAGAAAAGGAAATGANNCGGAAAGNAANNGAAAACTNTGCGAAGGTGGCGGTGGTATTAAATATCGGAGGCGTCATTGATACCACATGGTTCAAGGAGGACGATGCGTTTTCATCCGTTCTTGTGGCATGGCAGGCCGGTATGGAAGGCGGACTTGCGGCGGCNGAGCTTCTCTGCGGTAAAGCATCTCCCTCCGGNAAGCTTCCGGATACTTTTGCGAGACGTTTAGAGGACTATCCATCCACGGAAAACTTCCATGAATCTCCGCATTATGTAGATTATANGGAAGATATTTATGTCGGGTACCGTTATTTTGAAACGATTCCGGGTGCGGACAGAAAGGTATGTTATCCTTTTGGATTCGGTCTGTCATACACACAATTTGAGATAGTTCCCCAAAAGACTCTGATGGAGGACGGTGTGATCAGGATCACCGTGCAGGTGACGAATGTCGGTAAAACAGAGGGGAAGGAAGTGGTACAGGCATATTACAGTGCGCCGCAGGGAATATTGCAAAAGCCATACAGAGAACTGGCCGCATTTGCAAAGACAAGAAGCCTTATGCCCGGGGAGAGTCAGACGGTAGTACTGGATTTTGCCAGAAATGAAATGGCATCCTATGATGATTTAGGCAAGATTGCGGAATCGGCATATGTGCTGGAAAAGGGAACCTATGAATTCTATGTGGGCAATTCGGTAAGAGATACCTGCAAACTGGACTTTTCCCTGACTCTTACGGAAAATGAAGTGGTGGAACAGTTGAGCAGGAAGGCGGCGCCGACCAGTCTGAAGAAGCGTATGCTTGCGGACGGCAGTTATGAGGAGCTTCCCCTGTCACAGGCGAACGACCCTAACGAGTGTGTGCTTGTCAAGATGGAGGGCGGTACGGAAGAGGCATTGACTCCATCAGTCAGAAGTCGGGAAAGCTATCTGCTCCTGAAGCCTTATGCAGAAGGGGCAAGACCTCTTATAGAAGTAGCAGAGGGCAAAATGACGATGGAGGAGTTCATCGCACAGTTGAGCGATGAAGACCTGATCCATCTGCTGGGCGGACAGCCTAATACGTCGACAGCCAATACTTTCGGCTACGGCAATCTTCCGGAATATGGCGTACCCAACATTATGACCGCGGACGGGCCGGCGGGTCTCCGGATCTGCCTGAATACTACCGCATGGCCCTGCGCCACACTGCTTGCCTCCACGTGGAATACGGAGTTGACAGAGCAGGTGGGCAGAGCCGGAGCGGAAGAGGTAAAGGAGAATAATATTGCTGTCTGGCTGACACCTGCGGTAAATATTCATAGAAATCCATACTGCGGGCGCAATTTTGAGTACTATTCCGAGGATCCTTATCTGACGGGTAAGCTGGGAATTGCTATGGTAAAAGGCATTCAGTCGCAGCATATCGCGGCAGCGGTAAAGCATTTTGCATGTAATAATAAGGAAACCAACAGAAAGCACAGTGACTCCAGAGTTTCGGAGCGTGCGCTCAGGGAAATATATCTGAAAGGTTTCAGGATGATCGTAAAAGAGGCTGATCCGTGGGTGATCATGTCCGCTTATAATATGGTAAACGGACACCGGTCTTCTGAAAATCATGAACTTCTGGAGGATATCCTGCGCGGCGAATGGGGCTATAAAGGGATGGTCACCTCAGACTGGTGGACGAGAGGGGAACATTATAAGGAGATCAAAGCCGGCAATGATGTGAAGATGGCGTGCGGTTTTCCCGATCGTGTGAAGGAAGCGATGGAGAAGGGCGCGATCGACAGGGATGATCTGGTAAGGTGTGCGAAGAGAGTGCTGGAACTGATTTTGAAGATTGATTAGGAGGTGTCACATGCAATATCGCAGACTGGGAAAGACCGATCTGATGGTGAGTGAGATCGGCTTCGGCGGGGAATGGCTGGAACGTCACAACTACGAGGAGTGCAAGGCGGCGATAGACCGGGCGGAGGAGCTGGGGATCAACATTTTAGACTGCTGGATGTCGGAGCCCAATGTGCGCACGAATATCGGAAAAGCGCTTGCAGGCAGACGGGAGAAATGGTTTATCCAGGGTCATATCGGTTCCACCTGGCAGGATGGGCAGTATGTCCGCAGCCGTGACGTGGATAAGTGCCGGGAGGCCTTTGAGGATCTGCTTACCCGAATGCAGACCGACTACATAGATTTGGGAATGATCCATTTCGTTGATCAGGAGAGCGATTGGGAGGAGGCCATGAACGGCCCCTACCTGCAGTATGTAAAGGAGCTTAAGGCATCCGGGAAGATCCGCCATATCGGCATGAGCACACACAACCCCATCATGGCGAAGAAGGCGGCGGAGAGCGGCCTTGTGGAGATGATCCTGTTCAGTGTCAATCCGGCCTTTGATCTCTTGCCGCCGACAGATAATCTTGACAATTACTTTGTGGAGGAATATCAGGAGGGGCTTGGCGGCATCGATCCCTTNAGAGTCGAGCTGTACAAGCTGTGCGAGCAGAACGACGTGGGAATCACCGTGATGAAGCCCTATGCGGGCGGACGTCTGTTTGACGCGAAACAGTCGCCTTTCGGCGTGGCGCTGACGCCGGTGCAGTGTATCCATTACTGCCTGACCCGCCCGGCAGTGGCTTCCGTTCTGGCGGGCTATGATACGCCGGAGCATGTGGAGCAGGCGGCGGCCTACGAAAATGCCTCCGCGGAGGAAAAGGACTATGCCAGCATTCTGGCCGGAGCGCCCCGTCATACTTTCGGGCAGGGGGAGTGCACCTACTGCGGCCACTGTAAGCCCTGTCCCGCAAAGATCGATATCGCCATGGTAAACAAATACTATGATCTGGCGGTCATGCAGCCGGAGATCCCCGATACGGTAAAAGCTCATTATCTTGCCCTGGAATGCGGTGCGGATGCGTGCATCGGCTGCCGCGGCTGTGAGAGCCGGTGTCCCTTCGGCGTAAAGATTGCCGAGCGGATGAAAAAGACGGCGGAATTATTTCAATGACATTTTTCTATGCGTTTTTTCAATATACTCTTGACAGTTACCGTTTTTTCTTTTTATAATAAATCTACGCGTTTATAGTATGGTAAAAGTAGGATTTAGCGGTAAGTATTTTTGAAAACTCTATCATTTTCTACAAGGGGGAAAAGGGTATGAATGAAAAGCTGAGTAAGTTACGTATCAGGGAGCGTCTGGTGCGGGGGTTTGTGATCGCGTCGGGGATTCCGGCTGCGGTTGCGGTAATTGGTGTGATCGCCATGATCGTTGTGTCGATGGTCTATTCCAGTGCGCTGGAAAATTATGGATTTGCGCAGGGTGATGTGGGGATGGCGCTGGATTATTTCTCGGAGACGCGTTCTGCGCTTCGTGCGGCGATCGGTTTTGACGATCCGGATATGATCAACAGCCAGATCGCATCCCATCAGGAGTACAAGGAGAAATTTGAGACTGCCTTTGCGGAGATGGAGTCAGCCATGGTGTCGGAAGCGAACAAGCAAGCGTATGCAAGCATTGCCAGCAAGCTTCCAACCTATTGGGAAATAGACGGCAGGGTCATGGAAATAGGCGCTGTGACTGACAGAGAACTTTGTCTGCAGGCGCAGCAGATAGCCACGGATGAGATGAGGCCGCTCTATACAGAGATCACGGAGGAGCTGCGCGGCATCATGGATACCAAGGTGGCACGCGGTAACAGTCAGTCCACTATGTTGACTATCTTAACTATCGTGCTTGCGGTCGTGATCGTAGCGATCATCGTGGGAGCGCTTACATTCTCTATCCGTATGGGCAAGATGATAGCGCAGGAGATTGCTGACCCGCTCACGCAGCTGCAGGATCGTCTGGAGAGCTTTGCTCAGGGTGATCTGAGCAGTCCGTTCCCGGATCTGGAGTTAGACGATGAGGTGGCCGACAGTGTGAAGGCGGCACAGGATATGGCGGAGACGCTGAACTTTATCATAAGCGATATAGAGTATCTTTTGGGTGAGATGGCGAATTCCAATTATGCAGTCAGATCCAGNGACGGCTCCAAGTATCAGGGAGAGTTCCAGCAGATTTATGAATCGCTGCGGCAGCTCAGAAACAATATGGTGGAGACGCTGCGTTTCATAGGAGAATCTTCCATTCAGGTTTCCGCCGGTTCCACGAACCTTGCCGAGAGTTCTGAGAGCCTTGCAGAGGGCGCTACAGAGCAGGCAGGCGCGGTACAGGAGCTTCAGAATACGATCACAACGATCGCAGGCGAGGCGAAAAGAGCTGCGGATTCTGCGGAGCAGGCTTACAGACAGTCACAGGAGTATGCTAATGTGGCGGATCGCAGCAGCGATGATATGAAGGAAATGGTGGAGGCTATGAGTCGTATCAATGAGACCTCCCAGAAGATTGGAAATATCATTTCCGAGATAGAGAATATTGCATCCGAGACGAATCTGCTTTCCCTGAATGCGTCTATTGAGGCGGCGAGAGCGGGTGAAGCGGGACGTGGCTTCTCCGTAGTGGCGGATCAGATCAGACAGCTTGCGGAGCAGAGCAGTAAGTCTGCGGTAGATACCAGAACCCTGATCGAGGGCGCTATGTCCGAGATCGATAACGGTAACAAGGTGGCGGATCGTGCCGTGGCTTCCCTGGCGACTGTAGTAGAGGGAATCAGAAAAGTGGCGGATTCTTCTCAGGAGTTAAGCACCTCTTCCGCAAATCAGGCACGTACCATGGAGTCTGCGGAGCATGACGTTAATGCGATATCAGATGTTATTCAGACGAATGCGGCGATTGCAGAGGAGTCCTCTGCTACCAGCCAGGAGCTGTCCGCACAGGCAGTTTCACTGGATGCGCTGATTGCGAAGTTCACGCTTCCGGAATAAGGAGTAAGGGCCGTGTTCAGAAGAAAACAGGCGTTATCGTCACAGCAGTATGACGCGGAGACCTATAAACCGGTAGTAAAGTGCAGTATCTGCAACGGAGAGCAGGTGGCGGGATTTAAGAACCTACATACAGGAAAATTTGAGGAGATCATGCTGGTCAGAAGTGAGGCTGATCTGCAAGAATTTAAAGAGCGGTACGGCATAACCGAGATAACAAAAGAATATTAAAAAGGAAGAGGGTGATGAAAATCACCCTCTTTTCTCATATGCGCAGACCTGTGCAGAGGAAATATGCCACTAAAGTGGCGCACAGGTCGCGCGGCGAGTAGGGAGAAGCTCCCTACTCGATTCGCTCCAACACAGGCATATATTCAATGGGGGCCTCCACGCTGATGGTGCGGCCGCCGTCGTACACTTCGCCGGTGGAGGTCAGCTTCCACTTCCCGGCGGGAAGATAGACCTCACGCTTCCATTCATTCAGGTGCAGGATGGGAGCCACCAGGAATCTGTCACCGAACATATACTGATCCTGTAATTCCCAGCACTTCGTATCCTCCGGGAACTCATAGAACATGGCCCGCAGAAGAGGAGAGCCGTTTGTGTGTGCTTCTTCGTACAGTTCTTTGATATAATCGTGCAGGGAGATGCGGATATCGTAATACTTTCGCATGATAGCGTAGTTATCTTCGCCGTAGCTCCACAGCTCGTTGGGCTGGCCTGTGTGGAGGTAACCGCCGCCCCAGTCTCTCTCGTCCAGAGGCGGAATGTTGTAGGGGCCCCTGTCGCCGTGCATGCGCAGGACGGGAGAGTAGACTGCAAACTGATACCAGCGGATCAGCAGCTGACGGAAATCCGGATCGTCCACATCGTCTGTCATGAAGCCGCCGATATCTGTCGTCCACCAGGGAATACCGGCAAGTCCCATGTTCAGGCCGCCCTGGATCTGATCGGCGAAGGCTTCAAAGGTGCTGGGTATGTCGCCGGACCAGATCACGTTTCCGTATTTCTGGGAACCGGCCCAGCCGGAGCGTAGCAGATTGACCACAGTGCCCCTGTTCTGCTTCGCCATCTCCTCGTAGAAGGCGCGGCTGAACATCTGAGGATAGAGGTTGCTTAAGGAAAGCGCCGGGCCGTCGCAGTAGCGATAGTTCTCAAAATCATACACGCCGTAATCCGGTTCGGAGTTATCCAGCCAGAAGGCGTCGATGCCGTAGTCGTAATAGTTTTTCTTACACACTTCCCATATGTATTTCCGGGTTTCCGGGTTGAAGGGATCGATCTCCACACAGTCGCCCTGATAGTCGTAGGTCTGTGCCGCACCGCGCTCCGTTCTGATGAGAAGCCCGCGCTCCATCATAGGATCAAAATTCTCGCTCTTGCGGTCCACAGAGGGCCATACAGACACGATTACCTTGATGCCCATGCTGTGCAGCTCGTCCACCATGACTTTCGGGTCGGGCCAGTATTTCTTGTCAAATTTCCAGTCGCCCTGGAGAGTCCAGTGGAAGAAGTCGATGACGATCTGATCGATCTTGATGCCCTCCTTCTGATACTGGCGGGCCACGCTTAAGACCTCGTCCTGTGTGCGGTAACGCAGCTTGCACTGCCACAGGCCCATCAGCTCTTCGGGGAACATCTCGGCACGCCCTGTCACGGCGGTATAGTTCTCTAAAATCTCCTTCGGCGTATCCGCCACGGTGATCCAGTAATCCATCTCCCTGGTTGCAGACGCCGTCCACTCGGTATAGTTTTTGCCGAAGGTCACACGCCCTACGGCAGGATTGTTCCACAGAAAGCCGTAACCCAGGGAGGAGACGGCGAAGGGAACGGAGATCTGGGAGTTGCGCTGTTCCAGATCCAGCACGCAGCCCTTCAGATCCATGCAGCTTTGCTGATACTGTCCCATGCCGAATATTTTTTCGGAGGGATCGCTCTCAAATTTCAGGTGCAGGGAGTATTCGCTGCCGCCGATGACGCCTTTCCATTGGCGGCTCACTATCTTTAGGCAGCGGCTTTCCTTGGAGAGCGTGCCGTCATAGTTTCTGAAGTATTCCCGCAGAATCAGCTTGTCATCCCGGTAAAAGGAGAGGATGCCCGCGAAATTCACCACCGCTTTGAGACGGCCGTTTGTGATGGAGGCGATCTCCCGCTTGTCTATGGTGCCGTCCCCCACCCAGTGATCCTCCTCCTCGATTTGGATTTGTGCGTCATGGTTTTCGACTGATTCGGTCAATGCCCAGTCGTTTCCGGAAAAGCTGTGTGCCATGGTGGCGCGGACACGGAAAGCGTCCTTTCCCCAGGCTTCGATCCGAAGGGTTTCTCCGAGACGGCGGCATACAAGCGCGCCGTTTTCCTTTTCAAATGTCATATGCTTCCTCCTGTTTTCTGATAATTTTTTGAGATAATTCTCTATTTGGTTCCCCAGACTCCACTTAAACGATTAAGTGATGCGGGTGTAATAATATTCTACTATGACAGGACGAAAAATACTATTAAAATATTATTTAACTTGTCACATTTGTGGAGGGTTGTGTGTATTACTATCACACAGATATGGGAACAGATAACGTTACAGTCTGCATCGGGATGTTTCGTCGGATGGCGCTGTCCTGAGAAGAGGCGGTGATAGATTGGATAAGATGACAGATGGTCTTGAATGGAGCGTGGAACGGGTTTTTCAGGAATATGGCAATATGCTTTACCGGATTGCCTTTGTGATGATGAAAAATGCCTTTGACGCCGAGGATATCGTGCAGGATACCCTGATCAAATATATGGAGTGCCGGAAGCGCTTCGATACAGAAGAATACAGAAAAGCGTGGCTGATTCGGGTAACGATCAATCTCTGTAAAAACAGGCTGCGGTTCTACCGCAATCACCCGAAGATCTCTGTGGAACAGCTCTCACGGTATTATGAGACGAAGGAGGACACGGAGTTGATGGACAATCTTCTGCTGTTGCCGGAAAAGTACAGGGAGGTCCTGTTGTTACATTATATAGAGGGCTATCAGGGGAAGGAAATCGCGAAAATGCTTACGCTGTCCGAGGCCACTGTCAGAAAGCGGCTGGAACGGGGACGAAAGAAGCTGGGGGAGATGTTGGAGCAGTGTGAGAAGTACTTCTAATCACTCGGAGCAAAGGCTGCTTCGCGAAGAAGTTCAGGATTTGCAGTGCAAATCCGAGTCTTCACACGAGAGAATGCCAAAATACGGCATTCTTCGTAAGAATAGAGAGTATGTGGGAGGGAGTATTATGCAAGACAAGATAGAAGAATGTCTGGAAAAAGCGGCGGCACAGATCGTGCCGGACGAGGCGGCGAAGAAACGCATTCTGGAAGGGGTAAAAGCGAAAAAAGTAAGCAGAAAGAGACTGTCTGTGCGGATACCTGCGGCGGTTCTGGCAGCCTGCATGCTGGCAGGTCTGCTGTGGTTTGGCGGACAGAGCCTGCTGGGGGAAGAGGTTGTGGTCTATGCGGCCACGGAGGACAATGGATGGCAGAAGCTTGAGGAGGGAGAACGGATCCTGCTGAAAAAGGAGCCTTATATGGTTTTCGAGGAAGGGGAGGGGATCGAGCCGTTCGATGAGTATGGGCAGTGTATTTATCATCCATATAAATGTATCTTTCGAGTGGAGGTGCCGGATAACTATCGCTATTCGCAACAGGGCGTTTTCATAAGAGACGATCATATCTGGGCAGGGGAGGGAAGCAAGGATGTGATTGAATGGCGGGTGGCGCCGGAGCGGCCGGAAGATGCAGGCAGAGTTATGCAGGGTTCGTTACGGATCTGGATCGTGAATGACAAACTGGAGCAGGTCGGAGCATATGACCTGAAGCTGACAAAGGAGGACGGCAAGTGTTACGCAGAGCTTACACATGTCTGGGGAAAATAGAGGAAGTGAGAATGAAATTTTTTATCGGACAGACCGCAAGGAATCTTGTGCGCCATAAATATAAGAGTCTGCTCTGCCTGCTTATTGGCGTGCTGACGGTATTTCTGCTGGCGGTGTATGCCGGGAACCTGGACAGCACGAAGAGGCAGCTTGACAGGCTTCCCGAGGTGATGAAGATCACCGCCAGAATCAGTAATCTGAACGGTTCTATGACGGAAGGGCTGAAGATCAGAGAGGACCGGATGGACGGCATCCTGACTTCCGAGTATGTGGAAGAACCGGTGTTTACCGTGCGGCTGAAGTGGGGGTTCGGCGCGTTTTCCAAGGAGGAATATCGGAAAAATCTGAATTACTACGGCGTGGGTATGAATGCGGTGGGCGGCGTACCGGGTCTGAAGCCGGAGGAGATCAACTATATGGAAGGGGTGGATGCCGGCATTCTGGAAACGGCGGAGAAGGTCTGTATCATGGACGCCGATCTGATGGATCAGGAAGGTCTTTCTTTTGGAGATGATGTTATGTTAACCTTATTCTATTATCACGTAAAGGGAGACGGAAGTGAGGTGCTGATCGATCCGCTGGTGACGGACACCTACCGTATCGTAGGATCCGTGCAGATCGGGGAGTATCTGGGCGGTTGGGTGCCGGCGGAGGTGATTTTACCCTTTCGCTGTGTGCGGGAGGCATACCAGACACAGGGTATTGAGTTTTGGGCGGACTCCGGCTCCTTTGTGGTGAAGGATCCTTTTTTGCTGAATGAATGCAAGGATCAGATGCACGATCTGGGCTTTCTCGATGTGATAACGCGGGCGGATTTCCACTATGAGGGCACCTCACTGACGATCATGGATCAGGACTTCATCCGCTCGGTCAGGGCGCTCAATGAAAATCTGGCGCTCCTTCGGGGGATGCTGCCCTTTCTTGCGGTGATCATTTTCTTTATCGGGTATATCTGCAGCTATCTGTCCATTCAGGGCAGGCGGGAGGAATATGCCCTCATGCGATCCCTGGGGACGGGGCGGGGCAGGAGCTTTTCCTTGTTTTTGGGAGAGACGATGCTGCTTCAGGCGGCGGCAGGATTTTTGGGAAGCTTGGCGGCGGGTCTGCTTTTCTCTACGGCCCCTGCGGTTTTGGCTTTGGCGGGAGCGTTGTTCTTTGCCGCTTTTCTGGCGGGAACGGTGGCGGCGCTTCTCACCTTGCACAGCCTCAGCGTAATGGAACTGTTGACCACAAACAATTAAAAGGATAGATAAAGTACATAAACGTATTGGAAAGGAGAAGTTATGGAGACAGTGAGAGTGGAGCATGTGGATTATACTTACCGCACGAAATATCAGAGCGTGGAGGCGCTTAAGGATGTGAGCTGCAGCTTTGAGGACGGGGCCATGTACGCCATTGTGGGAAAATCCGGCAGCGGCAAGAGCACCCTGCTTTCTCTGCTGGCGGGGCTGGATCTGCCAAGCGGCGGCAGTATTTATGTGGAGGGAGCGGATCTAAAGAACATGGATCGGGACAGTTACCGCAGGGATACAGCCAGCGTGGTGTATCAGGCATTCCATCTGTTTCCCCTGCTCACGGCGCAGGAGAATGTGATGTATCCCATGGAGCTTAAGGGAGTGAAGAGAAAACAGGCGGCGAAGCGGGCGAAGGAACTTCTCCTGCAGGTGGGGCTTCCGGAGACCATCTGCAGACAGTTTCCCAAGATGATGAGCGGCGGTGAACAGCAGAGGGTGGCCATTGCCAGAGCTCTTGCAGTGGACGGCAAGATACTGCTGGCGGATGAGCCCACCGGAAATCTGGACTCGGAGAACGAGCGCAGGATCGTGGAGATTTTGTATAAAATAGCCCACGAGGCGGGATATACGGTGATCGTGATCACCCACAACGAAAAGGTGGCGGAGGCGGCGGATCACCGGTATCAGATGGAGGACGGACGGCTGAGCGTCCTGTAAGAAAAGGAGCGGGATATGGCGAGTTTACGAAACAGTCTGATCAGACTTTTGCGAACGCCGGTGAAGACGGTTCTCTTTTTGCTGCTCCTCGCCTTCACGGTGGCGCTGGTCAGTGCGGGCGGCAGTCTCCGGCAGCTTTGCAGAGCCAATATGGAGCGGTTTGAGGATATTTTTGTGACCATCGGCACGGTGGAGCAGCGCCCGGAGAGGACGGTGCAGGAGGGAGTCTGGTCGGCGAACACGAAGGAGTACCGGTATTACAACAGCCGGATATACGGGGATACGATTCCACTCTCCGTGCTGGATCTGGAGGGGGTCGAGTATCTGAGCGGGCCGGAGCAGCGGGCTTATTACAGCTCGGTGGCATCAGAGTACGAGCTGAGGGAGCCGCTTGAGGGGATGGGGTTTATGATGGTCGTGGAGGCGTCCCCCGTGGAGGACTGCATTCCCTCGGAGCGGGTGAAGATGGAAATGAAAAATATGATCTACGCACCTTATCGCGTCAGTATGCCCACCTTCTATTTCTGCGATCATTACGAGGAGCATCCCGGGAAGCTGTATAAGGACAAGACCTATGTGATGGCGTTGTACTACAGAGCTGCCCATGACTGGGTGCAGGCGGAGGATGACGTTGCCGGCAAAATGGAGATGGTGCCGCAGGAGGGACCTTATTCTGCCCAGACGGATCAGAACGGAAACCGCCTGCCCAACGATATGACAGGCATAGGGGTGGAGGAAGTGACGCCGGGCTTCTGGGAGACCGAGAGAGGCAAGGCGTGGCTTGCCATGTGCGAGGAGTATCGGCTGTACTATGAGTCCCTGCCTGTGACGGCCACGGAGGATCTGAACCTGATCATGGCTTTTTACGCCAAGGAGGCCTATGTGACGGAGGGAGAGGTTTTTTCTGAGGAGGATTATCAGCNGGGAAACCGGGTGTGTCTGGTATCGGAACGTTTTGCCAGAAGAAATAAGCTTCAGGTGGGGGACAGCGTGCATCTGGCGCTGCGCTATGCCAACTATGCCCAATCCGCTTATCTGGGCGGGCTGTTATGGGGGCTGAACGCGGCGGGGGAGAACTATCAGGTCTTCGAGGAGGCTGATTACCAGATCAAGGGGATCTATGCGAGCGTGGCAAGCGGCTACCGGGGCAATGGCTATCTGATTGATGACAGAAACGAGATATTTATCCCTACTGCCTCCATCAAAAACAGCAATGAAAACAATATTGCCGCGTACGGGCCTATGAAAGGGTACACCACCGCCTTCCGCATCGAAAACGGCAAGGAAAATATAGAGAATTTTAAGGAAAAATGGGAGGCCCAGGGGGTCGGATATGTGGACATCAGCTTTTATGACGGGGGATTCTGCGAGCTGGAGGAGGGTTTGCAGTCCATGGAGAGAATGTCATTGCTTTTGCTTGCTACGGGAGCGGTCAGCGCCGTCTGCATCGTGATCTTTTTCTGTCATCTGTTTATCACTAAGCAGAAAAAGCGGACGGCCATCGAACGGTGTCTGGGCATGAGAAGGAGACAGTGTACGGTTTCCTTGCTTACCGGTATTCTGGTCATTGCGCTTACGGGCTGCGCGGCGGGCGCCTTCGCGGGACAGCTGTTTGCCAGGCGGGCGGCGAAGCAGATGTTACAGACGCAGGAGTACGACACCCGCTACAGCAACGGCGCTTTGCAGACGGAGAGCGAGAACCGGGAGGAGGTCGCCTATCTGACACAGCTGGACAGCCGGGTGACGGCAGCGGCGGGCGGTCTGGTCTTTTTGTTTACGATTGCCACGGCTCTGACGGGGATCTACAGGAATCTGCGGGAGGAGCCGCTGCAGCTTCTCTCCACGGCGGAACATAATGGGTAATGGAGGGAATATGCATCATTATATTATTACGAGCATCAAACGGCAGAAAAACAGAAGCATGCTGGTCATACTGGTCAATTGTGTACTTGCTATTCTCTTAAATCTGTATTTCGGACTGATCGGCAGCTATCAGACACAGCTTCACGACCTGGCGGCAAACACGCCCATCAAGTGTACGATCACCAACCCGGACGGGACACAAGAGGTGGGAATTTCCGTGAGCAGTGAGATCCTGCGCGGACTGCAGGCGGCCGAACAGATCAGGGATCTGGACTGTTCTGTACAGATGAAGGCGGGCTTTGGAGAGTTTGCCATAGAAGATTGGAAGGAACATCTGAATCTGGTCGTAAGCGCGGTTAATAAGAGCGACAGCAGTGTCCTGCCTGAGGACATGGGGATAGAGTATCCGGACGGATGGGATGAGAACTTATTTGCCGGAAGTGAGCGCGTGTGNGTCNTGGGAAAATCTGTTATGGATANGCAGGGATANGTCTGCGGGGATGAGGTTCNGCTCACTGTGTACTACTTTTATTATAATGAGAAAGAGGANCTCTGGTGTGGATGAANTGCNCCCTGTNTCGTTTCAGNTNGTGGGGCAGATCGATGANTCTGANCCNGTGNCATCNNNNGAATATCCCGATGTNCTGCTGCCCTTCCAGACGGCATGGGATCTGGTGGAGGAGAATCAGGCGGATTTTACGGCNGACGCGGTCTCCTTNTATGTNAAAGATCCNCTTGCNCTCAACGCNTTTAAGGAGGAGATGGGACAGATCGGGGAGCTTGGNCTTATGGAGATCTATAAGGGNGACAACGTCAGATTTTCCTACAAGGGAACCGCNCTCTATGTGCAGGACGGNATNTTTATCACCATGGCGGANCGGTTGAAAACGGCGATCCGCATTCTGANGGCATTTCTTNTGCCCATGGGGATTCTGGTCTTTATTGTNGGCTATGTGATCAGNCATCTGCTGGCAAACNGCAGNGTGAAGGAGTTNGCCCTGTTCCGGTCGCTGGGGGTGAAAGCGCCCCTNGCGGTGTGGNTGTTCTGGTGCGAACAGTTTGTCCTTGTGCTTGCCGGGAATGTGATCGGGTGTCTGGCGGCNNTGCTTGNGGGCCGGCAGGGGATTCGGGAGATCGTGACGGTGTGCGGAGCGGCCTTTGGCGGCTATATGCTGGGAACCACGGTGGCTCTTGCATTGCTGGCGAAGGAGAAGGCGCTTGCGCTTCTTTCGACAGAGTAATAGCGTGAGAAGAACTTCTAATCACTCGCAGCAAGGGCTGCTTCGTGAAGAAGTTCTATGTCTCACGCAGGAGAAATGCCTGAAATGCGGCATTCTCCGCACGGATTTGAGATTTAATGGGGGATATCGGATGAAAAACTATGTCAAACAAATGTGCAGGAGACCGTTACAGCTTTTACTGATGATCGTGTTAATCATGATCGTAACGGTCATGCTTACGGTGGGCGGTAATCTCTGGGTCACCAGCGACAGGTTGTCGAAGGCATATGAGAACGATTTTATCACCATCGGTACGGTCAGCCAGAAACCCGACAGTGTGCAGGAAAGCAGGGTATGGGACGCAAAGAAGCAGGAGTATCAGATCCGATATGAGTCTGTTTATGACAGGTATGTTATGCAGGAGGAAATCAATTTTACAGAGGCAGAGTATCTTGTCGAACCGGAGAAGCGTGTATACTGGGGATCTTATGCACCGGAATACCTGCATGCATCTGCGGAGGGGGGATTTGATCCAGTGGCTACTATTGCGGAATTTTCACCGATGGAAAGCGGGATTCCCTCTCCGTCAAAGCGGATTAAGGTTACAAGAGTATTGGGAAGTGATAAGAAGCTGGAAGGGACTGTGTTGTGGCTATGCGATCACACAAACCGGTATCCGGTTGAATTAAAGGAAGAGAAAACCTATATTGCGATGATTAAATGGAGCACGGTTGATACTCATGGAAAGGAATGGGAGGAGAAAGGATATCTTTCTCATTTGGAGTACAATCCGGTTCCTATTGAAACTACATTATATACTTCAGAAGGAAAGAGAATTGAAGATCCTCTGAAGATGCAAAAAATTTATGAAGTGACAGACGGATTTTATGAGACAGAGATTGGGCGAAGATACTTAGAGGTTGCGGATATGGATTATATCATTAAAGAGTCGCAGCCTGTTGTTGGGACGAACAGTACGGATCTACTGCCATCTTTCTATGATGGGTCTGCCTGGCTGTATGAGGGACGTTATCCCACTACAGAGGAATATGCGCAGGGGAGCGAAGTATGTCTTGTGCCGAAAGAGTTTGCTGATAATAATAATCTGTCTGTGGGCGATCAGGTTATCACAAGGCTCTATTTTACAGACGCGAAAAAAACGCCGGCCTCGATATGGCCAAGGCCGGTGGGGAGGTATGCTGATTTTGGGATACTTGATCTGGATGGAAACCCTCTGAGGATATTTGAGGAAAAGAATTATTTAATCGTTGGAATTTATGATGTAGCGCCTTTCATGGCGGATGATATCGCGTCGGACGAACTGATCGTGCCGCTTAATTCCATACATAAGAAGATGGAGAATATTGTGGAGTATGGGCCGATGACAGACGGAAACACTTCTTTCCGGATCAAGAACGGAAGCATTTCGGAATTTCTCGAGATCATCGCAAAGCACGACACGGACAATCTGATTTTTACCTTTCATGACAGAGGATATTCGGCCCTGATGGAGGGGATTCGGAATCTGAAAAACATGTCCGCGATTTTATTGATCATGGGACTGATCGCGGCAGTCATACTGACCTTACAGATATCCCATATCTATATCACAAAGCAGAAAAAGAGATTAGCCGTTGAACGGCTGTTGGGCATGACGGAGAAGCAGTGCCGTAATATCAGTTTGGCGGGAATCCTAATTCTTCTGCTTCTGGGGACGGTTCCCGGCATGGCGGCGGGTATGGCGATTTCGAATCGAGCGAATATAGAAGATATGGCACATGAGAATTTTGACAGGATGTATAGCAATATCGGCATATCTGCGGAACAAGAGACTGATTTATCGGGTCAAGGAGTAGGAGATGTAGCAGTCTCCTGTATGATGGGAGGGCTGGTGATTGCATTAGGCATGACGCTTTCTGGCGTTAAGTTGCGAAAGACATTATGCGGAGAACCAATGTATCTGATGGAGGAAGGCATGGTGGAGAAATAAAGTCAGGAATCATCAATTCACAGAAGGAGAAGAAACCTTGCATCACTATATTTTAAAGAGTATTCAACGTCAAAGAAGCAGAAGCATACTGGTGATTCTCGTAAACTGCGTACTGGCTGTCCTGTTGAATCTGTATTTTGGGCTGATCGGCAGTTATCGGGCGCAACTTCACGATCTTGCAGCAAACACTTCTATTAAGTGTATCATTACCAATTCGGATGGTTCGAGGGAGAAAGTAATCTCTATCGGCAGTGATACAATCCGTGCTCTGCAAAGTTCGGAACAGATTAGAGATTTGGATTGTTCTGTTATCCTGGAGGCGGGATTCGGTGAGTTTGAAAAGGAAGAGTGGGACCAGCACCTGAACCTGCTCGTAAGAGCGGTGAATAGGAGGGACAGCGCTGCTTTACCGGATGGGCTGGAGGCGCAGTACATAAAAGGATGGGATGGGGAGCTTTTTAGCGGGAATGAGCGTGTGTGTGTCGTTAAAAAGTCTGACATGGAAAAACAGGGGTTTGTTTTGGGAGACGACATCACACTTACTATATATTATTTTTATTATGATGATAAAGAATTCCTGATGGATCTAAGAGAACTGGATTCCATAAAATTAAAAATTGTAGGGCAGATCGATGATTCTGACCCGCTGACATCTTGGAATTATCCCAATGTTTTGCTACCGTTTCAGACAGCGTGGGATCTTTTTGAGGAGAATCATGTAGATTTCACGGCTGACGAGGTATCCTTTTATGTGAAAGATCCGGTTGCGCTTAACGATTTTAAGCAGGAAATGCGGGAGATAGGATTTACGGAAATCACGAAAGGATATGGCAGGCCGTCTTTCAAGGGGACTGCCCTATATGTGCAGGATGGCATCTTTATCACCATGGCGGGGCGGTTGAAAACGGCAATCCGCATTCTAAGGGCATTTTTGTTGCCTATGGGGATATTAGTTTTTATCGTGGGCTATGTGATCAGCCATCTGCTGGCAAATGGCAGAGTGAAGGAGTTCGCCCTGTTCCGGTCGCTGGGGGTGAAAGCGCCCCTTGCGGTGTGGGTGTTCTGGTGCGAACAGTTTGTCCTTGTGCTTGCCGGGAATGTGATCGGGTGTCTGGCGGCCCTGCTTGTGGGGCGGCTGGGGATTCAGGAGATAATGACGGTGTGCGGAGCGGCCTTTGGCGGCTATATGCTGGGAACCACGGTGGCTCTTGCCTTGCTTGCGAAGGAGAAGGCGCTTGCACTTCTTTCGACAGAGTAAACGGCAGTGGAAAATAATGTCGCAGCGGAGGAGAGTTCGGATGAAAAACTATGTAAAACAGATGTGCAGGAGGCCGTTACAGCTTTTACTGATGGTCGTGCTCATTATGATCGTGACGGTGATGCTTGTGACAGGCGGCAATCTCTGGGTCACCAGTGACCGGATCTCAAAGGCTTATGAGGATGATTTTGTCACCATCGGCACGGTTACCCAGAGGCCGGATGCGGTGGCGGAAGTGGAAGAGTGGGATGCGGAGATGGGAGATTACCGGATACGCAAAGCCTCCCGTTACAACCGATATGCCACGGAGGAGGATCTGGCGTTTCCGGAAATAACGTATCTCGTGGAGCCGGAGAAAAGATTCTATTGGGGCTCTTATGCGCCTGAGTATCTGCATGAGAATGATTTCCAGATATACCCCGGTGACGATTTTGTGATCGTGGCGGAGTTTTCTCCCATGGAAGACTGCATCCCGAATGAATCCGTGTTGATCAAGATCACAAAGATCTTGGGGGACGCCAAAATGCTGGAAGGCACTGTGGTGTGGTTCTGCGATCATTATAACAGGTATCCGGATGAGTTAAAGGCTGACAAAACTTATGTGGCAAAGCTTCACGAGGTGCATTTGACGCACGGAAATCGATGGGAGGAGAGCGGACATGAGTATGTAGCTTTGGAATATGGGGCGGATGAGGTCAGTCCATCCTTGTGCACGCCGGAGGGAAAGAGGATAGAAGATCCGCTTGAGATGCAGGCTATCTATGAGGTGACGGAAGGGTTTTATGAGACAGATGCAGGAAAACGCCTGCAGGTGATTTCGAACATAGGGGAGGTCTATCATGATACCCAGCCTGTGGTGGGGACCAACAGCACGGATCTTTTGCTGCCCTTCTATGAGGGGAGCGCCTGGGTGTACGAGGGGCGTTATCCTACAGCGGAGGAGTACGCACAGGGAAGCCCGGTGTGTCTGGTTCCCAGAAAATTTGCGGAGAACAACGGCTTGTCGGTGGGGGATCAGGTCATGACGCATCTCTATTATACCTGTACTGCGGATATGGCGGATGTTAATTATAATATTTCGGGAGGTGGAGGTTTTGGGTTTTCGNTTTTGGGNNNTGACGGGAAACTGNTTTCNCCNTTNGAGGAGAAGGCGTACACNATAGTCGGTCTCTATGATTATACCCCATCTGTAAAAGGAATCGGGAGAGAGGAGTTGATCGTACCGTTAAATTCCGTACATAACAAGACGGAGAACTATGTGCAGTTCGGTGCGATGGCGGATGGAAACACCTCGTTTCAGATCGAAAACGGAACCATCGCGGATTTCCTNGAAGCCAGTGCGAAGAATGGTGTGGATAATCTGGTCTACACCTTTTACGACAGAGGGTATTCGGCGTTGATGGAGGAGATTCAGAACCTGAAAAATATGTCGGCGGCTCTGCTTGTCATGGGGCTGATCGCGGCAGTTATCCTGACCATGCAGATCTCCCATATTTACATCACGAAACAGAAACGGCGGCTCTCTATCGAGCGGCTGCTTGGCATGACGGGGAAGAAGTGCGGGTATATCTGTCTGGCGGGGATCCTGCTCCTTCTGCTTCTGGGCATTGTCCCCGGTGTGGCGGCTGGTATGGCGGTTTCCGAGCAGGTAAACATCGAGGATATGGGACAGGAGAAGTTTAACAAAAAATACAGCAATCTGGGATTGATGGTGGAGACGGAGATGGATCTGTCCGGGCAGGCACAGGGAGATATGAGAGTTGCCTGCATGATGGGCGGTCTGGTGCTTGCGCTTGGCGGAGGTATTTCGGCCTATAAAGTACGCAGCATCCTCAGCGGGGAACCGTTGTATCTGGTGAGCGGGGAGGATGTTTTGTAGATGCGGTAGATGCCGAGTTTAGCGTTTACACCTTGAATAATATTTGTTATACTTGGAGTGTAATACTTGAATAATAAAAATGAAAAGGATGGTGATTATATGCCGAGTGGTGCAGATATCATAAAAGATTATGTTACTGAGTTTTCACGGCTCCAAGATTGGATGATTCCAGTTAAAGAAACCAATCCCGANACATATGATTCTATGTATAAACGATATATTGAATTAAAAGTTACGTTGTCAGCATTAGGTGTTAATCTGACAGAACTTGAAAGAATAAAAGAATAATACTACTGATGTAGGATAGAGTGAGTACGTTGGGACAAAGAAGTCTGAAAGGATTTCTTTGTCCCTTTTTTGNGCGCATAGAAGCACCGGGCAACGCGAACGAGAAATGCGAAGCATTTCGAGTCTGCTTATGCTAGAAGAAGAGGAGGAAATACAATGTCTGAGATAAAAGAAGCCTGTGGTGTGGTGGGGATGTACGATCCCGACGGGGAGAATGTGGCACCGGCCCTTTACTATGGACTTACCGCCCTGCAACATCGCGGGCAGGAAGCCTGCGGCATGGCGGTTTCCAGAACCGATAAGGAGCGCGGTAACGTCTGTTTTCACAAGNATCTGGGACTGGTGAGCGAGGTGCTTACGAAAGAGGTTGTGGAGCGCATGGACGGCAATATCGGCCTGGGTCATGTGCGCTATTCGACCACGGGAGCTTCCGTGGCGGAGAATGCCCAGCCGCTGGTGCTTTCTTATATCAAAGGAACACTGGCACTGGCCCACAACGGCAATTTGATCAACACGCCGGAGTTAAAGTGGGAGCTGATTCAGAACGGCGCCATCTTTCACACCACCACGGACTCGGAGGTGATCGCCTTCCACATCGCCAGGGAGCGGGTGCATTCGGCCTCGGTGGAGGAGGCGGTCTATAAGACTGCCTTAAAAATAAAGGGAGGTTTTGCGCTGGTGATCATGAGTCCCCGCAAACTGATCGGGGTGCGGGATCCATACGGCTTAAAACCCCTGTGTCTGGGGANGCGGGACAACGCCTATNTGCTGGCTTCGGAGTCCTGTGCGCTTGCAGCTATGGGAGCGGAATTTGTGCGGGATATTCTGCCGGGAGAGGTGGTGACGATCACCGGTGAAGAGGTGCAGTCGAAGATGCTCCCGGCTGCAGAGAGNTGTGCCCATTGCATCTTTGAGTATATATATTTTGCAAGGCTGGACAGCACTATGGACGGGGTGGGTGTGTATGATGCCAGGATTCGTGCGGGCAGAATGCTTGCGAAATCTCATCCTGTGGAAGCGGATCTGGTGACCGGTGTGCCGGAATCGGGTCTTCCGGCGGCGCAGGGTTACGGGCTGGAGAGCGGGATTCCCTTTGCCCTTGCTTTCTATAAGAACAGTTATATAGGCAGAACTTTTATCAAACCCACGCAGAAGGAGCGGGAGTCCGCCGTCCGCATGAAGCTGAGTGTCTTAGAATCGGCGGTAAAAGATAAACGGATCGTGCTGGTGGATGATTCCATTGTGAGGGGAACTACTATCGCTAATCTGATCCGTATGTTAAAGGAGGCCGGAGCAAAGGAAGTTCATGTGCGGATCAGTTCGCCGCCCTTTCTCTANCCCTGTTATTTCGGCACCGACGTGCCCTCCAATTCCCAGCTCATCGCGGCGAACCACAGCGAGGAGGCNATCTGCGAGATGATCGGGGCAGATTCACTCGGTTATATGCGGCGGGAGGACCTAGAGGAAATGACGGGTGGTCTGCCCCTGTGCAAAGCCTGNTTTGACGGGGCGTATCCTATGGACTGCAATGTTGTCTGATTTCATGTGTATTTTCTGTGAGATTATCACATTTCCCCCTTTCGTTACTAAAACTATTTTTCAGGTTTTGAAGCAACCGCTCTGCAATAGGCGTAAACACNTGATATCTTTTCCAAATNAGATNTATCTTTGTNTCAAGTCTTGGTGTAAGCGGACGGAATATAAGTCCGCTGTCCCGGCTTGTGTCTATGAGATGTTCAAAAGTTAAGAGATAACCAAGTCCCTCTTTGACAAAAAGNGAACCATTGTAGGACAGGCGGAACGATCCTTCGAGATGCANTTCATTCATTTTGTNNCCACACCATTTNGAAATATCATGATCCCAACCCTGTTCGGAACAGAATAACGGAAGCCCGATCAAATCATCTGCGCAGACAGCCTGTTTTTTTGCCAATGGGCAGTCTTGCGGCATGANGAGGCCCCATACATCAGCTTCGGGAAAAGTAAGGTAATTGTACTTTGTTGTATTGGGTTCCTCTGCCAGCACTGCGAAATCTATGATGCCTTTATCCAGCTTTTCTGTAACCTGCTCCGTGTCGCCGCTGGTGATATGGTAATGCAGATCGGGGCAGGTTTCCTTGCATGTTCTGATTGCTGCGGCAAGATGCCTGACCTGGTAAGATTCCGCCAGACCCAAATACACATCACCGCCTAAAACATCATCCAGCGTAAGAAATTCAGAGGTGATCTTGTCTGCCATTTTTACCAGATCTTCCGCTCGTTTTCGTAATAAAATCCCTTCCTCTGTAAGCTGGATGCTGAAACTGTGGCGTGTGAACAGTTTTTTTCCAAGCTCATCTTCCAGAGCTTTTAATTGTTTTGAAAGCGTAGGCTGGGTAACGTGGAGCAGTTCTGCCGCGCGGGTCATATTTTCTTCTCTTGCCACTGCAAGAAAATATCGCATTGATCTTAATTCCATAAGTTTCTCTCCACTGATATTCCTAAAATTCATATCATGATATAAATTATAGCCATTAGCAGAAAGAAAATCAAGAAGATATAATACAAACGGAACAGGGAGGGAGGCGGTCATACGGATGATCTGATTCAGAATTTGGAGGATGCAGGATGTGCTTCAGAAACAATCATAGAAGTTTGCAGACTGTATAATAGCGGACGGGTTCAGGATGCCGTTAAAACGTTGCGGAAACACCGTTGTATTCTGATGGATAGTTTGCATGAAAGTCAGAAAAGGGTTGATTGTCTTGACTTTTTGGTCCGGCAAATGGAAAGGAAAAGCAATAAGGTATTAAAACAAAATTAATGTGTAAAGAAAGAGAGGTAGATGTAAAATGGCAGAAAATGTAAAACTGGAATTAACAAAAGAATGGGATAAGACTTTCCCGAAAAGTGACAAGGTGAACCATCGTAAGGTGACCTTCCATAACCGCTATGGCATTACACTGGCGGCAGACCTTTACGAGCCCAAAGAGACTGAGGGGAAATTAGCAGCTGTTGCGGTATGCGGACCCTTTGGCGCGGTAAAGGAGCAGGCAGCGGGTTTGTATGCCCAGACAATGGCGGAGCGTGGTTTTCTTACGATCGCATTTGATCCGTCTTTCACGGGTGAGAGCGGTGGAGAACCCCGGTATATGGCATCTCCTGACATCAACACCGAAGATTTTCAGGCGGCGGTAGATTTTCTTTCTCTACAGGACAATGTGGATCCGGAGAAGATCGGCATTATCGGAATCTGTGGCTGGGGCGGTCTGGCGCTGAATGCCGCGGCACTGGATACCCGAATCAAGGCAACTGTGGCATCTACCATGTATGATATGACTCGTGTCAATGCGAACGGATATTTTGATTCTGAGGATTCCGCTGATGCGAGATATGAAAAGAAAAAGGCGATGAATGCACAGAGGATCACAGATTATAAAAACGGCAGCTATACACTGGGCGGCGGCGTTGTCGATCCGCTTCCGGCAGATGCACCGTTTTTCGTGGCAGATTATTATGATTATTATAAAACGGACCGTGGCTATCACAAGCGTTCCCTGAATTCCAACGGAGGTTGGAATGCGATTGGCTGTATGTCCTTTATGAACCAGCCGATTTTGAAATACAGCAATGAGATCCGCAGNGCCGTTCTGGTGATGCATGGTGAAAAGGCGCATTCCTGTTATTTCAGCCGTGACGCATATGCGGCTATGGTGAAAGAGAATCCTTATGCGGATAATAAAGAATTGCTGATCATTCCGGAGGCTGTTCATACGGATCTTTATGATGGAGGCAGCAAAAATGCGATCCCGTTTGACAAGTTGGAAGAGTTTTTCGGGGAGTATCTAAAATAANGGGGTATTATGAAAAGAACACTAAATAGGATACCGAACAGCNAAAGTCCGATGACTGGCTCTGCTGGCTTCAAAAGATAAACAGCATCTACATCTCCTGCTATGGAGTGGTCAAGGGGGAACANAGTTCCCCCATTGCACTAAAAATGCCAGGTTTTCACCGTACATCTTGCTACGGCTTGCTCGTTTCTTTTTTCTATATCAGCCGTATTTCGCATTTGCACCCATAAGGCTTTTTCTGCTCTCTGATTCCGTGTATTCTTCCGGCAGTTCGCTTCCAATAAAAATACGCTCTCCTCAATATCTTAGGTACCTTGACAAATTGCTGAAATCCTGCAATAATCAAGGTACCTAATAAAAAGGAGGGCAATATATGTCAGAAAAAAATGTTTGTCCCGGTTGTGGGCGTCACTGTGATTTGAGCGAACCGCACTGTAGCAGGGGAGAAGAATATCGCCGCACGGGGAAAATGCCGGAACAGCGGCAT
>JAAUZW010000010.1 GCA_014804385.1 Lachnospiraceae bacterium | reverse complement strand
CGATAAACAGATACCCGCCCGGCTCCATGTGATCGTATATTCGCTGGATGAGCGGATATTTGGTCTCATCCTGAAAATAGATCATAACGTTTCTCAAGAATACAATATGGAATTTCTTTTTAAACGGAAGCGGATCCATCAGATTAAACTGCCGGAAGATCACTTCTTTTTTCAACTCATCCTTTACCCGGAATTCTTCCTGACTGATCTGCTTAAAATAATGGCGTTTCCAGTTCTGCGGAAGCGGATCGATCTGTTCCTTCAGGTAAACTCCCTTGGCGGCGTGCTCCAACACCCGNCTGGAAATATCTGTCGCCAGGAGTCTGGCATCCCATGCGGTATGCTCAACTCCCAGAAAATCCTGCGTCACCATGGCCAGCGTATAAGGCTCCTCCCCTGTGGAAGATGCGCCGCACCAGATCCGCAGATCCTTCGTGTTCATAGCCTTGGCCTTTGCCCAGGGAAGTGCCACATTTCTCATAAAATCAAAATGCTCACTCTCGCGCATGAAGTATGTATGGTTTGTGGTCAGTATGTTGACCAGATCGGTGGCCTCTGCACCCTTTGGGTTCTTCTCGACCTTCGACATATATTCATCATAGTTGGCATACCCGTTACGAACGAGATAATTCTCCAGACGGCCGCCAACGAGCACTCTTTTCTGGCTCAGGTCGATCCCATAATTCCTTTTGACATAGGTGACAATTCGNTGAAATTCACTGTCGGTAATCACTTCTTTCGCCTCCCTAAATTACCATCTTATATTAAAGCATAAATTTGCCGAAAAGTCAATTTGTTCTCATGCGTCCGGAAAGCTTGTCAAACACCTGAATTACGGCGGGATCATAGAATTTTCCACTTCTTTCCTGAATGATCTCCACCGCNCTCTCCATAGAACAGGCCTCTCTNCCCGCACCNGCCGTGAGCANCTCGTCAAAATCGTTCGCCACGGACACGATCCGCGCCTCCAAAGGGATCTGCTTTCCGCTGACCTCAGGATAACCAGAACCATCCCAGCGGGCACGGTAGTACTCGACGATCTTTCTCGCCATATAAAGCGCGCCGCCCTCCTGATCCTCACCGAACTCCTTGAGCACCTGACTTCCTTCCTCGGCGCATTTCCTGATATAATCCTGATCTGTGCTGTCAATCTCGGCTTCCTGCTCTTTCGGGTCCAGAGACACCATGAAGCAGCCTATATCACGCAGTCTGGCTGCGATGTCGATGGCCTCCACAAACTCATCCGTGACCACATTCTCATATTCCGGCAAGAACTGCAGTCCCTGTGCCAGCAGCCTGCAGTTATACCCCACATTGTCCTGATGGACGCCCCTCTCCGGGTTCTTCTTTCTTACAATCTTGGAAAGCGCCTGCAGCACATTTGCATGCTCTCTCTCAATCTGCTTTTTCTGATCCTTCACAAGCTTGTGCATCATCCGGTTATAATCCGTCATCTCCTGCCGCAGACGATAGCTGCCGAGATGATTGTTCACCCGCATGAGAACCTCCACATTATCGAAGGGCTTGGGAATAAAATCCACCGCCCCCGCCGTAAAGGCTTCCTCCTTCTCCTTGCTGGTATTTAACACCGTGATAAAGATGAAGGGAATATCCCGGGTGGACTGATCGCTCTTTAACATCCTGCAAAATTCCAGTCCGTCGATCTCCGGCATGGAGAGATCCGAGAGGATAAGAGACGGCTTGGTCTCCTTCATAAGCTCCAGCGCCTCCTGCACGCTCAGAGCCGACATCGTCCCGTATCCTTCATGTTCCAGCATATTTTCCAAAATCGTCACATTTACACTGATGTCGTCCACGATCAGAATGATAGGCGCGTTTTTCTTACTCTTTTCAGTCTCCATCGCTTCTCTCCTTCTATTGCAGACTTCCTACTCTGCGTTCCAAAGGTCACCGATCCGCTCCGTGATCGCATCCTTTAACCTGCCATACATATCCATACTCTTATCATAATTGGACTTTCTGATCGCCATCTCCATCCGCANCACTTGCCGCTTCAGATCATCGTCCCCCGACTCTATGAGCGTCTTGATCGTGGAAGCGAGAAGTTCCGCCTTATCCCAAGCGCCCATCTCGATGGAGAGCACCAGCTTATCCATACGCTTCTTTAATTCTTCTCTGTTCTCCGCCTCACCGAAGTGCATGAGACGGTCCACATTCTGCCCGCTCTCTTCTTTTACATACTCGGACCAGTTNACAAGGACCTGACTCTGTTTATCGTCAAGCNCCTGNTCACTCTTGAGTTTCACNGAAAAAGAAAAGGTACTCCCCTTCCCCTTCTCACTCTCCACATGGATATCCCCATGCATCATCTCCACCAGCTGCTTCGTGATGGCAAGTCCGAGTCCGGTTCCGCCAAAACGCCTGGTAATAGAAGCATCTACCTGGCTAAAACTCTGGAACAGTCTGTCCTGCTCCTTCTCGGAAATACCGATGCCGCTGTCTCTCACCATAAAGAACAATTCCACCTCGTCATTTACCCGTCTGGTCATGCCCACTACCACATTGACAAAACCTACCGTAGTGAACTTGATGGCATTCGACAACAGATTGTTCAGAATCTGTGTCAGCCTGAGTTCATCACCGATCAGCGCCCGCGGTATCTTCTCATCAATGTCCACGCTCATGCGCAGTTCTTTTTTATTGACCACCGCGCTGTGCGTGGCNATCACCTTATCCATCATCTCCTGAAAGTCAAAAGGCTTTTCGTCTATCACAAATTTGCCGGATTCCAGTTTGGCGAAATCCAGCACGTCATTGATGATCGAATACATATTGTCACAGCAGCTCAGGATGATATCCAGAGTCTTTTTTTGATCCGGTTCCTCAATCTCCTCCAGAAGTTCCAGCACATGACCCTTGATACCGTTTACCGGCGTCCGCAGCTCATGGGTGACATTCGCCGTAAACTCATTTCTGGCACGATTATTCTCCTTCTCCTTCTCCTTCAGTTCACGGATACGCATGTTCATATTTTTCTGCGCAGAAATATCTTCCGCAAGAAGCAGATAAGCATCTATCTCATCTTCCGGGAAAATACGGACGTTAACAGAGAAGCAAGAATTATTGCTTCGATACATAGCCATCTCGCTAACGCCCTTCATGCTTTTTTTTACAAAAGTGATAAATCCATCAGGAGAATTGGGNAAATCCTGTCTGAAAATCTGAGACATGCTGCACTTTGTCAGCTTATCCTTGTCATACTCCAGCCTGGCCGCCGCCGTCTGATTACCGTAAAGAATGCTGCCCTCCTCGTTAAAGAGCAGTACCAGTTCTATTGTTTCATCTGCAATTCGGGAATTTAACCATTCAAATTCCATAGTAACCCACCTTACACAGCAATAGTTCAGCCATGCTCATTCATAAGTTGTCGGGCGTCCGCCCTATAAAATCGAATACACAAATCGCTTTATGTGAGCAAGCTCCCACCGTCATTTTGTGTATTCAATTTTGCATGGCNGAACTGTTATTACATATTTTCGTTGATGATGACAATAAACTTCTCATACACGGTCTTGATTTCCTGCCACAACTCGTTCGCGCGCGCCGCATCCACNTCATCGGCAGTCTTNTTGCGCAGTTCCTCCACCAGTGCAGAGACCTTGTTAAAAATGGGGGNAAGGCCCAGATTGCCCACAACGCCCTTTAAAGCATGCGCGCACTTGTATGCCTCCTCAAAGGCGCCGGCCTCTATGTTGCTTCCCAGATTCGCGTAGTTCGGATCCGCCGGAAACTTGCCTAAGAATTTCTGGTAGATCGCATCGTTCCCCATGAACCTCTTCAGTGTAGTCTCCACATCCGCACCGTTTTCCTCCAGCTGCTGCCTAAACTTGTCATCCATACTTCTTTGTCCTCTCTTTCCCCTGCCATAATATTCCTACACAAACCGAGTAGGGACGATTTTCTCCCTACTCGCAGCGCGACCCGTGCGCCACTTTAGCGGCATACTTCCTTTGCNCGGGTCTNCGCATATACAAGAAGACTGCAAAACACAACATTTGGTTTTACAGTCTTCGACGCTTCACTTATAATGTAAAATTAAACATATTGATGACTTCTACAATATTAAAGAAGTCTTCCTTAGCAAGTTTAAAGCACTCAATGACGTCATCTGAAAACTGTCCGCATTCCCCATTTAAAATCATTTCGTATGCCTCAGAATTGCTGTATGCACTCTTATATACTCTCTCGCTCACCAGAGCCTCGTATACATCCGCAATAGATACGATCTGCGCACTGATCGGGATCTCATCCCCAACCAGATGATCCGGATATCCCCTGCCATCGCTTCTCTCGTGATGATGACGGCATATCTCATAGCAATACTGGTAGAAATCGTCAGGATACGGCGGCTTGAAAGACTCCAGAATCTCACAGCCGATCGTCGTATGCGTCTTCATCACCTCGAACTCTTCCGGTGTCAGCTTGCCCGGCTTTAACAGAATAGAATCCGGTATGCCGATCTTACCCACATCGTGAAGCGCGGACGCTCTGGCGATCTGATCGATCTGTACCGGCGTCAAGCCGTACTTCGGGAAATATTTTGCAAGGTACTTTAAGAGGATTCTGGTCAGATACTTGATCCTCTTGACATGATCCCCTGTCTCTACGCTACGGAACTCTACCACGGAACCGAGGGCATCAATCATAAACTCATTGTTGATGCGGATCGCCTTTTCCTGTTCGCGGATCGTTTCCTCCTGCTCCTTTAAGCGGATCTCCAGATTTTTCTTACTCTGGTAAAGTTCAATGATATTGCTGGCACGTCTCTTGATGATATTGGACTCAAAAGGCTTGTGCATCACATCCGCAATGCCGTACTCATATGCCTTCTCCTCACTCTCCTGAGGCGTCATACTGGTAATCAGGATAACCGGGATCTTCTCTAAAAGTTCTTTCTCCTTCATNTAATCCAGCACNCCAAAGCCATCCATNACCGGCATGATAACGTCAAGCAGGATCAGCGCGATATCATTATTTTGCTCGATCGCCTCGATTGCCGCCATTCCGTTAGCCGCTTCCACAATGTCATAATCGGCATCAAACATCAAGCTGAGTATTGTTCTGTTTACTTCTTCATCATCCACAATCAGNAACTGCTGNCTGGTTGCATTCGCACTCATATNCCCGATNGATCCGCNCCTTCATCCGTCAGCACNAAAGGAATCGGACCTTCCCTCCTTTTTCCCATTTTATGTAGTAAAAATGAAAACGATAATTTCNNNNTNATTATACAATTATTCCTACCGNTTGTCAATGGCGGTTTATTCCTGTGAGAGGATAAAATCCCTCACTTCCNTCTCCTNNGGCATCACACGNAGCGCNCCCTTNCGNGTAGTGATGATGGANGCCGCCGCATTGGCNAAAGTCAGCATCTCNGTCAGCTTATCTTTNTCNANATTATGTAAACCANANTGAAGGACATGNTGNANGCAGCANCCACCNAAGGTATCNCCCGCTCCGGTGGTCTCGATGGTCTTCTCCTGCAGGAANGGCTTCACCTCCACACGCAGATCNTTATAATAAGCGCGGCTGCCGTCCTTTCCCATNGAGAGCATNATCAGNGGNATATCATACTGTGCCCGCAGTTTGGCGATNCCNGCATCAAAGTCCTCCTCNCCCGTAAACCACNGGATCTCATTGTCGGAAATCTTCAGCACATCNCACCGGGANAGACCGTAGGCCACNTGCTCCTTCGCNTCATCCANAGATTTCCANAGGGGCTCTCTCAGGTTCGGGTCAAAGGAGATCACCGCNCCCGCTTCCTTNGCCGCCNNGATNGCTTTCTTTGTGGCGTNTCTCACNCCCTCATGGGTCATGGANANGGTNCCGAANTGGAAGATCTGCGCATCCTTNACNATNNCCAGATCNACTTCNTCCTCCCGCANCATCATATCNGCNCCCGGATTCCGGTAGAANGAAAAATCTCTGTCNCCNTCCGCAAAGGTCTCCACAAANGCNAGTGTTGTGCGCACNTCCTCGTCCATCACCAGATTGGAGGTATCNATNCCCACCTCNTCNAGCNNNGCNTTCAGACGGTTTCCNAANATNTCCCTACCCACCTTGCCGATAAACGCAGTCTTTCTGCCAAGCTTCGTCAGCATGGCAAGCACATTGCAGGGCGCACCGCCGGGATTCGCCTCATAGATCGGGTTCCCCTGTCCGCTGGTGCCATTCTCCGTAAAATCGATCAATAATTCGCCCAATGCCACTACATCATATTTTTTCATGTCATCCACCTCCCGTCTCAGATCAATTCATATTTTACCACGTCCATGGTCACTTCGCCATCGGCAAAAAAAGATATCCTGTCCGCCGACAGATCCGTATACATCGTCGCTGTAAGCACATATTCCCCGTCATTCACAAAAACTTCCACACTGAATCTGTCCAAAATGATCCGCATCTTGATATTTCCGTCCTTATTCGGCACCAGACAGCGGCGCTGGTGGATAATCGCCCTCCTGGAGCCCGAAAACTTTCTGTCCACTTTCACGATGGATTCATGCGGACGAAAGCTGATGGAAGTGCGATAAACGTCGTTCTGGGCAAATCTGACTGCAAACCTCTGATAGAGCTTTTCCGCGTCCACAGGACGGACTGTCAGCTCCATATCCACCTTACGCCCTTCTATGCCCGCCAGACTGATCACATCCGAAAAAGTCACGTTCTCATGCCGCACCTCTTCTCCCCGCATCGCTTCCAGCTCTCTGATGGGATTCTGATAGAGACGGCCGTTTTTCACGGAAAGTTCCCTGGGCAGAGTCATCTGTCCCAGCCAGGGCTGATCGGGCGTATGTAAATTACAGGTATCCCAGTTCTGCATCCAGCCGATCATGATCCTCCTGCCGTCCGGTGCAAGAATGGTCTGGGGTGCGTAAAAATCAATGCCGTAGTCGATGGACTGGTCGTGTTCCTCGGCGAAGCTTTCCGTCTCCTCGTCGTAGGAACCGATCAGGCAGAGGGTTCCGTTTCCGTTATGATATTCAAAGCCGTAGGGCAGCATATCCTGTGGACTGGTGATCAGGACAGCCTTGCCGTCCAGCATAAAGAAATCAGGGCACTCCCACATTTTTCCAAAGCGTTTCTCATTGGCCGCCAGTATCTTCTCATACTTCCAGTGAAGGCCGTCAGGGCTGCTGAAGAAAAGGATCCGCCCGTCTCCCTCCTCCGTGCAGTTTCCCACGACACAGCGGTAGGAACCATCGGACATCTGCCACAGCTTCGGGTCTCGGAAATCAAACTTACTGCTGCCCTCGGGCAGGTCTTCCCTGGTAAGCACCGGATTGCCCGTGTATTTCTCATAATCGATTCCATCCCCAACGGCGATGCATTGTGTCTGGATATCCCGGCTGCTGCCGTCCGGCTGCGTCTCCTTGGCCACGCCTGTATACATCAGCATATGTCTGCCGTCCGGCAGTACCACAGCGCTGCCGGAAAAACAGCCGTCCCTGTCATAATCCATATCCGGCGCCAGGGCTGCCGGAAGATATTCCCAGTGCAGCAGGTCTTTGGAAACCGCATGTCCCCAATGCATCGGCCCCCAGTGGGAATCATAAGGATGATACTGGTAGAACATATGGTATTCCCCTTTATAACAAGAAAACCCGTTGGGATCGTTCATCCACCCCACGCGGGTGGAAAGGTGAAAATCCGGTTTCTCCTCCCGACTGATCTTCCGCTCCACGGTCTCTTCATATCTTCTCGCATCACGCAAAGTCTGGCTTATCATATCTATTCCTCCTGCTATTATCTAAACTTAATATAACCTAATATCGGAGCAGATTCCATAGTTTTCTGCTCCGATATCATATATACGTAAATTTATACGGAGAATGCCGCATTCCAGGCATTCTCCTGTGCGAGACTTAGTACTTCTTCACGAAGCAGCCCTTGCTGCGAGTGATTAGAAGTACTTCTCGCACGGTTATTCCGTCGTTTCCACACTCGCGTAACGGTTATATGCTTCCTGGTATACCGTCAAGAGCTTCTCCATGCCGCACTTATCCGTCAAATGCTTGATGTAGGCATTCCACTCCTCATCGGTAGGACCGCCGTTTTTCAACCATAGACCCTCCTGCTCTGCAACAGCGCTCTCAAAGTTCGCTTTGTACCAGTCGATGTCGTCCAGTTCTCTACTCGTAAACACACAGTCCACCGGATAAGTCGCCGTGTCGTCCACATAAGGCATCCAGAACTCATACAAATCAGTCAGACGCTCAATGGCGCGATCCTCCATCTTAAAAGTGGTCAGGTAGTAGTCGCTGAGGATCAGCTTCGGTCCCGCCACCTCACACTCGCCTTTCAACTCACCGGAACCCTTTCCATATTTCTCGCGGCTCTCCTCATCGGAAATACTCAGCCACACGCCGTCCTCATCCTGCCCCGTAAAATATGTGCCGATAGGGCCGTAATGAAGCTGCATCACGATTTCCGGGTCATACCACATATCGTAGAACTTCAACAGGTTCGCCGGGCTCTTGCAGGCTTTTGTAATATTGAGCTGCCCGCTGTTGGTACCGCCGCCGGTACGGATCGTCACATTGTGGGTGCCGTCCGGGCCATCCAGAATGGGCAGGAACACATAATCCTTCGCGTAATCGCCCATCAATTCTTCAATGTACCACCAAGTGGAGACGCCCACATAGCCCTGGGAGCACTTGGCAATCAACTGGCTGTCGGTCTGGCTGAACATTTCCAGATCCATCAGCCCTTCCGCGTACCAGTCATGAAAATAGGTGACCGCATCCCGGTACTGATCTGTCACACACATAAATTCTACCGTGCCGTCTCCGCGCAAAACCAGATCATTGCAGACGTCGTTGGGCCAGTTCGTAAAGCCGAAACCCGCATAGAAGATGTTCTGTCCCCAACACCACTGGTCGAAGCCCGTGCTCATAGGAATGGTGCTGCCCGGCGCATTGCCGTAATACTTCGCGCTCATATCATTGTCTTTGAAAGCCTTCAGCGCAGTGTGAAGCTCATCCAGCGTGGTAGGCACCTCAAGTCCAAGGTCATCCAGCCATGCCTTATTGATCATGGAAAACTGGGGAACCGAGTAAATGCTGTAGTCCTCCGGTGCGCCGATACCCGCCGTTCCCATGCGCTCACCTGCGGGTAAACCGTAAATATAACCGTCGTCCATGGTGATGGCACTGCGTATATCCGGGTTTTCCTCCAGAATTTTGCTTAAGTTGGGCATATATTCTTCTGTCAGATACGGGGTCAGATCGATAAAAGTACCGTCGTCCCCGTAACGCGAGATATCGTAATTGCTGAAACCCACTCCCATAAAGGCATCCGGCAGTTCATCACCCGCGATGCGGATATTTACCTGCTCCGCTAAAGATTCACTCATGGTCGTCCATTCAATACTGATTCCCGTATCCGCCTGCAGCTGGTTCAAAACTTCATTATTATCGTAACCCGGACTGAGCGCACTTTGACCTCCCATGATCGCAAACTCTGTCTGGGACGTATCCGGATTCGCAACGCCTTTTTCATGATGTCCGTAGTCTTTCTTTCCACAGGCTGTCACAGACAGGGCAAGAGCAGCCATAAGCACACAGGACATCAGCTTTTTTCTATTATTGCATACTTTCCAGTCTCTCATAATATGATTTCCTTTCTGCGGTCAGCCTTTTACCGCGCCTGCCATAAAGCCTTTTTCAAAATACTTCTGCACGAACGGGTAGATGATCAGCATCGGCAGCGCCGCTATGATGATGGAAGAAAACTTGATCATCTCCGTCATCTTGTTCAACTCTGCGAAGCCGCCGGATATGGTACTCGCCTGACTCGCGCTGGCCGAGCTTTTGATCAGCACATTTCTCAGCACAAGAGGCAGGGGCGCCTTATTCGGGGAGGGCAGATAGATCATCGCCGTAAACCAGTCGTTCCAGTAAGCTACCATGCTGAACACGACCATAACTGCCATAATAGAGCGGCTTAAAGGCACAACGATCCTGATAAAAGTCGTCCACTTGGAAGCGCCGTCTATGCCTGCCGCCTCGATCATCTCCTTCGGAATACTGTTCTCAAAGAAATTTCTCACAATGATCATATTGCCGACCGCCACGCCGCCGGGAAGGAAGAGAGCCCACATATTGTTGATCAGTCCCGTCTCCTTAACTACCAGATAGGTGGGCACCATGCCGCCGCCGAAGTACATTGTGATAATAAAGAAAATACTGAGCCACTTTCTGCCCGGCAGTTCCTTCACGCTTAAAGGATAAGCCGTCAGATACAGCATTACAACCGAAAATACCGTACCTATAATGGTGTACTTAAAACTGTTTATAAGACCCGTCAGAATGCTGGGATCAGCAAATACCGACTTGTAGCCATCCCAGGTAAACTGGCTGGGCAGAAGGAAGGTCTTGCCCGCATATACATCATAAGGATTTGATACAGAAGCAATCAATACATAATATAACGGATAAGCCACTATAAACAGGATGACAGCGCAGATCACCACCAGAATGATATCGCTGCTTTTTTCAGAAAGTCCCGTCAGCTTTCCTGCATTTTTATTCGTTTTCATGCCGCACCTCCTATACGAAACTCGTGTCTTCCGATATCTTGCCGGCTATTTTATTCACCACGATCAACAGGATAATATTGATTACCGTATTAAATAGTCCAACCGCCGTGGAATAACTGTACTTGGCGTTTTCGATACCTTGCTGATACACATAGACTGAGATGACATCACTGGTCGCCTTGTTCAGATCCGTCTGCAAAAGCCATACCTTTTCAAAACCTACATTCATCAAACCGCCCGCACTCATGATCAGATTCAGAACCATGATCGAAGTGAGCGCCGGAATATCAATATGGAGAATCCGCTGGAACAAGGATGCGCCATCTACTTTTGCCGCCTCGTAAAGTGATGTATCCACGTTGGCCAAAGTCGCCATATAAATAATGATGCCCCAGCCTGCGTCCTGCCAGATCCCGGAAGCGATATATATCGTTCGGAATGCGGAAGACTCCGTCAGAAAATCGATGGAGGTTCCTGCAATCAGGTTGATCAGACCGCCCGAGGGACTTAAGAAAATACGAATCATACCGCAAATGACCATGGTGGAAATAAAGTGCGGTGCATAGAGCACTGTCTGGGTCACCCTCTTGAAACGCGCAAACCGCATCTGATTCATCATCAATGCGAGGATAATCGGAACCGGGAAACTCCACAACAAACTGTAAAAGCTGAGCAAAACCGTGTTCCTGATCATACGTCCGAAGGTCGGCGCACTGAAAAACCGTCTGAACCATTCGAGCCCGACCCATTCGCTCCCCATAAATCCACGGCTTGCCTTGTAATCCCTGAAGGCAATCTGTATGCCGTACATGGGTATGTACTTATAGATAATCGTCAATACCACCGGAACCAATAGCATCGCATACAACTGCCAGTTATCCAGTATTCGTTTCTTTAGTGATCCGCCATCCGGCCGGCCCACCGGCCCCGCGGCCACCGCCTTGCTTCTACTCATATCCTGTCTCCTTTCCTTCTGTCACGCTTTTACGTCTCACAACGTGAAACGTTATTTTTGTTTATGGTTTTACTTTACCCCCCCCCCTGCCTTCTGTCAATATTTTTGTTCGTATTTTTCGTTAAATATTATATTTTCTGTTATTTTACACGAATCCTTTTGGTTATTTTTGTGTATTTTTTGCTTATTTGTTTCATGTAACGTTTCATGTTATCTCAGTTTCTATGCTTTACAAATTCCAAAATTCTTATTATAATAACAATATATTCAGGCTTTAAGCCCCTTCATTTTTTGCTCTTACGTAATTTTCATATTGCTTATTACCGGCATTTATGGTTGCGTTTCATAGTGTTTCACGGGCTTTCACACTATTTCACAACTCATCCACGCCGTTGCATAGCGAAAATCGTTGAAAGGAACCTGTTATATGCAAAAGGAAAACTCTGCTCCGACTATGAAAGATGTGGCAAAAGAAGCCGGCGTTGCTCTCGGCACAGTGTCCAAAGTAGTAAACGGCCTGCCTGTGGGCGATTCCTACCGAATCCGGGTGGAGGAAGCCATTCAGAAGCTAAACTATCAGGTCAACAGCTACGCTCAGGGATTGAAAGCAAATAAAACCTACACGATAGCCCTCCTGATTCCCAACACCGTCGATCCGTTTTATGCGTCTCTCACCCATCATATCAATATGGCGCTTTTAAAGAGAAAATACCGCATGCTGCTGTGCGCTACCGATTTTGATCCGAAACAGGAGCAGGAATATATCTCTATGGCACAGCAAAATAAGGTGGACGGCATTATCGGCCTGACCTATAATCCCGCCCTTATGGTGGCGGAAAATACACCTTTTGTCGCCATCGACCGCTCTATGGGACCGGGTATCCCCTGTGTCGCCTGCGACAACTTTGCCGGCGGACAGCTCGCAGCAGAAAAGCTGGCTGATCTGGGCTGTAAAAACGTGGCCTTTCTGCGAACCGGCTCCGCCCTTATCAACGAGCCGAATAAGCGCAAAGCCGGTTTTGAGACCGGCTGCCTTTCCCGCGGTCTTTCCTATGAAATGAAAATACTGGATGATGTGGATTCCTACGAAGAATTTGAGATGTTTCTATCTGAACACATGGAAAACGGCAAATTAGCCTTTGACGGTATTTTCTGTGTGACAGACCGGCTTGCCTGCCTTGTGTTAAAGATGCTTCATAAGTTGGGCCAGCGTGTCCCGGAGGATGTGCAGCTCATCGGTTTTGACGGCATACGCGCCTTTGGCACACTAGACTATCACTGCTCCACCATCGTGCAGCCGGTTCCGGAGATCGCAGAAATGTGTGTGGAGCTGCTTTTGCGGGAAAATATGCTTGTAAAACCGCCTCTGGTCTGTCTGCCCGTCACCTACGCCTACGGCGGAACCACCCTGGAAACACAATGATCCGGATAGCGGGAGGAATAGGATATGCGCATCGGAAATCTTGACGAACAGAATCATGCCGACGGGCTGGCAGAACTGATTGAGGCAGGCAGCCCCGACCAAATGACAAAATCACAGAGGCGAAAGAACTGGTGGCACTATTATAAATGGTATGTCATCATTGGCGTCATTCTCTTCGCCGCCCTCATCCATATCGTCGGAAACGCAATGGGCCTCTTTACCAAATCACCCGATCTGCAGATTGCCTATGTGGGTGGGACCCCGCTTCCCGAGGATACCGTGACCGCATTGGAACAGCTCTTTGCCGGTCTCATCGAGGATTTTAATCGGGACGGTGAAGTGATCGCGCAGGTAAATCAATACACAGGCGACCCGAACGCCTCGGACGCCGAGACAGCCTATTACCAGTACGCCTCGGAGATCACTCTGATGGGTGATATCTCCTCCTGCGAAAGCTATCTTTTTCTGCTGGAAGATCCACAGGGTTTTCAGCGGGAATATCAGATTCTGGCAGAGCCGGACGGAAGCTGTCCCGGCGACGCGGACTACAGTGTGGACGGCAAGGTCATACGCTGGGCGGACTGCCCTCTCCTTTCCTCCGTCGATCTGGGTTCCTATACCATATTGGCGGCAGGACAGGAAATAACCGGCAATAGCCAGGAGCTTCTGTCCGGCCTCTGCCTTGGGCATCGCTGTTTTTACAATGACAAGACGACAGACAACAGAGAAGCCTGCGATTCCTTGTGGCAGCTTCTTTACAGCAGTTTGGAAAATTAACAACCAATAGATCGGAGAAGGATACATTATGAAAGCGAAAAGTTTTTTTCTAATTCCGGGACTCTCATTGACATTGGCGCTGACCGGATGCGCCGCATCCCCTTCCGGCCTTGAAGAAAGCGCCGTGACCGTCGAGGATTCCGAATATGTCACCGTCGGCAGTCATCTGACCGTACACAAAACAGACAGCCGCCTGACTCTGGTGGATCACAAGGATGCCTTGGCCTCGGACGGCCTGTATTACACCGCCTGGGCAGCGGGAAGTCCTGAAGAATACGAAAACAGCGAGGGCGACACCGTGGATTTGTACGACGCCCAGCTCTATCTGCTTTTGGCTGAATGCAAGACTGTAGATGCCGCAGAGGATAACTCGAAAAGCTGGCTTGAGGCCGGACGGGCGAACTATGAGGTGACTGCCGAAGAGACGATCTCCTGTAACGGGCAATCCTATACTCTGCTCACCTACCATTTTACCAGCGAAGAAAACCCCTACTCGCACGGTGTATCGGCTTTCGGGGTCTTTGAAAACTGTGCCATATGCGTAGAGTTGACATGTCAGGAATCATACGGCGAAGACCTGAAAGAAATGCTCACCGATTTCCTGGAGGGATGCAGCTACAAGTAGATATCCTCAGACGGCCCCGTACCCACTTTGCGTGATGCCTCACAGCATCGAGTCGTCCCGCAGAACCTCCGGCAGATTGATTCTTTTCACCTGCAGCCAGCCAAGATAATAGGCAAACGCCACAGCGCCCAGAACAGCTATTCCGAAAACTATGACCGGAATAAACGGCGCCCGGGCTAAAAAGTCTCCCATTGGGAGATAGCTTGCCCGAAGCATTGCCCATGCGGCAAGAATGGCAATCGGCAGGGAAATCAAAATCGGACGACCCGCTAAAACCAATGCCTCGATACAGAACAGCTTCCGAATTCCTCCGGGTGTCATACCCACGGACAGATATCTGGCGAACTCCCTTTTTCTCTGGTGCACAAATCCTAACGTATTTGAAAATACATTGCCGATTCCGATGATCGCAAGAAGCACACAGAAGCCGCTAAATATAGCCATCATCCCCTGTATCTGCCTGTCGTTTATCTCTTTTTCCTGAATACGGTTTTCGCTCACCGTCGTATATCGTGAACCGAGCAGCCGGTCGATCTCCCCCTGCAATGCGCGCAGCTTCTCTGCTGTCGGATCTTCCCCACTGAGAATACAGACAGATAAGTCTTCTTCACAGCCTCCGATCTGCCCTTTGACCTCTCTCCACAGAGATGCCGGAAGAAAATGCACCATCTCATAGTAGTCAATCGTCGCATACTCTTCCCGCAAAACGGGTACTTTGTCTGTGTAAGCCAAAACCGGAATCTCCGCCATGCTCTCTTCCCGACCCGCCTGTCTTAAAACACTCGTGTCACTTTCCCCTTTTATATATGGCATATATTCAGGATGCCTGAAATCCGGGTTGGTCACATCACGAATCCGGTTTAATATCACCGCCCCGTCAAGCTGCGGCGTTATCCCGGCCTGCTCACAGTAGGCAAGGAAAGACGCATCATCCAATATGACGATCGGTGCGTTGACCAGAAAGCCCTCGTCCGTTCTCATGACATCCTCCTCCCCGGCATGGGAAAATCCGCCAAGATCTCTCATCTCTTCGCTCATTTCCTCCTCCGCGACTATTCTCTTCGCCATCGCCTTCTGATAGGCAATGGCATTTTCCACGCCGGAAAGTTCCCGGATTTTCTCTGTCTCCCCAAAAGCTTCCACCGACTCCCCTTTCACGGTGACCATGATATCCCAGACATCCTGATACCGTTCGAAATAGGTGGCTCCTGTACTGAGTTGGGAAAGGGTAACCATACACAGCATGACCGTAAAGGCCAGCAACGCAAGGGACAGGGACAGCGACGCCGTCCGCAGAGCTTTCCGCTGTGCGCGCAGCGCGTTCCCCGCCAGTTCTCCCTCCACACCGAATAAAAAGGCAAGCACCGGGGAGCGGCCCCTGCGTTTCAACTGCAGCTCTGCCGTATTTTTGATTGCTTCCAGGGGCGTCACCTTACTCAGTTTTTTAGCCGGCAGCCAGGCGGAAATCCATATCGTCAGCCCTGTTATAACCAATGTCAGCACCAAAACCAGCGGATGATACCCAAATACCGACTCATGTCTGTCCGGCACACCATCCGCCAGCACATTGATCAACCGCAGCAATCCCATGCTGCACAAAATGCCGGACAAATTTCCGATCAGAATCGGTACGGTGCACCAGGAAATTGCTTCCCGCAAAAGGCAGGCTCGTATCTGCTTCGGAGCAGCCCCGATACTGGATAGAGTGCCAAGCTGCCGAATTTTTCCGCTCATGGTAAACGCAAAAGCATTGTGTATGATCACAATAAGCGAAACCGACGCCAGCCCCATGACCAGAACAAGCACCGGAAACGCCCCGCCCGAAGCCGCCGTCCGCCCCGAACTCTCCTCCAACGCAATTCTCTCATTTTCATACTTCCATAAATTATAAAACATACTGCAAAGCACTGATAGGAGCAGGGCTGAAATAAACGCCGCTATCCTGACCGACAGTCCTGACAAACGGTTATTTTTATGACAATCCGATAAATAATTCTTCCACATAGCCATCACCTCCGCTGCTCGTCATGGATGATACGTCCATCCTCTATAGTGATGATGCGGTCCGCTTCCAGAGCCGCCCTCTCGTCATGGGTGATGAACAGAACTGTCTGTCCCAGATTGCGGTTGGAAAGCTTTAACATGTCAATGATCTCTCGGGCATTTCTCTGATCCAGATTGCCCGTCGGCTCATCCGCCAGCAACAAAGCCGGACGATAGATCAGAGAACGGGCGATGGCCGCTCTCTGCTGCTGCCCGCCCGAAAGCTGGCTCGGCAGCGCCTCCAGTCTGTCGGAAATGCCGAGGGAATCCACCACCTTCTCAAAATATTCTTCATTAGGTTTCTTTTTGTCCAAAGCCAGCGGCAGCAGAATATTTTTCCGCACCGTAAGCGTAGGGATCAGATTATAAAACTGATAGACCAGTCCCACCTTTCTCCTGCGAAAAATAGCTGCCTGGGCAGGGTTCAGCGAAGAAAGCTCCGTTCCTCCCACAATGACCTTGCCCTCCGTGGGCTTGTCCACGCTTCCGAGAATGTGCAGCAATGTGGACTTGCCGGANCCGGAGGCTCCCATNANNGCCACAAATTCCCCCTGCTCCACCGTCAGATCNATCCCATNGAGNGCCACTACCTGATTCTCACCTGAGCCATATACCTTGCGGATCTTTTCACAACTTACAATGTTCATACATCCATCTCCTCTGTCTATGAATAGTTTGTTGTTCTCTTCTTCCAGTATAACCGCGCAAAGTTACAGCTCAGTGACGNACATAAAAATGAATTTCAAAACAGGCGCCGCCCTCCGCCAGATTTTTGGCACGTATCGTTCCGTTTTGACGCTCCACGATCTCCTTCGCCAATGCCAGACCAATGCCGATCCCACCCTCGCCGGCATTTTCTCCGCGATAAAACCGCTCAAAAAGATGGGGGATATCCGCCTTGGCAAAGCCCACACCCTCATCCCAAATCAAAATCTCCGTATACAGGGGATTCTGCCCGTAGGAGCAATGCACTGTCCCGCCCGCATTGTGTTCCATGCAATTTTTCATCAGATTCATCACCGCCTCCATCGTCCAGTCCAGATCGGCGGTTATGGCCATCTCCCCCAGTTCCGGAATCTCTACTGAGGTACCTGTCTGCACAAACAATTCCTGCAGATTGTCCGCCGCAAGCATAAGCACGGTGAAAACATCGATCTCTTCCCTCTGCAATGCCAGAGTACCGGCGTCGAGCCGGGATAACACAAGCAGCGCCTCCTCCAAATGGGTAAGCCGCATAAGCTGCCTCTGTATCTGTGAAAGCCTCTCCTCCTCATATTCTTTTTGCAGTATCTGCACAGACAGGGAAATCGCAGTGATCGGCGTTTTGATCTGATGCGCAATATTGGACAGGTTCTCAGCGAAAGCATTTTTTGTCTGCACTGCCGCATCCTTCGTCTGATAGAGAGAGGTCAATGTCTTGTAAATTTCATTCTCCAGCCTGGAAAAAGCGTCCTCCCCCAGACTTTTGCACAGCGGCACCCTTCCCATGACAGCCTGCTCCAGATAGGCTTCCAAAGCCTGAATGCGCGCAATCTGCCGCTTCTTCCAGCATCGAAAAAGAAGGGCGAAAAAAATAGCGCCAGCCAAAAATCCTGCTGCCGCAAACAATATATTATCCCATCCGCTCATACAGTATCCTCCATGCGATATCCTATACTCCTTACTGTTTTCAGACAGGCTGGCCGACCCAGCTTATCCCGCAGACGCTTCATCGTGACCGTCAGGGTATTGTCATTCACATAATTCCCGTGTACATCCCATACCTGCTCTAAAATGCGTTCTCTGGTGACTGTCTTTCCTTCGTTTTGCATCAGATAGTAAAGCAGCTCATACTCCACCGCGCTTAAATCAACCTCCCCGGAATGATCGGAAACCGTCCTGCGGTCCAGATCCATCACGATCCCGCCGCAGGAAAGATAGTTTCTGGTTACGTTGCCCGTTCTCCGAAGCAGAGCCTGCATCCGGGAATACAATACATCCAGATCGAAGGGCTTCACCACATAATCATCGGCACCGCTTTGAAACCCTGAGACAATATCGCTGGAATCCCCCCGGACTGTGAGAAAAATAACGGGCAGCGCTTTCCACTTGCTGCGAATCCATCGGCACAGATTCTCCCCCTGCCCGTCCGGCATATTCAAGTCGATCAGAACAATGGTCGGCACATGCGCCTGCAGGGCCTGTCTGGCCCTGGCAATCGTGTGATACACTGTCGCCTGGCAGCCTTTTTCTTCCAAATATCTTTTTACCATATCCGCTATGTCGGAGTCATCCTCGACATAATATATTTCCACCACAGCCGGGTTCCGCCTTCCGTCCATCATATTTTCGCAAGTTACAGGGCAGAGCCCCGAAAAACCTACGGTTTTCCGGGGTCGCTTCGCTCGTCAAATGAACGAAGATATATCTGCTCGAGCAAGCNCGGCATTTATATCTTCGTTCGCTTGACTCTGCCCTTTGCGCATATTATAACAGAAAAATGTGACAGTTTCGTGACAGACTTGGCAGATACCTCTTCTTATAATTTTCCCTTGACATAGTCCTCTCTTGTAATAAAATAGTAGTCATCATTCTNAATCAGTTTCATGTATANGAAGGAGGAGCCATGTTTTCGTTTATNATTTGTTTTATNGCNGGAATCGGCGCCGGACTCGGTACAGGATTTGCAGGCATGAGCGCCGCCGCTGTCATCAGCCCGATGCTGATCACCTTTCTGGGGCTTCCTGCCTATGAGGCCGTGGGAATCGCCCTGGCAAGCGACGTTCTGGCAAGCGCCATCAGCGCATACACCTATGGAAAAAATAAGAATCTGGATATCCGAAACGGCATCGTGATGATGGCGGCTGTTCTACTGTTTACCATGATCGGCAGTTTCGTGGCCAGCCTGGTTCCCAACACCACCATGGGCAGCTTCTCCGTCTTTATGACATTCCTTCTCGGCGTCAAATTTATCGTAAAACCCGTTATGACCACNAANGAATCCATGGCGGCGGTCAGCGCGAAAAAGCGTGTGATCCAGTCACTTATAAGCGGCATGATCGTCGGCTTTATCTGCGGCTTTATCGGCGCAGGCGGCGGCATGATGATGCTTNTGCTCTTGACCGGCNTTCTCGGCTACGAGTTGAAGACCGCCGTGGGCACCAGCGTATTTATCATGGCCTTTACCGCTTTCACAGGATCGGTCAGCCATTTCGTCATCGGCGGTATGCCCGATATCAAATGCCTGCTCTTCTGCGTGGCTTCCACCCTGCTCTGGGCGAGGATCGCTGCGAAATTTGCAAACAAGGCAAGCGCCGCCACCCTGAACCGGGCGACCGGCGTAGTGCTTGTGGTGCTTGGCGCGGCTATTTTAGGGGTGAAGTATATCGGCTAGTCTCTCTCTCGCAGCTTCATGTCCCGGCTCAGCTTTACAAAGTAAAGCAGATTGATCACAATTCCGAACACCGTTGCACAGGGCGCCGCCAGGCCGATCATGGTAAGGTTTGCGTCCGGCTGAATGCTCATAAAATAGGACATAGGCAGACGTACCATAAAGGTCTGCGCGAGTCCCTGCAGCATCACAAACAGGGTTCTGGAATGTCCGTTGTAATACCCGATAAAACTGAACAGGATCGCCGTCACGACCGCCTCNGGTGCAAAGCCCTTCAAATACTGCGCNGCCCGGGCAATCACCGCCGCATCGCTGGAGAAAATGGCCGCCAGCAGATCCCCCCGGAAGAATGCAAAGGCCATAATAAAAACACCGACACNGCATCCGATCAGCATACCTGTGACCATTGCCTTTCGCGCACGCTTCTCCTGTCCCGCTCCCACATTCTGGGCAACGAAGGAAGCCATAGACTGCATGAGGGAACCGGGTACCAGCATAACAAAGCTCACGATCTTATTGGCTACGCCGTAGCCGGAGGAGGCATCCAGCCCCAATCTGTTGATAAAAGCGCACAGCGCCAAAAATGACATCTGTGTCAGTATCTCCTGAAAAGCGATCGGCGTTCCCACCTGTACAAACTTTTTGATCTCTGCGTGAAAACGGATATCTTCCCTTTTTAAAGTAAAGGGCAGTTCCCGCTTTCTGATGATAATCAGAGACAGCACCACACTGACCGCCTGTGCCATCACGGTCGCCAGCGCGGCGCCTGCCACGTTCCACCCGAATACGGCCACAAACAGCAGATCCCCTATGATATTTACCACACACGCGATCCCTACAAAAACAAGCGGCATATTGGAATCGCCNATNCCCCGGAAAATACTGCTGATCACNTTATAGGCAATNATAAAGAAAATACCGCCGCCNCAAATGCGGACATATAANACCGTCAGATCNANNGCTTCCTCCGGCGCCTGCATCAGAACCGCAAAGGGTCTCGCAAATGCCAGCATGACCACCGCAAGAATAAATGACAGCACCACAAACAGACAGATTGCGCCACCCACAACCCGTCCCGCTTTCTCCGGCTTCTTTTCTCCCATATACTGCCCCATAACCACCGTGACGCCCATGGTAAGCCCTGTGATCGTAAAGGTGACCAGATTCACGATATTGCTTCCGGTAGATACTCCCGAAATGCCGGCGGTCGTTCCAAANCGTCCTACCACAAGAATATCCACCGCNCCATACATNGCCTGNANGACCAGCGCTCCAAAGATNGGAATCATAAATNTCAGNAATTTNGAAACAATGCTTCCCTGTGTAAAATCATTCTTGTTGTCTGCCATATTTCACTATCCTTTTTGATAATTATCGCCGAAAACTTCCATAATAAATTTTAGCTCATGTCTGCCAAAATGACAATCTTTAAGATGGACCCTAACGGATACTGGCAGATTGGGAATGATATACATAATTTATTGGCGGTAAAATATTTCTTGAATTATTGGCGGTAATATATTATACTGTTTGTGTTGGCAAGGAAAGGAGGGGAGTATGCCGGAGAAGCATAGAGGGCGACCAACGACAGACAATCCTAAGGCCATGCGTGTTGATGTACGTCTGACGGAAGAAGAACTGAAAATGTTAGACCGATATTGTCAGCGAACAGGCGTATCACGTCCACAGGGATTGCGTGACGGTATTAAGGCTCTCAATGCAGAAAAATAGAAAGGAAGTAGTGCCGTTGGCAAACGTATTTACACTACTTCCCTTATACCACTCGCACAAGGCGAGCCGCACAAATAGTATAGCACTGTCCGGCTCCGTCTTGCAAGCGGCTTGTGGACAAAATCGAAAGGACAGAATAAGCATTTTAGGACATATGGATATTACTCTGTATGTCCTTTTTCATATAAAGGAGACTATGATAAGCTGTGGAAATTGAATCTATATTTACCTTTCCCATGCCCTTCCACTGGCTCTATTACTCTCGCTTCCGATAAAAAATTTAACAACTCGGATGTTCTTGTATGCTTTAGTCCTGTCACTGCCTGCACATCTCCTCTTCCAAAAATGGTATTTTCCCCAAACGATTCATACATTTTTTTAATATGCTCAATGGTTTTAGGCGAAAATTCAAAAAGCAGATTTTCATATTCCTTCCGTATTCCAATGTCCGCTTTTTCTCCTCCAATGTCCGCTTTTTCTCCTCCAATGTCCGCTTTTTTATCTCTCTCAAGCATACCACTAACATGCATATATCTGTTATGCAGTTCATTCTGTTCATCAAAGAGTAAGTTGCGTAAAAATAATTCTAAAAACTCGGTTGTCTCATGAATGCCATTCTTCAAATCGTTATAATTGGCACGAACGAGTGCATTTCTGAAATACCACGCATTTTCAGCAAAAATATCATTCGTTGCCTCAAAACCTAGCGATCTGAGATATTTTATAAAAAACACTGCTGTCGTCCTGGTATTTCCCTCACTGAAAACATGAATCTGCCAGAGTCTCGCCACAAAAACAGCCAGATGATGAATCATCTCATCTCTCGAAAGCCCCTTATAGCTGTAGTTCTTTTCCTGCGAAAGATCATATTCTAATGTTGCGCGCAATTCAGACGCACTTCCGTAAAGAACAGTAGCCCCATTTAGAACCCATTCCTTCTTGGTAATGTTATAATCTCGCAGCTTACCAGCATGGCTATATATCCCGACAAACAGCTTTCTATGAATGGATAAATACTCGTTGGGCGTAAAAGTAAAAGCCTTTTCGGAAAGCAGCTTAGTAATGCGGACGGAAACCTTATCCGCCTCCTCCGTCCTATCATCCGCCCCAACAGCCTTTGGATTTTCTTCGTAATAGGAGTCTAAAAGCCTCTGCGCTTCCTCTATTGTAATTTTTCCCTCAATATTTTGAATGGCAGTCTCCACCAAATACTTCGAAGGTTTCAAGCCATCAACAGCCTGCAGACCAATAGCGGTATTCCAGGCATATCCTTTATCACGTTTATCCGGCTCCGTCTGTCTCAGATATTCCTTAAAGGGATCCCTATCCATAGACTCACCCACCTTTCTTCCTCTTTATTTTAACACGAATATCCGCAGGAACAAACCCTAATTCCATGGCACACTTTCAAGGGACACCTCTTTCAGTGTAGTAATCTGACATAGAGATTATGAACGAAACGAGACTTCTCATGTAGCCTCGTTTCATTGTATAATAGAAAATAACAATAAACAATACTGACAGAAAACAGCAATAAAGAGGCATCCATGAATAATTATCAATTAGCACAAAGATTAATGGAAAATATAAATCAGGTTTTTGTAGGGAAAGAAGAAGTGGTAGAGAATCTGCTGATTTCCTTTCTTGCAGGGGGCCACGTGCTCCTGGAGGATGTCCCGGGAGTGGGGAAAACCACTCTGGCGTTAGCTCTTGCCAAAAGCATGGACTGCAGCTTTGGACGGATCCAGTTTACACCGGATACCCTGCCCGGCGACGTGACAGGACTCTCCATTTATAACATGAAAAGCGGTGAATTCACCTATCAGGCAGGCTCTGTCATGCACCAGGTACTTTTGGCTGATGAAATCAACAGAACCTCCCCAAAAACCCAGGCCAGCCTGTTGGAAGCCATGGCAGAGGGGCAGGTCACTGTGGATGGGATCATTCATCAGCTCCCTCAGCCCTTTTTCGTCATAGCCACACAAAATCCCGTGGAATTTTTAGGTACCTACCCCCTTCCGGAGGCTCAAATGGACCGCTTTATGATGCGCCTTACTATCGGCTATCCGGAAAGAACGCAGGAAATACGGATGGCATCCCAGTTTCTGCAGGGACAGACCCTTACCCGGGTGGAAGCCGTCTGTCAGACAGAAGATATGATTGCCATGCGCAAGGAGGTTTCCAGCATTTCTGTTAAGGAGTCCATACTTGGATATATTGCAGATTTGGTGGAGGCCACCAGAGAAGAACAGCGCTTTGTTCTGGGAGCGAGTCCCAGGGCTATGCTGGCGCTGGTATGCGCCTCCCAGGCAAAGGCTTTTTTACAAAACAGGGATTATGTGAAGCCCGATGATGTGAAGGCCGTTGCCATGCAGGTACTTGGTCACAGGCTGACTCTATCGTCTGAAGCCAAAATCCGCAAAGAGGATAAAGATAAGATTTTAAAAAGCCTGATACTGAAGATCAGGATTCCTGTCTAAGGTATAGAAAGGGCGGAAACCCCACATGAAAATGCGCAAATGGATTTTACTGTATTTATGGGTGCTGTCACTGGCAGCAATCAGTTACTATGGCGGTGCTGTCAGCTATGGTATTTTTTGGGGGATTACTTTCATCCCTGTAATATCCCTGATTTACCTTGTCTTTGTCTACTTCAACCTGAGGATCCTGCAGCAGATAGAAAACAGAAACATGATCTGCGGACATCCTATGCCCTACTTTTTTGTGCTGCAAAATGACAGCTTNTGCGTCTTTNCNAGCATCAGTGTCAACTTATTTTCTTCCTTCTCTTCCGTAGAGGATCTTCCGGGAGATACGGAATATGAACTCCTGCCGGGGGACAAATACGCCTTTGAGACAAAACTGACCTGCAAATATCGTGGAGAATACGAAGTGGGCGTAAAGGAAATCATCATGACCGATTTCTTCCGCCTGTTTCAGATCCGTTATCGGATTCCCGGTACGATCAAGGCATTGGTTCTACCCAAAATCACCCGGGTGTCAAACTTAAAGAGCATTGACAGCTTAGCTGCCCTCCCTCAGAGGACATCCCTGAGGGAACGCACAGAACCTGACATTGTGGTGAGGGATTATGCAACGGGAGACTCCCTGAAACAAATCCACTGGAAAGCCACTGCCAGGGAACAGAAATTAAAAGTAAGGAATCTGACAGGAGAAGAAAAACAGGGGATTTCCCTGTTATGGGATACCAGGCGTTACAGCAAAGAGCCAAAGGATTATCTCCCTATAGAAGATAAGATTCTGGAGACAGCGCTTGCCATAAGCATCTTCCTGGCAGAAAAAAATATCCCCTTTTCCGCATATTTCGGTCAAAGAGGCATCGCTTCCGCCCATCTGGAAGGGCTTGGTGACTTCGACGGCTTTTACAAAAAGGTATCCGAAATCCAGTTTGACCAAGAGGAAAATTTTCAACAAACCTTACTGGAAATTACAGAAAGCGGCACTCTTTTTGAGAGCAAAGTGATCTTCTGTGTACTGCATCAGTTAAATGAGAATGTTTTAAACCTGGCAGAACGCCTTGACCGGACCGGAAGCCTGGTGGTTCTCTATGTCATCACCGATGAAAATATAGAGGACTTTTCCAAACAAAGCAATGAAAGACTGAAAATTATGGCAATATCCGTGGATGCTTCCCTGGAAGGGAGGCTGTGATGAGGCATACTCTTTTACATTTTAATCAGAATACTCTCTGGCGTCTGACAAACCTGGTATTTTTAACCTGTATCGGATTATTTGGCGGAGGCGGCTTTCTGGGAATCGGTTCTCTGAAAGCCGTCCATATCCTTACGGCTCTGGCCGCCGTTTTCCTACTGATACTGCTTAGCAGCATGACCTGGCGAAACCGTCTTTTCGGTTTTACCGGGATCATTCTGGTCGTGTTCGGCGCCGGAACGGCCGCCGGCATTCAAAATTGTTTCTCCTTTTTAAAGTCTTATTCACACTGGCTCACCGGAAGCCCTGTATGGGATCAGGGACAGTTGACAGGATATGAAATCATACAGATCATCTTTCTCACCCTGTTCTGTTACCTTCTCCTGGTCATCATGGAAAAGGATTTTCGGATTAAAACGGCGTTTTTGTTCCTCCTTCTGTCAACGCTGTTGTATTGCCTTTTTGCAGAAAAAGAGCTTTCAAAAATATGCGTCGCCTTACTCCTGTGCTACGCCGCAGTGATTTATACAGAGTGGACACAGACGCGATGGAAAAAAGAAAAAACCAAAAATAATTCTGCCTATATGCTGTGGGTAATGCCCTTTCTTGCAGCATATTTTTTGCTGATGCTTATTCCCGCCGTCCCCGAGACTCCCTATGACTGGCCGATCTTTAAAAACGTCTATCAGCAGCTTAAAGAGTCTTTTCTTAAGCTTACCTACAATCTTCCCGGTACCGGCGGCGATGATTATGACCTGTCCCTGAGCGGATTTTCCCCGGAAAGTGAGCTTGGAAGCAACTCCCTGGAAACCGAGCGCGAGATCATGACGATCCAAAGCCGAACAAAACTGTCAACCAATGTTTATCTGACCGGTAAAGTATATGACACCTTTAACGGCAGAGGATGGGAACAGCAAAATCAGGATACTTCCAAAGAATATTATATGGACACGATCCAAACTCTTTATGCCGTCCGGCGATATGACAGAGATTATCAGACAGACTACCTGTCCCCGGCAGAGATCACCATTAATTATCGGTATTTTCGGTCGGAATTTCTGTTTGCACCGCTGAAAGCTTTTTCGTTCCGGCAAAATTCTTCCNATTTANNCTTTCAGGAATCCGGCGGCAGTCTTTTNTTTGACAGGCGAAANGGCTATGGAACAGAGTATGAAGTATCCTTTTACCAGCTAAATGCCGGACAGGAGAGTTTTCATCAATTTATAAACACTGCCGGATTCCTGGCGGACGATGAGAACGAGCTGCAATCGCTCCTNNGCGTTCTTAATAATCATACAAAGGCAGGCATAACCATAAATGATATGCAGCGCTACAGGCAGGAGGTCTATGATAATTATCTGGAAGATATTGTCCTTTCCGAGGAAGTGGAACAATACCTTCTGGAGATTACCAAAGGCGCCCGGACAGACGCAGATAAACTGAGAGCCATTGAAAGAGAACTCTCCNCCTTCACCTATACCCTCACGCCGGGACAATTNCCGGAAACANTCACAAACTCTGCTGAATTTCTGGATTACTTTTTGCTGGAAAGCAANGAGGGATACTGTAACTATTTTGCCACCGCNTTCACTCTCCTTGCAAGGGCTCAGGGNATCCCCGCCCGNTTTGTCCAGGGCTTTTGTGTTCCCACNAANGNCANNCTGGAAACTAAAGTNTACTCNGNCATGGCCCATGCCTGGCCGGAGGTGTATCTGGAAGATATTGGCTGGATTCCCTTTGAACCTACCCCTGGNTATTCCCAGACGCGCTATACCNCCTGGGCAGTAAAAAACAGCNNCNCNGANCTTTCCNCCGGTTTAAACAGCCATACGCCGGAAGNTGAATGGNCNGAAGATANAATTCNCAATAAACCAGAACAAGAAATGGNGGACATACAAGAATCTGTCANCTATTCTGNAAAAAATAATATNGNCAGACTTTTANTAATAATAAGCCTGACGCTCTTATCCATTTTAGGTACCGCCATNCTCCTGGTGCTGTTAAGCCTCCTGCTCGCCCGGTATAAATACCAAAAAATGTCTACAGAAATAAAATTTAAGGCGGAAGTTTCCAGAAATCTGAAAATTTTATCTTTTATGGGAATCAAGAGAAAAGATGTACAAACTCTGACGGAATTTAAAGAACAGGCACAGCTCTTTATAGGGGAACAGGAGCCCCTGCAGTTTTTGAACTGCTATGAGGACTTCCTGTATGGAGACAAAAAAATCACCCAACACACCTTAGAGGAAGTGCAAAGGCAGCAGCGAAGGCTTCTTCTGATTTTAAAGCAAAGGAAAAGGAGGGCTTATTTCTATTACCGGATTNTANTNTNCTTCATCTGATCCNGNCANCAAGCATTTCAANGACNCACTCNTTTATGTCTGANGCTGTTTTCTTTGCCTTTGTANTATTTAAACCAATNTTTTTTGCCACGGCCAGAATGTCATCCATTCCCGGATTNATTCCATTTCCATTTACTGTAGTAGCGTGTTCTCCCCCNATGGANCTGCTGTAGGTAAGNTCATANGCAGGCGANAGTACCCATTTCTTTTCCGNCTCTCTGTANANGAAAGTAAAGTTTTTGGAATGATCGTCCCGGTTATGTGCAAACACNTTAAAACACATCAGNNTNNANAGCTTTTCACATTCTTCCATNGATTTTGTAAGCTGAAGNGTNAATTTCATGAGCGTATCATAATCAAGATTCGGAATCCTGTGTGATGTTTCAAGCAGCCCCGCAGCAGATACCATATGNANCTTTCCNTATTCNNCATCACCCACTCNGTCAAATCTTCGNGTTCCAAAATACCCTTTCGTCTTTTCTGACGNGAACAGNCTTACNTTNTCCATCTCCANNCCNCATTCNNNNGCNCATAGNGCATAATCATATTCCTGCTTTCCTACATCCNTNCTGTCATCCGATGACGGAAACTTAATAATCCANTCCTCATCATGAAATCTTGTCAATATTTTCGGNCTCGCTCCNCCGGAAGAACCTCCCTTGGCAAACAGNTAGTCCAANTTATCAGAGGATTCTGTATTCAAAATCNTCTCACATTCCATTGCGATTTCNTCNAANCCCATGTCCCCATGACCGTTCTCCAGAGATATTGCCGGACGATATGTCAACGCCCCCATACCGGAATTTCCCACAATCGCCAATCTATCCAGATTTCCGATTTCATAAGGGTTAATTCCCTTTTTTCTCATCAGTCTGTCAACCAGCAATCGTCCCCATCCATCCGGCAGGCTGTCCGCAAACACACCAAAAAGACCCTCAAACGGATCTGTCTTCGGCATAAAAACTTTCTTTTGCAGGGGCAGAGAAAACGGACTGATCGAAAATCCATCTGTAATCCAGTCGCTGTCATATTCAAATGCCGCCAGTCGATTCTGATGCAACGCCAGTGTTCCCACCGACCGGTCATGGTAAAAAACATCCAATTTATTTAGTCTGTTCATTTAATATCTCCTCAATGGAGTCAAAGGGCACCTGGCTGAATAAACTCTCCAGTTCTCCTTCCACCTCAAGAGCAATCGCAATCTTTGTAAAAGACTGCAGCGAAATCTCTCCGCTCTGCTCAAATCGCTTTAATGAACCAAGACTCACTCCTGCCTTTAGAGAAAGCTCTTTCTGCGTAAGCTTCTTTCTTTTTCGAAGCTTTGCCATTCGATTGGCAATATCTGTATTTATTTCCGGCCATGTTCTCTGATATAAATTAATCATGCTAATATTTTATCCTTTTCTTCTAATTTTATCAATATATAGCTAAAATATTAGTCTAGAATATCCCCTAACAAAAAATCTCCCTGTCCGTTATTTTGCATCGGCCTTTGCTGATACAAGCATAACAGACAGGGAGACTTCCACACTGGGCATTTGCAGTGTAAAAGATTTTACAAATCGGATAGCTGAGCAATGTATATAGTCNTTATAAAATATCATCACTATCATATTCTATAATGGAAAATTTTCTCACGGCTTTTGTCAACCTGATAGATTCTGAGATCTTTTCAGGATATTTGGCAGACAACTCCAACACCATATCCAAACCTTTGTCTGTAAAATTCCTGTTTTTTACCCTGAATGTTTTTGNCTGCTCACTTATCTTTTCAAGCACCTGCTTCTCGTCTTCCGGAGAACAATTCAGCACTAATATGAAAGGCATCCTTCCGATAGAGATATGTTCTAAGACAATCAGCATGACTGTCACAATAAGGGACGTCAGAACTGCCACTTCATAAAGCTGACAGCCACAGGTTATCCCTATATGAATCGACCACAGAAGATATAACATGTCCACCGGATCTTTCACCGCTGTTCTGAAACGGATGATTGCCAATGCGCCTATGGTTCCCAATGTAATAACGATATTNGACTGCAGACACAAAATGATCGTAGAAATAAAAAACGGCAGAATCGCNATGCAGATATTAAATGACCGATTATAGAATGCTCGATGCGAAATAATTCTGTAAACCAGAAATTCATAAACACTTAACAACAGTACAACAAACAGCACCGCAATAATAACAGATGTGTATAATATAGAATTATTATAAGAATTCAATATATTTTCTAAAGCAGTTTTAACAGTATCCATTTTATCTCCCCATACTCTGTATATTTTTTCTTCCGACACAATACTTGGAAAAAGAGGTCTGAAGAAGCTTCCGGTTTGTGATGATATGCCTTATATAACTCGGCATAATATAATCGAACTTAACTTCCAGAATATACTGCCCTTCCTCCNGAACCGGATATCGTATATAATTGCCGTCCAGGAAATGCGAAAAATCATCGGAAACAGAAATATTCTTGTCTAACGTAATACGTATATTGGCACTCTCCTCAATATATGCTGTTCTTTCATAATCAATAATCGCCTTAGGCATAAACCGTCTTGTCATACAGCAGACACAAAATCGCTTTAATATAGGGCTTTCTGTCTGCCAAATCAGTTCATTTGTCTTCCCTTCCATTATCATCTGATATTCCTTCAAAGAAATCAGACAGCTTTCCTTATGACAATAACCGTTTATTCTCTCCTTACGCTCCAGTTTCATATATTCACAATGATTGCCATAATACCTGATGCGATACTTGAAACGCNTTGATATGCCCGCATCATTTTCTTTTGTACAGGTATTTTTATAATCGTCAAAATAAAGATTATGAACTTCGTATTTTCCATTATTATCACTATGAATATCTTTATCAAGAACCGCTGACAAACGGCTGCTTATTATGCCGGCATCACTTGCACTGCAGTAGTATTTCCACTCATTTCTGTATTTTTTTATAACAATTCACCCCCGTTATTACCGTAAATCATCCGAAAAAGTTATCATATCTATTCTTTCGTACGTTTCCGGGTCCAATAATACAATGCGGATATCCACATCCTGGTTTTTCTCCGATGAGCTGACAAAACATTCCCTGCCATCCAGATAAACTCCATATTCGCCTGATTCATTTTCAAATACGCTCAAAGAACCAACCCGGGTATCGCAGCCGCTGCCGGACACATGAAAATCGTCCAGTGTAACTGCCGTCTTTTCCAAACCACTCCATACAATAAAATCCGTATTCATGCGGATATCTTCTTTTGCTATCCCTAACCTTTCAAACAGTNCGATATAGTCAGNATTCTGCCAGAGTCCGGGATTATTGATTTCCACCACAGCCCGGTAATTTGTGCCGGATAACGCTTCTATGTAAAAAACAAGTTCGTCAAAGCTGCTATGCGGTTTGCGCATCTCATACCCTTTTGTAAAATTAAAGCTGCATACCGCTGTGTCTTTTATGATTGCCATTTCAATTGCAGGTTCAGAAAAAATTGTTGTATTATAACACTCGACTCCATTCACTTTTACCTCATATACGCCTTCTCTCAGTTTTGAAAAAGAGAGCATGCCTATGCAGGTTTCTCTTGATCCCTCCTCTTCGTAAAGTGCCGGTAAATACTCGGCTTTTTTCTCTGCNGGATTAAGCAGTATAAAATGCACATCCTCCGTAACAGCAGAAACATCTACTCCCATATATTCCAGAAAATCAGAATAATCGGAATCCGGCAACAGGTTGTGGTCGTTTATTTCTATCAGAAAACTGCGTTTTAAAAAGTCCTTATACTGCGNGCTGCGCCTGATAAAAATATTAGAATTTTCGTCATATACCGCTTTAAGACGTTTATAATATAAGTCCGCTTCCCGTAAGCGGTTCCTAACATAAGTACGGAAAACATTTAATCCGTCTTCGACATTTCCGTATGTTCCATCCGGCCACCGCTCCATATCCCTAAGATAGGCTCCTGAAGCAAAAATATCGGCTTCATATTTGTCCAGCAGCGCATTGATCTTTTCTTCAGACCATCCGTTTTCTCTTAGAGTACGGTATTTTTCAAACAGTNTTTCCCATACAGATGTATCTCCATTTATCATTAACTGGCTTACATATCCGCTTTCTATGATGCAGTTAAAATCCTCCGAATGAGCATACGGGTAGGTACAATTCTCCGACAATACTCCGATATATTGATTCCCCCATGTAAGATCCAAATCCCATGGTGCATAAAAAGCTTTTGCACCATCTTTCTCATTTTGAAGGAGAATAAAATAATTTTTCACAAGATCTACATTGTCTACGCCCTGTATTAAATTGATAAACAGGTAAAAATCTATCGCATTATCCATATCAATACCGGAATACAGCTTTTCATTATCAGCCGCATCCGTATACAAATCATAGTAATAATGCTGTAGAAAAGACCGGCTTTGCATATTCTCATCCTGTGTTTNTTCCAAACAGCCAAATATGCCGCCATCCTTTGTAAATTGAAGGCTTTCACCTCCCAGTCCATGCTTATATAAAACAGCTTCGCTGCTGTTTGTATCTATACATATCTGCTTTTCATCAATGGGATATCCTAATGCATATAACCCCCAGTATCTGCCATTCATAAAAAGCTCCAGATATTTATATTCCATACCAAAGTCTATTCCCTGCGCATTATCCGNTGCACAGGTATACTCCCATAGATTGGAAGAAAAAACATTTCTGACCTTTTCCTGGTCATTATAGGCCGCATACAACAGCCAATCATCATCCTGCCTCATGCCCAGAAGGGAGATATGATTCGGACGCACACTGCCTCCGACTGATTCTGTCCTTAANGAAAAACGAAATCCTTTTTTCGGATATGCTCTTGCCGTAGCGCCTCGTAAGTGAATCTCTCCCCCGGAACACACAAGCCTTCCCACTGCACTTGCACTATTATCAAAAAGTGTTACTTCCATGGGAACGGAATCGTCTGGGATTTCCTCCTGACATTCTACATTCATNAGCGGCAAAGTCGTACATTTTAAATGATAGGTACAATAGACTTCACTGGTATAAGCCAGAAACGATATTGTCTCATTATTTTTTATTCCTTTTACAGTAATTTCNTCCTCTAAAAATGCTAATTTTAAATCTTTCANCNCACTTTTTATTTTGACGATGGGATCATAACCGTCTGTATCCCCCTCTACGAGAGAATAATAGAATGTTTCATCGGAATCATCATAAAAAAGCGTTTCTTCACCAAAGACCAGATTCTCTATTAAGCATACCGCCTCCTCACGCTCCGCAATGAGATCATCCGCCTGCTCCCTGCTAATTACACATTCAGAGTACTTTACTGTTTTTCCCAAACAACCTGTCAGATAGATTCCTATTATCACAGATGCAGTAAAAACTGCGGTTCCNGTTATCCTTTTCATCTGCGCTCCTATGTATATATAATATTCTTATCTTTATAAGACCAAATGGCCTTATTCTTGTTTAGGATTATATCATTCTCTGTATACTTTGTCTATAAAATTGTCAAAAGGGCAGGTGTATTCATTGAAATTTCAGCGAATCCAGGATATGCGAATTGACCATGACATTACGATCAAAGAGCTCTCTTCAGCTCTTAATTTGCATAGAGATGTTTACTCACGATACGAGCGTGGCGTTCGTGATTTTCCGATAGATATTTTAATAAAATTGGCGGATTTCTATAATTGTTCTATTGACTATCTGGTAGGACGGTCAGATTGTAAAAACGGCACATGCACAAAAGACAACAGCTAAAAAGAGCCGGACAGCGTTCTCGCCGCCCGGCTCCCTCATTTCTAATCACCATAACACAATGTACAAAATCACTCTTCCCCGAAATGCTTCTCCATTTCCTCTGCCACGGTTTCCTCACAGCTTCTCATCGCCTGGATCGTCTTCTCAAAAAGCTCGTCCAGCTCCCAGCCGAGCATCTCNGCNCCCTGGGTAATGATCTCTCTGGAACAGCCCGCCGCAAACTTTTTATCCTTAAATTTCTTNTTCAGGCTTTTGACCTCCATATCCATCACACTTCTGGAAGGACGCATCANTGCGCAGGACCAGATCAGTCCGGTAAGTTCGTCAGCCGCGAAAAGCACCTTCTCCATCTGAAGCTTCGGCTCCTCCTCGCTGCAGATGCCGTAACCGTGGGAACAGACCGCGTAGATCATGTCCTCGCTCACCCCTGCCTCTCGCAGAAGCTCCGGCGCTTTCTTGCAGTGCTCNTCCGGATAGAGTTCAAAGTCAATGTCATGGAGAAGTCCGGTAATACCCCAGAATTCTTCCTCCTCCGTATAGCCCAGCTCCTTTGCATACCAGCGCATCACGCCCTCCACCGTCAGNGCATGCTGAAGATGGAAAGATTCTTTATTATATTTCTGCAAAAGCTCCCATGCCTGTTCTCTGGTAACACTGCTCTTCTTCNCAGGCTGTCCTGCTTCCTTCTTTCCCGCTTTCGCATGNTCGGATGGCTTTTTGTCCAGAGACTTCATTGTCGGGAACAACAGTACATCGCGAATCGCGGGCGAATCTGTCAATAACATCACCAGCCGGTCGATCCCGTAGCCAATACCGCCGGTCGGCGGCATGCCGATCTCCAGCGCNTTCATGAAATCTTCATCCGTCGTGTTGGCTTCCTCGTCGCCTGCTGCCAGCGCCGCCTCCTGCGCCTTAAAACGCTCCCGCTGGTCAATGGGATCGTTTAACTCGGAATAGGCGTTGCACATNTCTCTGGCTGTGATAAACAACTCGAACCGCTCCACATACTCCGGCTTATCCGGCTTTCTCTTCGTGAGGGGCGAGATCTCCACNGGATGATCCATCACGAAGGTAGGCTGTACCAGATGCTCCTCNACAAACTCCTCAAAAAAGAGGTTNATGATATCGCCCTTCGTATGGCGNTCCTCATAGTGTACGCCCTTTTCATCCGCCAGCTTTTTCGCCGCCTCAGTGTCAGCCACCTGGTCAAAATCAATGCCTGTGTATTTCTTCACNGCTTCCACCATGGTGATCCGCTCAAAGGGCTTGCCCAGATCGATCTCCACACCCTGATAGGGAATCAGCGTCGTGCCGCAGACCTCCTGCGCCACATGGCGGAACATATTCTCGGTCAGATCCATCATGCCATTGTAATCGGTATAAGCCTGATACAGTTCCATCAACGTAAACTCCGGATTATGTCTCGCATCCAGTCCCTCGTTGCGGAACACTCTGCCNATCTCATAGACACGCTCCATGCCGCCCACGATCAGTCTTTTTAAGTATAANTCCAGAGAGATGCGAAGCTTCACATCCTCATCCAACGCATTGTAATGGGTCTCGAAGGGTCTGGCCGCCGCACCGCCCGCATTGGACACTAACATCGGCGTCTCCACCTCCAGAAAGCCCTGNCCGTCCAGATACCTTCTGATGGAACTGATGATCTGAGAACGCATAACGAAGGTCTTCTTAACCTCCNCGTTCATGATCAGATCCGTGTATCTCTGACGGTAACGGATATCCGTATTTACCAGTCCATGATACTTCTCAGGCAGAATCTGGAGACTTTTTGACAGAAGTGTCACTTTCCCTGCATGGACGGAAATTTCGCCTGTCTTGGTCTTGAATACCTCGCCTTCGATTCCTACAATGTCACCCACGTCATATTTTTTAAAGTCGGCATAAGGCTCCTCACCAATACTGTCTCTCGCCACATAGACCTGTATGTCGCCCTGAAGATCCTGCACATTACAAAAGGATGCCTTACCCATAACGCGCTTGCTCATCACACGGCCCGCGANNGACACCTGTTTCCCCTCCAGCGTCTCAAAACCGTCTTTGATCTCCTGACTGTGGTGGGTCACCTCATATTTCGTGATCTGAAAAGGATCCTTCCCCGCCTCCTGCAAGGCCGCAAGCTTCTGCCGTCTCACCTTCAAAAGCTGGTTGATATCCTGCTCCTGCTGTGTATTCTGCTGTCTTTGCTCTTCCGCCATCCTGTTATCCTTTCTCCTATATCAAACGCCACTCACACTAATTCGATCTCTGAATCTCCAACACCTTGTATTGAATCATGCCTGCCTGTGTCTCCACTTCCACAGTCTCGCCCACTTTGCTGCCGATCAGCGCCTTGCCCACGGGAGACTCATTAGANATCTTCCCCTTTAAGCTGTTCGCCTCGGTGGAACCAACGATCTTGTACTCCAGTTCCTCCTTCATCTCCACATCCAATATTCTCACCTGACANCCGATATTGATCTTGTCAAGATCTACCTCATCCTCCACCACGACCTCNGCGTTTTTGAGGATCTTTTCCANCTCCTCNATCCTGGCCTCTATNTCGCGCTGCTCNTCCTTGGCCGCATCNTACTCNGCGTTCTCGGAGAGGTCNCCCTGNTCTCTGGCCTCCTTGATCTTCTGCGCCACTTCCTGACGCTTCACGACCTTCAGTTCATGCAGCTCCTGCTCATATTTTTGCAATCCCTCATAAGTTAAGATATTTTTCTTCTCGTGATGCATGGTAATTCTCCCTTTCCTTATATATATTGCCAACTTTTCACATTTTTCTATCATAACTATTTTTTACGGCAGTGTCAAGGTATTTGAGCGGCGAAACATAAAGAATCTCACCGCCTTTACGTCCACAGGCAAGCGCCTTTGTCCGGTCAGAACACAGATCCACGTAGACCGTCTGCTCCTGATGCCGTATCCGCAGATGTCTCGCCGAAGAGCAATAGTCTAAGATAACGCCGCCGCACTTTTCCCTGCCGCACTGATATCCCTCCNCCCCGTCCCTATAGGCTATCATTCTCGGCGCCAGCCCATACTCGTAACCATAAGCCTCCAGACAATCTTCTGTCTCCTCCCAGATATCTACGCCTTCCACTTCCTCATAAAAGAAAGAAAGCCTGTTGATCCTGGAAAGATAGGGCCAGAGAAGTCTTGCCGTCATCTCCATCTGCCACATCGTCTCCTCCGGTCTGCCAAGCAGCACCACCGCCTCCCCCTGTTCATAGAGACGATCGGCNGCATATCTCGTAAGCAGAACGCTCAACAGGTTTTCCANGGTCTCTCTGCGTGGCTCCCACCGNTCTCTGTATTTTTCTGACANATATGTCATTATTTGNGGGTGCAGAAANGCGTCCGGCATCCCCGGTGCCTTCTGCAGNACCTCATCCATNGCTTCCGACAAAGCCTCCGGCGTCCACGGTTTCTTCTGATAATAGAAGGCCGGAATCGGACACCCCGCTAACAGAAAAGTCTCCTCTGAACTCTCCCCGGCTAAAGCCCGTCCCTGCAGCACCGCCTTCTGCCACCAGTGTCTCTTCAGGGCATCGTTTTTATACATNCCTNCCGGNGCCGGATNAAAATAAAGAATNCTCTGTGCCTCCATNCCGCCGCACTCCATCCTTGTCTCTTATTCTGAGACAGTATATGCCGGCCCCCTCACAGGGATTCCACCAACCTTTCGAGCTCTTCAAAATGCTCCGCCTGATTGATATTCTGCCTGAGCCTGGCGGAACCCGGCATACCCGCCGTATACCAGGAGAAATGCTTGCGCATCTCACGCACACCCGTGTACTCTCCCTTTATTTCCAGTTGAAGACGCGCATGGCGCAGGATCATTTTCTTCTTTTCCTCCGNAGACGGCTCCGGCAGCACTGTACCGTCCTCCAGCCAGGCGGCAATCTGTCGAAACAGCCAGGGATTGCCTCTGGCGGCGCGGCCGATCATCACCCCGTCACANCCGGTCTCCTGAAGCAGTCTGCGGGCGCTCCCGCCGTCTGTAACGTCGCCGTTTCCNATCACAGGAATGGACACCGCCTCCTTGACTTTGGCGATGATCNCCCAGTCCGCCTCTCCGCTGTAATACTGCTCTCTGGTCCTGCCATGCACCGCTATGGCGGCNGCTCCCGCCTCCTCGGCAATCTTCGCCATCTCCACCGCATTGATGTGGGCCTCGTCAAAGCCCTTGCGTATTTTTACCGTGACAGGCTTGTCGATGGCTTTCACCGTGGCGGCGATGATCTCTCCCGCCAGCTTCGGATTCCGCATCAGGGCAGACCCCTCCCCGTTATTTACCACCTTGGGGACGGGACAGCCCATATTGAGATCCAGTATGGCAAAGGGACGCTCCTCAATACGCTTCGCCATCTCACTGACNATCTTTGGATCTGAGCCGAACAGCTGCAGGGATACCGGTCCCTCCTTCGGATGGATCTCCAGCAGGCTTTCCGTATTTTTGTTTCCATACCAGATAGCCTTGGCGCTGACCATTTCCATCCCTGCAAGACCCGCCCCCTGTTCGCTGCACAGCAAACGAAATGGCAGGTCTGTCACGCCTGCCATGGGAGCCAGTATCAGATTATTTTCCAGAATGACACCGCCGATTACAAGCGGCCTTAGCAAATGGCCCATAAAATTCCTACTCGTCCTCCTGTATCTCCTCATGCAAAATAAACACACGATAGTAAAGCTGTAAAGACTCTAACATTTCCTGCCGGTTTCTGCGGATCTCCCCCACCAGAAGACCGCTGCTGATCTCATCGTAGAGCAGATCGTCCTCCTCCGCATCCGTCTCTAAGGAGATACTGCCGTCCTCCTCAAACACGATCGTAAACACGCCGCCTACCTCCTCCGTGAACAGCACGCAAATCACATGCAGCTCGTCTTTGATCGATTGAGGTATCTTATCAAAGCGTTCATTAAAATAATATTTCTGCTCATAGGCATTGGCGCCGCAGAGCACGATTCTCTTATCGTCCATGCTTTTCCTCCCGCCGTCCGGATTCTGCCCTTTATGTATATGACACAGTTGTCATTTCCTCTGTCATCCCGTCACGTATAGCCGTAAAGGCCCCGGACCGATACCTCGCCCGCATAGACCAGCACAGTCTCCCCATCCTCTTTCTCCACGATGAGTTCTCCCATCCCGTTGATTCCCCGGGAGATCCCGGTGTATTCGCCCGCCGGATCCAGAACGCGCACCCGGTTATCCTTGCCCAACAGCAGCACTTCATAGCGCTCCTGCAGACCGGACAGATCCAGCGTTTTCTCAAAGAGATCATAATCCTCCTCGAAATGCTGCAAAATCCTGGCCAACAGCGCCGCACGGTCGATCGGACGGCCAGCCTCCATTTTCAGGGAGGTAGCCCTCCCCCGCAGTTCGGGCGTGAAATCCTCCTCACTGTCCTGATTCACATTCACCCCCACGCCTGCCACCAGAAACTGTATCTCATTCATCTCCGGCGTCATGCTCATCTCCGTCAGAATGCCGCAGATCTTTTTCCCGTTCACCACCACATCGTTGGGCCATTTGATCCCGGTGGAAAGCCCTGTCTCCTCCCGGACGGCTTCTGCCACGGCAAGGGCCACCACCAGCGTGATCATGGACGCCTTGTCCGGCTCAAATTCAGGTCTCACAACAAT
>JAAUZW010000009.1 GCA_014804385.1 Lachnospiraceae bacterium | reverse complement strand
GGCTCTGAAATGCAAGGAGACCGGCGAGGAGAAGACGATCGTCTTCGGTCTGACCGGAACCGGATATTTCGATATGGTAGCTTACGGCAAGTTCCATGACGGGGAGATGAGCGATTATATTCCCACGGATGCAGATTTAGAGAAAGGATTTGCAGGGCTCCCTAACGTTCCGGAGAAGTAACAGTTTTCACAGGAATGGATACCGAATTTATGAAAGAGAAGATCNCAGGGTCTTCTCTTTCTTTTCAGGAGAGNAAANATGAAATTCTTGCATTTATCAGACCTACATTTNGGNAANTCTTTATATGGCGTCTCTCTGATNGATAACAAGGATCAGGNATANTGGAANGANCGNTTTCTGGAAAANGTAGAAGAATTGCNGCCGGATGCGATCGTNATAGCCGGCGATATNTATGACAGGAGCGCACCCTCCGGGGANGCGGTNGNNCTGTTNGACNGCCTTTTGACNCGNCTGGAGCAGCTGCAGATNCCGGTCATGATGATNTCCGGNAATCANGANTCCGGNCAGNGGCTTGCTTTTGCNGGNGNTATTCTGGCGAAACAGAATGTGTACATAGCAGGNAGCGTGGANAAGGAGCTNTGTCATGTGACATTGCNGGAGAAGGANGGNTCGGGNGAGGTGACCTTCTGGCTGATGCCCTATCTGTTTCCGGCNATCGTGGCGCAGAAATTGGANGATGATTCCATAGGAGATTATGAGANNGCGGTGAGAAGGCTTNTGGAACAGCAGGAGATCGACTTTTCNAAAAGNAATGTACTGGTGGCNCANCAAAATATTACNGCGGACGGCAGNGAGGCGGAAAGAGGAGGNTCNGAGTCNATGGTCGGCGGCGTAGGNCAGATCGATTACCGGGTTTTCGACGGGTTCGANTANGTGGCGCTGGGNCATATNCATTCNTCCTATCATGTNGGGCGCAGGGAGGTGCGCTATGCNGGNTCTCCGCTGTGCTATCANTTTAATGAGACGAGACAGCCGCAAAAAGGGCCGCTGCTTGTGGANCTGGGNNNGAAGAATACGNAGNTNAGGGTANAGCCGCAGATCATAGAACCNCTTCATCCCATGCGGGAGATCAANGGCACCTTTGNGGNGATNCGGGAAACGGTGGANGGCGGCCGTGAAAGGGGAGAATATNTGAGAATCGTGGTGACAGACCGGNGNATNACGCCNGAAATNTCNGATTTTTTAAGAGAANTNTTTCGCAANCGGGACAGNGTGGTCATGGAATTNNTCTCNGAATANCGGGAATTNNGNAATNNNGATGNNGTTTCNGNCAGNTCGGGGAGNGTGGAGAAGAGCATAGAGGAGTNTTTTGCGGAATTATATCGNGAGAGAAAAGACGGNGNNGNGCCGACAGAGAAAGATGCCGAATTGTTTCGCTTTGCGGCGGAGCTGGTTCANAANGCNGATNCGGCAGATACAGGTGAGGCGGGGCTGGAAAAGGATGCGGATGCGCTGCTTGCTTATATTTTGAGACAGGAGGGCGGGAAATGAAACCGATCAGACTTGAGATGACAGCCTTTGGTTCCTATGCCCGGCTGACGGTAGTNGATTTTCAAAANCTGGAGCACTGCCTGTATCTGATCACGGGAGACACAGGTGCGGGAAAAACCACGATATTNGACGGNATNATGTTNGCCCTGTACGGAGTAGCCAGCGGAAAAGGGGAGAAGAAGTTCCGCACCTTCGAGATGATGCACTGCGATCATGTGGACAAGTCCGTAGACACNGTGATCCGGCTGGACTTTGAGCATATGGGGCGGGACTATAGGGTCGAGAGGAAATATCATTTTAAAAAGAAGAGAACCGGGGAAAAGGAATATGAGGGGACAACACCCCAAGCGATGCTTTGGGAACCGGATAAAGAGCCGTTAGANAAAACGGACGCCGTGACGGCGAGGATCACGGAGCTTCTGGGAATGAATGCGGATCAGTTCCGCAAGATCGTCATGCTTGCGCAGGGGGAATTTAAAAAATTTCTGGACGCCGACAGCGAGGAGAAAAACCAGATATTAGGCGAACTCTTTGATAATTCGGCCTACGTGCGTTTNCANGAGATTTTTGACAGAGCGCGGAAAAAGCTTTTNCAGCGCCGTAGAGAGGAAGGGGAGGAGAAGATCANAAGCGCCATGGAGGCNTTTCTNCTGCCGGAGGATATCACNGAGGANGANTATGAGATTTATACGGCGGGGCATTCCGGTCTGGAGGAGGCTCTGATCAGGCTGACGGAAAAAGATAAGAGGGAACAGGATAGGCTGGNAGAGGAGAGTAAAAAGTACCGGGAGGAAGGAAACAGGCTTCGGGAAACGCTGGGAAAAGCAGAGGAACAGAACAGAAAGCTGGAAGAGCTTGCCGGGAAACGGGAGATGTTTGAGAATCTGCAGAAGAAAAAGCCGGATATGAAGCGATTGACTGATGTNGTCGATAAAACAGAGAGAGCATTTCACAAAGTCATGCCGAAGCAGGATCAGTTCAAGAAGGCTGAGAAAGCATATCAGGATACAAGGGAAAAAATAGAAAACCTGTCTGCTCAGATGCAGAAGCTGGAGAAAGAAAAAGNNGAGAAAAAGNAGCNGCTNGAGGNCTGNNANCAGGAGAACGCNCCGGTGATCGAGCNGCTGGGAGCGGCTGTTGCAGAGATAGAGGCGGACCTGCCCAAATATGACGATCTGATGGAAAAATCCGAGGCGTGGGAGGCGGAACGCAAGGCGGAGGAGATGGCTCGTAAGAAAAGAGAGGAAGCCGGGGAGAAGAGGGAAGAGACAGAGACAACGCTGCATGCGTTAAAGGAGCAGATCGGGGAGCTGGACGGCATTGAGACAACGGTAGAACGGCTGCGGACGGCGCTGGACGATGCGGAGAAGAATCTGAACAGGCTGACTGCGAAAGGNGGCATCCGGGAGCAGGCGGAGGAGATCCGCGGGCAGGAAGAGGCACTGCGAAAGGAGCAGATCATACTGGAGAAGCTTCTGGCGGAAGCCGGGGAACGGAATGCTGTCTATCAAGCGACTTATCACGCCTTTCTGGAAGGGCAGGCAGGCCTGCTTGCAAGAGAACTGGAACGGGATCTGCAGGAAAAGCAGGAGGCTGTCTGTCCTGTCTGCAGGACCGCGTTTCATCATACGGACAGCCATTGCTTTGCAGAGCTTGTGGAAGGAACGCCGGAGCAGAAAGACGTGGATGCGGTCAGGGCAGCCTGGGAGACAAAAGAGAAGGAAAGAGAGGANTGCTCCCGGAAAATTGCGGAACAGAAAAGCACGATCAAAGGATGCAAAGAAAGCGTCATAAGACAGCTGAGGGAGTTTGCACCGGATTGTCCGGAGTGGGATGTATTGGACAGTACCTCCTATCTGGNGGAGTGTATAAAAGCCTGTGAAGACAGGAAAAAGAAAGCCCGTGAGGAGTATGAGAAGGCGGAGNAACAGTGTAAAAGGCTGAAAAATCTAAAGGAGAAACAGGAGGAGACGGAGGAGGCGCGGAAAGCCTGTGAAGAAAGAATAAAGGAGTACACAGCCGATGAACAGCTTCACGGAGAAAAAAGAATCGGTCTGGAGGCCGCTCTTGCCGAACTGAAAAAGCGCCTGAAATACCCGGATCGGGAGAGTGCGCAGGCTCAAAAGGAGAAGCTGCTTGCGGAGAAGACCGGGCGAAACGAAAAAATCCGTCAGGCGCAGGAAAGTCATGACGGAGTAAAGGCTCAGTGTGATGCCACTTTCGGCGAGTGCAGGAGCTGTAAGGACAGCCTGTCAGATTTGGAGACAAAGAAAAATGAAGCGGAAGAAAACCTGCGTACAGAAATAGAGAAGCAGGGATTCCATGGTATGGAAGAGGTACATATGCTGTTACGGCAGGCCGGCGAAACAGAAACGGAGGTGGAAGGCTGGCTTCGGCTAAAAGAAACGGATGTCCGGAAATTCGAGAATGAAATGGAGAATGTGGGCAGCCGCATCAAGGAACTGGAGAGAGAGACGAAGGGTCAGGAGAAAATCGATCTGGAGCAGTTGATCGGGAGCATCGCCGAGCGTGACAAGGCGTATGAGGAGATACAGGAAAGACTGGATGCCGGTAAGGAGCAATATAAAAACCACCGCAGCACGGCAGATGCGGTACGGGATGCCAATCAGGTCCTGCAGGATACGGAAAATACATGGAAGAGACTGAACAGCCTGGCGGATCTGGCGGTGGGTACTAACGCNGAGGGCGGAAAACTAAGCTTTGACCGTCATGTCATGGGGTATGTGTTCCGGGAGGTTCTGGCTATGGCGAACCGACGGCTGGATATTATGAGCGGGGGACGCTATGAGCTGATCCATGAGAGGAGCGCCGGCAGGAATAATGCAAAAGCGGGTCTTGAGATCACGGTGCTTGACATGACGACAGGGAAACGCCGTTCCGTCTCATCGCTGTCCGGCGGGGAGTCCTTCTTCGTCTCTTTGGCCCTGGCATTGGGGCTCTCTGATGTAGTTCAAAACCACGCAGGAGGAAAGCGGCTGGATGCCCTGTTTATTGATGAGGGATTTGGCACTTTGGATAATGATGTGCTGGAACAGGCCCTGACGGTATTGAATCAGTTGACGGAAGGACAGCGTCTGGTAGGGATCATCTCTCATGTGGAGAAGCTGAAGGAGAGCATACCGCAGCAGATACAGGTCAGGAACAGCGAAAAGGGAAGCTTTCTTGAGATCGTCATCTGATCGTCANCTGATAACAGGATAGGTTTGCGTGATCCATGAAAAAATGGTAAGATAAACATATTAGGCGAAAATCAGTTTTAAGAGAGGGAAATTCATATGAAAATGTGCAAAAGAAAAATGTGGAAGATCGGCGGCAGAGCAGCAGCCTTCCTGTTGCTGTTGACTGTATCGGTCATACTTTCCGGAACAAGCGTGCAGGCGGAGGGGCGTCCTGTGTCGATCAGCTCCTGTCAGATTTCCGGGGGAAATGTTTCCTGTACCCTGACATCGGGCAGCGTTCCTTCCAGTGATGACGGCAAATACTATATTTATGCGGATGAGGTCTATCAGGACGGTCCGGTGGGAACGGTGGTGGCCAGCGTCGATGCGGGCACTTCNGTGACGGCATCTTTTCCGTTAAACTATAACACGGCGGACTCCAACTTGAGCCGTAAGTTCCTGGTGGCNGTGAAGCGGGGCGGGCAGATGATGCAGGTCAGCGATGAGCATTATATCACCAACCCGGGAGCGAATGCCGCTTACACCACGGCACGTATGAACAGAGGCATTAAAGGAATNNTGCCGGAGGTTTCCGCGATCGCAAGCGGAGANCTNAAGGATCTGGGCGTGCAGCAGNTAGTCTANAATATCTATCTGGATGAGATCTGCGCGGCGCCGGGAGANGCGGGAGCGATTCCTTATACCTATAACGGGCAGACCTATTATTTTAACAATGGCAGGATCGACCATTATGACCAGATGGTCAAAGGCTTTAATGCGCAGGGGATGCAGGTGTCCATGGTGATTTTAAACAAGGCAGGCGGCGCGGGCTCACAGGATCTGATCCATCCGCTGGCGCGCGATGGCGCAGAGTGCCCCAGCTATGCCCTGAATGTGGCGGAGAACGGCGGCGTGCAGCATCTGAAAGCGGTGTGCGCCTTTTTGGGACAGCGCTATTCCGGAGCGACCGGCAACGGGCAGATCGACAACTGGATCCTGGGCAATGAGGTCAATGCCAGAACCTCCTGGTGGTACATGAATTCCAGTAATCTGGAGGTGAATGTGAGCGCTTATGTCAAGGCATTCCGAATCGCCTACAATGAGCTGAAAGCCATGAATGCCAATGTAATGGTCTATAATTCCATCGATCAGGAGTGGGGGCGTAAGTCGAATCCCGGGAGCTTTTTGTCAAAGGATTATCTGGATCGGTTTAACTACTATATGAACAGAGAAGGAAACATTGACTGGGGGCTTTCCTTCCATCCTTACAATTCACCCCTCTATGACCCCTATGCCTGGAACGGGCCGGCAGTCTGGGTGAAGCAGAGTGTTTCCAGCCCCTATATCACCATGCAGAACATTGATATCCTCATCAATTATATGCACCAGAGCAGTTTCCTGAATCCGGCGGGGCAGGTGCGCAGCATTTCTCTGGCGGAGATCGGCTATACCTCGTATTTCGGAACGGAGAAGCAGGAGGCNTCGATCGCCTATGGTTATCTGAAGGCGGCATCTTTGCCGGATATTGATGCATTTATGCTTTTCCGTCTGAAAGATGATGCTCATGAGATGGAGAGCAAGCTGAATCTTGGTATCNCCAATCTGGACGGCAGTCACAAGCCGGCCTACGATATTTACAAAAATCTGGGAACGGCCAATGAGGGAGCCGCCAAGGCGCGCGCCTCCGAGATCATCGGCATGGATATCGANCAGATGATCAGCCAGAACATTGTCTGGACCAGAGGCGGCGATGGGGTGGTGCAGTGATATAATACCCGCAGGTTTGCAAGCATAAATAACATATGGTACTCAAAAGACCCGGCAGAATATGCCGGGTCTTTTCTATGTCTCTTTTCAATTCTATGCTTTTTCAGATATCCAGTTCAGGCGGCACATCCAGCTCCTGCGGAATGGGCGAGCCATTCTTTTTTCTCTGGCGGACACATTCTGTCAGCAGATACTCTATCTGGCCATTCACAGATCGAAAGTCATCCTCGGCCCAGGCTGCGATGGCGTCATAGAGTTTTCCGGACAGACGGAGCGGCACCTGTTTCTTGGTATTGTCTGCCATTTAGTAGAGGCTGCCGGAGTTGACAATGGGCTGGGCATCCCGATTGCCGCACAGCACTACGAGAAGATTAGATACCATAGCCGCCTTGCGCTCTTCGTCCAGAGTTACCACCTCTTTTTCGGAGAGGCGGTCTAAGGCCATCTCTACCATGCCGACCGCACCGTCCACGATCATCTTTCGTGCATCGATGATGGCTGACGCCTGCTGTCTCTGTAACATAACGGCTGCTATTTCAGGCGCGTAGGCCAGGTAGGTGATACGTGCCTCTATGATNTCCAAGCCGGCTTTTTCTACTTTATTCTGGATCTCACCGCGAATCCGTTCCGCCACAAGTTCGCTGGAACCGCGCAGGCTTCCCTCGTCAGCCTGTCCGTCCCCGGTGGTGTCCACGTTCTCCGCCACATCATAAGGATAGAGGCGCACGATGTTTCTGAGGGCGCTGTCACACTGGAGGGACAGATATTCTTTATAGTTGTCAACGTTGAATACGGCCTTTGCGGTGTCCGTCACCCGCCACATNACGGCGATACCGATCTCAATGGGGTTTCCCAGACAGTCGTTAATTTTCTGACGGCTGTTATTTAATGTCATGATCTTCAGGGAGATCTTTTTNCTTGTACCTGTGTTTGCCTGCAGGCTGGCGTTTCCTGCGCCGGCAGACAACTGGAGCAGTCCGGCGCCTGNGCCGTCCACGTCTCCGCTCTGTTTCAGCTTGGTTTCCGCCGCCGGATTTAATGCACTGCAAAAGGGATTCACCCAGTAGAAACCCTCTTCCTTCAGGGTGCCCACATATTTGCCGAACAGGGTCAGCACCAGCGCTTCTTGAGGCCGCAGCACTTTGAGGCCGCAGAACAGGATCCAGCCCAGCAGGACAATGAGCAAGCCAATGACAAAGAGCACGATCCCGATGGGATTGCTTGCTCCAAACTTGTCTAAGGTGATGCCGCCGCCGATGATCGCCGCGATGGCTGCCGCGTAGAGTAAGAGCGTGAAAAGCAGCATTGCCATACCGTTTTTGCTTTTGTTCAATACTTTTTCTTCCATAATGTTGTCCTTTCTGTCACAGCATTGTTTCTTCTGTGTTTTCTGTAGTGTATTTGGTTGATATNAGCATGATATCAAAATGATATCATTATGTCAATAACTTTTTTTATCGTGTTGCCAGAAAAAAAACGCTGCTCTCGCCTNAGCGAAAGCAGCGCCTGAATACGAAGCATTCTCTTAATCGAATGCGCGGGCACTCGATTTTTTATAGTGAGTGACCGGTCAGAAGCTCGTAGCCCTGCAGATATTTGTCGATGGTCTTCTGNACGATCTCATCGGGAAGCNTCCAGTNNTGNCCCTCGTTGGCTTTCAGCCAGTCTCTGGCGAACTGCTTGTCGAAGGAGGGTTGGCTGTGTCCCGGCTCATACCCCTCGGCGGGCCAGAAACGGGAGCTGTCCGGAGTCAGCATCTCGTCACCCAAGACGATGTCTCCGTTTTCATCCAGACCAAACTCGAATTTCGTGTCCGCGATGATAATGCCCCGGGTGAGGGCGTAAGCGGCACACTTCTTGTACAGCGCAATGGTGTAGTCCCGGAGCTTAGAGGCGTACTCCTCACCCTTGCCGGGNAAACGTTTCTCTAAGTAGGCAACGCTCTGTTCGTAAGAGATATTTTCATCGTGATCGCCGATCTCCGCCTTCGTGGAGGGCGTGTAGATGGGTTCGGGCAGCTTGTCNGACTCCTGTAATCCTTCAGGGAGCCGGATGCCGCAGACGGTACCGTCCTTCTGGTAGCTGGCCCAGCCGCTTCCCGTGATATAGCCGCGGACAATGCACTCGATAGGGAGCATGTTAAGCTTCTTACAGAGCATACTGTTGCCGTCAAATTTCTCCTGTCTGAAAAACTCGGGCATATCCTTNACGTCCACGGAAAGCATATGGTTGGGCAGGATATCGCTTGTCATGTCAAACCAGAATTTTGACATCTGTGTCAGTACCGTACCTTTTTTGGTTACCTGATTTTTCAGGATCACGTCAAAACAGCTGATGCGGTCTGTGGCAACCATGATCAGACTGTCGCCGTTGTCGTAGATTTCGCGTACTTTTCCTTCTTTGATGGGATTCATTGTGGTCACATGTTTCCTTTCCTTGGTTTGCCTTTTAATTTTCCTTTGAGATATATAGTATAACATATCCGGGCGTCTTGACAACAGTAAAAGTTTTCGTTGACTTCGGGAAAAATTCGGCATAGGATGAAATGAGAACAGGCAATACTGGTAATAATATAAAAACAGTCTCATTTCGGGCGTTCATTGTCTGAAATCATGGAGCGGCAAGAAGGAGGAAACTATGGATTTAAAAGGATCAAAGACAGAGAAAAACCTGCTGGCGGCGTTTGCGGGGGAATCCCAGGCATACACCAAGTATACTTATTATGCGTCTAAGGCCAAAAAGGACGGCTACGTGCAGATGGCCAATATTTTTGAAGAGACGGCGGCCAATGAGAAGGAGCATGCTAAGATCTGGTTTAAATATCTGCACGGCGGCCAGATCCCTGAGACCAAGGAGAATTTAAGAGACGCGGCGGAAGGCGAGAACTACGAGTGGACGGATATGTACGCAGGATTCGCAGAGGAGGCGCGCAAGGANGGCTTCGAGGAGATCGCGNNGCTNTTTGAGGGCGTAGCGAAGATTGAGAAGGAGCACGAGGAGCGGTATCGGAAGCTGATCCAGAATATCGAGGAGGGTGTGGTCTTTTCCAAGGATGGCGACTGTGTATGGCAGTGCTTAAACTGCGGCCACATCGTGATCGGCAAGAAAGCGCCCCAGCTTTGCCCTGTGTGTAAGCATCCTCAGTCCTATTTTCAGGTAAAACCCGAGAATTACTGATTGAATTGTTTTTCTCAAAGGCAGCCCGGATCAGGCAAGTGAACTGAACGGGTTGTCCTTTTTTAGATACAACCTTGTCAAAAAAATAACAATGTGGTACGATACCACTGTATTGTATCTCGTATGAGAATAATAACAGGAGGATTGTACCATGAAAAATGAAAAGACCTACGAACTGGTGCTTACGGCACTGTTCACCGCCATAATCGTGATTATGGCATTCACACCGCTGGGATACATCCCGCTTGTAGTCATCAATGCGACGATCATTCACATCCCGGTGATCCTTGGAGCGCTATTTCTCGGACCGAAGAAAGGTGCATTTTTAGGATTCGTATTTGGACTCACCAGCTTTATCAACAACACAATCAGACCGGCTACGGCCTCGGCGTTCGTGTTTTCGCCGGTCCTGGCCTACGACGTGGCAGGTGTATCGGGCATTTTTAAAAGCCTTTACATCTGTTTTGTGCCGCGCATCTTGGTGGGCGTGGTTCCCTACTTTGTCTATCTTCTGATCCGCAGGATCGTGAAAGGGGACAACAAGGCGGGCAGGGTTGCCGTAAATTTAATAGCATCTGTTATATTGCTTGTCTCCGTCAGGGCATTTTTGATGCGTCTGTTTCCGGAGGCTCTGAGTGCAGTTGTATGCACGGTCATCGGACTGGTGGCGGGTGCACTGCTTATGGCGGTGCTGACCGCAGGGAGCATGAAGAAGGCTTCCGCCAATATTGCGCTGTCCTATGCGGGACTTGCGGGCGCTTTTACCAATACGCTCTTTGTCATGAGCGGTATCTATGTTCTGTATCGGGACGCGTATGCCCGGGCAATGGGTGTGGCAGGTGATGCGGTGCTGGATATCATCATGGGCGTGGTGGCCTTCAATGGTGTCGTGGAGGCTGTGGTAGCAGCTGTTATTGTTACGGGCGTTGGACTGGCGCTGACCCGTGTGAAACCTTTGTACGCGAAAGCGGAGTCCGTCGGCACAAAGAAAACGATCGCCAAAGTATAAACATGATTTAAGAACGGAAAGGAAGAGTACTAATTGTGATTTTAGCGATTGATATCGGGAATACCAACATCGTCATCGGCTGTATCGACGGAGAGAAAGTATGTTTTGTGGAGCGGGTATCCACGAATCTGGCAAAGACGGAGCTGGAGTATGTGGTGGAGTTTCGAACCCTTTTTGATCTCTATCATATCAGTCTGGAAAATATCAAGGGCAGCATCATTTCTTCTGTGGTGCCGCCCCTGAACAATATCATAAAGGCGAGTCTGGAAAAGCTCTTTCACCATCCGCCTATGGTGGTGGGACCTGGCCTTAAAACAGGATTAAATATTCTGATGGATAATCCGGCCCAGCTGGGAGCGGATTTGGTGGTAAACGCGGTGGCAGGCCTGCACTACTACGGTGCACCCATCATTATGATCGATATGGGTACAGCCACTACCATCAGCGTGGTGGATGAGAAGAAAAATTATGTGGGCGGCATGATCCTGCCGGGGGTAAAGGTCTCTCTGGATTCTCTGGTAAACCGCACCTCCCAGCTGCCGCGCATCAGTCTGGAAGCGCCCAGGAAGGTGATCGGCAGGAATACCATCGACTGTATGAAAAGCGGAATCGTGATGGGACAGGCCGCCTGTCTGGATGGCATGATCGAGCGGATCTATGAGGAGCTGGGGTATGAGGCGCCGGTGGTGGCTACGGGCGGCCTGGCGGCGAGCATTGTTCCTTATTGTAAAAGAGAAATCGTATGTGACAATGAGCTCACCCTGAAAGGGCTGGGGCTGATCTATCATAAGAATGTGGAGTGACGTATGTTATTAAAAGGGAAACATATCGTGTTGGGTGTAACAGGCAGTATTGCCGCCTATAAGATCGCTTCTCTGGCCAGTATGCTGGTAAAGAGTCAGGCGGATGTGACGGTGATCATGACGCCCAATGCGACGAATTTTATCAACCCGATCACTTTTGAATCGCTGACCGGAAATAAATGTCTCGTGGATACCTTTGACCGCAATTTCGAGTTTCAGGTGGAGCACGTGTCCCTGGCAAAGCAGACGGATGTGGTGCTGGTGGCGCCCGCCTCTGCGAACGTGATCGCCAAGGCGGCCCACGGGATCGCGGACGATATGCTGACGACCACCCTGCTGGCCTGTACCTGTCCGAAGATCATTGCTCCTGCCATGAATACCAGAATGTATCAGAATCCTGTGGTGCAGGATAATATGAGGATATTGGAGCGCTACGGCATGGAAGTGATCGCCCCTGCCAGTGGTTATCTGGCCTGCGGCGATACGGGAGAGGGCAAGATGCCGGAGCCGGAGGCGCTTCTGGAGGCGATCGTCAGAGCGCTCACCCCGAAGGATCTGACCGGGAAGAGGATTCTTGTCACCGCCGGACCGACCAGAGAGAAGCTGGATCCGGTGCGGTATATCAGCAATCATTCCACGGGTAAGATGGGTTATGCCATCGCCGCTGCGGCTGTGCGCCGCGGCGCAAAAGTGACACTTGTGTCGGGGAAAACGAATCTGTCTTATCCTGCCGGAGTGGAAGTGGTGCCGGTAGAGTCTGCAGCGGATATGGCGGCAGCAGTGAAAGCATCAGCGGATGAGCAGGATGTGATTATCATGGCGGCAGCTGTGGCAGATTACAGGCCCGCGGTGGTGGCGGATGAGAAGATGAAGAAAAAGGACGGAGAACTTTCCATTGCCTTAGAGCGCACAGAGGATATTCTGGCGTGGCTTGGTGCTCACAGACGGCCAGAGCTCTTTTTATGCGGGTTTTCCATGGAGACGGAGCATCTGTTAGAAAACTCCCGACAGAAGCTGATAAAGAAAAATATAGATATGATCGTGGCCAATAGTTTGAAACAGGGGGGAGCCGGCTTTGGCACGGATACCAATGTGGTGACGCTGCTCACCAGGGAGGAAACACTGGAGCTGCCCCTGCTTAGCAAGGAGGAAGTGGCGGACCGACTGCTCAATCACATTCTGGCACAGAAAACGGGGGCGTCACTATGATTCAGGACCTGACGGAGGGAGAACCGCAAAAAACGCTGATCGGGTACACATTGCCCATGTTTATCAGCGTGGTGTTTCAGCAGTTTTATAATATGGCGGACAGCATGATTGCAGGAAGGTTTGCAGGGGAGGACGCGTTAGCGGCGGTGGGTGCTTCCTATCCGATCACCATGATCTTCATGGCGGTAGCGGTGGGAAGTAATATCGGCTGCTCGGTGGTCTTATCCCAGCTCTTCGGCGCGAAGGCGTATGCAAAAGTGCGGACGGCGGTGACAACCATTCTGTTTACGGGAGCGGTTCTGGCGATGGTTCTGACCATGGCTGGCCTTTTAACAACACCTGTTATGATGCATATGATACAGACGCCGGAAAACATTTTTGCGGACGGAGCCCTTTATCTGAGGATATACATAGGTGGCTTTGTCTTTCTTTTTCTATATAATGTGACTACAGGGATGTTCAATTCTCTGGGAGATTCCAAGACGCCGCTCTATTTTTTGATCGGTTCCTCGCTGGGGAATATCGGGTTGGATCTTTTGTTTGTGGCGGTATTTTCATGGGGCGTGGCCGGTGTGGCATGGGCCACCTTTATTGCCCAGGGGATTGCCTGTGTGCTGGCGCTTTTGAGCTTCCGGAAGAGGCTGAGAGAGTTAAAGTGTACGGAGCGTGCCCCGCTCTTTTCCCTCTCGCTCCTGAAAAAAATAAGCCTGATCGCAGTGCCCAGCATCTTGCAGCAGAGTTTCGTCTCTGTGGGCAATATCTTTATTCAGGGGCTGGTCAATTCCTATGGTTCCGGGGTGATTGCCGGATATTCCGCGGCAGTCAGGCTGAATACCTTTGTCATTACAGGTTTTACTACCCTGGGTAACGGCGTGTCCGGCTTCACGGCGCAGAACCTGGGAGCGGGACATTTTGAAAGGCTCCGGGGTGGCTTTAAAGCAGGGCTTAAGATGGCCTTTTTGGTGGCGGCGCCGTTTTTTGCAGCCTACTTTTTCCTGGGACGGCTGATGATGCAGTTTTTCCTGGAGGATACAGGGAGCGGGGCTTTGCAGACGGGCGTTAACTTCCTGCGGATCGTGTCGCCTTTCTACTTCGTGGCGGCGGTGAAGCTGGTGGCGGACGGTGTGCTGCGGGGAGCGGAGCGGATGCGGCAGTTCATGGCATCTACCTTTACGGATCTGATCCTGCGGGTGCTTCTGGCATTTCTGTTTTCCGGCCTGCTGCAGGAGACAGGGATCTGGCTTTCCTGGCCTGTGGGCTGGAGCATCGCGGCGGTCATGTCGTGGATCTTTTGTCGGAAGGTTTTGAATGGAGAAAAGGTTGAAAAAAATCTCTGATGAGCATTTTTTACAAGCGGGAATTTGTGACGCTTCGGAATGGAGGAAATATGAGAATCGGAATGGGGTATGACGTGCATAGACTGGTGGAAGGCCGCAAGTGTATCATCGGCGGGGTGGAGATTCCTTACGAGAAGGGGCTTCTGGGGCACTCGGATGCGGATGTGCTCCTTCATGCCATAATGGATGCCCTGCTTGGCGCGGCGGCTCTGGGAGATATCGGGAAGCATTTCCCGGACACAGATCCTGCCTATCAGGGAATTTCATCGCTGAAGCTTCTGGAGCATGTGGCGGGGCTTTTGGAAGAATCACTTTTTCTGGTGGAGAATATTGATGCCACGATCATTGCCCAGGCGCCGAAGATGCGGCCTTATATCGATGAGATGCGCACAAACATTGCAAAAGCGCTGGGAATAGAGAGCAGTCAGGTGAATGTGAAGGCCACCACCGAGGAGGGGTTAGGCTTTACGGGCAAGGGCGAGGGTATTTCCGCCCAGGCCATCTGTCTGCTTACAAGTCCCAGAGAACTTTACAGTGAGGACGTATCGGCGCGAAACTGTGCCGGATGTGAGGGCTGCCCGGCAGTAAAAAACGACTAGGGAAGTATTACTGTCTGTCCGACATAGAAAAAACCGGGTGCCTGTGCATCCGGTTTTTTGATGGGAGCAAAGGGGCTCGAACCCTTGACCTCCCGCTAGTCAGGCGAGCGCTCATCCCAGCTGAGCTATGCTTCCATAGTAAAATATGTACAACTTATATATGATTATAATATGCGCAAAGGGCAGAGTCAAGCGAACGAAGATGTATATGCCGAACTTGTTCGAGCAGATACATCTTCGTTCATTTGACGAGCGAAGCGACCCCGGAAAACCGCAGGTTTTTCGGGGCTCTGCCCCGTAACTTGCGAAAACATGATTTTATTCCTGTATTATCGGATTGCCCGCTTAAGTTTGTTCTTGATCCGCTGCAGGGCGTTGTCTGTAGATTTCTCGTCCCGTCCCAGTACCTTCGCGATCTGCTGGTAGCCCATACCCGTCAGGTACAGATCCAGCACCTGCTTTTCAAAGCTGCTCAGTTCCTTGTCGATGAGCATTTCCAGTCTGTCCACATTTTCCTTATCTATGACCAGATCCTCGGGGTTGGGTCCGGCATCAGAACAAAGTATATTGAGCAGCGGCTCCTCCTCGCCATCCCGATTTGTGGATACGTTCCCGTAGAGAGATATATAGTTGTTGAGCGGGATATGCTTCTGTCTTCTGGAAGCCTGTACCGCCGTGTACATCTGTCTGGAGACGCACAGATCCGCGAAGGTAAAGAAGCTGGCGTCCCGGCCGGCGTCGTAGTCGCGGATGGCTTTAAAGAGCCCGATCATGCCCTCCTGGATCAGATCCTCGCTGTCTGCGCCCAGAATGTACATGGATTTCGCCTTGCTTCTCACCAGATTCTTATATTTATTCATAATGTGATCTGTGATCCCCTGTTCGCCGTCCCGCAGACGGATCAGGAGCTCTTCGTCACTGTATCCGGTATAATCTTCCTGCATGATAATCTCCATTCAGGGGTGTTATGTCAAAATGTTCATTTTACAGAATTTATTCTAGCATCTTTTCTTTTTTTTAACAATTTCTTTGCGATAAATACAATGCTGTCTTTAAGGGCACGTTTCCCTGGATTTTGTGTTATAATAAAAATACCCCTGCCTGAGCAGAGGGTAAATCTGTTAAACAAAGCTGCTGACGGGAATCGGACCCGTGACCTCCGCACTACCAATGCGACGCTCTACCGACTGAGCCACAGCAGCCTGCTGACAAAAAGAGCAAGTCTTTTGTCACCGAATTACAGTGTATCAAAACATACTCTTTTTGTCAATACCTTAAATATTAATGGAGGTGTGTATGAATAAGATGATAAATCGTGAAAAGGCAAGAAAAATGGCAGAGGATCTGGTGAGTCAGATGACAATCGAGGAGCGGGCTTCCCAGCTTCGCTACGATGCGCCGGCGATCGAGAGGCTTGGTATTCCGGCCTATAACTGGTGGGGAGAGGCTCTGCACGGCGTGGCGAGGCAGGGCGTGGCGACCAGCTTTCCCCAGGCCATCGGCATGGCTGCTGCCTTTGATGAGGCGCTGGTTCGGAAGGCGGGAGATGTGGCGGCTACGGAAGGACGCGCAAAATATAACGCCAATGTAGCGGAAAATGACAGAGATATCTATAAGGGCCTGACCTTCTGGTCCCCCAATGTCAATATTTTCAGAGATCCCAGATGGGGCAGAGGACAGGAGACATTCGGGGAGGATCCTTACCTCACCTCCAGAATGGGCGTGGCCTATGTGGAAGGCCTGCAGGGAGACGGCGATCTGTTAAAGGCCGCCGCCTGCGCAAAACACTTTGCGGTGCATTCCGGGCCGGAGGAGCTTCGTCATGAGTTTAATGCGGTGGTTTCTAAAAAGGATATGGCGGAGACCTATCTGCCCGCTTTCCGCGCCTGCGTGCAGGAAGCAGGAGTGGAGGCAGTGATGGGAGCCTACAACCGCACCAACGGAGAGCCCTGCTGTGGCAGTAAGACATTGATGCAGGACATTTTGCGGGGCGAGTGGGGCTTTCAGGGACATTATGTTTCTGACTGCTGGGCGATTCGGGATTTTCATGAACATCATATGGTAACCGGCACCATGGAGGAATCTGCGGCTATGGCTTTGCAGGCGGGCTGCGATATCAACTGTGGCGTGACCTATCAGTATCTCTTAAATGCGTTAAAACAGGGTCTGGTGACGGAGGCGGAGATCACAGAGGCGGCGGTGCGGGCGTTCACTACCAGATATATGCTGGGTTTGTTTGAGAAAACCGAGTACGACAGCATCCCCTATGAGAAAGTGGAATGTGAGGAGCATCTGGCGGTGGCGGAACAACTGACCAGAGAGTCCGTGGTGCTCTTAAAGAATGACGGTGTCCTGCCGCTTTCCACAGGAAAGACCATCGGTGTGATCGGGCCGAACGCCAACAGCCGGGAAGCGTTGATTGGAAATTATCATGGAACGTCTTCACGATACATTACTGTTTTAGAAGGAATACAGGACAAAGTCGGACATAATGGGAGAGTTTTGTTTTCTGAGGGATCCCATCTGTTTAAGGATCGGGTAGAAGGTCTGGCCCGGGAGAATGATCGGATCTCCGAGGCGGTCACAGTGGCAAAGCACAGCGATGTGGTGGTGCTCTGTGTGGGATTAAATGAGACATTGGAAGGCGAGGAGGGCGACACCGGAAATAGCTATGCCTCCGGAGATAAGGTGGATCTGAATCTTCCCGCATCCCAGAGAAAGCTGATGGAAACAGTGCTTGCCACAGGAAAGCCGGTGGTCGTGTGCCTGATGTCTGGAAGCGCGATCGACCTTACTCTGGCGCAGGAGAAAGCGGCGGCGGTTCTGCAGCTTTGGTATCCCGGAGCGAGAGGCGGCAAGGCGGTGGCGGATCTTCTGTTTGGAGACTATTCCCCGTCCGGGAAGCTGCCGGTGACTTTCTATCAATCCCTGGAGGAGCTGCCCGACTTTGAGGATTACAGCATGAAAGGCAGAACCTACCGCTATATAGAGGGAGAGGCGTTATATCCCTTCGGCTATGGACTGACCTATGGTGATGTGCGGGTGGAGAGTGCATCTGTTGTCTCGCAGGATCCGGTTTCCCGTGATGTGGTGATATGCGCGAAGATGAAAAATGCGGGAACCGTTTCTACGGACGATGTGGTACAGATTTATGTGAAAGACCCGGCATCGGCTTATGCGGTGCCCAATCACAGCCTGTGCGCTTTTCAGAGGGTCTCCCTGGAGGCGGGAGAGAGCAGGGAGATTGAGATCAAGGTGCCGGGAGAAGCCTTTCTGGTGGTAGACGAGGAGGGTAAGTTCCAAAAGGGCAGCGATAAGTGCCTGCTCTACGTGGGAACGGGACAACCGGATGCCAGAACGGAAGCGCTTTCAGGGAAGAAGAGCGTGGAAGTGCCTGTGAAGTAGGTGTCAGTGATGTAAAATGCACAATGCCATATCATATATATGGCGGACGAAATTGAGCGGTTAAAGGTTCGAAATGTTTCATAAGACATTCCGAACCTTTTTAAATGGATTATTTTATCTTTGTTTTGATGATATACCTTGACAGGCGAGGTATATCAATATATATTGTATATCAGTTGGTATAGATAATAAGGAATATAATATACCAGAGCATGTGAGAAAGGGGGAAGGAGTTTGTCGATCACATCGGATATTCTCAGGGGACATACGGAAGCGATAATACTTTCACATCTTTTGGAACAGGACAGCTACGGTTATCAGATCAATAAGGACATTATGAAGAAGACCAACAATGCCTATGAATTAAAGGAAGCAACACTTTACTCAGCTTTTCGGCGGCTGGAACAGGCAGGCAGTATCAGAACCTACTGGGGAGATGAGACAGTCGGAGCAAGACGCCGCTATTATGCCATAACGGACGAGGGCAGAAAGGCATATCAGGGTTATAAACAGGAGTGGCAGGAAGCTAAGGAAATTATCGATCAACTTTTAAAATAAGATGAAAGAGGCAATTTATATGGAGGAGAAGACAATGAAAGAAAAAATCACACTGCATTTTAACGAATTATTTGCAGATGCGCCAAAGACAAGAAAGGCGCTTGATCTGAAACAGGAGATGATGCAGAATGCCATGGATAAATATGATGACATGGTGGCAGACGGATATTCCGAGGAGGATGCCTATCATAATGTGGTAGAGTCGATCGGTGATGTGACAGAACTTTTCCCGGAGGTGGAGGAACGGAATCTGCTCGCCCTGCCGGAAAAGGAGAGAAAGAAAAAGGCAATGTTTACTGCCACTGCGGTAGGATTGTATATTTTCGCGGGAGCCGTATTCTTTTTCTTTGGCTTGATTAGTGAGATAACAAGGAGTTACAGATATGATTTGGCAGCGCCTGGTTTTGTGATTGCTCTGCTGATATGCATTGCACCGACAGTCATGCTTGTGTATGCGGCAAACATGTATCCCGGTTACACAAAAAGGGAGAAAGATGACATGGTAGAGTTGTATAAGGAGGCAAAGTACAGCAGCAATAAGGAAAAGGCAGTCAGGAAATCTATTAATTCCATCATATGGACAATCACATTGATCCTGTATTTTATCATCAGCTTTACCACTTATAAATGGTATATCACATGGATCCTCTTCCTGATTGCAGCTTGTGTGCAGGCGATTGTGAAACTCATTTTTGAACTGAAAAAGCAAGATGATTATTTCGAGTGAAAGGAATGACGGAATATGAGAAATTTAAAAATCGGACTGCTTGTGGCACTATGTATTCTGCTTGTTTTTTTGTGCGGGATATTTGCCTATGGTATGACGGGACACAATATATACAGGGTCTTTCGGGGCGGATATAATGATAGAGATTATGTCGGCATGCATCTGGTGCTTGAAAAAGAAGTGCCGATCGACGGGATTGGCAGTATTTCCGTTTCCTATAGTATGAACGGCAATGATGTTTATCTGTACGAAGGCCAGGGAGACATGCTGGTCATAAAAGAGTATAACGAAGCCGAGCTGAATGAGAATGAGTTGTCTACTGTGTCTGTGAATGGCAGCAAGCTTGAAGTAAAAGGAAAAAGAAGAAGCAGCAGAAGAATTAGGGCAGGATTCTTTCGTTTTGGGTATGGAGGCGGTTACACCGAAGTCTGGCTGCCGGCTTCCTACAAAGGGGAACTTGCACTTGCAACGTCCAGCGGCGACATTACGTCCGAAATGAATCTGGTAATTGAAAGGGATTTGATGGCAGCGTCTACAAGTGGTGAGATTACCATGCCGGATGTATCGGCGGGCAATGTATCATTGGCAAGTACCAGCGGAAATGTCAGGATTGAAACGATTGAGACAGACAAGAACGGAACTGCCGGAGATATCAATATAGCGGCAACCAGTGGAGATATCGAGGTAAAACAGCTTGTCGGGGAAACGAACATAGCAAGTACCAGTGGCTATGTGAATGCGGAAATAATTACAGGAAACGTACAGATAGCAACCACCAGTGGAGATATTACAGTGCAGCATATTGACGGAAATGCTGTTTTTGAATCTTCGAGCGGGAATGCGAAAATCACGGAAGGAAGCGGCGAGCGCTCTGTATCGACAAACTCCGGTGACATTATGATCGATGGCGCAGATGGTTTATGGATGATTCATTCGACAAGCGGTGAAGTTCGGGTAAAAGGGCAAAATGACAACGGATCGATTGAGACAACCAGTGGGGATGTCAATTTGGAGATTGTGGAGCTAAGCGGGACATTGGATATCAATACCGGCAGCGGATCTGTAAATATGAAACTTTTACAGGATAGCGCATTTGATTTCAGCGCAGATACCACAAGCGGGGATATCAATACTTTCTTTGATGAAGAACTGAATTTTTCCAAGAGGGGAAACAGCGCCCAGGGAAGCCATGGACAGAATTCGCAGGGGAACAGCATACGGATCGGAACAACCAGCGGAAATGTGAGAATTATGAAGGAATAGATTTGTTATTGAGTGCCCTGTACCGCGCAAAGATAAGCGCGGTGTGGGGTGTTTTTTTGTTTTCTGAAAAAAGCTGTTTCCACATTCTTTCGGAATAGTTTTTGTGTGGTATAATCTGAGAAGTAAAATGATAAGCGTAAAATCATTATCAAAGGAAAAAACAAATGAAAAACCCGTGGGAAGAAATTTCTTTGACCGATTATGAGAACCACATGAGACTGGACTCGGTTATGCAGTTACAGGCTATGAATGAAATGATGAAAGGTCAATTTGAAACATATTCTGTTTCAAGTGTAATGATATTGGGGATTGCAGGTGGTAATGGTCTTGAGCATATTGCAAAAAACAAATTTGAGAAAGTATACGGGGTAGATGTTAATTCTGACTATTTAAAAGAAACTACTCGCAGATATCCGGATTTAGATGGGATTTTGGAATGTTTATGTATCGATTTGATAAAGGAATCGGATAAACTGCCAAAAGCAGATATGGTGATTGCAAATCTGCTGATTGAGTATATTGGCTATGCATGTTTTCAAAAGGCAATCCAACAGGCAGATCCCAAATATGTTTCCTGCATTATTCAGATCAATACAGAAGAGGATTGGGTGTCAGACTCACCGTATCTGCATGTGTTTGACGGACTGGAAGAGGTGCATCATCAAATAGAAGAGCATATTTTGGAAAAAGCAATGCTTGAAATTGATTATCATGTAATCGAGTTTTTGGAGCATAGGCTGCCCAATGGGAAAAAATTAGTGCAGATGGATTTTGAGAGAAGAAAATCCACTAAAAATGAAAGAGGCGCTGTCCGTTTGAGTACTCGGCAGACAACCTACGCATTTGCCCTGCTGATGCTATTCCTGGTCGTATGTACCATCATGTTATCTGTGAAGCATGAACAGAAAAGACTGTCAGAAAAAATGACATTACAGGAGGGGCCATTAGTAGAGACGACAGTACAGGCAGAAGAAGAGACGGTAACTATCGAAGCAGATGCCACGATCGGGCAGGAGGAATCCGAAAGCATAGAAGGGGGAACGGTAATAGAGGATGATAAACATTTTACGATCATTGATGCAGGAGAACAGACATACCCTTATACGATCTATAATGCGGACGGCGAGGCGGTAAAAAGTGAAGTATGTTATCGCATCGCACCCTGGATACATTATATTGATCAGGAAACTCTTGAAATCCATATCGGAGTAGGAACTGAGACTTTTTATTGTGTTTACTATGATATTTTGAATGACAGATTTTCGGAGCAGTATGAGAGCCCTGTAGCGGCAGAGTATCATAAGGTTGCGTTCCTGGATCATAGGGATGACGAAATAGTTTTAGTTGTCAGAGATATGTTTGATGAAAAAAATTATTATAAGGAATTTCACCGGGATTTTGCGGCTGCGGTATCTCCTGTTACATATGCCGAGTTTAAATTTGAAGATACTTTGCTTTTCACTTACATGGCAAGTGATTTTTTTGAGACTCAAAAGTATAAAACAGAATTATTATTTTGCGGCGGGAGCGAAGAAAAAGAAACATCTGCTTCTGACGCAGTAGATTATGTGGATGAAGAACTTTATGCTGAAATAAAAGATATCTGTAAAAATATTGACTTTACTCCTTCCTTTGATCCGGGCGATGTTACGAAATATGATCTGTACAAGAAAAAGTTTAAAAAATTTATAAATGGAGAAGTAACCGTCTGGATTAAGGAGACAGGAGAAGAACTGTATATTTATAATTTTCATGGTTTAGAGGAATTCCGGGCGGTCATTGAACTTGGGGAATATGATATAGATAGGTACAGTTATTACTTTTTTGATATCAATGGAGATGAAGATCCCGAACTGTGCATCAAGAATCAGTTGGGATATATATATGTTTTTCAATATGATGAGGATCGGGATCAAATTGTATTGTGGAAGGAATATATATCCAACTCTATATTTCTAATGGGAACCCAGAAGCTTGGATTTGCCGGTGGATGGTCAGGAGATGGAATGATCCGTGTAGATGAAAATGGAGATCGTGTGTTTTTTGTACATTTTTGGGTGCTGGGAGGAGGACCCTATCAAAACGACATAGAAGACTATGGATTTCTGGTATCCTTGCCGGAATATATAGAACTGAGAGATGATATGATCGAGCAGGCCATTTATGAAGATGATAGATATTATTTTCGGGTTACTGAAGAACAATTTGAGGAACTGACTAAAGATTATAATGATGCGGAAAAGGCTGTGCATGCAGCTCTGGATGAGGTGACATATACTTATACAGAGTTATTTGACTGATTCAAACTGATAGAACCCCGGTTTCCTTGACAAAACGCCCTAAGTTGCATATTCTAAGTATGGTAGAAATTTCTGGGCGGCATGGTCCGCATTTCAGTATAGAAGGAGTATTTCGATGGGATTGATCGGGAATATCAAAGAGGAGATCCGCGTCATCAGAGAGCGGGATCCGGCGATCCACTCTAATATGGAAGTTTTTCTCTATCCCAGCTTCAAGGTCATGTGCTATTACCGCGTGGCGCATAAGCTGTATCTGCGGCATCATTATTTCTGGGCGCGGTGGGTTTCCCAGAAAGGAGCCCGCAAGACCGGTATCGAGATCCATCCGGGCGCACAGATCGGGAAGGGATTTTTCATTGATCACGGGCATGGCGTTATCATCGGGGAGACCACGGTGATCGGCGACAATGTAACACTCTATCAGGGAGTTACATTGGGCGGTACAGGGAAGGAACAGGGCAAACGACATCCCACCATTGGCAACAACGTGATGATCAGCACGGGCGCGAAGGTGCTGGGCTCCTTTAAGATCGGGGATAACAGTAAGATTGGTGCCGGAAGCGTGGTACTGAATGAGGTGCCGCCGAACTCCACGGTGGTGGGGGTACCGGGACGTGTGGTCAAGCGGGATAATATGACGCTTCCCCAGGAAGAGCTGGATCAGACCCATCTGCCGGATCCTGTGCGGGAGGATATCATGGGGCTGCAGCGGGCAAACGCCGAGCTGACAAACCGCCTGCTGGATCTGGAGCGGGAGATGAAACAGTTGAGGAAGGGAAATGCATAGCTTTTTAAAATCATAAAAAACAGCACAGATCATTTAGTTGACATAACATGTATAGCAGAGAAAGGATCATGACAGAATATGAAAGTATATAATACATTATCCAGAAAAAAAGAGGAGTTTGTGCCTCTCGCGGAGGGGAAGGTCAGCATGTATGTCTGCGGCCCCACGGTCTACAACCTGATCCACATCGGAAACGCAAGACCTATGATCGTATTTGACACGGTGCGGCGGTATATGGAGCACAAGGGCTATGAGGTCAACTACGTGTCCAATTTCACAGATGTGGATGACAAGATCATCAAGAAGGCCAACGAGGAGGGTACAGACCCTTCTGTGATTTCTGAGCGTTACATTGCGGAGTGTAAAAAGGATATGGAGGCGCTGCATGTGAAGCCGGCAACTACACATCCCAAGGCGACCTGTGAGATCGACGGCATGATCGACATGATACAGACACTGATCGACAAGGGACATGCTTACGTGGCGGAGGACGGAACGGTTTATTATAAGACCAGAAGCTTTGCTGAGTACGGCAAACTTTCTCATAAGAATCTGGATGATTTAAGAAGCGGCGGCCGTTCTCTTCTGGTGTCCGGGGAGGAGCAGAAGCAGGATCCTCTGGATTTTGTGCTCTGGAAACCGAAGAAGGAAGGGGAGCCTTTCTGGGAGTCGCCCTGGTGCGAGGGACGTCCGGGCTGGCATATCGAGTGCTCGGTGATGAGCAAGAAATATCTGGGTGAGGAGATCGACATTCATGCGGGTGGTGAGGATCTGATCTTCCCCCATCACGAGAACGAGATCGCCCAGTCGGAGGCGGCAAATGGCAAACCTTTTGCCAAATACTGGATGCACAACGGTTTTTTAAATATTGATAATAAGAAGATGTCCAAGTCGCTGGGGAATTTCTTTACGGTGCGGGATATCAGTGAGAAGTACGATCTGCAGGTGCTGCGCTTCTTCATGCTCTCGGCACATTACAGAAGTCCCCTGAATTTCAGCGCGGAGCTGATGGAGGCGGCGAAGAATGGTCTGGAGCGGATCGTGACCTGCGTGTCAAATCTGAACTTCCTGCTGGAGAGCGCAGGCACACAGGAGATGAGCAGCAAAGAGCAGGAGCAGCTGACACAGGCAAAGGACTTTGTGCAGAAGTTTGACGAGGCGATGGACGATGACTTCAATACGGCGGATGCCGTTTCAGCCATCTTTGATCTGGTCAAATTTACCAATACTTGTGCGGGCGAAGGAGCAAGCGCCGGTTTTATCAGTGCGCTCAAGGAAGAAATCGTAATGCTTGCCGATATCTGCGGCCTGACGGTGGAGCGGCAGGAGGCGATGCTTGATACTGAGATCGAGGCGCTGATTCAGGAACGGCAGGAGGCCAGAAAGGCGAAAAATTTTGCAAGAGCGGATGAGATCCGGGATATTCTTTCCGATAAGGGTATCATTCTGGAGGATACACGAGAGGGCGTGAAATGGAAGAGAGTGTAACGATTCTGGAGGCGATCAAGCAGCGGTTTGCCTGCGGGGAGGTGGATGTGCGCACTTATTCTCCGCTGGCGCTTGCCTATATCGGTGACGCGATCTATGATCTGGTTATCCGTACCATTGTGGTGGAACGGGGAAACACCTCCGCAAATAAGCTGCACAAAAAGACAGTCGCTTATGTCAATGCGCGGGTGCAGGCACGGATGATAGAGGCTGTGCTGGAGGAACTGACGGAGGAGGAGCAGGCGGTTTACAAGCGGGGCAGAAATGCCAAGTCCTATACCACTGCGAAGAATGCCAGTGTCATAGAGTACCGCAAGGCTACCGGGTTTGAGGCGCTGTGCGGGTATCTGTATCTGACAGGGAAACAGGAGCGGCTGCTTGCGCTGATTCAGTCGGCAATCGAGAAGGAGTTTACATAACATGGATCAAAACGAATTTACCATAGAAGGCAGAAATGCCGTGATCGAGGCTTTTCGGGCAGGCAGAACGATAGACAGGCTTTATGTGTTGGACGGCTGTAAGGACGGACCGATCATGACCATCAAGCGGGAGGCTGCCAAACAGGGAAGTCAGATTAAATATGTGGCGAAGGAGCGTCTGGATCAGATGTCTGAGACGGGCAGGCATCAGGGCGTGATCGCCAGTGCAGCGGCTTATGCCTATGCCGAGGTGGACGAGATTCTGCAGCGGGCGAAAGAAAAAGACGAGGCGCCTTTTGTACTGCTTCTGGACGGGATCGAGGATCCTCATAACCTGGGGGCGATCATCCGCACGGCCAATCAGGCGGGCGCCCATGGCGTCATCATTCCGAAGAACCGGGCGGTGGGACTGACGGCAACCGTGGCGAAAGCATCGGCGGGTGCGCTGAATTACACGCCGGTGGCGAAGGTCACCAATCTGGGGCAGACCATCGAAGAGCTAAAAAAGGAAGGAATCTGGTTTGTGTGTGCGGATATGGACGGAACGCCCATGTACGAACTGAATCTGAAAGGACCGATCGGGCTGGTGATTGGTGCGGAGGGAAGCGGCGTGAGCCGTCTGGTAAAGGAAAGGTGCGATATGTGTGCGCAGATTCCCATGCGGGGGGATATTGATTCCCTGAATGCCTCTGTGGCAGCAGGCGTTCTGGCCTATGAGATCGTTAGACAGAGATTGCAATGAGAAAGATTAATGAGATATTAGCTATAGTCATCCTATCCCTTTTGGCGGTGCTTTTGGCGGCGATAGGACTGCGCTCCTATGACACTTTTGCCACGCGGAGAGAGCAGGAGAAAATTTTATCGAGAAATCAGGAAGCTAACGACCGCGTGCAGGAAATGCGGCAGGAAATTCAGGAACTTTCCCGGGATCGGGAGAAACTGATGCAGTTTCTGGAAGAAATACAGACCGAATCCACAGTGGTGAAGGAGACGGAGACAGTCTCTGTGACGGCTATGTTTGATGAAGAGTGGGAGAGCCTGTCGGAGAATACAGGCTGGTCGGAGAACACGACGATGTCGGGCAATGGAAGCCGGTCGGAGAACACGACAGTGTCGGGGAATGCAAGCTGGTCGGAGAACACGACAGTGTCGGGGAATGCAAGCTGGTCGGA
>JAAUZW010000008.1 GCA_014804385.1 Lachnospiraceae bacterium | reverse complement strand
TGAGATATCCCAGGAGTGATCCTAAGACCCCTTGGAGAGTACGAGGTAGATAGGCATGAGGTGTAAGCACAGCAATGTGTTCAGCTGACATGTACTAATCGGTCGAGGGCTTAACCACGGAGAAAGAGAAGTTCTAAGGTTCTAAAGAACAGAACCTAAGAACAACTAAGACTTTCTCCAGAAGAATCCTGACGGATTCTTCCTGAATGATTTCAGTTGAGAGAAATGGATAGAATGGGTTTTCAGTTTCGGTTTTGAGGGTATGTTCCCTCAAAGACTCCGCAATACCAGCGGGAAGAATNACNNAGTGATTCTTCAGCAGTTTTGCGAAGCAATACTGNATTCCTCGATAGCTCAATGGTAGAGCACGCGGCTGTTAACCGCGGGGTTGTAGGTTCGAGCCCTACTCGGGGAGGTATGAAAAGCCCGTAAACGTTTATGTTTACGGGTTTTGTTATGCTATAAATTTTTAGTATTAGATGAAGAGATAGATCGCATGCCTGCTAAAACGACCATGCGACTGGTAACCGAAAACAGACAGGGACAGCGTTGCTCTTCTTATTTCACTTTTACTGCGGCCAGAAGCTGCGGACGGAGATATTTCTTTTCCGCTGGTAAGCTTTTGAGCGTGAATTGCTTGGAAACAGCTTAGGGGATCAATTGACTATGCGATCTTCCGGAAATATAACACATCGATATGTATGAGTGAAGAAGAGGAGGAAGAGCGATGACTGATATCACATACAGAATGGAAGGAGATTACCAAATACCTAATCTTATTATGGATGGTGAGACAGACGGCAGTCCGGGGGAGATGATAGGGAAATATGGGCTGTTGCGGGAGGGTTCCTAAAGGAGTACCAGCACGGGACATATACGGCAATGCTCCTGANGGGNAGCCTTACGATGCATCTGCAGGAGATCGACAGACAGGCGGAGGAAGAAATGGAATGTCTGCTCAGAAAGATGATGGAGAGTCAGGGCGTAGATGAGTCCCTGAAAGCTTCGGATCAGATGGCGTGGGTGCAGAAGGTCAATGCGCTGAGAGCGATGGCGGAGGAGGTGGTACTGCGGGAAATTGTGTATCAGTAAGGCGGTTTGTGATAAGCAAAATATATAGCCTAAAAAATATGAACCATAAAAAGTCTGGAGTCTGGATATGGTGGTTCCAGACTTTTTTGAACGGAATTTGGCTTGATATCGTGTGAAATCAGATTATTGTCATTATGAGACGTTTATTTTTAATGGTGTTTATGTTATGATTTGAGAGAATAATTATGGATGTTATCATGACAATCAAAGTGTGTTGAGGAAGGAGATAAGATGACAGTTGAGGAAATGATTCGTTGCGAATCAAAAAANGCTGAATTTAAGGTTATGCTTCCGAAAAATTCCGAAAAGTACACGAAAACGGTTGTCGCTTATGCTAATACTCAAGGGGGTAAACTGTTTTTTGGTGTGGTTGATGAAACGAGGGAAATTGTTGGGGTGGATGAAGCTCTTTTGTTTCAGACTATGGACAGCATTGCCAATGCTGTGTCGGACTCCTGCGAGCCGCAGATTGTGCCGGAAATTGAGCCGTATACGATTGAGGGTAAGACTATTATCATAGTTACAGTTGCACCAGAGCCACAGAGACCGTATTACCTAAAATATAAAGGGAAGGAAAAGGGAACTTATATCCGTGTCGGTGCTACGACACGTCTTGCGTCCCCTGATAAGATAAAGGAATTGGAGATGGAGGGCGCAAAAATATCATGGGATGAGTTGATCTGTGTCGGCTATAAGGTCACGGAGAANGCAATAAAGAAGCTTTGCCGGGATATGAACATTCGGCGAAAAGCAATGCAGGAGCAGAGAAATTTAATAGAAAAGCTTCCGTCTGTGACACGAACAAATCTTGAGAACTGGAAGGTGTTAAAGAAAACAAGCGAAGGATATTTGGCCTCGAATGCATTTGTTTTGTTAACTTCAGACTTTTTTCCATTTTCCAAAACGCAGTGTGCAGTGTTTAAGGGAACGGAGCGTTCTGTATTTTTGGACAAACGCGAATTTGTGGGGCCGATTTATGAACAGATAGAAGATGCAATTAGTTTTGTTTTGCGTAATATCAGGCTGGGAGCAAAAATAGAGGGTCTGATAAGAAAAGAATCCTATGAACTGCCAATCAATGCTATCCGTGAGATGATCGTTAACGCGCACTGCCACCGCAAGCTGACAGATGAATCCTGTGTGCAGGTGGCGGTTTATGATGACCGTTTGGAGGTAACGTCGCCTGGAGGTCTTTATAATGGTCTGACATTTGAAGAAGCGATGCAGGGGCATTCGAAATTAAGGAACAGGGCCATTGCAAATATCTTCGGTCAGATAGGATTGGTAGAAGCTTGGGGAACAGGAATTCGCAGGATTAAAGATGCTGCTTGGGAATATGATTTGCCTGAACCGGAATTTATCGAGATGCCCGAGACATTTCGTGTGAATCTTTATCGCATGGGATTACCGATGGAGGAGCGACAGAACGTTAGTGAAACATCGGTGGAATATTGGCAAAAAAACAGAGATATATCGGTGGAGATGGGTAAAGACAACGCTGAAAGTTCGGTGAAGTTCGGTGAAAGTTCGGTAAAGTTCGGTGATATTTCAATAAACATGACCCAAAAAAGAATATTACAGATGATAGAAGAGAATAACCAAATATCCGCAGCGGTAATAGCAGAAAAAATGTCTTTGTCAGTTAGAGCAATCGAAAAAAACATGAAAGAACTGAGAATAAAGGGAATGCTTGTGCGGCATGGATCTGCCCGCGGCGGATATTGGGAAGTGGTAAGATAATAATGTGGATATGAGTATTGCGAAATATATAGGTCGTAATAAGTATGTTTTGCTACGCGAATTGTGTAGCAAAACGAATGGAGCAAAGTGGTTTGTAAAAAGAATGTGTACTGTGATTAGATTGCAACTAATTGCAATTTATTTGCAATTAGTTGCAATCTATGAGGAAGAGGCGGCAAAGTTAAGGGAGATGTATGATTATGAATGGACTGATGAGGAAATTTGATTACGAAAGATATTTCGAGCAGATTAAGACGATGCCGGAACCAATCATGACGAGTGAACTCCCAAAGGTAAAGTTGAATTTGAAGGGAATCAGAGAATACGCGGAAAGCAAGGGGAGTGCGATAGCCAGTCTTACCGAGAAAGAAAAACAGCTTTTTATAGCAAAGTAGATATAGGTTTATCAAAGAAAGAATATCTGATAAAGATTGTGGAAGATGCAATTATATAGTCTGAATAATATATTTATGAATACGGCAGAACGAATTGTTTTGGCACAGATTTGCGACAACAATTAAGAAGGAACGGCTTGTGATGAAAATATTTGATAATATTACAGATATTGTTCGAGATGATCTAAAAAAGACGATTGAGCAAGGCAGTAAAGTTTCTATCGCAGCAGCATGCTTTTCAATGTATGCCTACAAAGAATTGAAAAGCCAGTTGGAACAAGTAGAGGAATTTCGGTTTATCTTTACCTCTCCGACATTTGTCAAGGAAAAGCGGAGAAGCAGAAAAGAGAGTTTTATATTCCACGGCTCAATCGTGAAAACAGTCTGTATGGTACGGAGTTTGAAGTCGAGCTGCGTAACGAAATGACACAGAGGTCCATTGCAAAGGAGTGTGCGGACTGGATTAGGCATAAGGCGACTTTTAAGTCCAATGTTACCGGTGAGAACATGGGCGGTTTCATGACTGTTGATGCGCCAGCAGAAAAAGTTGCGTATATGCCGATGAGCGGATTCACGACTGTAGATATCGGATGCGAGCGCGGGAATAGCAGCTATAATATGATAAACCGTATGGAAGCTCCGTTCTCTACGCAGTATATGCAGTTGTTCGAATCCCTTTGGAACGACAAGGACAAGATGCAAGACGTGACAGATGTAATTATTTCCAATATCAGTACAGCCTATAACGAGAACTCACCGGAGTTCATTTACTTCATGACGCTCTACAATGTGTTCAGTGAGTTCCTTGATGACATTTCTGAAGATGCCCTTCCAAACGAGGCTACGGGATTCAGGCAGAGTAAAATTTGGAGTATGCTGTATGATTTCCAGCGCGATGCGGTGCTTGCAATCATCAATAAGNTGGAGAAGTACAATGGTTGTATTCTTGCCGACAGCGTTGGTCTTGGTAAGACCTTCACTGCGTTGGCGGTCATAAAATACTATGAAAACAGGAACAAAACTGGCATTTACGTTGCAAATTAAACAGAAGAAACTTTTTGGAAAGACTAAACTTGATATTCCGGCATTGGCTTGTTCATGTGGATTTATGTACGGTTCTGATGATGACTTTTTTATTTTACAAGAAGGTCAGGAGAATAATAAAACAGCTATTTTTTATAACCCGAACAGAATTGGACGAGGGATTTTTTGATGGAACAAAAGGTGAAAACGGATTTTATGAGATAAGTTATAATATACCTACTACAAGAGGAGAAATTGCAGATTTCGTCAGGCTTATACAAGAAGTAGAACGGTGTTTAGGTAAGGTGGAGATGTATTGTGTCGAGGAAGAACGGACTTTAACAAGTGGAGAATTGGAACAAAATATTGATAAGTTTGTGGATTTCAGTTTGGAGTCATTGAATCGGTTTTGTAATAATAAAGAATATCAGAATTATATACTTACATTGGCGTTATGGCCTTATACTTTACCGAAAGATAAGGTGGCGGATTGGAAAAACTGTACGGATCTTGCGGACTTTGAGCAGACGTTACACGCTATTTAATCGCGGGATGTGTATTACGCAAAACCGCGGCTGCTGCAAAAAAGTGGTGCAGCGGAAATAGGCACATATGGCAACTGTAAACAGGAAGTAGTTTTTCACATGCTATGTATATTTGACACTTGACAAACCTACTGACGGTATGATAATGTAAAAACATACCAATAGTATGTTGCTGGAGGAAACATGGCAAGGAATAAGCATCCGGAAGAAACCGTTAATTTAATATTGGATGTTGCTTTCCGCTTGTTTATGGAAAAGGGGTATGAGCATACTTCCATTCAGGATATTATTGATCATTTAGGCGGTTTTAGTAAAGGTGCCATCTATCATCATTTTAAGTCAAAGGAAGATATTTTAGTTGCTGTTACAGACAGGATGACAGCTGAATCTAATCAGATGCTTGCAGGCATTCGTGACCGTTCTGACCTTAATGGCAGGGAAAAGTTGAAAAAAATTTTTAAAGAATCCATTTGCAGGCCTGTGCAGGACGACATTTTTACAGTGGCGCCAGATTTTCACAATAATCCGAAACTTCTTTTCAGCCTTTTACATGATACCATAGAGAACGCAGCGCCGAACTATATTTTGCCGATTATTAAGCAGGGTATTTCGGACGGTTCCATTGAAACGGATTATCCGGAGCAGTTGGCGGAACTGATTTTACTTGCGGCAAATATCTGGATGAATCCCATGATATTTGACAGCTCTGAAGAAGAATCTTACAGGAAGTTTATGGTATTTACTCAGATGCTGGAAGGTTTTGGGCTGGATGTTGTAGACAGTGAAATGCTAGAGAGACTGCAGGAGCTGGCATCTATTTATCAAAAGAGCAAGCAGTAAAAAAAGCTTTGCGAACATTCTGTTGCTGTGAATAAAAATCTGCCCTACAAAACGGGCAGATAAATTTTAATACGAAACATACCGTCGTGCGGTATGCAAAGAAAAGGAGATATTATGAAGACTATTGTAAATGTAAATTCTGTAGAAAAAAGCTATGGATTAGCACAAGTATTAAATCATTGCAGCTTTAAAATTTATGAAGGTGAGATCTATGGCCTCCTGGGGATAAACGGTGCAGGAAAAACAACCTTGTTAAAGATGATACTTGGACTGCAGCAAATTGACAATGGGAGTATATATGTTTTAGGCAAAGAAGCAGGCAGTACCCCGGAATATTTATCAGATATTGGAAGTGTAATAGAGAATCCCACTTTTTATGAACATTTAAATGCGGTCGAGCTTCTATCTATGCACTTGAGTTATATGCAGAAAAAAGCAGATATATCGGAAGTATTACATTGGGTCGGACTTGAAAATGCGGATAAGAAGCGGATTTCAGAGTATTCTCTTGGAATGAAGCAAAGGCTTGGACTGGCAAGGGCGATTATACATCGGCCCAAATTACTGATTCTGGATGAGCCCCTTAACGGTCTTGACCCCATTGCAATTATAGAAATGCGTGAACTGATGAGAAGGCTGTCAAGCGAGGGAATGTCGATTTTACTTTCAAGCCACATTATCGGGGAAGTCAGGCATACAGCCGACCGGATAGGTATTCTCTCAGATGGCTATATAAAACAGGAGTTGAGCCGCTGTTTTTCAAGCGGCGATACGAGTAAAAAGCAGAGCGTTTGTGAGTTTGTTGCTAATGACGAACAGAAATGTCCGGTAGAAAATTTTGAAGATTATGTAATAGGTCTTATGAGGAGGGAAAAGATATGAATTTATGCAGACTTGAATTGATGAAAATACGGTTATCTACTTATCTATGTGCAATATTAGGGATATTTGTCGGCTTATCGTCGCTTGGTATTTTGTTCCTCTTTATATTTCAAATGGAAGGAGGAAGCGGCACACCTGAAGAAGTAGAGCTGTTTGCAAATTGGAATGGCTTATTGGCACTGACAACCGCGTTAGCGTTTGCCTGCTTTAGTATTTTGTCGGCGGTTATTGCAGCAAAAGTGATTATTAGCGAATATTGTGGAAAAAATGCAGTGGTCTTATTGAGTTATCCTGTTAAGCGAAGGGCAATGTTTGGAACAAAATATTTGATCGTCAGTAGTATTACAACGGTTTCTGCGTTTATCAGTAATACGTTGGTTATAGGCATTATGTATGTTTCAGCCCATATTTTTGGAATCATGCCGCAAATGGACACAGAGCATTTTTTCTTTACAGTTTTGTTTTCCGGGTTTTTAATGGGTATTTTGTCTTCCGCAGTTGGTATGATCGCTGCTGGTTTTGGTTGGAAAAAACGTTCGTCAGTTGCAACAGTCATATGTTCCCTGATTGCTGTATGTGTTTTGGCTAATTGCATTACAATTTCCCCAAGAAATATTATCTGGGTAATGCTGGCAATGAGTGTGATTTTCGTTATAATTGCTAATTTTGTATATCATGTTCTGGCAAACGGAATAGAAAGAATGGAGGTTTAAACAATGAATCAAAAACTGTTTTCAAAGGATTTTACGTTAGTTGTTATCGGTCAGATCATCTCTTTGTTCGGCAATGCAACAATAAGATTTGCGTTACCGCTATACCTGTTAAATTTGACAGGCTCATCGGCACTTTATGGAACGGTTACGGCTTGTGCTTTCATTCCTGCCATTTTGCTGTCTCCCATTGGCGGTATTGTTGCAGACAGGGTTAATAAAAGGAATATCATGGTAATATTGGATTTTTTTACGGCGGCAGTTATTTTGGCCTTCTCTCTGCTTATGAATGGAGGGAATCTCATTCTCCTGCTGACGGTTACGTTGATGCTTCTGTATGGTATTGCGGGTGCATATCAGCCGTCCGTGCAGGCGAGCATTCCTGCGCTGGTGGGTCAGGATCATTTTATGGCGGCAAATTCTATTATCAATACGATCAGCTCGTTTGCGTCTTTGATCGGTCCTGTACTTGGAGGTGTTTTATACAGTGCGTATGGACCGAAGCCTGTATTATGGGTTTGCATGGTATGTTTTATTCTGTCAGCGGTTATGGAAATTTTCATTAAAATACCGTTCCGGAAACAAGCTTCAAAGGGCGGCATATTAAAGATTGTCAGGACTGATTTTGCAGAGAGCATCCGCTTTATCCGAAAGGAGAAACCTGTTATCGGGAAGGCCCTTCTTGTGATCTGCGGGATCAATTTGTTCTTGGCTGCCATGATCATTGTCGCGTTGCCATATCTGGTAACAGAGGTATTAAATTTAGAAGCTTCACAGGCAAACAGGCTTTATGGTTTTGCGGAAGGGATATTGGCAGCGGGTGGATTGGCAGGAGGTATTGGTGCAGGTATTTTTGCGGACAAACTGGCAATTCATAAAGCGGGCAGTCTGGTTATTGCCTGTGCGGTATGCGTGTTTCCTATCAGTGCTGTATTGATCCTGTTTTCCTCTGCAATCATAAATTATATCGTCATAACTGTATGCTGTTTTGGTATTATGGTATTTTCAACTATTTTTACCGTGCAGATGATGTCCTTCATCCAAACAGAAACGCCACAGAATTTAATTGGAAAGGTGATTGCTGTCATTCTTACCGTTTCCATGTGTGCACAGCCATTGGGTAATGCATTATATGGAGTTCTGTTTGAAATTTGTAAAGGACGTGAATATGCTGTTGTTTTATTTTCGGGTGCCGTGTCGCTTGTGATTGCCATTGGTGCGAGAAATATTTTTAAAAGATTTTAGTGTTAAGTATAAATTTATTTCAACAGTGGGGTTTATCTTTGGTTTTGTTTTTTTTGTTTTCTATTATCTCTTTCATGGCAGCTTTTCTTGCATAGATCGCTTCAATTTCTGCTTCAATATCCCTTGGCGGATAATGCAGACCGCTTCTCAACGCCTGTACCATTTGTTCTGTACGATTATGAATTTTGTATTCTTTTCCGTCCTTTATAAAAATATTGCCCGTCTGACCAAAAATAAGCTGCACATTGTATTTAACACAGGCATCATGTACTTTTTTTACCCATTCATAGTGAAGAGGTCTTGAGCCGAGATAGTTTTCGCCGCCGGCAAGTACACTTTCAATTTGTCCAGTGGCAAGATATTTTTCCATATCAATCTCGCCAATAAATGGTTTTAGGCTTACCCATTTATGTTTAGACGGAAGCTCTAATAAATACGGTATTCTTTCGTCTAAACGCTTTTGATTTTCACAAGAAACGGAGAATGTGACGTTATCCCACCCGTTTGCCCAATCGTCGGGCAGACACTCTCTAATTCTTTGCGCTCTTTTGGTTAAAAGCGAAAAGGTAACATCTGGTCTTTGACGTATATAATCCCATGCTTCTTTACGCCATTCATCTGCTTCCTCAAGGAAAAAGTCACTCGTCATACACACTCGCACAAAAGAGCCGCTTTCTAATTTGTATTGTCCGGTTCGGTCTTTCTTCACAGGAAAGTTAAAGTTGGATTTATTTTTCACAACTTCGTTTGTGTCCCTGCCATATCTTTTGTCTAAAAAATACGCGTAGCAGTTTTGACACCCTTCACTGCATTTGTGGCAGCCATGCCACGGATTCCATGTCTTGTCATCAATATCCATTGCCAAAAACCTCCTTTTGTAAAATGCTATTTGCTTTTTGGGCAAGGCTTACCAATTTGTCAAATTCATCTTGTCCCATTTCTGTTACCAATTTTTCAAGATGTTCGTTCAAATCAGCTTTTGCACTTTCTACCAGTGCGAATGCCTTTTCAGTGGGAAGGATATAGAAAACCCGTTTATCATCAGCAGATTGCTGCTTTATGATATATCCTTTTTTCGATAATGATGTAAGATGTGCTGTGATCATAGGCTTTGATACCCTTAACAACTCGGCAAGCTGTACCGGGGTATGATATCCCGATGTTCCAGTGATAATATTGAGTACCCCCATTTCACTAGGTCTGATCGGCAATCCTTTTTTTAGCTCCATATAATTCTTGCTGAATACTGATAGCACTGCATTTGCCATAAAAAAATCAGTCATTATATCACCTCAAGATAAATTAGTTCATGCACATTAACTATTATAGTTAATGTGCATGAACTTGTCAAGTTGTCGAACCTTAAATTTATTTCAGGACACTGGGGAGAGACGATACCCGCTTTTCTGGAGCACATGGACGCGATACTCAATCAGGAAATCAAATGGTTATGCCTTTTTGGTGTAGTATGCTGCAGCTTCTTTTTGTGCCTTGTGATATTTCAGCGGAGATAGACCATGGGAGTTTCATGGAGATATTTTTTGAAAAGGAAAGAGCATCTGCTTTTACAACAGATTCCGAACGAAGCCAGGTTCTCAAGTGTAATGCGCTGGAAATAATGCTCTTCCTAAAATAGGGCAGATCATATGCTCTTATTATATTGCGGGAAAGTCGATAAACTGTATGACCATAGGCGGCATTTTTCCTGCGGGAGGGGATTCCAAATTCGGGCTGCTTTGTGATACAGTAACATTATGGT
>JAAUZW010000007.1 GCA_014804385.1 Lachnospiraceae bacterium | reverse complement strand
AATGGATGCATAGGGCGAAGCCCGCGAACGAGGAAAACCGTAGGTTTTTCGAGTGGGCACTGCGGAGTAGCGCGGTCACAATGTATGGGAAAGAGAGGATTATGGGATGACGAAGAAGGAGATTTTGAATAAATTGGATGAGATTATGGATAATGCGGGCGTGAACGAGCTTCTCGGCAGGAAGCATGAGGAGAAGAAATGTAATAAGCTCCTGTGGGTGTTTGCCGTGATCGGTGCGGTTGCAGCAGTGGCTGCCATCGCTTACGCAGTGTATCGTTATCTGACGCCTGATTATCTGGAGGATTTTGAGGACGATTTTGACGATGATTTTGACGATGACTTTTTTGAGGATGAGGATAGCGACGAGGAGACGGGAGAATAGAATCTTCTGAATAGAAGGTTGCGTATAGCGGGCGCAGAATGCCAGGCATTCTGCGCCTGTTTGATGCGCAGAGCCGTGTAGAGGAAGTATGCCGCTAAAATAGCGCACGGGTCGCGCGGCGGGTAGGGAAAATCGCCCCTGCTCGATTTCAGAAACAGGAGNCAGAGNCGGATGAAAAAAGGACAGATCATAGANGGTGTGGCAGAGNGGATCGATTTTCCCAATAAGGGNATCGTNGTNTGTGANGAGGNNANCTGNACNGTNAAAAATGCGCTGCCCGGNCAGAANGTCCGGGCGGTGATCAATAAGGCGCGNAATGGNAGATACGAGGGCAGACTNCTGGANGTGNTGGAGGCATCNCCNGCGGANACNGGNAGNCCCTGCGCCCANTTNGGNGCCTGNGGCGGCTGNACCTATCTGTCTTTTCCTTATGANGANAGCCTGNCGATCAAGGAGGGACAGGTAAAACGNCTGCTNNTGCCGGNGCTTGCTTCNCANAAGACNCCCTGNCNGTTNGAGCAGATNAAGGGNAGTCCNCNGNTCTTNGGNTANCGCAATAAGATGGANTTTACCTTNGGNGACGAGGTGAAGGANGGCCCGCTTTCTCTGGGAATGCACAAAAGAGGCAGTTTTTATGATATCGTGTCGGTGACAGACTGCCGGATCGTGGAGGAAGATTACAGAAAGATTCTCACCTGTACCCGGGATTTCTTCCGTCGCAGACAGGAGGCGGGGGAGCCGGTGGCTTTTTATCATCGTNTGCGCCATGAGGGGTATCTGCGGCATCTGGTGGTGCGCCGGGCGGCAAAAACCGGAGAGATCCTGGCNGCCCTTGTGACCACCACACAGACGGCCGGCTTTGCGGAGGAGGAGCTTCTGACCAAATGGCGGGAAGCGATACTGCGACTGCCCCTTTCCGGAGAAATCGTGGGCATTTTGCATGTGAAAAACGATTCTCAGGCGGATGTGGTGCAGAGTGATGAGACGGAAATATTGTACGGGCGGGATTATTTTTACGAGGAGCTTCTCGGCCTGAAATTCAAGATCTCTCTTTTCTCCTTTTTCCAGACTAATAGTCTGGGGGCGGAGCTTCTCTACGAGACGGCGAGGGACTATATTCTGGACTGCCTGATCGGGGGACAGACGGTCTATGATCTCTACAGCGGCACCGGCACNATAGCCCAGATGCTGGCGCCTGTGGCGGGGGATGTGATCGGCGTGGAGATNGTGGAGGAGGCCGTGTTGGCGGCGCGGGAGAACGCAGAACTAAACNGTTTACATAACTGCAAATTTCTGGCGGGAGATGTGCTGAAAGTCCTGGATGAGATACCGAAACGGCCTGACATGATCGTGCTGGATCCCCCCAGAGACGGNGTGCACCCGAAAGCGCTTAAGAAGATCATCGGCTATGGCGTGGAGCATATTCTCTATATCTCCTGCAAGGCAAGCAGTCTGGCCAGAGATCTGGANGNNTTTCTGGCAGGGGGATATGAGGCGGTGCGGTGTGTTGCGATCGACCAGTTTCCGTGGACNACGGGGATNGAAGTTGTGTGTTTACTTTCCAAACTTAAATCGAATCANCATTATAGAAGTATCAAAAAGAGGTAAAGAAGTGAATAATCAAGATAATATGAATCAGAAATCGAATATCATTATTTATACAACGCAAGATGGTTTGACAAAAATTGAAACGACTTTTGACGAAGATACCGTATGGTTATCCATTGACCAGATGGCCGAATTATTCCAAAGAGATAAATCGACGATTTCAAGGCATATAAAAAACATTTTTTCTGAGGGAGAGTTGGAGAGAGAAGCAGTTGTTGCAAATTTTGCAACAACTGCGGCAGATGCTGAAAAAGAGTTCATGGGTCTTACAACATTTGTAGGAAATCAACCAACCTTAAAGGAAGTTGTTGTTGCCAAGAATTATTTGAGTGAAAAAGAACTTCGAGCAATGGGGCAACTTGTGTCAGGGTATTTGGATTTTGCAGAGCGCCAAGCAGAGCGTGAACAGGTAATGACCATGAAAGATTGGGCAAAACATCTGGATCGTATACTTACAATGAGTGGGGAGCAGTTGTTACAAGGAAATGGCAGTATTTCTCATAAGCAGGCTGTTGGCAAGGCAACCGATGAATATAAAAAATATAAAGCAAGAACCATCAGTGATGTAGAAAAAGATTATTTGAACTCTATAAAAATGTTGGAACAAAAGACAGATAAGAAATAAAAGATATTTGATTGCCGCGAATACCGACCAGGGTGAAGTTCAGATACCCCGCAGCTCTGTTGCGTTGCAAATTTGATGTCCCGTAACTTGCTGCGGGGGTATTTGACTTGGTTTGGACGATGATAAACACGTTGAGACGGTGTGTCTGTTGTCCAGACGACAATGAGAATAATTTATTGCAGGATTAGGCAGGTTCAGTTAAAATGATTGCTCACAATACTGAATTATGATACTATTAAATCGGTAGGTGAATACTTGAAAAAGGAGGAAATCTGCAATCGACGCTGGCGTAACAGTGGCTGTGCAGTCNTATCAATTCTAAAGAAGGGGTGGAGTAAAGAGATGGAACAAAAAAACATGACAGCNGTAGACGTTTATATCAGTAAGGTGTATAAAATAACTTTGCTTTCGATTACACTTACCTGTGTATTGGGAGGCTTTTCNAGCACAATGNACCGCTTNTCAGGNNTTTTTAGNGATGTNAGTCTTGGNGTNTTCTTNTTTTGCGATTTTACAAACATATTGTATGTTTTGATTGCAATTTATTTCATTAAAACCGGATACGAGAACGGTGCCGTTAAGCCGTCAAAACTGAAAAACAGTAAGATTTTTTTGGTTGTCATTATGTTAATACAATATAATCTGCTGTTATATATGGCGCCATCCAGAGAATTCTGGTCATATGCTTTTTTGTTCACGATCGTGACTGCATTATTGTTGGATTCTAAAGTAGTTTTAATTACAATTATCGAAATTACCGGCTCTGTGTTTGTATCTTGGATAATAGATGGCGATGCGTTTCTTCCGGTAAAGGATGAAATATTTGGCTCGGCGGTCATTAGCCGTATCTTTTGTATCGTGCTGACGATGGCATATATCTACCTGATCATCCGTCTGATTTCCCGTTTTCTCATTACAGCAAAAAAAGATGAGATGGAAAAGAACAATGAAAGAGTAGAGAATGTATTAAATAAAGTGACACATATTGCTGGGGAGTTAGGCGGAGCCAGTCAGGTACTGGTAGGGACAGCGCAGTCGGAACACGCTTCCACGGAAGAGTTGTCCGCCATTAGCGGGAATCTCTTAGAGCGTAGCGAGCAGATGATCGATAAGTCTGAGCAGAGCCGTGAAAATCTCCTGAACCTGGAGGAGAGCAGCCGTAACATGGAAATGAAGATGCAGGATGTAAACCTCATTTCCAAGGAGCTGGTGGAGATTTCTGTTTCCAATGAGAAAGCCTTGAATCATCTGATGGACATGAGTAAAGAGGTGGAGAGTTCTACCGGTAAGACCAAGGAAGTTACGGATAAGCTTCTGACAGAATCCGGAGAGATTGGAACAACTCTGGATATCATTAATGAAATTGCAGAATCCATCAATCTTCTTGCGCTGAACGCATCCATTGAAGCGGCTCGTGCGGGTGATGCGGGACGAGGCTTTGCCGTTGTCGCACAGGAAGTCGGACGTTTGGCGGAAAATACGAAGGAATCTCTTAAAAGTGTCAATGAGGTTGTAACCCGTGTACAGACGGGTACAAATGATGTTTCCGAGTTTATGGGGCAGAATGCGGAACAGTTGCTGAATCAGAATAAAGTGATCATGGAAACGGTAGAAGGTGTTCGCAAGATGATGGATCTGCTGAAGAAGTCTGTAGATGCCATTGAAGCAGCCGAGACGATCCGTGGAGTGCAGAGCAGAATCATTCAGGGAACTGTAGAAATTAACGAGGATATCGCGGAACGTATTCATACTGAGAATGAAGAGTTTGCTAATATTGCCAGCATGGTACAGAGCAACAGCCAAGAAATAATGGAACTGTCNGNGCAGGTGGANACCATCAANTCTATGGTAGAAGAACTGGAGAAATTGTTNGAAGAAGGAGAAGAATAATAANCAATGATCGGATAAAAGANGTGGGAGAGTNAGGAGGNACAGNGGTGTTAAACATACTGCAGANCNTTTCGNCGGTTAAAAAGCCGCAGGAGAGGACTGCCGGCAGAGTCTATAGTCCCGGGGAGAGGGACGCGCTCACAGGCGTGGCGAATCAGGATGCTTTTCAGCGGATCGTGGAGTGCGCACTGGCAGGCGGGCAGATGCAGGGCTGCCTTATTTTGGTAGATGTGGACCGTATGCAGGAGATCAATGAGCAGTTTGGCAGTAAGACCGGGGACAGGGTNCTGCGGAAGATTGCCGCTGTGCTGCAGGAAAACTTCCGGTGCGGCGATGGTATGGGAAGGCTTGANGAGGATACCTTCGGCATTTGGGTCGAGGGACTTTCGGCTGACCGGGCGAGCGGGATACGCAGACGAATCGCCGTTGTGAACGATAAGCTGCTGCACGGGGAGCCTGATCTTCCCATTGTTACACTCAGCGCGGGCGTGGCCTGGGGAGAGTCCGGCGAGAGCTATGGAGAACTATACAAACAGGCACAGAAGGTATTGCACCGTGTCAAGGAGGACGGCAGGTGCGGCTGCGAGATATATACTAACAGGGCATAAGAGAAGACAGGAGGAGACATGGGCGGCTTTTTTGGAGTGGCATCGAAAGAAAACTGTATCTTTGATCTGTTTTTTGGAACAGACTATCATTCTCATCTGGGAACCAGGAGGGCCGGTATGGCCCTGTACGATGAGAAGGAAGGATTTAACCGGGCGATTCATAATATCGAGAATACGCCCTTTCGGACAAAGTTTGACAAGGACGTGAACAAGATGTACGGCACNCTCGGTATCGGGTGTATTTCGGACTTTGAGCCTCAGCCCCTGATCATCCGTTCTCACCATGGCACTTACGCTATCACCACGGTGGGCAAGATCAATAATAAAGACGAGATCGTGTCGGAGATATTTCAGCACGGCAAGGGGCATTTCCTGGAGATGAGCGGCGGCGATATCAATGCCACGGAGCTGGTGGCNGCTGTGATNAACCAGCGGGACAATTTGATNGAGGGCATTCANTACGCTCAGANATTGATCGACGGTTCTATGACCATATTGATCATGACACCGAAGGGAATTCTGGCGGCGAGAGATAAGCTGGGACGCACGCCGGTTACCATTGGCAGGAAAGAGGATGCGTACTGTGTATCCTTTGAAAGCTTTGCNTACTTAAATCTGGGATATGTGCCGGAACGAGAGCTGGGACCGGGAGAGATCATTGCCATGACGGCGGAGGGTGTAAAGTCCTTGGTGGCGCCTGGTAAGGATATGAAAATTTGTACTTTTTTATGGATATACTATGGCTATCCCTCCTCCTCCTATGAGGGGATGAGCGTGGAGGAGATGCGTTATCACTGCGGAGCGATGCTGGCGAAGCGTGACGATGTAAAGCCCGATATTGTGGCAGGGGTGCCTGATTCCGGTACGGCCCATGCCATTGGTTATGCCAATGAATCGGGAATTCCCTTTTCCAGACCCTTCATTAAATATACGCCTACCTGGCCGAGATCCTTTATGCCGACCATTCAGAGTAAGCGGGATCTGATCGCGAAGATGAAGCTGATCCCGGTGCATGATCTGATCAAGGACAGGAGTCTGCTTCTGATCGATGATTCCATCGTGCGCGGCACACAGCTCGGGGAGACAACAGAGTTTCTCTACCAGAGCGGCGCGAAGGAGGTACATATCCGTCCGGCTTGTCCGCCTCTTCTCTATGGCTGTAAATATTTGAATTTCTCCAGATCCACTTCGGAGATGGAGCTGATTGCCCGCCGGGTGATCAAGGAATTGGAGGGAGAAAATCCCTATCCGAATCTGACGGTCTATGCAGATCCTGACAGTACCGAGTATGGAGCGATGTTGGAGAAGATACGGGAGAAATTAAACTTTACTACCCTCAGATATCATCGCCTGGATGACATGATCGCTTCCGTGGGGATCGATAAATGTAAACTTTGCACCTATTGTTGGGACGGACGCGAATAGGAGGAGTTTCAGTGATCATTTTTTTGACAGTCTTTGCAACGATCTTTATCGCGGAGATGGGAGATAAGACACAGCTGCTCCTGGTGGCTATGGCGGGAAAGTACAAGATATCTCATATTCTGACGGGAACCTGGCTTGCCACGGTGGTGTTGAATCTGCTGGCAGTGGCAGTGGGAGCCGCGCTGGGGAGCTATCTGGATATGCGGCTGATCAAACTGGCAGCAGGGCTGGCATTCTTCTGGTTTGCCTACTCGACGCTGGAGGAGTCCGATGAGGAGGAGGGCGGGAAGGAATTCCGGAGCGGCTTCGGGCCGGCAGCCGCCATCTTTTTATCCTTCTTTCTGGGAGAATTGGGCGATAAAACACAACTTTCCGGGATCACGCTGGCAGCGACCTATGCGGGAGGAAATATACGTAACGCTTGTTATGTATTTCTGGGCTGTACACTGGGNCTGATTTTGGCGGATCTGATCGGCCTGTTGGCAGGNCTTTTTTTGAAGAGCAAGATGCCCACAGGACTTTTGAACAATCTTTCTTTTGTGATTTTTACCTTCTTCGGTGTGGCAAGCATCCGGGAGGCTTTTGGGATGATCTTTAGTAACAGCGCTCTGGCAGGATTCCTGTGTGTGACGGTGGCCGTTATATTTGTGGGAATTTGCGGGTTGCGCTATTTTCGCGGGAGGAAAACATGATTTTTAAGTGTAAAAACTGTGGCGGCAATGCGGTGTACGCGCCGGAAAAGGGAAAAATGTACTGTCCTCACTGCGAGAGTACAGACAGCGAGGAGCGGTTTAACGATAACTCTATGGTTCAGTGTGTGAACTGTGGAGCGCCGATTCAGATATCGGAGTATACCTCGGCGTGGAAGTGTGAACACTGCGGCAGTTATCTGATCTTAAATGAGAGGGTGGAGGGNGGTTATGAGCCGCAGCTTATGCTGCCTTTTTCTGTGAGCAGGCAGGCNGCTGTGGCGGCTATGGAACATGAGTTTTCCAGACGGCTGTTTGCACCTTCTGACTTTATGTCAANCAAAAGTCTGGAGAAGATGGAAGGCGTTTACGTACCCTTCTGGCTTTATGATTTTGATGCGGATTACGATTTTGCCGGGGAAGGTACCAAAGTGCGAACCTGGACAAGTGGGAATACAGAGTATACGGAAACCTCTTATTTTGAGGTGGTCCGCAGGATGGATGTGGATTTTGACCGGATTCCGGTGGACGCCTCCTACGCTATGGAGGATGGATGCATGGATCTGATGGAGCCTTATGATTATCGGACGCTTGTTGATTTTGCTCCGAAATATATGTCCGGCTTTCTGGGGGAGGTCTATAACCAAGGGGCTGGGGAGCTTTCGGGAAGAGCCAGAGAAAAAGCAAGGGAAGCCTCGGAACAGCTTTTGCAAGGGTCAATGAGCGGATACGCNACGATACGGCCCTACCATAANAATCTGGATCTGCNGGGGAAAAAGACATGCTATGCCTTGATGCCTGTGTGGCAGTATGATTACCGCTACCGGAATCAGGTTTACCGNTACCATGTCAACGGGCAGACCGGAAAAGTGATCGGGGTCACGCCGGTATCCAGAGCCAAGGTGATCGGCTATGGAGCCTCGGTGTTTGCCATGGTGACGGCGATCTGCTATATGGCGGTTCATGTGCTGGAAGTGTTATGACGGGAGGCGGATTCGTGAGAGAATATTTTCGCTATTTTAAATGGATATATATTATATTGGCGGCGATGGCGCTTCTGACAATACTGCTTCATGCGGGGCATTGGGGGTTGGCGAGAGCGGCGGATTATCAGAGGACGAATACTGAGTGCACCACATCGGAAAGGGTTTTTGATGGTGCAGATGTNTTGTCGGACAAGGAGGAGGAGAAGCTGCGCCGGCTGATCGCCAAAAGGGAAAAGCAGACGGGCTGCGACATTGTGCTGGTCACCCTGGAAGAGCCGCTTGAGGAGTATGCCCGCGCCATTGAACCGGGAGTGATCTCGTCGGAGTATGTGAGGGTATATGCGGAACAGTGTTGGGAAAACACCGGATTTGGCTATGACAAGCCCGACGGGGACGGAGTGATCCTGGTGGACAACTGGTCCAGAGAAGACGACGGTAAAATACATACCTGGCTGTGCACCACCGGGCGGGCCTATGATGCTTACTATGTGGAGGATGTGGATCATCTTCTGGATAACGTGTATCGGTATATAGAGAAGGATCCTTACCGCGCTTACAAGACCTATGTCAATACCTTTTATCATGATATGATGGGCATTCGGGCGTTTCACCTTTTTGTGCCGGGTTATATTCCCTGGCTGATAGGAATGATAACAGCTATTATCTTTATGTGCTGTAACTGGCGTTCCAAAAAGGGCGAAAAGACCACCACGGCAAATACTTATGTGGCGGGCAGACAGCCGGTATTCCGGGTGTCTCAGGATAGATTTCTGAGAAAGACCGTGACCAGCCGCAGGATCCAGTCGAGCAGCGGCGGCGGTGGCGGTCGAAGCCATGGCGGTGGCGGCGGTCATCACGGCGGCGGCGGACATAGTAGGTGATTGCTTGATATATGCAGATTCGAGATGCTTCGCATCTCTCATTCGCGTTGCTCGTCATAAGCAGGTACAGACAGTCTTACATGCAAGCATGTGTCCTGTCTGTGCCTGTTTCTGACTCTGCATATATCGCGCAAAAAAAGGCGGGTGCAAATGCACTCGCCTTTTACAATGTACATACTATATTGCAGTTTTCTCTTAGGCCATCTTGTTTACGGCAAGAGTCATGCGGGACACCTTTCTTGCGGAGGTGTTCTTGTGGTAAACGCCCTTCTTGGTTGCCTTGTCGAGAGCGGAAGTAGCAGCGAGCAGTGCGCTCTGTGCGGCCTCCTTATCCTTAGCATCAATAGCAGCGTACACTTTCTTGATCGCTGTCTTAACGCTGGATTTGATGGATTTGTTTCTCTCAGCCTTGGTTTTGTTTACTAAAATTCTCTTTTTTGCAGATTTGATATTAGCCATAACTTCCTCCATTTTTAAACTTTAAGATTTTGATTGCTGTTTGATTGTTGTTATATAAAAAGTTGCGTCAGCGTGAATCATTTAAGGAGAATGCGAAGCATTCTCAGAGTTTGCCGCAGGCATACTCTTATCGTACGCTGCCGAGCGACGATTTATGAAAGCCGAACACGAACGTTTTAGTGGAAACAGACGTATATTATTTTAGATTATGGGAATGGGGATGTCAATACATATTTTGTTTATTTTTGCAAAAAATAGAAAAGGAAATGCACAGACCGTCAGGTCTGGACGCGGGAAGGGATGGATAACACTATGGATAGCTGGTCAAATGTCAGGACTGACTTGGCGTTGGAAGCCAGAGAAGGAATTGGAGAAAAGGAATCCGGGATTCACGGAGTCGTGGTAGAGGAACGTTATGACGAGAAAAGCGACGTCCATATCACGAAAGTGGTCATAGAGACAAAAAACGGCGCAAAGGCGCTGGGGAAACCCATGGGCACTTACGTCACGCTGGAAGCCCCGGCCATGACAGAGCCGGAGGAGGATTATCATCAGGAAATCTCACAGATACTGGCCAAGCAGCTCAGAGAGCTTTTGCCGGATCCGGAAAAAGAGCAGTCGATCCTGGTGGTAGGGCTTGGCAACCGTGAGGTGACGGCGGATTCTCTTGGGCCTAATGTGGTAGATAATCTCTTTGTCAACAGACATATTGTGATGGAGTATGGCAAAGTGGCATACAACTGTACCAAAATGCATCTGGTAAGCAGTTTGATACCGGGTGTTATGGCAAAGACCGGTATGGAATCCGCGGAGATCATCAAAGGTGTGATCGGAGAGACGAAGCCGGATATGGTGATCGTCATAGACGCATTGGCGGCCAGATCTACCAAACGGCTCAATCGCACGATCCAGATCACGAACACGGGGATACATCCGGGCTCCGGGGTGGGCAATCACCGAAACGCCATCACCAAAGAGACACTGCATATTCCCGTGTTGGCGCTGGGCGTGCCCACGGTGGTGGATGCGGCTACGATCGTGGGAGATGCCATGGGAGAGCGGCCCGCCACGTTAAAGGAACTGAACAATATGTATGTCACCACAAAAGATGTGGATCAGCAGATTCGCCAGATCAGCCATATTATCTGTGACGGGATCAACAGCGCATTGAACTTCTGAGACAGCCTGAGGAATGAAGTCCTGTCCGTCCTGCATATATCTTAGTATGCGCAGGAATCATAAGGGACTTAAAATTATATTGATAGCNACTGTTATTATATTTGCTGTGTTTGGGTGTATGGAGTTTTCCTCATCCTTTCTGCGGATTGCCGAGAGGCTTTTGATGGAGCCTTATATGCCGGGGATCTGTCGGATGTATGAGGGGAGCCGCAGCATGACTGGGGAAGATTTTTGGGTGAAGGGCATATTTGCGCAGTATCCGGCGTTGCTCTACTTCTGGGAGAATGGAGAGGAGCGCGTGACGGAGAGCGATTATGCCAGATTGCTTTTGCCTGAGGGGAGCGATGAGGACCGCAAGGGGGTATCGGAGGAGGCTCTGGAGTACGGGGAGGACGCCATGCACCTTTCGGAAAGTATGCAGTCCGCTTTTCTAAAGGAAAACGAGGGGTATTTGTCCGGCAAGCAGGAGGAAATGGCGGAGAGTGACTCGCAGGAGGAGCGAAGCTTTGTACCGGTGACGGAGAAAACCTATCACTACCGATGGGAGGAGTTGTCCGGCTATGAGGATCTTATCAAGGCTTTCTATGCGGTGGACAGCACCACCGTGGCAGGAGAACAGCTTTTACAGGCGGAGGATCTGTTGGAGCGGGATATGCGTATTCAAGGAAGCGGGGAAGCCCCCCAGATCCTGATTTATCACACCCATTCTAAGGAGGCTTTTACGGATTCTGTGGCGGGAGATGAAAATAGCGGGATACTGGGAGCCGGCGCTTATCTGGCGGATTTGCTGCGGGAGCGGTACGGCTACAATGTGATACATCATAACGGGTGCTATGATAGCGAGAGGGACTATGCCTACAGCAATGCGCTGCCGGCCATCGAGGCTCTGCTTCAGGAATATCCGTCCATCGAGGTGGTGATTGATCTGCATCGGGATGAAATGCCGGCGGACAGGCGTTTGGTCATGGATCTGCAGGGGCGTCCCACGGCACAGTTCATGTTCTTTAACGGATTATGCCGCACGAAGAAGGGGGAGATCGAGCAGCTGGAGAATCCTTACCTTATGGATAATCTGGCGCTTTCTTTTCAGATGCAGGCAGCATGCAATGAATACTATCCCGGGATCGCACGCAGAATCTATCTGAAAGCCTATCGCTACAATATGCACCTTTGTCCCAAAACCCTTTTGATCGAGCTGGGGGCCCAGAATAATACGGAGGAGGAAATACATAATGCCTGTGAACCGCTGGCCCATGTGCTGGATCTGGTCTTTCGCGGGCAGGAGCCTGAGAGCAGGACGCAGAAGGGCGATTGATGTGGACATCCATTCGGACTTCTGCTATACTTTCTCCATGTGGAAATTGAGAAACGGAGAAAGAAAACCATGGCAGAGATAGAGCAGAGCAGGATCAGAAATTTTTGTATTGTTGCCCACATTGACCACGGCAAGTCCACCCTGGCGGACAGGATCATAGAAAAGACAGGACTTTTGACGAGCCGTGAGATGCAGGCGCAGATACTGGACAATATGGATCTGGAACGGGAGCGTGGGATTACCATCAAGGCACAGACCGTACGGATCATCTATCAGGCGAAGGACGGGAAGGAATATATCTTCAACCTTATCGATACGCCTGGTCATGTGGACTTTAATTATGAAGTAAGTCGTTCGCTGGCAGCCTGCGACGGTGCGATTCTGGTGGTGGATGCGGCGCAGGGGATCGAGGCGCAGACTCTGGCCAATGTTTATCTGGCTTTGGATCACGATCTGGATGTGTTTCCCGTGATCAATAAGATCGACCTGCCCAGCGCCGAACCGGAGCGGGTGAAGAATGAGATCGAGGATGTGATCGGTATAGAAGCCCAGGATGCACCCCTGATCTCCGCCAAGAACGGCATCGGGATCGAGGAGGTTTTAGAGGCCATCGTGGAGAAGATACCCGCTCCCGGCGGCAGCCCGGACAATCCGCTGCAGGCGTTGATCTTTGATTCGGTCTACGACTCCTACAAGGGCGTGATCGTGTTCTGCCGCATCAAGGAGGGCAGGGTCAAAAAGGGAACGAAGATCCGGATGATGGCAACCGGCGCTGCAGCGGAGGTGGTGGAGGTGGGGTATTTTGGCGCGGGCCAGTTTATTCCCTGCGAGGAGCTGACAGCGGGCATGGTGGGGTATCTGACTGCCTCCATCAAGAATGTGAAGGACACCGCAGTGGGAGACACGGTCACAGATGTGAACAATCCCTGCGCAGAGCCCCTTCCCGGTTATAAAAAGGTCAATTCCATGGTCTACTGCGGCATGTATCCGGCGGACGGCGCCAAGTATCCGGATCTGCGGGACGCATTGGAGAAGTTGAAGCTGAATGACGCCTCCCTGAATTATGAGCCGGAGACCTCCATAGCGCTGGGCTTCGGTTTCCGCTGCGGCTTTCTGGGACTGCTGCATCTGGAGATCATACAGGAACGGCTGGAGAGAGAGTACAATCTGGATCTGGTGACAACCGCACCAGGTGTTATTTATAGAGTGCATAAGACAAACGGGGAGATGATCGAGTTGACCAATCCCTCCAATCTGCCGGACCCTTCCGAGATCGAATACATGGAGGAGCCTGTGGTCAGCGCGGAGATCATGGTGACCTCCGAGTTTATCGGCCCCATCATGCAGCTTTGTCAGGAGAGGAGAGGCCGCTATATCAGCACGGAATATATAGAGGCGTCCAGGGCGCTCTTAAAATATGAACTGCCCTTAAATGAGATCATTTATGATTTTTTTGACGCCCTGAAATCCCGGTCCAGAGGGTATGCGTCCTTTGATTATGAACTGAAGGGTTATGAGCAGTCCAAACTGGTCAAGCTGGATATTCTGATCAACCATGAGGAGGTGGACGCCCTCTCCTTCATCGTCCACGCGGACAGCGCCTACGAGAGAGGCCGCAGGATGTGTGAAAAGCTGAAGGAGGAGATTCCCAGGCATCTCTTTGAGATTCCGATTCAGGCAGCTGTGGGCGGTAAGATCATCGCCAGAGAGACGGTCAAGGCTATGCGCAAGGATGTTCTCGCCAAGTGCTATGGCGGCGATATCACTCGGAAAAAGAAGCTGCTCGAGAAGCAGAAGGAAGGCAAGAAGCGTATGCGGCAGGTGGGAAACGTGGAGATTCCCCAGAGCGCTTTCATGAGCGTGCTGAAGCTGGATGAGAACTGAGCGGGGTGCGGGCGTGAGAGACTTAAGCCTGTACATTCATANCCCCTTCTGTCGCAGGAAATGTCTTTACTGCGATTTTCTGTCGGCGCCCGCATCGGATGGAGAGATGGAAAATTATGTAAACCTACTGTGCCGTGAAATAGANGAACAGTCGATATTTTATAGGNGGCACAGAGTCATATCCCTCTTTCTGGGCGGCGGTACGCCAAGCCTTCTTCCGGCGGAGCGGATNGGCCGGATCCTGNAGCGGATACGGAACTGCTTTTCGGTGACAGAGGATGCGGAGATCACCATCGAGTGCAATCCCGGAACGGTGACGGCAGAGAAACTGAAAAATTATATAACATATGGTATCAATCGTCTCAGCATCGGCTTACAGTCCACGGATGACGAGGANCTNGCACGCATTGGCAGGATTCACGACTATGCCGCCTTTCTTGNAACCTATCGTCTGGCGAGAGAGACAGGCTTTCAGAATATCAATATTGATCTGATGGCAGGGCTGCCNGGGCAGAGTGTGGACTCTTATCGGAAAACGCTGGAGCGNGTGACGGCTTTAGAGCCGGAGCATATCTCCGCCTACAGCCTCATACTGGAGGAAGGAACACNGCTTTATGTAAACCGATTGCGTTATACCTTCCCCACCGAGGAGGAGGACCGAAAGATGTATCGGCTCACAGAAAAGCTTCTGACGGCGGCTGGCTTACACCGCTATGAGATCTCCAATTATGCCAGGGAGGGCAGAGAGTGCCGGCACAACAAGGTGTATTGGCTAAGAGGCGATTATGTGGGCTTCGGCCTGGGCGCATCCTCCATGGCGGCGGATATCCGGTGGAAGAATCCGGATAAACGGGAAGATTACGCGGCCTGTGTGGAGTGCATGTCCGAGGGTTCAGAATCACCGCAGGGGCTTTTTTTGGCAGAAATGCTCCGGGAAACAGGGAGNNTGGAAGTACAGGAGCTCACAAGGACGGAGCAGATGGAGGAATNTATGTTTCTGGGACTGCGTCTGACGGCGGGGATAGACCCGGCGGATTTTCAGCGTATGTTCGGGACGCCCGTGGAGGCGGTTTACGGAGAGCCGATCGCCCGTTTGACNGCGCTGGGGCTTTTGGAGCGGGCGGGGAAAGGTCTTAGGCTGACTCCGTGGGGAATCGATGTGAGCAACCGCGTTTTTGCGGAGTTTNTGTTGTGAATTGTGGAGGAANATGNTATAATATACNCGATGTCAATGAGCAGTGCGCAGACGTAAGATGAAAAAATGGCAGCTTGCTGACAGTTTTTTCAGATTGCGGATGCATAGGGCGAAGCCCGCNAACGAGGAAACCGTAGGTTTCCGAGTGTGCACTGCAAATTTAGATGCTATAAAATTTAAGAAGCATATTGGGACAGATGGAAAGGCACTAGGGATGCCGCCGGGTCATAGAATAGAGTAAATGGACTTTGGAGGCTCCTTTTGAAAACATTCAGCCAGCCACTTTCTGCGAAGGATGAGGCCGTCTATCTGGGNCGNCTTAAGACGGGCAGCGAAAGAGAGCGCGGGGANGCCAAGGGNATNCTGGTGGAGCATAATCTGCGCCTCGTGGCGCACATTGCTAAAAAGTACCAGAATGTAGACGAGGACATGGAGGATCTGATCTCCATCGGTACCATCGGTCTGATCAAGGCGATCGATTCCTTTGATGCAGGGAAGGGAAAGCTGAGTACCTATGCCTCGCGTTGTATCGACAATGAGCTTCTGATGTTATTGCGGGCGAAGAAAAAGACTTCCAGAGAGGTCTCCCTCTATGAGCCGATCGGTACGGACAGGGAGGGGAACGAGATCAGCCTGCTTGATATCATTGAGCAGGATCAGGTGGATGTGATCGACAGAATGGAAGTGGAGGATAAGCTGCGCAGGCTGAAAGGTCTGATCGATGAGAGGCTTTCAGCCAGAGAGCGTGAGATCATAACAATGCGGTACGGCCTTACGGGCGGCAGAGAGGTGACCCAGCGGGAGATCGGGCACAGGCTCGGCATCTCCAGAAGCTATGTCTCCAGGATCGAAAAGAGAGCGCTGGAGAAGCTGAAGGAAGGGTATGCGGCCTTTGGCATGATGTGAGTGCAGACAGGAGGAAACGGGACCATGCGTTTTATAAAAACCGAGGATCTGAAGACAGGGATGAGACTGGCGCGTCCTATTTATAATAAAGACGGCGTTTTGCTCTATGAGAGAAATTCCAAGCTGACCCATCAGGGAATTGTCAGCGTCCGGAATTTTGGCCTGCTGGGGATCTTTATTCTGGAGCCGGCGGAGCCTGTTCCTCCTATGACAAGGGCGGACATTGAGTTTGAGCGTTTTCAGACCATGTTCGTGTTTTCCATCAAGGAGGAACTGGATACCATCGCGAAGACAGGGCGCGCCCAGAAGTCGCAGTTGATCGCTTCCAATATTATCAAGGATTACGGGCATCTGGATGCGAAGATCAATTTTTTACAGAATCTGCGCACCAAAGAGGACTATACATACAAGCATTCCCTGAATGTGGCGATTCTCTGCGCCATGATGTCGAATATGATGAATCTGATGGTGGCGGAACAGATGGAGGTAGTGCAGGCGGCGATTGTCCACGATATCGGCAAGATCATGCGATTTGAGGAGGAGGCCGCCGCGGGCGGCGAGCTGGCTGATCTGACGATGGAGGCCAGGGAGGTCGCCGGACATGCCGTCATTGAGGAAGCTTTTCCTTCAAAACCTAACATCAAAAGAATCTGTACCCAGGCCAAGAAGCTTCTGCAGAGCATAAAGACGGGNGAGGATCTTTCCTCGATCAGGCTGGTGAACGGTGCGCGTATATTGGCGGTGGCGGAGACTTANGACAGGATGACTGCCATGAAGTTGGAAGAAGAGCCGGCCTCCGAGGTGGAAGCGCTTAAATATCTCCTGAGTCATCCCGATGTGTTTCATGAAAAGGTGGTGGACGCGCTGATTCACTCCGTCAACATTCTGGTGCCGGGGGTCAGCGTGGAGTTGAACACGGGGGAGAAGGCGCTTGTCCTGACTGCGAATGAAAGGAACATCCTGCAGCCCATAATACTGATGTTCCGGGATAACAGTATAGTCGATCTCTCGGATGAGAGCGAGGAGCTGGAGATCAAGGACATTATGAGGACATTGGACAACCGTCATGTGATGGATATGGATCTTTTGAAAAAATCCGGGATACAGGTGGAAGAAGAGGAATACGCGGAGATTCCGATCATCTGATTTGATAATTTGGAATAAATACATAAAATAAAGGGGTAAAAAAATGCCAACGATTCAAGAAATTATGCATATTGCATGTGACGCCGGCGCTTCGGACGTACATATTACCGTAGGAGTTCCGCCTAAGATGCGGGTCAACGGGAATCTGATCACGATGGATTTTCCGAAGATGTCGCCCCAGGATACACTGACCGTCACTTATTCGATCATGACTGATGTGCAGCGGGAGAAGTTTGAGAAATACGGAGAGTACGACATGTCCTTCTCCATTCCGGAATTGGGAAGATATCGTGTCAATGCGTACAAGCAGAGAGGTTCCGCCGCACTGGCGCTGCGTCTTGTGGGTACACAGATCCCGTCCCCGGAGGTGCTGGGCGTGCCGGAATCGGTCATCAATCTGTATGAGCGCAAGAGAGGGATGATCCTTGTGACGGGTCCTACCGGAAGCGGTAAGTCCACCACGCTGGCGGCCATCATAGATAAGATAAACAATAACAGAGACGCTCATGTCATTACGCTGGAGGATCCGATCGAGTATCTGCATCAACATAAGATGGCCATAGTCAATCAAAGAGAGATCGGGTTGGACTCCCAGAGCTATGCCAATGCCCTGAGGGCGGCGCTCCGTGAGGATCCCGATGTGATCCTGGTGGGTGAGATGCGTGACTTTGAGACGATCAGTGTGGCGATCACGGCGGCTGAGACAGGCCACCTGGTGCTTTCTACCCTGCATACGATCGGTGCGGCCAGTACCGTAGACCGTGTGATCGACGTGTTTCCGCCCCATCAGCAGCAGCAGATCCGCGTACAGTTTGCCAACGTCCTGGAGGCCGTGATCTCCCAGCAGTTGATTCCCACGGCGGAAGGAACCGGGCGTGTGGCTGCTTTCGAGGTCATGCACGCCAACCATGCGGTGAGAAACCTCATCCGTGAGGGCAAATCCCATCAGCTTGCAACTGTCATGCAGACCAACCGTAAACTGGGAATGGTCACGATGGACGATTTCATCATGCAGCTTTATTATGAGGGAAAGATCGACCGGACTATGGCGATACAGTTCGCCCAGGATCCGGATGGGATGCAGAATAAGGTGTGACAAGGCAGAGGGAAAACGCTGTTTTCCCTCTTGACAAACCGCTTTGCAGGTATCATGATAGCATTATCTGAATTCTATTTCATTCTGTTGCTGCTTTATCCGGCAGTTCGACACGGTATATCACCGGAAGATTTCAGAGACCACAACGAAAAATTAAGGAAAGAAGAGAGGAGGAAGTATATTTGCTCAGTACAATTATATCAGGGGCCGTTTATGGTATTCACAGCCATCTGATTCAGGTGGAGGTGGATGTCTCTCAGGGCCTGCCCTGCTTTCAGATCGTGGGACTGCCGGGATCTGAGGTGCGGGAGGCGAGAGAGCGGGTGAAAGTTGCGCTTAAGAATGTGGGTGTCAAACTGCCGCCCATGTGTATCAATGTCAATCTCTCGCCGGCGGATCTGCCCAAGAGCGGTACGATGTTTGATCTGCCCGTGGCGGTAGGGATCATGACGGCCCTTTCTGTGATCCCTAAGGAAGCGCCGGAGGATACTCTTCTGATCGGGGAACTGGGACTGTCCGGGGAAGTGAAACCGGTCAAGGGTGTTTTGCCCATCGTCNGTGAGGCGGCAAAGCGNGGCATCAGACGGTGCATCCTGCCTGCGCCAAACGCCTGGGAAGGGNCATTGATCCGGGAGGTGGAGAGCATAGGTGTGGAGAATATCGGCGATGCTATCTCCTTTTTGACGGGACGGGAACAGGAGGGCTCTGTCGTCTGTCACAGCAGTCCTGTGGATCCGGAAGCGTTCATGCAGCAGGGAGCCGATGAGGAGGCGGTTGACTTTGCCGATATCAGCGGGCAGGAAGGACTGAAACGGGCGGCGGAGGTGGCTGCCGCGGGCTTCCACCATCTTCTGATCATAGGGCCTCCGGGTTCGGGCAAGACCATGCTGGCAAGGCGTCTTCCCACCATTCTNCCGCCCCTGTCTCTGGAAGAAAGTCTGGAGGTATCTACGATCTATAGCATTTCCGGTTTATTGCAGTCAACTGCATCCCTCAAGACCACAAGACCCTTTTTAAATCCCCATCACACGATCACCGGCCGCGCGCTGGCGGGAGGAGGCCGTATCCCCATGCCCGGGCTGATCAGTCTGGCNCACAGAGGCGTGCTTTTTCTCGATGAACTTCCGGAATTCAAGAGNGAGACATTGGACATTTTAAGACAGCCTCTTGAGGATAAAAAAGTACAGATCGCCAGGAGTGGCGGCACCTATACCTATCCGGCGGATTTTATGCTGGTGGGCGCCATGAATCCCTGTCCCTGCGGCTTCTATCCCGATAGGGGACGCTGCCGCTGTACCCCTTATGAAGTCAGACGCTATCTGGGACGGATATCGGGGCCGATTCTGGATCGCATGGATATCTGCGTGGAGGCGGCGCCGATGGCGTTTCAGGATATTGCCGGACATGCTGCAGGGGAGAGCAGCGGCGACATCAGAAAGCGTGTGATGCGCGCCAGAGAGAGACAAAAAGAGCGGTTTGNCGGCACGGGAATACAGTTTAATGCGGATATGGGAGCGGGGGAAGTGGAGAGGTACTGCTCGCTCCGGGCAGGTGAGGCGCGCTATATGGAGAAAATGTTTGCCGCCATGCAGCTCTCCGCCAGAGCCTATCACAGAATCTTAAAGGTGGCGCGGACNATTGCAGATCTTGAGGGCAGCAGGGAGATTGAGGAGATCCATCTGTCCGAGGCGGTCTGCTACAGGCGGATGGATCTCAAGTACTGGTAGGAACGGGAAAGAAAGGGGATGAGTGGATGACAGAACAGGATAAAGCTTACATACACTGGCTGTATCAGGCGGTGGGGATGGGCAGCCGGGGCTTGTTGAGAAGCCTGGAGGCGATCGGCACACCGCGCAGGATCTATCAGATGGCAGCTTCCGGGGAGTTAAAGGAGAAGGTCTCAAAGCGCTATCATAATAAAATAGCACGCGTTCTTGAATNTGTGGAGGGGTATGACATACCGGGAGAATATGAGCGCATGAAAGACAGGGGGATCAGGATGGTAACGGCTTCGGAGGCGGATTTTCCGGAGAGATTAAAGGAGATTCCCGACCCGCCCTATGCCCTGTATTATGTGGGCAGGCTGCCATCCGCCGGGCATAAGGCGGTGGCGGTCATAGGCGCCAGAGACTGTACGGAATACGGCAGATACATGGCGGGACAATTTGGAAGAGAACTGGCACAGGCGGGGGTGCAGGTCATCAGCGGTATGGCGAGAGGGATCGACGGCATCGGGCAGCAGGCAGCCCTGCGGGCGGGAGGCTATTCCCTCGGCGTGCTGGGGTGCGGCGTGGATATTTGCTATCCGAAAGAGAATCAGGCACTGTATGAGGCGCTGATCGAGCAGGGCGGGATCTGTTCCGAGTATCCGCCCGGGATCACGCCCCGCGCCGTTCTTTTTCCGCCCAGGAACCGGATCATCAGCGGTGTGGCGGATGCGGTGCTGGTGATCGAGGCGAAAGAGAAGAGCGGAACGCTGATCACAGTGGATATGGCGTTAGAGCAGGGCAGAGAAGTCTACGCCCTGCCGGGACGGGGGACGGATCCCCTAAGCCGGGGATGCAACCGGCTGATCAGGCAGGGAGCGGGGCTTGTGTCCGTCCCCGGGGAATTGCTGGAAGAACTGCTCGGGGACTATCACGGCCCAGATGAGGCATGCCAGCAGGAGCTGGTATTTCTGGAGCCGGAAAAACAGGATATCTTAAGCCTTATGGACATAAATCCCCAATCAGCGGCGGCCCTGCAGCAGAAATACGAGGAGAAATACGGCGGACAGATTACTTTTCCCAGGCTTTTACATGAGCTTCTGCAGCTCTGCGCGGACGGCTATGCCAGACAGGTGGGCGGAAGCTATTTTGCGAAATGCCTGAGATAACACGAAACCCGGTAGATGCTCACAACATCTATCGGGTTTCGTTCCTTTTTGTGAAATGTTTGACGAATATGTTCTCTTGTCGATTCCTATGTTAACACATGGCGAACCCCTTTATTGAATTTTTCTTATGCCAATGGAGGGCAACGGAGGGGAAAAAGGGCGGAAAAGCGGAAAAAGGAGAAACAGAGCTTGCACCTTGCACAAATTGGGGGTAAAATGAGATAAGAAATAGTACATAAAAAGAAGCTTTGGAGTGGGGATAAAGATGGAGTATAACAGAAAAAAAATGCGCTTGGGCGATGTGCTCGTAGCGAACGGCGTTATCACGGAGGAAACTTTACAGAGGGGACTGGAGCTGCAGAAGGGCAGCGGCCGCAAGCTGGGTGAGACGCTGGTGGACGAGGGACTCGCCACGGAGGAGAATATCGCCAGAGCGCTGAGTAATCAGTTCCACTATGATATGGTGGATCTGCAGAATGTAGTGATCGAGAAGGAGATTCTTGATCTTGTGCCCGCCAATATTTTAAAGAAGCATAAAGCGCTGCCTTTCGAGTATTCGCCCGGCGATGTGAACGTACTCAGGGTGGCTATGGCGGATCCCATGGATATTGCAGCTATGGATGATATCAATATCATCACGAACCTGCAGGTGGAGCCTGTGGTGGCAACCATCGGAAGCGTCATGCTGGCGATCGACCGTTACTACGGACAGGCTGAAGTGAACTCCGCGCTGGAAGAGTACACCAGAGAAAAAGAGAGCCAGATGGCGGAGCAGGAGGATATGTACAGTGAGGATGTAAACAATTCTCCGATTGTACAGCTGGTAAAATCCATGATCGAGCAGGCGGTCAGACTGCGTTCCTCAGATATCCATATCGAGCCGATGGAGCGGCAGGTGCGTATCCGCTACCGTATCGACGGCGCTCTCTATGAGAAAGCCACCTACAGTGTCAAACTGCTTCCGGCGATGGTAGCCAGGATCAAGATCGTAGGCGGTATGGATATTTCCGAGAAAAGAAAACCCCAGGACGGTCGTATCACGCAGGTGGTAGACAGACAGGAATACGATATCCGTGTATCGATCCTGCCCACCGTATACGGCGAGAAGATCGTTATGAGACTTACCTCGAAGAATGCGCTGACCAAAGAGAAAAGGCAGCTCGGTCTGGGCGATGAGGATATGAAGAAATTCGACCATATCTTAATGAATCCGCACGGTATCCTGCTGGTAACGGGACCTACCGGAAGCGGTAAATCCACCACATTGTATACGGCGCTCAGCGAATTGAATAAAGAAGATGTGAATATCATTACGGTAGAGGACCCGGTGGAGGCGAATATCGACGGTATCAACCAGGTGCAGGTCAATGTGAAAGCGGGACTGACCTTTGCAAGCGCCCTGCGTTCTATTCTGCGTCAGGACCCGGATATCATCATGATCGGTGAGATCCGTGATCAGGAAACGGCAAGTATCGCGGTGCAGGCTTCCATCACAGGCCACCTTGTGGTATCCACACTGCACACCAACTCCGCTGCAAGTACGATCACCCGTCTGGAGGATATGGGCATTGAACCNTACCTGATCGCGGACGCAACGGTCGGCGTGATTGCCCAGCGTCTGGTGCGCCGCCTGTGTCCGTTATGTAAGAAGCCGAAAAAGGCGGATGCAGACGAGCTGGAACTTTTAGGCAAAGGGCCGGATGAAGATATTACGATCTATACCCCCTGCGGATGTTCCCAGTGCGATCAGACCGGTTTCAAGGGAAGGATCGGTGTCTATGAGATCATGGAAGTGACGCAGCCTCTGAAGAGCATCATCAGTAAAGAGGGAAGCGTGGAGGAGATCAAGGAAAAGGCGTTGGAAGAAGGCATGAATACCCTCCGTATGTGCGCCACNAAGTATGTGTTGGATGGGACCACATCGATCAATGAGATGATCAAGGTCTCNTTTGATTCCTGATGTTTGTCGATTTTAGATAAAAACAAAGAGNNTTTTTTGTCTAAAAAGATGGAAATAATATATTTTCGTGCAAAATACGTCTGATAGTAGTATAATGGTACTACTAAAGTGGGACTTTGTCTCCGATATAGGTTTTAAAGAATAAGAGATAATGGAGGTCCGTTATGGCGACCTGGGGATTTGTAGCCATTGATAAGAACGGAAAAGAGATAAAAGGCAGTAAGGAAGCCGACACAGAGGAGAAGCTTGTCCGGGAGTTAAAAGGACAAGGCATGACCGTTCTGAACGTGTCGGCGCAGAACGCGCTGACGAAGGATATCAGCATCGGNGGTAAGAAGCCGACNTCGAGAGATCTGTCGGTATTCTGTCGGCAGTTTGCCAGTATCACCCGTGCGGGNGTCACGATCATTGCGACTCTGAACATGCTGGCGGAGCAGACGGAGAACGTGCGGATGCAGAANGCGCTCTATGCGGTTAAGGCGGATGTGGAAAAGGGTGAGACCTTTGCCGATTCNCTNGCGCAGCANTTGGANGTGTTCCCGGAACTGCTGGTTCAGATGGTGAGAGCCGGCGAGGCTTCCGGCAGTCTGGAGACNGCNATGGAGCGTATGGCGCTCCAGTTCGAGCGCTCCGCCAAGACCAAGGCNCTTGTGAAAAAGGCGATGATCTACCCGATCGTCGTGATNATCGTAGCCATTATCGTCGTGATCGTCATGCTGGTGAAGGTCATTCCTTCCTACATAGATATGTTTGANCAGCTGGGGACGGAGCTGCCGGGCATTACGCTGGCGGTCATAGCGGTCAGTGATTTTATACAGGCGANNTGGTATATNCTGNTGCCGGNNATCGCNGNGATCNTNGTAGGNNTCAGGNTGTACGCCAAGACCTACACNGGCAAGCAGTTGTTTGGCAGATTGCAGCTTNAGATCCCGGCAGTGAAGAATCTGGTCGTGAAATCGGCGTCGGCACAGATGTCGAGAACCCTGAGTACGCTGTTGACGGCCGGCGTGCCGCTGGTGGAGGCGGTGGANATCGTGGCGGATACGATGACGAATATCCTGTTTAAGGAAGCGCTGAAGGATGCGGTGGAACAGGTTATGGCCGGCGTGCCGCTGTCCCAGCCNGTGGAGACCTGCGGNCTCTTCCCGCCGATGGTNTACCATATGATGCATATCGGAGAAGAAGCCGGTTCCACGGAAGANATGCTGAACAAGCTGGCGGATTATTATGAAGAAGAAGTGGAGCTTGCGGTGCAGTCCCTGATGGCGGCGATGGAGCCTATGATCATCATTGTTCTGGCAGGCATCGTCGGCATTATGATAGCGGCTGTTATGGCGCCGATGGTATCGATGTACGACGCGCTCGACAGCATCTAAGGGAATCATCATGAATTAGACGCGTCTGCGCAGTAGGGAACAGACGTGTTTAAGATAAAAACAAATTTATTAAGCAAAGAAAAGGAGAGGGAAAATGAAAAAAGAGATGAACAACAAAGGTTTTTCATTGGTAGAGCTGATTATCGTTATCGCTATCATGGTAGTTCTGATCGCAGTACTGGCGCCTCAGTACCTGAAATATGTGGAGAAGTCCAGAGTGGCGTCTGATCAGACCACAGTAGTGGAGTACATCAACGCGATGCAGGTTCTCGCTGCTGACCCTGAGGTTACATTAAATTCTGGTGATGACTATACATTAACGAGCGCAGGCGGCGCTAATACAATCTCAGTTGGTGCGGACTTACAAACATTGCTTGTAGATGAGGGTATGCTTGATGCTAATGCTGCAAAAGGCGCAGATCTTCAGTCTACTGCTTATACGGATGCAAATCTGAACATTGTATTGAAATATAATTCTACCGCAAAGGTTTGGAATGTAGAAAAGGTAACCGGCAGTAACGTTGAAGTTTCCGGCGCTATTTCTACACCCTAAGGTTCATTAAACCAACCGAACCCTTCCACCCTGCCGCAGTCATCGGACGGCGGCGGGGAAGAAACGATAACCCGGCACAAAGGACGATACTATGTTCCCTACAATCACAATACTATCCTACATAATCGTATTCCTGTTCGGGATCGTGATCGGCAGCTTCTTAAATGTATGTATCTACCGGATTCCGAAGAAGGAAGATATTGTGAAGATACGTTCCCATTGTATGAGCTGTGGCTATCAGCTGGAATGGTACGATCTGGTACCGCTTTTCAGCTATCTGTTCTTAAAAGGAAGGTGTCGCAAATGCAGAGAGCAGCTTTCCGTTCAGTATCCGCTCATCGAGCTGCTGAACGGAGTGCTGTACTGTGTTGTCTGGGCGGTATACGGCGTCAGCATAGAAACCCTACTCTATGCGCTGCTGTGTTCTGCGTTGATCGTGCTCAGCGTGATCGATTTCCGGACATATGAGATCCCCTTTGGGATCAATGTATTTATACTGGCACTGGGACTGGTTCGCTTACTGACTGATTATACCAGGTGGTATGATTATGTGATCGGCTTTTTCTGTGTCAGCGTTTTTCTTTATTTGATCTATCTGGTGACGAAAGGGCGCGGGATCGGCGGCGGCGACATCAAGCTGATGGCGGTTTGTGGCCTTTTGCTCGGATGGAAAGCAATCATTCTGGCTTTTGCGGCGGGATGTATCCTTGGTTCGGTCATCCATCTGTGCCGTATGAAGATAAGCGGCGAGACACACGTTCTGGCTATGGGGCCCTATCTTTCCATGGGCGTTTTCATAGCGGCGTTGTGGGGAAACCGGATCATTGACTGGTATATAGATTTATTGCGTGTTTAAGGAGGAATCGATTCATGAGTAGAGTGCTCAGTATCGAAGTTGGATATTCAATAACGAGTGTTTGTGAAATGGATTATAAGGCAAAGGCGCCCAAAGTGTACAGCAGCTTTACTGTGCCTACGCTGCAGGGCGTTTTTAACAGTGANGATGTGATCGAGGCGGATTCGCATTATTTGGAGTCGTTGCGCGGCGCCATCNGGGAAAACAAGATTAAGGCGAAGCAGATCGTGTTTTCTATCGCATCCAACAAAATCGCTACCCGTGAAGTCGTGATTCCTTTCGTAAAACAAAATCGGATCGGCGATATGGTCAGAGCAAATGCGTCTGACTATTTTCCGTTGGATCTGAGCCAGTATGCANTGGCGTACAGCATTCAGGAAGTGATGGGAGAGAAGGGATCGCAGCAGTATAAGCTGCTCGTGATCGCTGTGCCGAAGGCGATATTGGACGGATATTACAGTCTGGCGGAATCTCTCAAGATGACGGTGGCGGCGTTTGATTATGTGGGCAACAGTCTCTTCCAGGTGNTAAAGAAGGAATGCGAGGAGGGAGTACATCTGATCGCCAAGATCGACAGCCAGTCTACTCTGGTAGTGGTCATGAAGGATCAGAAGATCGTGCTGACAAGAAATGTGCCTCGTGGTGTGGAAGAAGCGCTGCATGCGGTAATGAGCAGTAAGGTGTGGGGAGATATCCGGAATACAAGACAGGCGCTGGATGTGGTGGAGAACAATGCCTGCATTGATCTGGATATGATGGCGGAAAGTGAAGAGGAGACAGAAGCTTCTGCTTCCGCGGAAAAGATCGCAAAAAGTAATGTGACAGATGCTCTTGCGCCGATGATCGGAGGCATTGCAAGAGTGGTTGACTATTATACCTCAAGAAATTCCGATGCGCAGATCGATAGAGTCCTGATCGCGGGTATCGGCGCCAATTTTCTGGGGATGGAAGAGCTGCTCCACAGGGAGATCAGCTATCCGGTCGAGACAATTAAGAAAGTACAGGGCCTTAACCTGGAGAANTATTTCAAGGGCGGCCTTTTTGGAGGATACCTTTCCTGTATCGGAGCGGCGATGGCTCCGGTCGAATTTGTAAGTGAGAAAGAGGAGAAGAAGGGATCCATAGAGGTGATGCCGAGCAAGAACNGCATGACGGCGGCGTGCATCCTGCTGTTTGCCGGCGGCACGCTGATTGCGGCTGCGCTGGCGGGAATTTCCCTTTTTGGCTATAAGCAGGCAACAAATGAAAATGACAGGTTGAATACAAGGATAGAGGAGCTGGCGGAGGCGGAGACCATATATGAACAATATCTGCAGCAACTGTATTCTTACAATAAATTGAACTATTTCCAGTATAGCACGGTGACGCCGAATGAGGAGCTGGTCGCGTTCATTGAGGAGATGGAGGAAAAGATGCCGTCTTCCCTGAATGTACAGTCCTTCAATGCAACGGATGTGGGCGTGACGATGTCGCTGTCGGTGGAGAACAAAGAGGACGCCGCGATGCTGGTAAAGCAGTTCAGGACNTTTGAGACGGTGGGGGATGTTGTCGTTGACAGCATCACGGACACCGGGGCGTTGATGGAAGATCAGATTCTGGAGACCGAGCCGATGGTAAGCTTTACGGTCACGGTTGCTTATAAAGGCAGCGCGGCGGAGGAAGCTCTTGCGGAGCTGCTGCAGCAGTCAGACAACATAATGGGAGAAACATCGGCAGAGTCAGAAGCGTCAGCAGGTTCGGAAGAACCGGCAGAAGCGGAAGAATAGGAGGCGGCTTATGAAAAAGGAAAATGTGTTTCAACTGCTGGCGGCGCTGGGAGTCCTGCTGGGGGTTCTTTCGTGGCAGTTTGTATATAAGAGCTATGTGGAGAAGACAGAGGTTGTCGAGGCGGAAAATGAAGAATTACAGAAAGTNGTAAACCGGCTGGAGATCCTGGATGCAAGAAAGGCTGAATACATAGCGAANACGGAGCAGATGCATCAGGAGGGAGAGGAGATCATCCANAACTTCCCTGCGGGNGTTCAGGTGGAAGATATGATCATGTATCTGGATAATATGGAATTGGTCGACGCCAATGATGTGAGCGTTTCCGCAGTNAATATGGGCACTGAGGTGCCTGTGNTCTATCCCGGGACGACAACCTTCGACGGATATGAAGCGACGGATGACGGCATCGGCATGATCACCAGACAGAGCACGGTGACATTTACAACGACGAACAACGGCCTGAAGAATGTGCTGAATTATGTATACGGAATATCCACCAGAAAATCCGTATCCAATGTGAATCTTACGGTGACCGACGACGGTTACCTGCAGGGAACCATGCTGCTGGATTTCTATTATCTGTACGGAGTGGAGCAGCCCTACGTCGTGACAGACATTTTNGGGGTTCCTACCGGAACGGATAATTTCTTCGGCGTAAGGAACGGAAGCCAGGTTCAGGAAACAAATGACGCGGAGGAAGCCGATCAGGAAGAGGGAAATGAGGAGAATACGCAGGCGGCAGNTGAAAATACGCAGGCGACGGATGAGAATGCGGGAGAATGACAGGGGAAAGGAGCGGAACGATGGATAACATCAGGGAAGATAACAGTGGTTTTTCCATACTGGAAGTATTGATCGCGGTTATGGTACTGGCGATCATCATCGTTCCGATGTTCCACAGCTTTGTCTCATCNCATCGTATGAATGCAAAAAGCAAGCAGATCATGCGGGCGACGACGCTTGCGCAGAATGAGATGGAGATTTTNGAGAAGGAAAAGATAGAGGATCTGTTGGATCCTGCGAAGTTTTCTTACACTGTGACNGGACCGGAAGCCGACGGGAGCTACGTTTTTGAGAGAGATAATATCACCAACGACGATTCCGGGGCATCGGCGTCCCGATATGATGTGGTCGTCAAGCTGAATCCGGAGAGNGAAAATAATACCAGCCGTTATTATAATGCGAATACCAAGGATCTTCTGTACATCAATACGGTCGGAGANCTGGACGCCGGCAGCTTCGTGCAGCCGATAAGGAACGCCAGCAATTTTAACGGCTATGACGAAAACGTGTACGGGTGGTTTTACAGCAATAAGCTTTCGGCCGGTGCAACGCCGGGTGATTACATATCGGCTCTGACGAGGAATACCCTGGGCAATGGACTGGCAAGAAAGATCACGGTCCGGGTCTATCAGGTGAACGAGGGCTCTAAGACCAATACGATCGTGAGTGTGAACTACGAATATTTTGCGCCGGCNGAGGTGATGACGGCCGGATGCCAGCGGTACACGGATGAGAGGATCATCTATAATAATTCGCAGAAGACGGATGAGGACGGAAATCAGGTGGAATTACAAAACGTGTTCCTGTTTTTTGCCCCCCGATATGATGCAAAGGGAATACCGGAGATCGGGGATACGATCGACTATATGGGAAGGAACTATAAGGTTGCGGAGGATCTCATCGTAATAGAGAANGAAGAGTCTCTCCCGGTGAATTTCTATCTGGTAAGGCAGGATATTCTGGAGGATGGCTCCGACACCGCTGTCCGGGCCGTGCCCATGGCTTACCAGCCTAAGATTGAGATCTATGACAGCAGAAACGCGGAAGGTGAGCTGTGCGGAACATACTATACCAATCTGAATCTGGATGGAACCGTAGGAGCGGGAACGGGAAGCCATACCCGTCTCTCGATATACGATAACAATACGGGTGCTCCCATGTATGGCGGAAGCGCCGGTGTGGAGTATGTTGCGATCGGAGAGCCGGTCAGGAACAGCATCCGGTCGCTCACCGGGGATAATGCCAAAGAGCAGAAGGANCGGATCTATTCCATGGAAGTAAAGGTTTACCAACATGATGACAGCAACTCGATCGTAACGTTGACAGGAACAAANCTGGAATAAGACAAATAAAATATATGGTGTTATTGTATGAAGAATTTGGAGCAAAACAGAAGAAAATTGCATAAGGATGACCGCGGCAGCGCGATGGCCATGGTGATCGTGATNATCACATTTATCGCGATCCTTGCGGCAATTCTGATGTTTGTGTCGTATGTCGGGTACCAGATGCGTATGCTGGACCGGGCGGGAAAGGATAATTTTTATACGGCGGAGACAGTATTGGATGAGATCAATGTGGGACTGCAGAACGAGGTGTCGGATGCGGTGGCCAAAGCCTACGAAGATGTCATGACGAACTACGCCCTTTACGACACCGCGAAAGAGCGCAGCAATCAGTTCTATGATATCTATACGAAGGTGCTGAGGGAGACGCTGCAGAGAAATCCTTCCGGCAGCGATGAGCCGTCGGGGACCTACAGTGTGGAGAGGCTGAGAAGCTATCTTTCGCCGGAACTGATCGGAGACGGCGTGGACGGAAGCCGCGACCGGTTCGGCACTTACGGCGCGATCGTGGAATCCAATATGGATCCGGAGAGCTATATGATGGTAATCGTCAGCGGAGAGGGCGTTTTGTTAAAGGATCTCAAAGTGACCTATGTGGATGAGCGCGGATATGTTTCCATCATCAGCACCGATATCAGGATCATTCTGCCGGATATCAGCTTCGCGCAGGCGTCGGATCTGCCGAATATCAAAGAATATTGTCTGATCGCGGATGAGACGCTGGCGATGGGAAACGGCGTCGCGGGCGGCGGTGTCGTGATCAAAGGGAGNGCCTATGCGGGACGTATGGAGATNGGAAGACANACGGATCCTGCNCTTCCGACAATGCTTGCCGGAAGTCAGGTTACTTTTGAAAATNTGAACGGGNTCGCGTCGGAAAACAGATCGACGGTGATATCCAGAGAAGATATCAATGTGAATGAGAGTTTCTTTGATACAAAGGGCGTACAGCTTTGGGGAAGNAATCTNGTTCTCTCCTCCTCCGGCACGAAGCTGAATGGCAGCACGAACCTGAAAAACGACCTGGTTCTGCAGGGGAGCGGGAGCGAGGCGGTTCTGGCCGGCGAGTACAACGGATTCGGTATGTCCGGGATATCCGGCATGGGGGACGAATCCACGTCCGAGCCTTCCACGCCCGGGAACGGGGATGCGGAGCAGGATACGATGCCGGTGCTGAACAGCGCTATTCTTGTGAACGGGAGAGACAGCTCGCTGGATCTGACCGGTCTGGAGATCATGACGATCGCCGGGCATGCCTATGTGAAGACGGCGGTGCAGTCCAATGTTGCGGAGGGAACGACTTCTCTTGACACGGAGAACAAGNGGAGCGTTATGATGGGAGAGTCGGTTGCCGTAAAGAGTAATCAGCTNATCTATCTGGCGCCCGCGGAGGCGGTGGGATGCCGTATCTCGGATACCGGTGTGGTAGGGGAATCCGTTTACAGTGCGAATCCGCTCTCTCTGGAACAGTATGAGGAGATCGTGAATAATCCGGATAAATATTTACTTTTAAACGGCGACAGCCAGATCGCGTCACTGGGCTATAAGAGCCTGAATTCCTATATCAGTCAGGAGACGCTTGCGGGCGGAACGGCGGCGTATGTGCCGGAGGTCATTTTCAGACAGACGAATGGCGGAACGCTGGTATATTGCTATCTCAGGTTTACGGATGAGGAAAAAGCAAATCAGTATTTCCGGGATTACTATAATGTCAACACGGAGAAGATCAACCAGTATATGCAGTTGTATGCCAAAGAGATCAAAATGCCCGATCCCTATACCATGCTGTATCTGAATTTGGCGGGCAATATGCTTGTTTCGGACGGAACAGCAGGGGAAGCGGCNACGGTTCTTTCCGCTACGGACAGCTATGCGAATCGGAAGGATTCACAGAGTCTGGCAGTCTCCAAGAGTATTTCGTANAGCGCGCTCGGCGCGAAGCTGGTGACGAANGTTTCCCAGCTGACGGCTTCGGAGCTGGAAAAAACTGCCTTTGAGAATATTATTGATGAGAGCAAGGTGCTGGAGTTTTTGAGTGATTTTGGTACCGGTACGGTGAAGATCAGCACAAATGAAGACAATCCNGCGGCGCCGGATGCGAAGACGGCGATCATTACAGGCGGCGATTATATCGTGGATACCTCGACACCCTCCGATGTGCATATGATAATAAGCTTGGGAAATGTGGATGTGAGGAAGAATTTTGAGGGACTGATCATTGCGGGTAACAATGTTACGGTGGTTTCCGGCGGCGGAAATCTGGAACTGACACCGCTGTCTCTGGAAGATTTTACGGAGATCATGAATGCTTCCCGTCATATAGGGGACNAAGAATACCGGGTGTTTGACGTGTTCCGTGACGGAGCGGGGTATGCCATTGACCAGAGCGGTATCGGCACGCAGTCCGAAAAAGTGATGCTTGCGGATCTGATCATATACGAGCGTTGGAGTAAGAGATAGGAGCGCAGAGGTGAAGAACAATAAGGGATTTTCCTTAATCGAATTAATCATAGTGATTGCTATCATGTCGATCGTATTAGGGCTGGTTTTTTATTCCTTTTCGCTTATGGTCGGACAGTATGCAAGAGAATGTGCTAACAACACAAGCGCGGTNCTGGATAAAGAAAAGAACTATGCGCTGGCAAGATCGGCTACGGTGGACTGTTACGTCGAGATCGTTAAGCGGGATAACGATGGTTATTATGCCAGATATTATGTTCCCGGAAGCGCGATCACGAAAACGGATTGGGTTCTTGACGAAGAGCAGAAGATTGGAAAGCACAATGTGAGCATGGAATTTACGATAGAGAATAAGGGTGCAGGCACTACGCAGGACGTGATCCTCGATGCGNGTACATCCGTAAAGCTTGTATATGACCGTTCAAGCGGTGCGTTTAAGGGAGCCGTCATAGCTGACGGCAGTGACGGTGACGCCGGAAGCCTTCCGAATATGAGCGTATTGGGCAATGAGAAATGCACTGAGATCAGGATAGCATATGGAAAAACATACAAGATAACATTGTTTCCGTCAACTGGTAAACACGTGTTGGAAAAGGTGAATTAGAGCCTTTCGGAAGGGAGAGGGTCAGTATGAGAGAAAATAAAGGTATGTCACTGGTGGAGGTTTTAATAACGGTTGCTATTTTAGCTATTGTTATTGTAACTGCGGGTGCCTTTATGACGACGAGCAGCAGAAGCTTTGCCAAGGGAAGCGCGGATTCTGACGTACAGGATGAGGCGGAACTTGCTGTCAATCAGATAGAAGATCTGATCATCGACGTAAACGGCGGTGTGGATATGAACGATGATGCGGCAAAGACGGAGCTGGTGCTGTACCATGCCGAGGACACGAATGGCNCTACCGTTTACAAGAAGAGAACCGTAACGCTGGACAAAGGCAGCGGAAACATGCAATGCAGCGAGTGGAATATGCTCTATGATTCCGCTGCGGACGATTATGTGGAGGACGGAGCTGCCGTTTATGAGAATCAGCTGCTGGCGGATAATGTAACCAATTTCGAGGTGGACTTAAGCGACACTGTTATAGAAAAAGGCGCAGCCGTGGGCGGCGGCGATCTCACGATCGTTCGGTCTGTTTCTATCCGGGTGGATTGTGAGGATGGAAGCGGCGCTGCGGCCTATGCGACCAGCCCGGTCATAACGCTGAGAAANCGCATGATGCGGGGCAACAATGCCAAGGAGATCTTTGANAAGACGCCCACGGCGGACACGACCTTNCAGCTCTATATTTCAAATGACACTGTTGCTACGGCGGTGCCGATCATAGACAGAGTGACTTCGGTAGACAGGACAGGGGTTTACCATATTTTCGCTATGGTCAATCTGGGATCGTGCGTGAATGATCAGGTGGATTGGGAGATCGGGGAGGCGGACAGTCTCAGCGTGATCAATGCGGACGGCGTGCTGAGCGTCGGGGAATACGAGCCGAATGACTATCTGACGATCACGGCGAAATATAAGTCTAATCCGAATAAGAAAGCGACAGGCGTGGTCAAGGTTCTGGGCAGTGCGAAAACGTTAGGGGTGAAGATTACGCCTAAGAGTCTTCAGCCTTTTCATCCGCAGTATGGCTCTTTGATAGAAGCTCCGGATTATACGGAAGATGAGAAAAATAACCTGCAGTATAAGTGGACGGTCAGTGAACCTGAGCGCGTGGAGGGCTTTACGGATAACGGGAAGGAATTGGAGTTAAACGTCAAAAAGGAAGCGGGAAATTACGGCGTATTCATTACCATAACGCTCCTTGTAACTTCTCCGGATACGGGGCAGTCCGCATCGGATTCTGTCGTATACCGGATCGATAATGAGTATGTTATAGGCGGCGACAGCTACATGATGCGCGGTTACGAAGGCCATACGGGTTACGGCGATTTGGCGTGGTTTACTTTCGATGAACCTTTTTATACGGATAAGGTAGACTGGGAGTATTATTTCTGTGACGAATACGGGAACCGGATATCTGCCTACGATAATCTGTTGCAGTTTGTTCTGCTCAATAAGAGCAGCGGGGGTCATGAGTATTGGCTGACCTTTACCAGGGATCTGCCGCCGGATCGTGCATTTTTTATTAAGGTTCTTTGTACTTATCATAACGTAAATAACGTTAGACATCCAGAGCCCAACAATTACGTCTATGAAGATGTCACCTATGAACGTATCCATGAGATTGCGGCTGTGAAGATTTATGGACAGACGACCCATGTGCAGAATGTCAACTTGTATGGTGGTTTTAATTTTTACTATAATCTTATCGGTTATTATGGTTTGGCATGGAGAAACGAGCCGTATGTCTTTGAATATTCGGTGGAAGAACTGGTGTATGATGCACCGGAGGGCGTAGTCGTGACTTGTATCCCGACAGGAGCGGAGGCGCGGCCGGATTCGGAGAATGATAAGAATCATGGACTGATTCAGGCGTTCGGAAGCTTTGAGTGTAATCAGGAAAAGTGGATGGTGAATGATCAGGTGACTTTAAAGAGCGCTAAGATCAAGATATACATGANAGACTATCCGAATATCTATTCCTACGCAACNATAATTTTTGATTAGTGAGTCATAGGGATTCCTTNAAACGCAAGGCGGAATAAAANTATTCTGCCTGCGTTTTTCTGGCAACAGCTACTGTAAAGGGTGAGAATATGNGAAAGAATAAGAANAATACGAAGAACACGGTTAAAACAGGACGGAAGCGTTTTGCGACAGTGNCAGGATCGGCTGCGGCGGTCGTACTCAGNGCTGCGATCGTGGTGACATCCGTTTGGCATGANTCCATAGAAGCACAGGCGGCGGATACGCTGCTGGGAATCGAGAAATTGAGAGANCAGGTGCAGCTCAGTGGCAAAGANTACACGATTCTGGAGATCGTTCCGGATAAGAGTGCNGCGGAGATCGGTTTNTGGGTGGATGGCTATGAGCCGATTCTGGGTACGTGGGATNAAGAGGGNAACTGGCTCAGCTGGAAAGACCGGCTGGTNAGTTATCTNACTCNGGANGANCGCAAGGAATTTGTAGAAAGNAAGAAAAGNGAGCTTCTTGCCTATTACAGCAGCAANTATGCCTCCACGGATAAGNAGTGGGAAAAGGATTTCCCGGTATACGGGGTAGAGGGNGAATACGAGGAGAGCGATAANCCGGGGGANGGTTTTGAGGAGGTNACGGGAAGCAATATCAGTAAGACCGGTTATTTTGTATGGNATGGCGATNCTGATAACAGCGGGAATGGTGAGAAATACCAGGTCGCTTTTGAACTTGTGGGGAAAAACGTGAACAACTCGGGTGTGCCGCAGGATGTGGTTTATTATGAGGTTGACAAGACAACGATAACCAATATAGCGGATATCAACTATGAAGATCTGCCNGATGANGTGTGGGTTTATCAGAAAAGGAGACCGGCGAGCACTACCGGTAGTGAAGATTACTATGAGGCTCATTTATGGGGGCTGCTCAGGGATAAGTATAAGCCTGCATCGGTAAGTGACGACCAGGATTCCGACGATGACAGTGACGACGATGATGACGATGACGATAAAGGCNGTGACGGCGACAACAAAGGCGGCGACGACGGTGACGACAAGGAAGGCGGCGACGAAGACGGCGATGAGAGCGGCAACGAAGGCGGCGGCGACGAAGACGGCGATGAGAGCGGCAGCGAAGGCGGCGGCGATGAAGACGGCGATGAGGGCGGCAGCGAAGGCGGCGGTGACAGCGGCGACGAGGGCGGCAGCGAGGGCAGTGGTGACAGCGGCGACGACGGTGACGGAGACAGCACCGGCGGCAACGACAGCGATAAGGGAGAAAGTGGTTCGGGCGGCAATTCCGGCTCGGACGATAATGGCAGCGCAGATCTGTCGGTGAGATCATCCGCGTCTCAGGGAAGATGGATTAAGATGGTTTCCGAAAATAAGGATCAGGAAGCCGNTGACGATAAGAAGGACGAGGAGCAGGGAACGGATCTCGATGAGAAGCCGGATCCCGACGAGGGAACGNATCCCGATGAGAAGCCGGATCCCGACGAGGGAACGAATCCCGATGAGAAACCGGATCCCGACGAGGAAACGAATTCTGACGAAGAAACGGATTCTGACGAAGAAACGGATTCTGACGAAGAAACCGATCCTGATGAAGAGACGGATGCGGATGAAAAAGAAGATGCGGATCTTATATCTGTGAATGCGAGTGGTGACGGTGAAGGGGTCGGCGAATACTTTCTGGTAAGATTTAAGAGAATAGAGGGATCTACGGCTAATAAGATGACTTATGCCGTAAAGGATCCGTATGCGATCAAGAGGAGCGCTCACGGCTATGATGCCTATGATTTTGTGGAAGTAGAACTGTCGGACGATGAGGAGACTGCGTCCGGCGATAATCGACAGGCACAGAAATATACCTTTGCGGGCAAGATNATTTATTGCAAAAATACGTTCAAGAGCAATGAATGGTTTAAAAAGTATGCCCTGGATATGGATAAGAAGGATTACCCGAAGTTTTCGGCCAAGGTCATCACACTCACGCCGNAAGAGTTGAATGAGATGAAAACATTGCCGGCGTTTGATTTCCTTTATCTGAATTCCGGGTCGCAAAGTGTTTTTGCCTATGACGATGGCAAAGACGGCGAAGAAGGCAAAGACGATCAAGGCGACGGCAAAGACGACAAAGACGATCAAGGCGACGGCAATAAGGANGNCGATAACGNCGGGACTGCNGANGACGANGAAGAGGACNATGACAGNAANGCAGNNNACGNCGGGANNGNTGATGACGANNANGNGGNCGATGACNGNNAAGACGATGNCGACNAGGCGGCCGATGACAAGGGAGATGATGACGACAAGGCGGCCGATGACAAGGGAGACGATGACGACAAGGCGGCCGATGACAAGGGANACGATAACGGCGAAGCGGCNGNCGACGACGCGGAAGACGATAACAGCGATACCGGTTTCAAGCTGTACGTGGAAACCGGTGATCCGGAAACGGATCAGGAGACAGGCCAGGAGACGGCGACGGATCAGAAGGCAGTGTCATATGGAGCAGATAATGATCTGAGCGAAAAAACATTGAAATATCTGGTTGACAGAACCGTGGCGGGAGCCTTCCCGTGTCTGGTTGACGGAGCGATCCTGTATGAGAAGGGNACAACCGATCAGGGCGAAGGCGATACGGAAGCAGGCGGAGCGGCGGTCATAACAGTAAATGAGGNCCTGAAAGCGACNAAGATATTCCGACTTGCCGCCATAATGTGTCAGGANTCTCCGGAAGAATGGTATAACAAAAACCGCAATAATCTGACAGGCTTTGCTGTGAATAAGCTGCTNGACGGCATAGTTGAGGATGCGGACAAGAATTTTGTGACGGAAAATGTCTATTGCAGATTGGATGATGTTTCAATCATCAATAGGGATTTTCATACCCCTACTATTTATAAAGATGGTCAGGATATGGAGCCTGGGTTCCAGAAGGTTCTGGACGAGATCCTTTTGGATAATGCTTACCGTGAGGCGGATTCCTCCGGAAACTACAAGGCTCTCTCCACGGATATCGGCCAGTCTACGGCTGTGCGTCATATTATAAATTATCAGAACCGCAGGAAAGTGGAGACGAAGGAGAAAATCAAGGTATTGGAGATCCAGCCTGCCATGGCGGATGAATCGGAGCTCACATTGGAGCAGCTTAAAAAATGGGCGCCCGAGGTGAAAGAGGCNGAGATCACGGTCATGACGACTGCCGAGTTTATCGGCAAGATCGAGAAGTTGAATGAGACTTACGATTTGATCTATATCGGAACGAGCAAGGANCATCTGAANATGCGTTACTGGACGGACAGCAGCTATTATGGTAAGCCGAATGAAAAGCACGTTGCTGCGGGCACAGTGTTTAATGATTCGGATATGGATGGACTGATCTATTATAATATTGGAGATCTGCGAGCAATAACACTGCCAATGGCCGGTCTGCTGACTTCGGAATATTGGAACGGTAACAGAAATGACTGGACTTATTTCTATAATTATGCAAGGTACGGCGGAAATGACATCTCCAAGGAGAAGATGAATGCGCTGGTTTCNTTCCTGGATGGTTCCTATCCGGTTATCATTGCGGATGATTTTCTGGAGCAGCCGGCGACGGTATATGAAGATGTCGATTATAAAGCCGGCCGCGTAAATCTTGCGGAAGGAGAATATACACGGAGAGATCTGACTGCACTTGGCGTACCGACAAAGGCGATTTCTTCCATTAAGGTGAAGGAAGGTTATGTGGTGACTGTTTTCGATGAAGATAATTTCAGAGGGAATAGTGCGACATTTACTACGGATGAGATCAATTTCGTAAATACGCGTGGCCAGGGGAATTGGAATGACAGGGTAGTTTCCCTGATCATAGAGCGAGAGGAAGATGCGGAGCGGAACCGCCGAATTGACGAGGATCATATTGATAACTGCACNTATTTATATGAATTTGTCAAGAAGGCCCTGGATGACAAGTATGTGAACTTTTATGCCTGGGGTGATATAGGGGATGATTCTGAACTTTTTAAGTTCTATCTGAATCGTCCAAAGGTAAGTCTGACGGAGACTGAGGCAAACGGTGAGATCAACGAAGGGAGTGATATCTACTATATTAATTCGGATATGAACGGTAGATATAATCTGCAATACCGTTTTAAGATCCAGAATGAGGGTACAGCCTCCTATAGCACCCGATATGTCTGCAAGCTTTATATAGACGTAAACTCTGACGGTAAATTCGCGGGACAGGAGGAAATAGAGGATATCAGTATCACACAGAACGGCAGTTCCGTATCATCGGATGCGCTGTATGCTGACAGATCCTACGTACTTTCCAGACAGGTTCCTGCAGGGTATAAAGGGCTGCTTCCGTGGAGAGTGGAGATCATACAGGCGGATAATGAGAATATCTATACATCCATGAGCGGATACACAAAATTAAACGGAATGGATAAGGAAGTGTTGAAGATCTGCCAGATCAATAAGAACGGCGACGATGTCATTGACCTGAATTATGAAGTCAATACTAAGGGCAGGCATTTTAACACGCTGATTTACGGCGGGTATTATGACGGCGTTTACTATCCGGGTATTGCAGACGAGTTTGAGTTGGAGATCACGACAATAGATATTAATACATTCCAGAACGGGTATTATGCCAACAAGGAGTATCTGAGAGATTTCAATATGTTGATTTTAGGTTTCTCGGATATGTATGGCGATTTTGAAGGAGATTCTGAGAACGGGCCCATGGGCGCGATCGTTGATTTTATTAACAGCGGTAAGAGTGTACTTCTCGCCCATGATACCACATCCTACTTTAACAGTCCGGATCTCGGGCAGGGCGATCAGGCGATGAAAGGGTATCCGTGGAGAGATAACCATGGCAGTTTGGTGGATATATGGTGGTATAATGAGTGGAAGGGATGGTATTATACACGTAATGCTTCTACGCTGAATAAGTATGTTCGTCCTCTGGTAGGTATGGACCGCTACGGGATTTTGGATTCCGGCATATTACAGAGAGGCGATATATTGTATCAGGGCAGCAGTGATTATGAGACGGTAGTCAATTCCGGTAAGGATGTTGCTTATAAACCGAAGAGTGGGAAGAAGGAGACAGTTCCGGAAGTACACGGTTATACTTATCAGTTGATCAGCGCAAAGGATCAGCAGGTGCCTGACGATGAAAACAATGTTAATAAGTATGTATATTCCAAGTGGAACTTGATGTCGCCGGGTGAATATGATGGCGTGCCGGATAATGTATTTGAAAATAAATATACAAACATCCGTTATGANGCNGCGTGGTTCTGGGATGACACTAAGGAAGATGATCCTGCCCGGTACGGTGAGCTGGAGAAGGTGAATAACGGAGAGGTGGGCGGTATCCATGCAACCCAGGTCAATCAGGGTCAGATCACGGAGTATCCGTATAAGCTGAAGGAAGAATTTGAGGTGGCGAAGACTCATGGGCAGTATTATGAGCTGGATTATACGGCGGATGATGACGGCGACGGGCAGAGCGATCTGGTAGTATGGTATTGTCTTGGCGGAAGAACTTCGGGTGATTCCGGCAAGAGGGAAACGATCTATTCCCAGTCGCCCAACGATGTGCGGAATAACTACTATATTTATAATAAGGGCAATATTACATACACCGGTATGGGGCACGCGCGTAATGACTGGAACGGGGAATGGTATACTTTTGAGGAAGCGAAGCTGTTCATCAACACGATGATCGCCTCCTATCAGGCAGGTGTAAAGCAGCCGAATATCACGGTATTGAAGAGCGGCCTGCAGGAAGCGCCTGAAATGAAAACGATGTACCGCTATTACGATACAGCCAGCGGAGGCGGTGCCGATGTTGCGCTGGATGATCTGGCAACGACGGAGGACTATGAGAAGATCTACTTCAGAGTGCAGGACGTGAACTTCGTAAAGGGAACCAGAGAGATCGCCACACATGTATTCTATGAGACGAANGGCGGCGGGGAGACCATTTCGGTAGGAGGCGAGGAGATATCCGTCAATCGGCTTGAAGACAAGATGTATGATGCGGCGGATGGAAGCCCGGCGAATGCCACGAATCTGAAGAGTAATGGGATCTACTACATTCTGGTACCAAAATCGGTTCTGGAACAGTGCGATGATGGTCTGAATCTGTATTTTGAGGCGCAGACAACCATTACCACCAATACGGTAAAACAGAATCAGTATATTACGGATAAGGTTTACGCCAAGTTAAAGGTATTAAAAGCGTTCCTGTTTGATCTGCAATAATTTTGACAATTTTTCATAGAAGTCCCGTAGATCGCTTTGACAGCGGTCTGCGGGACTTNCTTATATTTATTATATAGGAAATTGCAACAGTGTAAAACCTCGAGGGAGAATGCGAGGCATTCTCTGAATCGAGTGCGCGGGCACTCGATTTTTTATAAATTTCCCCTTGCAACCGTTCACAATTTGGTGTATAGTGTAGCACGTTAATAAATATTCGGCGAATAGGGGAATTGCTATGGCTAAATATTTGGTGATCGTGGAGTCACCTGCGAAAGTGAAAACGGTGAAAAAATTTCTGGGCGCTAACTATGAGGTGGCGGCCAGTCAGGGACATGTGCGGGATCTGCCCAGAAGTGTTCTGGGCATCGATGTGGAGCACGATTTTGAACCGAAGTATATCACGATCCGGGGAAAGGGAGACATCCTGGCGAATCTGCGCAAGGAAGTGAAAAAGGCGGAGAAGGTCTATCTGGCAACCGACCCGGACCGGGAGGGGGAAGCAATCTCGTGGCATCTGCTTGCCGCACTGAAACTGGAAAATAAGAAGGTGTACCGCATCACCTTCAATGAAATTACCAAGACGGCGGTAAAGGAATCCTTAAAGAACGCGCGGGAGATCAACATGGATCTGGTGGACGCCCAGCAGGCGAGAAGATGTCTGGANCGTATGGTGGGATATAAGATATCCCCGGTGTTGTGGGCGAAGGTAAAGAGAGGTTTGAGTGCGGGCCGCGTGCAGTCGGTGGCGCTTCGGATCATCTGTGACAGGGAGGAGGAGATAGGCGCCTTCATCCCGGAGGAATACTGGACGCTTGACGCCCACCTGCAGATAGAGGGGGAGAAAAAGCCTCTGATAGCAAAGTATTACGGCACCACGAAGGAGAAGCGCACCATCGCTTCCAGAGAGGAGATGGAGGCTCTGAAAAAGGAGCTTTCGGGCGTCTCCTATCAGGTCAGCAGCGTAAAGACGGGTGAGCGGATCAAGAAAGCGCCCCTGCCTTTTACCACATCCACGCTCCAGCAGGAGGCCAGCAAGGTGCTGAACTTTTCGACACAGAAGACNATGCGGCTGGCACAGCAGCTCTANGAGGGCGTGGAGATCAAGGGAAGCGGCGTCACAGGTATCATCTCCTATCTGCGTACGGATTCCACAAGAGTTTCTGAGGAAGCCGAGGCGGCGGCACGCGNATTCATTTTGGAAAAGTATGGGGAGACCTATGCGGCGGAAACCTCACAGGAGAGAAAGTCAAATCAGAAGATACAGGATGCCCACGAGGCGATTCGTCCAACCGATATAACCAGAACGCCTCTGGATATCAAGGAATCCCTGTCCAGAGATCAGTTCCGGCTGTATCAGCTGATCTGGAAGCGGTTTGCGGCNAGCCGTATGGCGGCGGCACAGTACGAGACCACGTCGGTGAAGATAGACGCCGGGGAGCACCGGTTTACGGTGGCGGCATCCAAGCTCAAGTTTGACGGCTTTATGAGTGTCTACACCCAGGAGGAAGACAANGAAGAGAATAATACCTTGATCCGGGGGATCGCGGAGGATTCGAAGCTGTCTCTGCTCACTCTGGAAGAAAAGCAGCATTTCACACAGCCGGCGCCCCACTATACGGAGGCGTCTCTGGTGCGGGCGATGGAGGAGCTGGGAATCGGACGGCCCAGTACCTATGCGCCCACCATCACGACGATTCTTGCCAGACGCTACATCGTAAAGGAAAACAAGAATCTCTATGTGACGGAGCTGGGCGAAGTCGTGAACAATATGATGAAGGAAGCATTTCCCTCCATCGTGGATGTAAACTTTACTGCCACCATGGAAGCCCTTTTGGACGGCGTGGAGGAAGGAGCCGTAAAATGGAAGACGGTGGTGGCGAACTTCTATCCCGACTTACAGGAGGCGGTGGAGAAAGCGGAAAAGGAGCTGGAAGAGGTGGAGATNGCCGATGAGCTTTCTGATGAGTTCTGTGAGCTCTGCGGGAGACAGATGGTGATCAAGTATGGTCCTCACGGCAGATTCTTAGCCTGCCCGGGCTTCCCGGACTGCCGCAACACCAAGCCCTATTTTGAGAAGATCGGCGTGGCCTGCCCTAAGTGCGGCAAGGACATTGTCCTGAAAAAGACTAAGAANGGCCGGAAGTATTACGGCTGTATCGATAATCCGGATTGCGATTTCATGGTGTGGCAAAGACCCGTGGATGAAAAGTGCGACCGCTGCGGTTCCATCATGCTGCAAAAGGGCAATAAGCTGGTCTGCTCCGATGAGGAGTGCGGCTTTGTCAAGGATATGCCCAAAGAGAAAGTGGAGCAGTAGAGCGAAGTGTACAGAATGTTTGGAAATTTAATGAAATTTATGGAAACTGCCCGTGAATTGTATTAAAAAACATTGAAAACCCTCAAATAGTGTGATAATATATTTCTAACAGTTCAGCCAGACCGAATATGCCTGGCAAATCATGCTTGCATGAATTTGACAGACATATGATGGTCTGAGGGAACGCCCGCATAATGAGCCGATTGAGCTTTGCTCAATCATAAGCTGCGAAGCAGCGGAGAGTGCCGCAGGCACGATTTTGCGAATGGGCGTGGGCTGAACAAACATATATCAGAGGAGCAGCCACATGAGCAGTGTGCAGTTATTAGATAAGACCAGAAAGATCGGTAAACTTTTACACAACAATAATTCTGGCAAGGTCGTGTTCAATGACATCTGTGATGTCTTAAAGGAGATCCTCGTTTCCAATGTATTGGTGGTGAGCAGGAAGGGCAAGGTGCTCGGGATCGGCGATCAGGCTGCGGTGGAATCCATCACGGAGCTGATCGTGGATCATGTGGGCGGCTTCATAGACCCCATGCTCAACGAGAGGCTCTTGGCGGTGCTTTCCACGAAGGAGAACGTAAATCTGGAGACGCTCGGCTTNGAAAGCCCCGGCATCAGACGGTTTCAGGCGGTGATCACGCCGATAGAGATCTCCGGCGAGCGGCTGGGAACCCTGTTCCTCTATAAGTGTGATGACCAGTACGATATTGATGATATCATTCTGTGTGAGTATGGCACCACGGTGGTGGGACTGGAAATGCTGCGGGCTGTCAGCGAGGAGAATGCGGAGGAAAACCGCAAGGTGGCAGTGGTGAAATCGGCGATCTCTACGCTGTCCTTCTCCGAGATGGAGGCTATCACCCATATCTTTGATGAGCTGGGCGGCATGGAAGGCATTCTGGTCGCCAGCAAGATAGCGGATAAAGTGGGGATCACACGCTCGGTCATTGTCAATGCCCTCAGAAAATTCGAGAGTGCGGGCGTCATCGAATCCCGGTCCTCCGGCATGAAGGGGACCTATATCAAGGTCTTAAACGATGTGGTGTTTGAAGAGGTAGAGAAGCTTAAGGAACAGGGAAGGTTTTAGTAATAATTGTCAGAAGGATCTGCGAAAAGTGCTGATTTTGCGCGATGTGGATCCTTTTTTGCTGGATTTTGAGGAGACTAATTTGGGAAAATGTATCGAAAAACCTTGTAATTTTTTATATTTTCTTTATAATGGAGTATGGTATAAATTCTATTAAGGTGGAAGGAGTGTGACTATGAGTTCATTGATCGATACGCATGCGTTTGATTATGTGAATGTTTTAGATAAGGCAATGGACGCATCATGGCTTAGGAATGAAGCCATTTCCAACAATATTGCCAATGCGGACACCCCGGGATATAAGAGACAGGACGTGAATTTTGAGGTTCAGCTCGCCAAAGCGCTGCGGCACTCCAGATATAAGACTATGGATGCAAAGGTGGCGGATNTGAAGATGAACCGCCTGAACCCCATTGCTTACACGGACTATGCGGGCTTTTCCTACCGCATAGACGGCAATAACGTGGATCCCGACACGGAGGGTGTGTATCTCGCCAAGAACCAGGTGGTCTATCAGGGACTTTACCAGAGTGTGAGCGAGGAATTTAANAATCTGCAGATGGTTATGAAATAGTCAGCTTTTGAAGGAGGAATAAAGTATGTCAATGTTTAGCGCTTTTGATATCAACGCTTCGGGCATGACGGCGGAGCGTTTCCGTATGGACACGATCTCCCAGAACGTGGCGAATGCCAATACGACCAGGACGGAGGANGGTACGCCCTACCGCAGAAAGATCGTTGTATTTCAGGAGAAGAACTCCCAGACGCCCTTTCATCAGGTGCTCAGAAAGTACAGTGACTACTACTCGGGGGACCGCTACTCGGGCACCGGCGTGAAGGTGACCGGCGTCTATGAGGATAATGTGACAGAGGGGAACAAGGTCTATGACCCTTCTCATCCGGATGCGGACGAGAACGGCTATGTGATGTATCCGAATGTAAATATCATCACGGAGTTTACGAACCTGATCGATGCGTCCCGCGCATATCAGGCGAATACCACTGCGTTCAGCGCCAGCAAGAATATTGCGACAATGGGACTGAATATGATGAAAGGCTGATAAACATATAAATATAAATGTGTGAAGAAAAAAACAGGGGAACCTTGGAGGAATGAGAAATGGCTTTGGATATTACGGAATTATATAACGTATCTTCGGGGGCGATCAAGGAGGCAGCCAAGGCGGCGCCCACGACCCGCATTGAGGATTATAAGGATAACGGCTTCGAGAGCCTGCTACATACTGCAGTCGATAATCTGAATACGACCAACAGCTATCTGTCGGATGCGGAAGATGAGAAGATTAAGTGGGCGCTTGGCGAGACGGAGAATACGCATGATCTCACGATCGCTCTGGAAAAAGCCTCTACGGCATTACAGTATACGGTAGCTATCAGAGATAAACTTCTGGAAGCATACAAAGAACTGATCCAAATGCAGATCTAGTTCTGTTTTGATGCGCAAGAGTATGGTGCCGAAGGAGAGCGGGTTCTGTGGAAAAGATATTAGAGAAACTGAAGGAATTAGCAAATAAAATATTAGAGTGGTGGAATCGGTTTACGGCGAAGCAGAAGACCTTGATCGTTGCCGTGGTGGCAGTGCTCATTATTGCAATTGTGTTTATTGTGTCGATGCTCACCAAGCCGCAGTATGTCCTGTTACGTGAGTGCGAGAGCACGAAGGAAGCCTCGGAGGTGATCGACCTTCTGGACGGGGAGGGATACACCTATGAGATCACGGATGACGGTCTCAGGATATCGGTTTTGGCCGAACAGCTTGGGCCGGCGAATCTGCTGCTCGGAGCGAATAACATTCAGCCGGCCGGCTACGGGATCGATAACGTAACGGATGGCAGCTTCTCCACCACCGAGTCGGATAAGCAGAAAAAATATGTAGTGTACCTGCAAAAAGAGCTGGAAGACAACATGGTTTCCATGTTTACGGCGATCAAGCGGGCCAGTGTGATGCTGAATATTCCGGAGAATGACGGCACACTGATCGCGCAGGAGCAGGAAGCTTACGCAACGGTGGTTCTGGAGTTAAAGGACGAGTTTTCTCAGGAAAACGCGGCCTATTTGGCGCGCGCTGTGGCGACTTCACTGGGAAATGATACCACCAACAACATCGTCATTATGGATTCGGACAGCAATATGCTGTTTACGGGGGATGAGGATCTCTCGGCCTCCGGCATGGCGAGTACGCAGCTCTCTGTGAAGAGTGAGGCGGAGAAAAATATGATCAACAATGTGCGCCGGGTGATCCTGGGCACGAATGAATTCGATAATGTGGAGGTCTCTCCTAATCTGGTACTGGATTTCTCCACCCAGAAAAGGACGGATCATAACTACACGCCTGCTGACGGGCAGACCCAGGGCGTACTGAGCCATGAGGATGTCTTCAGCGCTGAGAATGTCAGCGGCGGGGGCGGCGTGCCCGGAACAGACAGTAACGATGACGACAGCACCTATGTGCTGGAGGATAATGCCAGTTCCACTTCCACGCAGAGCGAGGAGTCCAGGGATTATCTTCCCAATGAGAGCATTATCACCACAGAAACGCCCTCCGGCGTGATCAATTACGGTGCCTCTTCTCTGGCGGCTTCTTTGATCAGCTACACGGTGATCCGGGAGGAGGATGTGGATGCGCAGGGTCTTTTGGACGGCGTGAGCTGGGAAGAGTATAAGCTGGCGAACAACGAGCGTACCCGGATCGAGCTGGACGANGCTTTCTATGATGTGGTCTCCAACGCGACGGGTATTTCGACGGATAATATCACACTGGTGGCATACAACGAGAATCTGTTCTTTGACGCGGAGGGGTCTCCGATCACGGCTACGGATATCTTACAGATCATCCTGATCATCGTGATCCTGGCGCTTCTGGCATTCGTGGTACTACGGAGTATGCGCGGGGAGAAGCACGAAGAGGAAGAGGAAGAGCTGTCCGTGGAGACGCTGTTACAATCTAATGTACAGCTTGAGGAGATTTCCTCTGAGAACGAGTCTGATGAGAAAAAGCTNGTCAGCAAATTTGTGGAAGAGAATCCGGAAGCGGCGGCAAATCTGCTGCGTAACTGGTTAAACGAAGACTGGGGGTAAGATAAATGGCAGCTAAGGCTGATGAGAAGATCAACGGCGTCCAGAAAGCGGCTATCCTGATGATTGCCCTGGGGCCGGAGAAATCCGCAATGATTTTTAAACACCTGAAGGAAGACGAGGTGGAGGAGCTCACTCTGGAGATCGCGAATACCAGAAGTATCACACCGCAGCTCAAGGAAAGCGTAGTAAACGAGTTTTATCAGGTGTGTCTGGCACAGCAGTATATCGCTGAGGGCGGTATCAACTACGCGAAGGAACTTCTGGAGAAGTCCTTTGGCTCTGAGAAGGCGATGGACGTGATCGGCAAGCTGACAGCGTCCCTGCAGGTGAAGCCTTTCGAATTTGTCAGAAAGGCNGATGCGACACAGCTTTTGAACTTTATTCAGGATGAGCACCCGCAGACCATCGCACTCATCCTGTCCTATTTGGCGCCCGGTCAGGCGGCGCTCATCGTATCGGCGCTCCCGCCCGACAGACAGGCGGACGTGACGAAGCGTATCGCAGTGATGGACCGGACCAGTCCGGATGTGATCAAGGAAGTGGAGAAAGTTTTGGAATCCAAGTTATCATCCCTGGTGAATCAGGATTACACGATCGTCGGCGGCGTGGATGCTGTCGTAGAGATCTTGAATACAGTAGACCGAGGCACAGAGAAACATATCATGGAGACTCTGGAGATCGAAGAGCCGGAGCTTGCGGACGAGATCAGAAAGAAGATGTTCGTCTTCGAGGATATCCTGCTTCTGGACGACCGNGCNATTCAGCGTGTGCTGCGTGACGTGGATAACTCCGATCTGGCGATCGCNCTGAAGGGTTCTAACGAAGATGTGCAGAACGCGATCTTTAACAACCTGTCCAAGCGTCTGGCGGTTATGATCAAGGAGGATATGGAGTTNATGGGTCCTGTCCGTATGAAGGACGTGGAGGAAGCACAGCAGAAGATCGTAAACATCATCAGAAAACTGGAAGACGCTGCAGAAATTGTTATCTCCAGAGGCGGAGGCGACGAGATCATTGTTTAATAATAAATTGAGGCCAAGAAGCTTATATAAAGCCGGCTGGGTCAGAGTGGACGGCGAAGAGAAGTGTGTGATAGACAGTAACGATCTGGTGGCGGAGCGCATTGAGGAATGGGAGAGTNTCCGCAAGGCGAACGCTGCGGCNCTGCCGGAGTTCGGAGAAGACGGTGAGGAAGGTGAGCCCGAGTTTGTGAGCGGTATCGAGGGCGAGCAGCTGGATGCACTCTTTTCTGACGGAGAGGGCAGCGGCAATGTGATCAAGGCGGTCGAGGCGGGCCCGAATCTGGAGGAGATCGAGGCCCAGGCGCAGGCTATGCTGGATGAGGCTCAGNCGAAGGTCGATGAGATGATGGANGNTGCCCGCAGGCAGATNGAGATCGAACGGGCCAATGCCGTNGAGGAGGGNTCGAANCAGGGNTNTNANGAGGGCTANCAGCNGGGNTTGTCCGANGTNGACGGCATGAAACAGGAGCTGGCTGAGAAGAGACGGCAGCTGGAGGCCGAGTTTGACGAACTGNTNGAAGATCTGGANCCCCGGTTTGTGGATACGATCACTGACGTTTACAGTCATATTTTCGGTGTNGATCTGATGGATAACAGAGATATTCTGGTACANCTGGTGGATTCCACGCTGCGNAAGGTNGAGAGCAGCAAGACTTTTATCGTACATGTGTCGGCGGAGGATTATCCTTACGTCAATATGCAGAAGCAGACCCTNATGGANGGCGCNGTGGCGGGCAGGGGNCTGATCGAGATCATAGAGGATATCGCGCTTGCCAANGGAGACTGCCTNATCGAGACTGACGGCGGTATTTTTGACTGNGGCATCAGCACACAGCTGGANGAGCTCAANAANAAATTNCAAGTGTTATCCTATGAAAAGGCGTAACAGTGAATACAGCGATCAATTATTCTAAATACAGCAGCATAAAGGACGACACCTTTTTTAAGAAAAAGGGCAGGGTGGAGAATGTAGTAGGTCTGACCATCGAGTCGGCAGGTCCCGAGGCGAAGCTGGGGGATCTGTGTGTGATCTATCCTGTGGGCGACGACTATCCGCCGATCACGGCGGAGGTAGTGGGATTTAAGGAGCGCAGAACACTTCTGATGCCCTGTGACAATACCGACGGGATCGGTCTGGGATGTATCGTGGAGAACACGGGAAATCCTTTGACGGTGCCGGTGAGCGACGATCTTCTGGGCAAGGTGCTGGACGGTCTGGGCAGGATCAACGGCGAATATATGCCGGGGGTGCCCTACAGCGTGGAAGCGCAGCCGCCGGATGCCATGAGCAGAAAGATCATCGCAGATGTGCTCCCGCTTGGCGTTAAGGCGATAGACGGCCTGATGACGGTGGGCAAGGGACAGCGTATCGGGATCTTTGCAGGCTCCGGTGTGGGNAAATCCACACTGATGGGCATGTTTGCGCGCAATACCAAGGCGGATATCAATGTGATCGCTCTGATCGGCGAGCGCGGCAGAGAGGTGCGCGAGTTCGTGGAGCGTGATCTGGGAGAGGAGGGCATGCGCCGCTCCGTGGTGGTGGTAGCCACCTCGGACAGATCAGCCCTCGAGAGAAATAAGGCGGCTAAGACAGCCTGTGCTATCGCGGAGTATTTTAGGGATCAGGGAAAGGATGTCCTGTTGATGATGGATTCTCTGACCCGTTTTTCCATGGCGCAGCGTGAGATCGGGCTTGCCAGCGGGGAACCGCCCGTGTCAAGAGGNTATCCTCCCAGTGTCTACTCGGAGATGCCAAGGCTTCTGGAGAGAGCGGGCTGTGCGGCGGAGGGCTCTATTACCGGACTCTACACGGTTCTGGTGGATGGCGATGACATGAACGAGCCGATCACGGATACGGCGAGAAGTATTCTGGACGGCCATATCATGCTGAACAGAAAGCTGGCGCATCAGAATCATTATCCGGCGATCGATGTGCTGCAGAGCATTTCCAGATGTATGAGCCAGATCGTGGATAAAGAACATAAGGGACTGGCAGGCAAACTCAAAAATGTGCTGGCGACCTACAACGAGGCGGAGGATTTGATCAATATCGGCGCTTACAAGAGCGGCAGTAATAAGAATATTGACTACGCCATTGAGAAGATCGACGCGGTCAACGAGTTTTTGCTGCAGGATGTGGATACGAAATACAGTTATGAGGAAGCCGTGGATATGCTGCGGGAGCTCTTTGCGGAAACGGAGTAAGGGGTGACCTGCCATGGCGAAATTCAGATACAGGATGCAGAGCATTCTGGATATCAAATATCAGTTCGAGACTCAGGCGAAGATGGAGGTCGGCAAAGCGCAGCTTAAGCTGAATGAGGAAGTGGAAAAGCTGCAATATCTGATCGACAGGAAGGAAGCCTATCTGGAGGAGGGCAGACGGCTGCGGGAAGAGACGATCAGNGTCAATGATCTGAGGGATAACCGCAACGCTGTGCTNGTCATGGATGATCTGATCGCGCGTCAGCGGTTCGAGGTGNCGAAGGCCGAGGAGGCGCTGGAGCGGGCGCGGGCGAAGCTGACGGAGATCATGCAGGAGCGCAAGATGCACGAAAAGCTCAAGGAGAAGGCGCTGGCGGAGTTCCTGGAGGAAGAGAAAGCNGCCGAGGCCAAGGTGGTAGACGAACTTACGAGCTATACTTACGGTCAGCGCGGAAAGGAAAATGGGAATGGCGACGGAAGCGACGAATATAGGGATGGAAGCGCAGGCTCCCATTGATACAAAAGCAGAAAAAAAGAAATTAAAGGAAGAGCGCAAACAGTTTAAGAACGANAGAAAGGCCCAGAAAAAGGAGGCCAAACAGCGNGCCAGAGAGCTTGATGAGCAGCAGGCGCATCTGGATGGCGACGATGTGGGCGGTGTGTCTGTCTTTTTGGTAACAGTAGTTATTGTTATTATCTGGGTGGCGATCCTGTGTCTGCTGATCAANCTGGATGTNGGNGGTTTCGGATCNGGCGTGCTGGCNCCCATCTTNAAGGATGTGCCGGTGGTCAATANGATCCTGCCGGCGGACAACACGATGACCGTGGACGAGGAGGAATCCTACGGCGGTTACACCAGCCTGCGGGAAGCGGTGGANTACATCANGGAGCTGGAGCTGCAGCTGGAGGNGGCGCAGTCCGCCAGCAGNGTAGATTCCGAGGAACTGGCGGAGCTTCGGGCGGAGAACGAAAGACTGCNGACCTTCGAGGATGCGCAGGTGGANTTTGAGCGGATCAAGACGGANTTCTATGAGGAAGTGGTCTATGCNGAAAACGGGCCCGGGGCGGAAGAATATCAGAAATATTATCAGACCATNGANCCCACTACGGCGGANTATTTATATAANCAGGTAGTACANCAGGTGCAGGCGGATAAGGAGATTCAGGATTATGCNCAGGCCTACTCGGAGATGAAACCCAAGCAGGCGGCGGCAATCTTTGAGGAAATGACGGACGATCTGGATCTGGCTGCCAAGATTTTGAATCAGATGAGTGCGGAGGACAGAGGAAATGTCCTGGGGGCGATGGACGCCGAGATCGCGGCCAGACTCACCCGGATCATGGATCCCGATTCGTGACGGTGCAGGTGCNGNTTTTCTGCATGGATTTGAGAAAAACGCTTTAAAGAAGGCGNAATAAAGCCGATATATAAAATGTGGAGGGGAAACCTGACACATGTTATATATATGTGTGAGATTTAGCGCTTCTTCGCGAAGCAGCCTTTGCTGCGAGTGATTAGAAGTACTTCTCACACGACACACGAGTACCTTGAAAACTTAAGAAAGGAGGAAAGAACAAGAATGACGGTAAACAATGTAAACGCCCTGTCGCCCTTTGGTGCGGTTCAGGGAGGTCAGACATCTGTGAAGCCGGAGGAGTTCGTGCAGGAGAGCTTTGATAAGCTCATGACCAGGATGGGCGATCAGCTGGCGGGCATGCAGCAGTCTCAGAATGGCAGCGTGACAGCTGTGGCGCCGAAGCAGGCAGCAGTGGAAAATGCGCAGGAGACGGTACAGCCGAAGGATACTGAGAAACAGGAAGATGTGAATCAGACGGCGGAGACGAAAAAACCTGAGGATACCGCTAAGGATGACGGAAACGGCGCTGTGGAGCAGGATAAGAGCGAAAACACNGCCAAGACCCAGGAGACAGCGAAGCCGCAGGACACTGAGAAACAGGAAACTGTGGAGAAAGCGGCCGAAGAGCTTGTGGCGCAGATCGTTACTGTGATGGACATTCCGCTGGAAAAAGTGGAAGAAGCCATGGAGAACCTGGGACTGACAGCAGTAGATCTTTTTGATCCCGAGAATCTGAAACAGCTGTTATTATATTTGACGGACAGCACAGATGAGCTGAGCCTGGTGACGGACGAAACTCTTTACGGCAATTTACAGGAACTCTTTACAGTGGTAGAGGATACGCTCGGATCGCTGCAGGAGGAACTGGGATTATCCGAGGAAGAGCTGGATGCGCTGATGGAGCAGATGAGCGCGGCAAAGCAGGAGACTGTGGAGGAAAATCCTTTGACACAGACGCCNGAGGTGAGTGTGGAGGGCATGAAGGATTATGCAGTATCCGTGCAGAAAGACGGCGGCACCGTACAGGTTAAGGTGACAGTNGATGATGCCAGCGGCGAAAAGCATGTCAGCGAGCAGATCACAGAGGCGGCGAAGCCTGAGACCGAGCCTGTTTCCAAAAAGGCGGACACAGGACATCAGGGGGAGGGAAGTATGGCGGGAGAGCAGAACACCCAGCACACTTTCTTACAGAATCTGACAGGGCAGACCGAANAGGTCGAAGCGCCGGCGGAGCAGCCGGTATACACACAGCCGGAGACGAATCAGATCATGGATCAGATCGTAGAGTACATGAAGAGCAATATCNANNCNGAGACACAGGANCTGGAGATGCAGCTGCATCCCGCAAGCCTGGGCACGGTGCATGTACAGCTGGCGGCGAAGGACGGTGTCATCACAGCGCAGTTTGCGGCACAGAATGAGACGGTGAAGGCGCTTCTGGAGACCCAGATGATCCAGCTTAAGACACAGTTTGAGGAGCAGGGCATCAAGGTGGAGGCCGTGGAAGTCACAGTTGCGAACCATGCTTACGGCGAGCAGTATTCGCAGGAGCAGGATACGGCCGAACAGCAGAGAGAGGCGACGAAGAAATCCACAAGAAGGATCAATCTGGACGATCTGGAGGAGGATGCTCTGGAGGAGATGGAAGATTCGGAGCGGATCGCAGTGGAGATGATGCAGGCAAACGGCAGCACAGTAGATTATACGGCATAAGGGATGACAGACAGAAAGGAGTGACAATATGGGAGTAGTACAGGAAGTAAAAGACGGTAAATTTGTGGAATCCAATTCCGCGGCGTCTCTTGCGAATTCCAAGAAGAAAACCGGCAACGACAGTCTGGATAAGGACGCCTTCTTACAGCTTTTGGTGGCACAGATGAAATATCAGGATCCACTGGAGCCCACCTCTAACACGGAGTATATTTCGCAGTATGCGACATTCTCGGAGTTAGAGCAGATGCAGAATATGAGTGCATCCATGGATCTGTTCCGGGCATCCTCGCTGGTAGGGCAGACCGTGCTTTTGAAGGTGACTGACAGCGCTGGCAGAACCGTAAATGTGCAGGGCAATGTGGACTATGTGGTATACGAGAAGAATAAGGCATACCTCTCCGTGAACGGCGACCTGTATTCTATGGACGATCTGGATACCGTGGCAGATCCCACTTATCTGGAAGCTTACAAGCTGGCGGCGGATTGGAAGAATATCTACAACAAGCTTCCGGCATACGAGAATCTGACCGTGGCGGACAGAGAGAAGGTAGAAAAGCTGGATGAGATGTACAATGGTATGTCGGATTACCAGAAGGAATTCCTGACGGATGAAGAAGTGGCTACCATGAAGAAGTATGTGACGAAGATGAAGGATCTGGTGGCGATCGCCAATGCTGAAAAAGGCGATGATGACGACGGCGGTTCCGATGACGAATAAGCGCCGTGAGTAAGACGGCTATCTCAGGGAGGAGAGATATATGAAGATTCAAGGCAGTTCTTTCCCCTCGATAGAACAGCTGCAGGATCAATATTTAAAGACAGGCAGATCCAGGGACGGAGCGCCTGCGCAGGGAGGCATAAGCTTCCGGGACATTCTGTCGACGAAGACGGACGGGATGCAGCAGTCCGGGGAAGTAAAATTTTCCAAGCATGCGGCAAACCGGCTGGTGGACAGAAATATTGAACTGACTGAGGAACAGGTGGAACGCCTGAACTTGGGGGCAGCCAAAGCTTCGGCGAAGGGGATAAGCGAATCATTGGTCATAGTTGATTCCCTTGCATTTATCGTGAGCGTACCGAATCAGACGGTCATCACGGCGATGGATCAGACAGAGGCTGATGAGAATGTATTTACAAACATAGACGGAGCCGTAATCATATAAGCCGGACCTTACAGGAGGCTTACCGTCCTCGACTGACAGAGAGGACAACGGTTCCCACATTATTAAGGAGGTCATTTCACTATGATGAGATCATTGTTTTCTGGCGTGTCGGGTCTTAAGACCCACCAGACCAGAATGGATGTTATCGGTAACAACATTGCAAACGTAAACACGACAGCGTATAAGTCACAGAACATGGTATTCAGCGATCTGTTATACCAGACCACACAGGCGGCTTCCGGCGCGAACGCGGCTACCGGTCGAGGCGGTATCAACGCAAGACAGATCGGTCTGGGCGCCAAGACCGCAGCCATCAACACGGCGATCACCAGACAGGGTTCCGCCCAGTCTACGAACAATCCCTGGGATGTGATGATTTCCGGCGAGTCCTTCTTCATTGTAAACAGCGGCTCCCAGAACTTCTTTACCAGAGACGGTGCGTTCACCATCGACGGTGCGGGTAATCTGGTTATGGCGAGCACCGGTTATCGTGTGATGGGCTGGCAGGTGGATGAGGAGACCGGAGATATCCGCTCCGATGTGGTTTCCGCCCTGCAGGTCATGAACCGGGATAATCTGACTGCACCGCCGGAGTCCACCACCATGGGCTACGCTTCCGGTATCCTGGATAAGAACGACACCTCTGTACACAGCAAAGCCGGTAAGGTCATGACCCTGACCTTCTTCGATAAGCTGGGCTATCAGTATACAGCGCTGATGAGCGTGCACGCGATGAGTCAGGACGGCAACTACTATGTACAGTTGGACGACATCATCAACGAGGACGGCATTTCTCTGAAGACATACTACAATGTCAACGATATCAACCAGATCGCAAACTTCGGCGGGGAGCAGGCGCCGATCACGGAGACGAAGGTATATGCTCTGCCCAACGACGGCAGTGTGACGTACAACCCGGCGAATGGCACGACCCCGGCATCTTTCACGGTCAGCTATAACTTTGACGAGATCCTGAGCGGTTTCTCGGGGAATCCGATGATGAGTCTGGCCGGTGATACGGTTAAGGTGACACAGATTAACGGTGGAGCGCTTCCTACTGCGGCTACGCAGTATGACGCAGAGACCACGGTAACTGTGCAGGGCGATGTGACGCTGACCAAGGATGTGCTGGAGAGAGAGTACGGGCTTGCCTATGATGAAGACCAGGGGCAGTACTATTACAGACCGAAGGATGCCGATGGCAATTATACAAGCGATACTCCCATAGCGTTAGGTCCCACTACGCTTACGAATCCGCCGCAGGCGGCTAGTGAAACCGGATGGGCAGCGGTGCTGAGCCAGCTGGGCGGCAGCGTGGCGCTTGCTACGGATGCCAATGGTCCTCTGATCACTGTGGATGAGAAGGGGGCGGCAACGATATCCTTCACCGCGAACTTTGACACCACGAAGACTTCCGTATTTACACCGGCTCAGTCCGGCGGCGGATCCTTTGGCGTGACGCTGGAGGATAGGGATGACAACAGACAGGAGATCCTGGAGAAGGTTTATGGCCTGCACGGTACGGATAATATATCCTATTCGATCAACTTTATCACGCCCGACGGGCATGCCAGCATTACAAGCTCGGAGAGCTATAGCGGCAACAGGTTAGTGTTTGACACGGAAACCGGTAACTTTGAATACATCGGCAGCCCGGAGCAGAATGCGGCGTCGCTGACTTTCAGCGCTTCCGCGACTGACCTGACAGGCTCGAATGTGGATTTGAGCCACTTTACTGATATTTCCATCGATTTCAGCTCGGTGATGAACATCAACAACGGTAAGGTGTCCACCGTAGGTCTGGACAGCGGTGACGGCAGCTCGAACAATCTGGGCAGCGGCCGTAAGCACGGTGAGCTGATCGGTATAGAAGTCGGTCAGGACGGTAAGATCAGAGCCTCCTACGACAACGGTATGACCAAGCTTCTGGGACAGATCGCGGTAGCAAAGTTTGCTAACCCGGCGGGTCTTGCGAAGGCTGGTAACAACCTCTACTCCACCACCATGAACTCCGGTGATTTCGACGGCATCGGTATTGATATCACCTCTGACGGCGAGGGTTCCATGGAGTCAGGCGTCCTGGAGATGAGTAACGTGGATCTGGCGGGCGAGTTTACCGAGATGATCACCACCCAGCGTGGTTTCCAGGCAAACAGCCGTATCATCACCACCTCCGATTCCATGCTGGAGGAGCTGGTAAATCTGAAG
>JAAUZW010000006.1 GCA_014804385.1 Lachnospiraceae bacterium | reverse complement strand
TCACGCCGTGGGAACCGGTGACGCTCTTTTCTTCCATAATAGAGATCATCTCGATCTCTTCCCCGGCACGCCGCAGAATATCCACTACGGTCAAAGCCTCAATCTCCTCATAGCCTGTTCCGAAAAAAATTGCCGCCTTACTCATACCATTATATCCCCCTTCACTTTTTATGATTCTACTCTTCTATTCGTTCGATTTCATTAATTATATGCCATTTTCAACAAGCATACAATCCAAAAAAGAGAACTTGTTTTTCTGCTTGACCTTGCCCCTGGGGCATAGCTTACACTATGGTTTCAGGAGAACGATTATGAAAATTTTGAAGCAGCTTATTAAATTACACAAAATTCTTTTTGTGACAGCGATTCTGTTCACTTCACTATCTGTCATTTTAAATTTGTGCTGGAACAGTTTTTTAGCGCAAATGCTGGACATTCTTGCAGATACAGACTCTCTGCATTTAGAGAATGGAATAGGTCTGTTTTTTGCAGCCGGAATATGGATCATCCTTATGCAAACGATAAGCGAATATTTATCATCGTATTTATCCGCCTATACTTGTGAAATGTTTGCACATGAAATGCGAATGGGATATGCCGGATATTATCTGCAAAGTGACATTCAGACGCTCTCAAAGCTTAATGCCGGGGAAGAGCAATCCGCTATGCAAAATGAATTAAAAGATATCTCCGATTATTTGAGTGAAAATCTTTTTTCATTATTAAAGCAGTTTGGTACATTCGCCGTTACTGTTGTATTTTTACTTTGTCAAGATTTTAAACTTTCTATAATTTCCCTATTACCGGTGATTCCGCTGATTATTTATTGTTCCTTTTCCAGTAAGATTATTAAGGATTATACCAAACAGTGCCAAAACAGCAGAAAAAAGATCAATGGACTGGCGGATATGATTCTGGAACTATTTCCGGTTATTCAGGTTTATGATTCCTATAAACTGATGAAAGGCGCTATGGAAGAAAATCTTTCTGAATGGGAAAATGCAAATGTTAAGAAGGAACGAAATTCTGCCAGGCTTATGTCTCTCTCAGGCGTACTTTCCTTTGTACCGCTTTTGGTATTGCTTGGCTTTGGCGGGAGTATGGTGCTAAATGGAGAAATCAGCATAGGGACTTTTTATATCTTTATCAATCTATCGGGAAACGTTTCCGGGTTCTTACAGAATATGCCGGGTATCTATGCTTCTTTCCGGCGATTCAGCGCATCTATTGACAGGTTGGAGGAAAAGATATGTATCAATACGCGGTTTATTTAGACAATATTTCATTTTCCTATGAGAATCATATGGTGCTAAAGAATCTTTCGCTGAAAGCAAAGCCCGGTGAGCACATCGGAATTGTGGGGGACAGCGGATGCGGTAAGAGCACTCTATTGAAAATCCTTGCAGGTCTTTATCGTCCTGATTGCGGAACGGCTGTCATAGCAGGTGAACATTCTTCGGAGGAAATCAGAAAGCAGGTATCGCTTGTCATGCAGAATAACAGTCTTTTTCCCATGTCCATAAGGGATAATATCACTTGCGGACATCCTATTTCAGAAGAAAGTGTATGGGCAGCCTGTCAAAATGCAAGTCTTACAAAATGGATCGAGAGTCTTCCAGACGGGCTGGATACCAATGTGGGGGAACGGGGAAACCAAGTGTCCGGCGGGCAGGCACAGAGAATTCAGATAGCCAGAGCGCTTTGTAAGGATGCTCCGGTCATATTACTGGATGAGCCGGTCTCGGCGCTGGACCAGGATACCGGACATTCCGTTCTGGATGCTTTACATAAACTGACGGATGGCAGGACAGTGATTCACGTTACCCATCATCAGGAGACTTTGGATGATAGTTATACAATCTATCGTATGGATGGAGGGAAAATGTGTCGTGGGTGATTTTCATAAATTGGTTAAAAGAATAGGCATTTGGCGCAAATACATTTTTTTACTTCTGTTACGCTCTCCGTTCGATGCTTTTTGGACTTGGCTGCTGGCAAATTTGATGAAATCAATTTTTGGCTGTNTGGAAACNAATCNTTCCGGCGCTCTGTTGAAAATATGTGCAGNGTACGGNTTGCTATGTNCAATNCTATTTGTTTATAATGGANTGATATGGTCAAAATATGCGGCATTTTCTGCAAAANNAGAAGTTTGGCTCCAGAAAAAGATGTTTGAAAAAATTTTAAGCCTGCCGCTCAAGCAGATAAACAGCCGTTCCGGCGGTGAATGGATGACGAGATTAAATAGTGATATACAGGCGGCTTTAACCATGATGAACGGNCCGCTGAATATTCCCCATCTGGNAGTAGCTGNNATAAATACAATGTTGTCCTGCCTTTTGATGCTGAGGAGCAGTTTNCTTNNTCTGGGAATCACATGGNTATTTGCGATTCCCCCATTATGGATNAATNATAAGCTGGTGCTTAAATCCATTCCAAAATTAAAAGAAGAATCTCAAAATGCTATGGCNNAGAATACTTCTGCAATCAAGCCATTGCTTACGGATGCNGACACGATCCTGCTTTATGATGCCAGAGAGTTNATGATNANGAACTGCGATGAAAGCAGCAGAANATTCATGAAANTCAATATGAAAATGCANGTAAGAAGGGCTCTCANCGATGTNAGCATGCACTTATTCGGAATCGGAGGATATCTTGTGATTCTGTTCATGGGGTATGGATTACTTGATAATGGAACCATGGCATTCTCAGATACCGTTTATTGCTTTCAAGTCAGAGGTTCCATTTTATCGGGAATGTTCATGCTNATTACCTGCTTAAATAACCTGAACGCAAATTCAGTNTGCGTAAAAAGGATTCATGATACATTGGAAGAATAGAGGAGAAAGGAGNANANATANATTTATGAAAGANGACCTTATGCTGATTGGAGAAATTGCAGACTTTTTTGGGGTTTCCAGAAAGGCNATGCGTTTATATGAAAAGAAAGGTATNATTAANCCGGTGAAAGTAGATGCCGCCAACGGGTATCGCTATTATTCGGCAGAACAAGTGCAGCAGNTAAATGCGCTGNTAGAATTAAAAGCGTTAGGTTTTTCTCTCGACGAAATTAAAATGATCATTGATGGNAAAACAGCGAAAGCACCATTGCTTGAAATGCTTGAAAAGAAGCGGCAGGCATGGCAGGAAGCCATGAATTCCGCCAGATACAAAGAGGAATGTCTGGGTGAGATNATNAAAAATNTGCAAGTTTCCAGCGCAGCACAAAAGATNACTGAAATGACAGAAGAAGAGCGGGCNTGGCTGTTGGTNAAGATGGTATGCCTTGAAGACNTNAGAGCACAGAAAGCTTTAAGCGAAGCGTTGTGGTTATAAAATAACAAGCATATTTGGCTTAACGAAACGATCAGCAAAGATAATAAAAGATAGAACCCCCACCNNTGCAACCACTCAGGTATACAAGAGTGGGGGCTATTCGCTTCNNCCCCATTATTTTATATGTTTTTCGGTCTCGCGATAAAATGTACTCCCGTGGTAATCAGCACGGAGGCTGCAATCGCCGAAAAAACTGACACCACTTTGGGTGCATCTCCGTATACGTCATGAAATATGANATATATTTCTCCGAANACGATTCCCATCATCCCCCAATGTACNANAGGGAAAGCATAAAATCCGTTTCTCGCATCGTCCTTTTTCTGATCCGCGATATAGGAGAGAAGGATNAANACAATCGTTTCGATTGCCCAAAACGCCCAATGGAAGANNTTATCNTCTGCCANNTTCTCATANATGCCNAAACAATAACCGGCAANTACCTCCATTGCCACNTTCACTACGATAAAGGTAAANATGGTTCCCGGAACGTGGTTTGTCACCTTTCTGCAGACGATCAGCAGAGAATAATACAGCATAAAAATGATCACGGCNTTNCCGNCATAGANCCAAAGCTGNTCTTTATTAGAAAAAATAAANTCNGTGTTNTTTTCCACATACAGTATATTNAGCCAGATGATCGCCGCTTGCGCAAGCAGAGGAATNCCTACCATAAGCAGTCCGCTCANGTAATGGCANGTCAGNANATTNCGNGACTTNACCGGAAATATGCGCAGTANTTCTGTGCGGTTTTGGGTCTCCTGTACCAGCANCCTGACTGCCTGCGCAATGAATGCCGCCAGCACGGTCATCAACANCATAGGTTCCAAAGANACATACGGGATTTCATCNATACANGCTCTGCNNGGATCAAACAGATCCGGATGGGTATTCCAAAGTTCCCTCAGGTATTCCGCACGTTCTGTGTAATCCTCCAGGTGAAATAATTTATGATACGANCCATATACNTTNGTCAACANATAAATTACCANCAATGTCATGACTACCATCATAANNCCCCAGTAAAACCGATCNCTTTTGAATATTTTTTTCAAATCACCCATTNTGAAGTCCTCCCTCTGTNTGAACGTCACTCACCCTTCCTNTTCCCTGNATATNAATTTTCTTTAAAAGCATGTAAATCTCTTCCAGNGTGACCTGCTGCCCNGAATAGTCTTNNATGCCCAATTTATGNAGTATGCGCTCGCTCTCTTCCCGCNCTCCCACGGTNTAAAACTCTGATAAGTCTCCNATCCTGGATGCCGCATGGANNGTCATGGCAAACCGTTTGTCATCGGCTGCCTCCTGNGGCAGAANNCCCTTCCATTTCTGNACNNTTTCCATGAANTCATCCACGGANTTNTGTGCNAAAANCTCTCCCGCNTCCATCATGGTCACNCTGTCGCANATNCGNTCCACATCTGCNAGATCATGNCCGGAGAAAAGCACTCCGATCTGCNCTCTNTCCACTTCTTCAATCAGNATATCGCGGAACATNGCTTTGCTCTCCGCATCCATACCGCTCTCNGGTTCGTCCATNATCAGATACTTCGGNTGCTGCGCGATCGCTAAGATAAAACTCAATTTNGACCTTTGNCCNTTGGANAAAGTGCCTATGTTCTTTTTCGGATTGANANCAAANCGNTTCACCANNTCATCAAANTTCTCTNNGGAAAACGTGTCGTAGAAGTTCTGATANTATNNTGCCATTCCCGCCACAGAATAGATGTTNATAAAATCAAGCTGCTCNGACACATACGCCACGNTTGCNTTCACTTCCGGNTTNTCNTANATATCNTTNTCATCNTACTGTACCGTTCCCTGCGCAGGTTTATAGATTCCCGCAGCGCATTTCAGCAAAGTGGTCTTGCCGGCCCCGTTGGAACCGATCAGGCCATGAATCTCGCCCTGATGAACGCATAGATCGATTCCATGAATAACCGGCCGGTTATTGTAGCCTTTATGTAAATTCTTTATCTCCAACATTTGCTTATCTTTCCTTTCTGAAATATTTCTGCCATAACATTAGATGGAAGAATAGATTTCCTTTATAAGATTTACCACATCCGCCTCGGAATAACCCGTACGTTTCAGTTCGATGATTTCGCTCTGAATCCTCTTTCGAATTTTCTCCAGTTCCTCCACATCGGGTTCCACGCTCGGCATGGTCGTTATAAAGGTTCCTTTTGCCCGGATCGTCTCAATCACTTTCTGACGTTCCAGCTCCTGATACGCCTTCGCCACGGTGGACGGTGTGATATCCAGCGTCTGTGCCATCTTCCGGACGGAAGGAATCGCGTCTCCCGGACTTAAATGTCCTTTGATGACTAACAGCTTGATCTGCTCAATGATCTGCTCATAGAGTGGTTTCTTGCTGCGATAATCCAGTTCAAACAAATAATCACCTCCTCGTCTAATGTATTAATACTAATTTGCATCTCTTCTGTATTGTTTGTATTATCTGTATTGCTTTATCTAGTACAGTTATTGTATAATAAGTCCTAGTATATGTCAACATCATTTGCATAATTATTGTCTATTTTGGGAGTATGAATAAATATGTAGTGATAGCTTCTATAGATTTGACACTAGAATCGTTTTATCATATCTATACACCAATCCTCATACTTCCCCTGGTTGCCCTGCTCGTCAGTATATTCATAAACACCATCTAAGTGTACCTCACCAACCGCATGATAGCCTAATCTCTCATACAATCTTTTTGCTGCGGAGTTATCTGTCGGATTAACATCAAGTCCCAAATAGGGGATTTCATTTTCTTTACAGTATTCCTCACACGCCAGCGCCAACTGAGACCCAATGCCATAATTTCGTAAAGGTTCTATAATCAGTAAATCAATCATATCTGCACATTTTTGATTGTTCGTGTATGGCATAACATCCTCCTTATTATCGAGTGACAATAACACATATCCAACCGCATAATTATTGATGAATGCGCCTAAATAAACTGCTTTCCCATCTTTTTGCTGCTGGAACCTGTCAGTGTGTACAGAAGCATCCCTTTTGACCAACAACAAACTATCCAGATCGCTTTCTTCTATTATCCTTATCTGATATGGGATAGAATTTATTTCATATGATCTTTCGTTCATATTTACATTCTCCTAAATCTAAATTTTCAATCTGTTCAGTTCACAGACAAACCGGAATCTATTTACTTCTTAAACTGTAATCCAATATCTTTTCATCTTGCTCCCATCAATATCTATCGTTTTCTCATAAACTCCGCCATTCGCAAGTATTGTTTTCTCACTGGCTTCATTCTTAATACCACAAGTGATAAGAAGTTTTTCTATTCCCATTGATTTCGCATTTTGTATATTGAGACGAAGCATTTCCTTTGCATAACCTTTGCCTCGTTCCGAAGGGCGCACGGAATACCCGCAATGTCCTCCCCACGTTCCAAGAATCGGATGATTTATATGATGGCGCAAGTCTATCACACCTACCACTCTGTCATCTCTCTTGCGAACAGCCAGGTACATATGCGAAGGAACTGTTGTACCCACCTCGCCACACGTCTCTTCACTTTTTCTAAGCTCACATATTTTTATCCACTCTTCAGCGGACTTACTTACATCAAGTGATATACAACCGGCAAATTGGTCTTCGTTCTCTGCATCACATTCTAAAATTTCTTGACGAAATGCCCATATATCATCCGCATACTTCTTTTGGGGCTCTATTAATGTAATTTGATCCATTCTAACATCTCCGTAAATCTCGATTTTATAGAATTGTTTTCCCGTAATACTCCACATCGATTACTGTTCCGTCCGGATAATATTCCTTACCGGATTTAATATATTCGGTAAAACCATAGTGGGCATATATCTCTTTGTTTTTCTCTTCGGCAGGTTCTACCCCGAGAGTAGCTTTTGTAAATCCTTTTTGCCGCAGATCATCAATCATAAAATGAAATAACTTTGAAAAATAACCTTTTCCCTGAAACTTATTGATCGTTCGGAAAGCAGACAGGTAAACTGTATGACTGTCAACTAAACCAGTGCTGTTTTGCACGACTTTGGGGGAAACTATCGCAGTTGCTTCGCAAATGATGTTTCCCTCAAGTATCCCATAGTAAGGAATGGCATGACCCAGCTTATAATTTTCCATGCTCTGTTTCTTCCAAACTATCCAGTTCTCTTTATCTTCTTCGTTTTGAGCAATCTCATACTCCCATTTTATTTTCATTTCCTGGGGAGAAGCTATCTTACATATAAAATATTCAAATAAATCCTGCAAATCCTCTTCTTGGTATCTTCTTAAAACCAACCTTTCTGTTTCTGCTATGATTATTTTGCTCTCCACGTCTTCTCTCCTTAATCTACTCAGATTTCCAATTTGTTCAACTCACAGACAAACGGGAATTTTATTGTTTATCATTTTTCTTCATTCTTACTTTACCTGTTACTTGTTCTACTACCAGTTTGAAAACTTTTGTATGAGGCATTACTAATTTATATTCACAATCCATTTCAAATCTGGCTCTATTATCCTTTTTGATTAAATCATACTTGGTGCCCTCCATAGCCCCATGAAAATACAACTCAATTTTATCTTCTTTATATATCCATCCCAAAATTAAGCGGTAATATATACGGGTAGCCGTTATTGTTTAAAGCAATTCGGCACACATCACATTTTCCCATGATAGCTACAATATCTTCAAATTCTTTTACTTCTCTATCCGAACGCCGCATTTTTACCTCCCATTTATGAGACCCAAATTCCGAATTGTCGAGTTCCCCATTTTAAATTTCGTATAACAAATAGGTTTCAACAGTACTATATTGCCTTATCAATTCTTTATCCTTATTTGAAAGCTCTTGATCAGGAAAATTAGCCACCAATGAGCAAAGATAAAGGTAAACAGGACTGTACCTTTGAGAAAACCCCTCTCGTCCGAATTTACCTTGTATAATATCAAACTCATGCTGAATTTGGCTGGTACTATTGCAGTCAGACAACTTCATCACATTATCTAAATTATTTTTACTTGTATTGTCAATAATTGATTTAGCTGTATTAACTGCTACAAAAAGCCACTGGTCTAAATTTGTCAGTTCCTTTGGCTTGGCTTTCAATTTTGCTTTTATACTGATATAAACTTCATTTTCCATACTTAATTTTCTCATAAATGTGTTCCCACTTCCTTGCTTCTATTAGCAAAAACTCAGGTTTGTGAAATAAATCCGTATATTCCGGATATTCTTAAAGTAATTGATCTGTTGGTAACGGCTCAATCATCTTTTCAATATGAAAGCCCGCCTCGATCAATGTATTCATAATCGTTGAAAAGTCTAACACCTTTTTCCCATTCAAATCCGGCATCATAGAAAATATTTCTTTGCTCGCTAAATAGCAATCCACCAGCATACACCATACCTATCAATAACTGTGGCGCAACATTTGCTCCATGGCACCTCATGAATCGCTTCAATAACAACACCGCCATCACTCAAAACATCAAATGCACGCTGAACACGCTCTTGGGATCCCATCTCAAACACATTAAAAGTCATTGT
>JAAUZW010000005.1 GCA_014804385.1 Lachnospiraceae bacterium | reverse complement strand
GAAGGAATCGAAATAAAGGCCGGGAAACTGCGCGGTGTGCCCTCCAACGGTATGATGTGTTCCATCGAGGAGTTAGGCTCCAGCCGGGATATGTATCCGGAAGCGCCGGAATTTGGCATTTACATTTTTGAGGATGACGTGGAGGTGGGCGCAGATGCGGTGGAGGCGCTTGGCCTTCGGGATACCGTATTCGAGTATGAAGTCACCTCAAACCGCGTAGACTGTTATAGTGTGATCGGTATCGCCAGAGAGGCGGCGGCTACCTTCAGAAAGCCTTTTATTCTGCCGGAAGTGGTAGTGAAGGGCAATGGCGAGAAGGCAGAGGATTATATCTCTGTGGAAGTGCAGGATAAGGAACTGTGTCCCAGATACTGTGCGAGAGTGTGTAAGAATATCAAGATCGGCCCCTCCCCCAAGTGGATGCAGAGACGCCTTGCGGCCAGCGGAATCCGTCCCATCAATAATCTGGTAGATATCACCAACTATGTGATGGAAGAGTACGGCCAGCCCATGCACGCTTACGATCTCAGTACCATTGCGGGGAATAAGATCATCGTCCGCCGTGCCAAGAACGGGGATGTGTTCCAGACTCTGGACGGACAGGAGCGGAAGCTGGATGAGGATGTCTTGATGATATGCGATGCGGAAAAAGAGGTGGGCATTGCCGGCATCATGGGTGGTGAAAATTCCAAGATCACCGACGATGTGACCACAGTGCTTTTCGAGGCGGCTACCTTTAACGGCGCCAATATCCGTAAATCAGCGAAGCGCGTAGGCCTGCGCACGGATGCTTCCGGTAAATTTGAGAAGGGACTGGATCCCCACAATGCGGAAGCTGCCATCAACAGAGCCTGCCAGCTCATCGAGGAGCTGGGCTGTGGCGAGGTCGTGAGTGGTATCGTAGATGTGAAGGGCGAGCTGAAAGAGGAAGTGGTGCTTCCCTTCGAGCCGGAAAGCTACAATAAGCTGCTGGGTACGGATGTCTCCGAGGCGGAAATGCTGGAGATATTCAAAATGATCGAGGTGCGCTATGATGCGGAAAAGAAGGAGCTGATCGTGCCCACTTTCCGGCAGGATATTTTAAGACAGTGCGATATTGCGGAGGAAGTGGCGCGATTTTACGGTTATGATAAAATTCCCACAACCCTTCCTACCGGAGAGGCTACCACGGGCAAACTGCCCTTTAAGCTGCGCATAGAGCAGAAGGCAAGAGATATTGCGGAATACTGCGGTTTCTCTCAGGGGATGTGCTATTCTTTTGAGAGTCCCAAGGTGTTCGACAAGCTGTTGCTTGCCGCAGATGATCCGGCAAGGCAGGCCATCACCATAGCCAATCCTCTGGGAGAAGATTTTTCCATCATGCGGACAGTTTCCCTGCACGGGATGCTGACCAGTCTGGCAACCAACTACAACAGACGAAATAAGGATGTACGCCTCTATGAGCTGGGAAATATCTATCTGCCGAAAGCGTTGCCTTTGACAGAGCTTCCTGAGGAGCGGATGCAGTTTACGCTGGGTATGTACGGAGAGGGAGACTTCTTTACCATGAAAGGTGTGTTGGAGGAGTTCTTTGAATGCATCGGCATGAAAAAGAAGAAGGTCTATGATCCGAAGGCCGGCAGAAATTATCTGCATCCGGGAAGACAGGCGAATATTTTCTATGAAGAGACACTGGTGGGCTTTTTGGGTGAGGTGCACCCGGAGGTTTGTGACAACTATGATNTNAAGACCAGNGCCTATGTNGCGGTTNTGGATATGCCNGNGATNCTTCCTTTTGCNACCTTTGACCGGAAGTATGAGGGAATCGCGAAATACCCGGCAGTGCTTCGGGATATCAGTATGGTGGTGCCNAAGGAAGTCATGGCNGGGCAGATCGAAGCGATGATCGNGCAGCGNGGCGGNAAGATNNTNGAGGATTACNGGCTNTTTGATATCTACGAGGGTGACCAGATCAAGAAAGGTTTTAAATCCATGGCTTATTCCATCACCTTCCGCGCAACTGACAGAACGCTGGAAGAGGCGGATGTGACAGGCGCAATGAAGAAGATATTAAACGGTCTGGAGGGCATGGGTATCGAGTTGAGAAGCTAAATGGCATGAAACAGAAAGGAGCTACGGCATGGAACAGAAAAACACCTGGGAAACCTACAGCGCGAAGCAGTTGAAGGAAGTAGACACTTTTGCGAAAGAATATATGAATTTTTTAGACAATGGAAAGACGGAGCGGGAGTGCATCGACCAGATTGTAAATACCGTGGAAGCTGCGGGCTATCAGGAGCTTGAGGTGTTGATAAAGGGCGGGAAAAAGTTAAAGGCAGGAGATAAAGTGTACTCTGTCTGGATGAATAAGTCTATCGTATTTTTTCAGATCGGTCAGGAGAAGATGGAGAGCGGCATCAATATACTGGGCGCGCATATTGATTCGCCCCGTCTGGATGTGAAGCAGAATCCTCTTTATGAGGACGGCGGCTTTGCTTATCTGGATACTCATTATTACGGCGGCGTGAAAAAGTACCAGTGGGTGACGATCCCTCTTTCCATTCACGGTGTGGTGGTGAAGAAAGATGGCAGTACTGTGGAGATCAATGTGGGAGAGAACGAGGANGATCCCGTTTTCTTCGTATCGGATCTTCTGATCCATCTGGCTCAGGAGCAGCTTGAAAAGAAGGCAAACAAGGTGATCGAGGGGGAGGCNCTTGACATTATTGTGGGGAACAAGCCTTTGGTGGTAGATCAGAAGAAAAAGGNTGAGGATAAAGAGAAGAGCGCGGAAAAGGATGCTGTGAAAAAGGGAATTCTGGATATTCTGGAGAAAAACTATGGTATTGCGGAGGAGGATTTTGTTTCCGCAGAGCTTGAGGTGGTTCCCGCGGGAAAAGCCAGAGAGGCAGGATTTGACAGAAGCATGATCTTAGCCTATGGGCAGGATGACCGTGTATGCGCATTTTCTTCCATGAAAGCAATGTTGGAGCTTCCTGCTAAGACGAAACGGACAGCCTGCTGTATTTTGGTGGATAAGGAGGAGATCGGCAGCGTAGGGGCAACCGGTATGCAGTCTAAATTTTTTGAAAATGCGGTGGCGGAGGTTATGAATCTGTTGGGAGAATACAGCGATCTGAATTTGCGCAGATGCCTGGCGCATTCCTGTATGCTTTCCTCCGATGTGAGCAGTGCCTATGACCCCACTTATGCAGGCAGCTTTGATAAGAAAAATGTGGCTTATCTGGGCGGCGGCATGGTGTTTAATAAGTTTACAGGAAGAGGCGGAAAATCCGGTTCCAATGACGCCAACGCCGAGTATCTTGGGCATATCCGGGCTATTTTTGAGAAGGAGAAGGTAAACTTCCAGACGGCGGAGCTTGGCAAGGTGGATCTGGGCGGAGGCGGCACAATCGCCTATATTCTTGCGCTCTATGGTATGAATGTGATAGACAGCGGCGTGGCTGTGCTCAATATGCACGCGCCCTGGGAAGCGACCAGCAAAGCGGATGTGTACGAGACAAAGCGGGGCTATGTGGCATTTTTAGAGAATGCGGATTTATAGAATAAGCCTTTATGAGGAAAAGNGGTTGACTTATACAGTCAATGTACGAGGGCAGAAATGACAGAATTAAAGACATCAGATTTTTATTTTGATCTGCCGCAGGAGCTGATCGCACAGGATCCGCTCGCGGATCGCTCTGCTTCCAGACTGCTGGTATTACACCGGGAGACNGGAGCGGTGGAGCATCATACATTTAAAGAGATCACACAATTTTTAAGGCCAGGCGATTGTCTGGTCTTAAATAACACAAAGGTATTGCCGGCAAGGCTNNTCGGNACGAAAGAGGATACCGGCGCGGCCATCGAGGTGCTGCTCTTAAAGAGAAAGGAAGCGGATGTCTGGGAAACTCTTGTGAAACCGGGGAAAAAGATGAAACCCGGTGCAAGACTCACCTTCGGGGACGGCAGCCTGCGGGCGGAGNTTTTGGATGTGGTGGAGGAAGGTAACCGCCTGATCCGGTTCTTTTACGAGGGAATCTTCGAGGAAGTGCTGGATCGGCTGGGAGAGATGCCACTGCCGCCTTATATCACCCATAAACTGGAAGACAAGAACCGCTACCAGACTGTGTACGCCAAGTACGAAGGCTCGGCGGCGGCGCCTACGGCGGGACTCCATTTTACGGAAGCGCTTTTGCAGGAGATTAAGAAGATGGGCGTGGAGANTGCCTTTGTGACTCTCCATGTGGGGCTTGGCACTTTCCGACCGGTGAAAGTAGAGGATCTGTCAGAACACCATATGCATTCGGAGTATTATGAAGTGACGGAGGAGACGGCAGAGACGATAAACCACACAAAAGAAAAAGGCGGGAGAGTGATCTGTGTGGGCACCACAAGCTGTCGCACCATAGAGAGTGCAGCGGGGGAGGACGGCAGAGTCATCGCAGGCTGTGGCAACACAGAAATCTTTATCTATCCGGGATACCGTTTTAAAGTGCTGGACTGCCTGATCACGAACTTTCATCTGCCGGAGTCTACGCTGGTGATGCTGGTCTCTGCGCTGGCAGGCAGGGAGCAGGTGCTTGCGGCGTATCAGGAGGCGATTCAGGAACGATATCGTTTTTTTAGTTTTGGGGATGCAATGCTGATCATATGATCACCGTATATCATAGTTTTTCTTCACAAAGGAGATCGTAGAACACGATGAAGATAAAACAACGTGCGGTTCTGCTGGTAGGGTGTTTTTGCATTTTTACCGGGAATTTAGCCGCTTTTTCCAGATTTGATTCAGAATACAATGCAGAAACGGCTGCAGGTATGGTAAACGAAACAGACTGGGAAAATACTTATATTAACGTAGCGGGACACGAAATTGCCTTGTGGCAGCAAGAAGGTCTGAGTTATGCTTTTCTTCCGTCGGCTTGTAAGGGAATGCGTTTAAAACCGGAAATACCGGAAGAGATAGATCCTGATTCTATCGAGTGGCTGTACTCTGAAAACATTCCGGCGGTGTTTATCGATACGGAATCAGGAACGGCGGAACAGATTCATGCAGACAAGAATGTAAAAGAAACAGGGGAGATCTCTGTTTTGGATGCTGACGGCGTTACCCGTTTCCGCATGCCGCTTTCCTATATCAAGAGCAGGGGAAATACTTCCTTTACTTCCTTTGAAAAGAAGTCTTATCAGATTAAACTAATGGATTCGGTTTCTTTTTTAGGCATGGATGCCGCTAAAAAATGGGTATTTATTTCTAATGCGTCGGATACCTCGCTCCTCAGAAACGCGGTGACCAGAAATCTTGCGAATCATTTAGGACTGGCACAGTCAGAGGAAGGCGTTTTTGTGGATTTATATTTAAATGGAGAGTATGTGGGAAATTATTATGTTACGGAAAAAGTGGAAGTGAGGGAAGGGCGTCTTTCGATAACCGATCTGGAAAAAGCAACGGAAATTGTAAACGATAACGAGGACCTGGGTTCTTATGAAACGGCATGGACAGATACTACCAAGGCAAAACAGATTCCAAATGACCCCGAGGATATCACAGGCGGCTATTTAATTGAGAGGGATTTTGATAGTCGTTTTCTTAGAGAAGTTGAAATAAACAACAGTTATTTTATAACGGAAGCAAAAGAGCNCTTTATTGTCCGCTCGCCGGAGTATGCTTCGGAAAATCAGATTGCCTATATTGATGATTATATTCAAAGTGTGGAAAACGCTATTTTATCTCCGGAAGGAATCGATGGCAGTAGCGGAAAATCCTACCAGGACTTGATCGATGTTAATTCTTTTGTGCGGAAATATCTTCTGGAAGAAGTGGCGGCCAATAATGATGGCGGTGTGGCAAGCTCTTATTTTTATAAGGAAAGGGATGCTGTCAGCGAAAAATTATATGCAGGACCAATCTGGGATTATGATATCACATGGGGAAATTCGCCTTCTCACCTTGGGTTTTTTTCAAAGTCTCCAAATCGACTGACAAGACTTGCGGCAAACGAGGATTCGTCCGTGTGGTTTTCGGCATTATATACAAAAACGGATTTTTATCGGGAATTGTGTTCCTGTTATCAAGAGGAAATAAGTCCCTATCTGCCGACGTTGGCGTTGCAGATACTTCCGCAGCTTGAAAAAATCACCGCGGCTTCTGCAGCTATGGACAGGATTCGGTGGGCAGCGCAGTACGCGGAAAATGGGACATGGGAGAACCGTGAAGAAGAGATTGCATTTTTGACAGAGTATATCCTTCTGCGTAAAGAATTTTTGGATAAAGCCTGGATAGAGCAAATTCCGATCTGTCAAATCGAATTGTTAATAGAAAATGCGCGCTATGATACGCTGTATGTTTTTGAAGGGGAATCCATGCCAGAGCTGCCGGACGCGGAGCTTTCTTATGCCGAATTCCTTGGATGGACTTCGGAAAAGGANGGTTTGCCACCCGATCAGAGCGTAACGGTATATGAGGACATGGTNTTTCATGCAGTGATACAATAGAACAGAGGAAATCGAAGGAATGAGTAGAGGAAAAAAAAGAAATATTCTATTAGAGCTGATCGTGATAGCTGCGTCACTGGCGGCGCTTTTGATGCTCTTATATTTTGTGATGGTGGTGTCCTTTCAGAATGGTACGGTCTCCACCAGCGTGACAATGCGGCTGGCGGAACAGATTGCCAGACGTATTTTTGAACATCCTACGGGGGATCAGATTGAGACTACAGCGCTGATGATACGTTATGGGGCACATCTGGGATTGTTTTTTGTTGTGGGATTTGTGACCACCTTTGTGAGCATGGTGGTTTTCAGAGGATATTACAGAATTCTGGGGGTGATCGGCGCAGGAGTTGCCTGCTATCTGCTCGCTTATTATACNGAATATTATAAGCAGTTTGTGGAGGGACGACACTTTCAGATGTCAGACGCGTCCCTCAATTGGTATGGGNGCGTGGCGGGGATCCTCTGTATGGTGGGCTCGTATTTCTTAAACAGACTCTTAGTAAAGCTATCCTAAAAATCGAGTGTATGTGCACTCGATTTTTATATAGTCGCAATTTCTTGGAGCGTAGAGATCACTTACATAGGCGGGCAAGATCCGTGTAAAAATCCGGGTAGCTGATGGCAACTACATCACTGCCCTTTATTTCTGTTTCGCCATCGGCGATCAGGGAAGCGATGGCAAAGCTCATGGCGATGCGGTGGTCTAAGTGGGAGTCCACCTCTGTTCCGTNTAAAGGCTTTCCACCTTGAATGATCATACCGTCGTCTGTGCCTGTGATATCACAGCCCATAGCGCTTAAATACTGCACCATGACATCAATACGGTTCGATTCCTTGACCCTTAATTCGGCGGCGTCACGGATGACCGTGGTGCCCTCTGCGCAGGCCGCCATGATATTGATGACGGGCAGCTCATCGATGAGTGTAGGGATCAGATCCCCTTCAATGGTGACGCCGTGNAGATGGCTGTGTTTCACCAGAAGATCTGCGGTGGGTTCGCCATCGTAATTCTCGTTTAAGAGAGTGATATTTCCGCCCATTTCTTTTGCAACCTTCAAGATGCCGTCCCGGGTGGGATTGATGCCCACATTTTTGATCAGGATCTCTGCGCCGGGGACAAGAAGTCCTGCAGCAATAAAATAAGCGGCGGAAGAGATGTCTCCGGGCACATGAATTTTCTGACCCTGTAAATGCGGTTCGGGACATACTTTGGCTGTTTTATCTTCGGAACTTAAATCTGCGCCGAAATAACGCAGCATGATTTCCGTGTGATTGCGGCTTAAAGACGGTTCTGTCACAAGAGTCTCCCCATCGGCGTAGAGCCCTGCCAGCAGGACGGCGGACTTTACCTGTGCGGAAGCCACTTTGGAGTGATAGTGGATGCCGTGCAGAGGTGCACCTGTGATGTGGAGCGGTGCGCAGTCATTGCCGTTTACGCTGACAATATTTCCGCCCATCATGGAAAGTGGTTCCATGATCCGCCGCATGGGGCGTTTCTGAATGGAAGCGTCGCCGGTGAGAGTGCTCTCAAAGGACTGTCCGGCAAGGATACCGCTGATCAGTCTCGTGGTGGTGCCGCTGTTGCCCATATCCAAAACGGAAGAAGGTGCTGTTAACCCGTGAAGTCCCCGGCCATGTATTAAGATTTTCTCAGGAGTATTCTCAATCTCGATGCCCATTTTCCGAAAGGCGTCTATGGTGGAAAGGCAGTCTGCACCCTGCAAGAAATTCGTGACCTCTGTGAGACCGTCCGCCAGAGAACCGAACATCACCGCACGGTGGGAAATGGATTTGTCGCCGGGGATCGTCACTTCCCCGCGCATATGCTTAACTGATCTGAAAATCATAGTGTACCTCTTTCTTTTGTCATGGTTTGTTTTTAATAAAACGAATTTATAATTGGAGTGTGGCGTGGGGAGCACAGAGGTTATTTTGTGTGAATTTTATAGCCGTGCTCTGTCATGACTTCCTCCGCCTGTTCCAGCATGTTCTTATCATAAAATTCAATGCGCAGTGCACCCTCCGCTAATTCTCTGTTGTGATTGATGCCGATGTTTTTGATACTCACATCGTGCATGGCGAGCAAGGAGGCAATAGCGGCGATGGCGCCGGGTTTATCCGCGATATCCACAGTGAACACATATTCCGCCTTGATAGGGCCGCTGGGTGCACTGATAAAGGATTCCCGGTAATTCCTGGCGGTGTCAAAGAAGCTGTATAGGCTGTCTTCAGCGTGATCAGCCAGATAGCCTGCGAGTACGTTGAGGTAGTCGATATAGGTTCGCAAAAGCTTCGAAATGTTTTCTGCATTAGTCAGGCAGATCTGCTGCCACATGTCAGGAGAGGAGGAGGCAATTCGCGTGATATCCTTGAAGCCGCCCGCTGCAATCATTTTCATAACGCCATCCTCGGAGTCACTGCTCTTGACCAGATTCACTAAGGAAGCGGCGATCACATGAGGCAGGTGGGAGATGGCTGCGGTCACATAGTCGTGTTCTTCGTAGGACAGTACGAGAGGGATCGCGCCGATGGATTCCACCAGTGTCCGGTAAGCATTTACCTTTTCTTCCGGAATGGTCTCGGAGGGCGTCAGGATATAGTATGCGTTTTCCAAAAGAGACGCATTGGCATTCTGATAGCCGAAACGCTCAGAGCCGGCCATAGGATGTCCGCCGATAAACTGTGATTGAAGCTGCAATTCCTCAATCTGCCTGTGAATTCCTGTTTTGACGCTTCCCACATCGGTGAGAATCGTATTAGGGGAGAGAAAGTTTTTCAATGTTAAAAGATTCTCGGCATTGTGGGAGACCGGCGCACACAAAAAAAGATAGTTGCAGTTCCCTAAAGCTGCATCGATGGCAGGACAGATATGATCTATAATCTGTTCTTTTTTCGCAAGTTCCAGAGAGGCAGTATTGATATCGTAGGCCAGCAGGCGGGCATCCGGCATATGAAGCCGAATCGCCTTAGCGATGGAGCCGCCGATCAGTCCGAGCCCGATAAAGCCGCAGGTGAGTGTACTCATAGGATCATTCCCTTTCACACTTTTTATGCTTAAATTTCGATTCTAAGATATCATAAAATGGCCGGGAAAGCAAGGAGGCGGAGAGGATATAAGATGACAGCCAATTGACAATATGTAGTGTAAAAGATTCATCTGTGTGTTACAATGAAATGAATCAATAGACACATGGCATGGGGAATGCTTTTTTTACATGAAGAATTTACAATAAAGTCATTGGTTGGGTGTATTCTGATCGGAGCGGGCACTTTGATCATGGTGATATAAATTGCTTTTATGAAAGGTAAAAATGGGGGTGCAGTATGAAGCTGGTTCGCAGTATCAAAAGTGCGATACTGATTTTAATTGCGGGAGGAGTTATAGGTATTATCCTGCTGGTTTTTGCATATATGATTCCTACAGATTCTATCATAGAGAATGCCAGAGCGTCTGTTGATATATTCAAGATTGAGGGTTCCCACCCACAAGTGATCCATGGGTATCAGGCAACTACACTTGATAATTATACGGATGCCTGGATGTTGCGGAATGCTTTTTATAATGGAGAGGAATCCGCCTGGCAAAAGGCCCTTCATGTATACTATTATGGTTATACAAATGAGGAGTCATATGATGCACGTGAAAGTATGATAGCCTGGCTGGAGGGCAAAGACGGGTATGAAAAAAAGTCCTATGCAAGATATTGGCATGGGTATTTGATTCTTTTGAAACCTTTGTTGTATTTCTGGGACTACGGAGATATCAGAGGATTTTTAAAATGGATTGAATTGTCTTTGGTGATTTCTATTTGTGTGTTATTGAGCAAAAGAAAACTGGAACGTTTCATACCGGCATTTATCGCGGCAATGATATGTATTGAATTTCAGCTTNTNGGAATGTCTATGCAGTTTTCCTGGGTTTTTCTCATTGGCATGGTTTTTTCTGTCATAATCCTGAGAAAAGCTCCACACNGTACAGAACAAGGCGGGAGAGATGAACTGCTTTTTCTGNTAATCGGAATGTTGACCAGTTATTTTGATTTCCTGACATATCCGCTTTTTACACTTGGGATTCCACTTTTGTTTTCGATCATCTGTGAGAGAGAAGAAAAGAGAGATAATGCCGCTCTTTTAGGTATGGCAGTGAAACAATCTNTATATTGGGCCGTGGGATATATCGGTATGTGGGTGCAGAAATGGATACTGTGTACTGTTTTTACGGAGGAGAATCTATTTGCTGACGGGCTGAATTCTATTCTGGAGCGTTCCGGACGAAGTGTGNATGGAACCCAGGTTGGCTATATAGAGACNCTGCGTGCGAATATGGCACCTATTTGTAAATATCCATATGTTCTGGCTGTTTTGNCAGCCGTTGTTTTGATTTTCGTCATATGCAGGAAAGAGGGAGGGGNTACCTTTTCAGGATGGGTATTTCTCACTTATCTGTATATTGCCATACTGCCGTTTTGCTGGTATGCAGTCAGTATCAACCACTCTTACATTCATGCTTTTATGACGTATAAATTATTAGGGATTCCTGTTTTTGCAGTATTATGTATGTTGACGGAGGTAAGGAAAAATGAGTATAAAATCCATTGATATCATCGGACTTGGCGCCCTTGGCGTAATGTATGCGGACTTTTTTACGAAGGCATTGGGAAAAGAAAATGTGCGCGTACTGGCGGATAAAAAGAGAATCGAACGGTACAAAAAAGANCGGGTCACCTTTAACGGTGAGGTCTGCGATTTTCAATACTGTGATGCTGCGAAGGAGAGCCGTCCCTCGGAATTGATGCTTTTTGCCGTAAAATACGGCGCACTGGAAANGGCTATGGAGGAGAGCGCGCACCTGATCGGGGAAAACACGATTCTTTTATCCGTGCTGAACGGTATCCGCAGCGAGGAGGATCTGGGACGGAAATTCGGCAGGGAAAAGGTAGTGCACTGTATTGCGCAGAAAATGGCAGCCATGAAGGAAGGGAATGCTGCGTTCTGTACAAACAAGGGGGAACTGGCAATCGGTGTTCTGGATGGCGGCAGGGAGGAAAACCTGGCGGCGGTCAAAGAACTTTTCGACAGGACNGGCTTTGTCTATTCCTGCCCGGAGGATATGCGGCATGCGTTGTGGGGAAAGCTTCTGTGTAATGTGGGNGTGAACCAGACGGTTTCTCTTTTTAAAGGTACTTATCGGACGGTACAGAAGGAAGGAGAGGCTCGCGAGATGATGCAGGCGGCTATGCGTGAGACCATTCTCGTGGCAAATGCGGAAGGCATTGATCTTTCGGAAAAGGATNTGGAGGACTGGGTCACCATTATTGACGGGCTGAATCCGGACGGAGAGCCGTCCATGCGTCAGGACAGTAAGGCGGGCAGAAAGACGGAGGTGGTTCTTTTTGCAGGAACTGTCTGTGAATTGGGGAAAAAGCATGGAATNGCNACACCGGTGAATGACCGGTTTCTGGNAAAAATTGAGTGAACGGTGAATCTGTGCAGAATGTGCAGAATGTATAAATAGTTGTTGAAATTGTTCTGAAAATTTAGTAAAATGTATTTACAACTATACAGAATTGGAGGGTTACAAGGCATGAATGTTTACACAACGGACAAGATTCGTAACGTAGTCTTACTGGGGCATGGGGGCTGCGGTAAGACAAGTCTTGTGGAAGCGATGGCATATCTTTCCGGCATCACATCCAGAATGGGCAAGATAGACGACGGGAACACGGTGAGTGATTTTGGTAAGGAGGAGCAGAAGCGTCATATCTCTATCACCACATCTGTGGTTCCCATCGAGTGGGAGGGCAACAAGATCAATGTGCTCGATTCTCCCGGTTTCTTTGATTTCGTAGGAGAAGTGGAAGAAGCGGTGAGCGCAGCGGATGCGGCCATCATCGTGGTATCCGGTAAGGCCGGTGTGGANGTGGGTACTGAGAAGGCGTGGGAGATCTGTGAGAAATATAAGCTTCCCCGGTTTGTGTTCGTGACGGATATGGATATCGATAACGCCTCCTTCAGACAGGTTGTGGAGGACATGACTGAGAAATACGGCAAAAAGATTGCACCTTTCCATCTGCCGATTCGTGAGAATGAAAAGTTTGTGGGATATATCAATGTGATCACTGAGCAGGCTTACCGCTGGGAGGGCAAGGAAGTCGTAGAATGCGAGATGCCTGAGTACAGCAAGGCGAACCTGCAGATCTGCCGNGATACGCTGATGGAGGCNGTGGCNGAGACNAGNGAGGANTTTATGGAGCGNTANTTTAACGGNGACACNTTCTCNGAGGCGGAGATNCGTGCGGCGCTTCGNACAAANGTNATGGACGGCAGCATCGTNCCNATGTCNATGGGTTCNANCGTNCTNTGTCAGGGCGTCTTTACNNTGCTNGACGANATCGTGAAGTATATGCCCAGCCCNGAGAACAGAGAGTTTGCNGGNGTGGATCTNAAGACCAATGAAATTTTCCAGGCGAACTATGATTTCTCCAAGCCNAAGTCCGCNTATATCTTTAAGACCATCGTNGATCCTTTTATCGGTAAGTATTCTCTGATCAAGGTCTGCTCCGGCGTTTTGAAGAGTGACGATGTGATCTACAATGACGAGAAGGAAGTGGAAGAGAAGATCAGTAAGCTTTATGTGTTACAGGGTAGCAAGCCCATAGAGGTGAAAGAACTTCATGCGGGTGATATCGGTGCCATCGCAAAGCTGACGGCGGCCAGAACAGGCAACACGCTCTCCACAAAAGCGCGTATCATCAGATATGGTAAGACAGAAATTTCCACGCCTTATACATACAAGCGGTATCGGGCGAAGAATAAGGGGGATGTGGACAAGGTATCTCAGGCACTGCAGAAGATGCGCCACGAGGACCAGACACTTCAGGTAGTAAATGATGCGGAAAACAAGCAGTCTCTGCTTTACGGTATGGGCGATCTGCATCTGGAGGTGGTTGTCAGCCGTCTTCTCAATGAATACAAGGTGGAGATCGAACTGACAGAGCCTAAGATCGCTTATAAAGAGACGATCCGTAAGAAATCCGATGTGGAGCATAAGTATAAAAAGCAGTCCGGCGGACACGGTCAGTACGGTCATGTTAAGATGCGCTTTGAATCCTCCGGCGATCTGGAGACGCCCTTCGTGTTTGAGCAGGAAGTGGTAGGCGGCGCTGTGCCGAAGAACTATTTCCCGGCAGTGGAAAAGGGATTGCAGGATTCCGTTCAGGCTGGACCGTTAGCAGCTTATCCCGTAGTGGGCGTGAAGGCAGTCCTCTATGATGGTTCCTATCATCCGGTAGACTCCTCTGAGATGGCGTTTAAGATGGCAACGATCCAGGCTTTCAAGAAGGGCTTTATGGATGCTGGTCCGGTGCTCTTGGAGCCTATCGCAAATCTGCAGGTGACAGTGCCTGATTCCTACACAGGCGACGTTATGGGCGATCTGAATAAGAGAAGAGGCAGAGTGCTCGGCATGAATCCGGCAGGGGACGGCAAGACTGTGGTTGAGGCGGATATCCCGGTGGCATCTCTGAATGGTTACTGCACGGATCTCCGTTCCATGACGGGCGGCCGCGGTACCTATAAGTATGAGTTTGCCAGATACGAGCAGGCGCCAAGCGATGTGCAGGAGAAGGAAGTGGCGGCGAGAGCGAAGGCAGTGGCGGAAGCAAATGCGGACGCGTAGAGTCGAACAATAGCATAGTATCTATAACGTGTAAGAGGAGCAGACCGATTAGTCTGCTCCTCTTGTTATGCATCCCGCGCATCGAGTAGGGAGAAATCTTTCCCTACTCGATTATGGGATTGGTCACCATTTGTTGCCCTTCTGTGTCACGCCGCTCACACTGCCGCCGAATCCCTCCCATATGACGGGTGCTTTGTCGCCGGTGCAGTTTGTTATCGTAACGCCTTTTACATGGGCGTTCAACTGTCCGAGAATCTGAATGGTTCCTTTGGCGTTTCCCTTAAATGTGGAATTGGATATGGTTACATTGCTGCAGGTTCTGCCGGCGTTTGGCTCAATGTCAATGCCGTACTGAGGATCTGTCCCGCTCGCATTATTAAACTTGCAGTTGTTGACTGTAATATTCGTTGCATCCGTAATGGAAAGATTGTTTCTCCTGTTATGGTGAAGATTACAGTTTTCGATTGTAACGCGGTTGCTGTAGTTCTTCGAATTATCATCGTAACCCAAATAGATACCATCGCCCCAGCATTGCGAGACTTCCACATTACTGATATAAACGTTTGTGCAGCCAGTGATGCGGATTCCATGACCCCATTCGCCGCTGTTGCCTTTATGTCCATTGCGTTCTCCGACGATCTGACCGCCGGTAATGGTGACATTTTTGCGGTTGAAAGCCCAGATTACCTGAGAACCCTCTTTATTGTTTGGAATTGCCACAAGCTTCGCGCCATCTGCCATAATCAGATTCTGATTATCTCTCAGAATGATGCCGCCGAAAGCGCCGCTCGCGGCGTCGATATTGTAGGTGCCGGCGGGGATATATACTGTATCATAGGTGGCAGGATTATTTTCAGCTTTTTGTAAAAGTGCATTGATTGCTGCGGTATCGTTCTTGCAGTCTGGTTCTTGCACATATTTAAGCACTGAGCTGTCGTTTAACTCGTCGTCACTGGCTCTTTCTACGATAAAATAGCATTGTTGGACGGTGCTGCAGATAGTCACCTTAATGGTAACCATTCCAAATCGATTCATGGTGACCAGCCCATTCTCAGTTACGGATGCTACCTTCAAATTAGAGCTTTCAAATTTGAAGCTGGTCCAATCTATCTCAGAATCACTGCTCAAGTCAAATGTCAATCGATGAGTATCACCGGTTTTACAGCGGATTGTCTGGCCTTTCTCTTTGAGAGCTGGTACGGTTATTTTTACGGTACAGACTGCCTTTTTATTGCCGTCCTGTGCAATTGCCGTTATCTTCACGGTTCCTGCTTTTTGAACAATGATATCGGCAGTGACGGAAATGCTGTTATTAGTTTCGTTTTCCATGTCAGTCTTATCGACTGGGGCTCTTGCTTTAACAGTCGCAATATTGCTGTTGGAGGTAGTCCAGATGATCGTCGGATTCGTTAACCGTTGCGACGCATCTTTCGGCGTAATTGTTGCGGTGAGAGTTTTTTCTCCTTTTTCCACAACAGAAAAATTAAGTTTCGTGTTGTCTAATTTGATGCTCTTTACACGGTTTGTTCGGTACGCTCTCTTTTGGATCTTAAAAGAATAGGTCTTTGTTCCGCCGTAATCCCCGATGCCGTGCAATGTCACTTTTGCAGTTCCGGCTTTGATGTTGTTCTTATACTCCACAATTTCATAGCATGATTCGGCATTCGGTAGTTCCTTCTTAGCCTTTTTATCAGCTTTTGTCGCGTAAACATGGATATCTTCTTTTGATAAAGTGACCTCTTTTCCGGTATACTCCTGATTGTCGATGACAATCTGCAATTTACTGATATTTTTATCTTGATCAATGATTCGATAACTGCCGGTGAGAGAGGAGCCTCCATTAGCATAATAGCCCATTCCCTTCACCGTGACATCGATGATAGTGCCTGCTTTGGGAGACAGTTCATTTGTGTAGCTATAGGTAACTTCCTTCTCATAATCCTTTCCTGCAGCCAGTGTCTTGCCATTCACATCTTTGACTGTAACTTTGGATTTCCATGCGTTTGCTTTTGTGCTGTAGACTTTGTCAGGAACCGACAGGGTACACTGGCTGATATCACCATTTTTGACCGTAATTGGTACGATTTCGGCATATCCCTTATAATTCCCTTTGCCGGTGATTTCACAACTCATCATGATATCAGGATCAGGGGCTTTGTTATCTTTTAATTTTACGGTATAATCTGTCTTATTCTTCAGGACATTGCTATCCTGATCCAGCAAGACAAAATCCGGTACCGCGCCGCCTTTTTGATAAGCGATCACAAGCGCACCGTTTTCACGAGTTACATTCTTCCAGCGGATCGTAAAATTCCGTTTATCGGCATTGGGTACGATCTTATATTTTTTCTTGAGCGTCCCTTTGTATCTGCCTTTTCCGGTAAAGGTGGCCGTCACTGTTCCGACTTTTTTGGCGTTGGTGTATTTTACGGTATAATCCTGTCCTTCTATAAGAGATTCTTTTGTTTCACCTTCAACAAATGTCAGCAAGTTGCCGTTGTCTTCTTGGAAAATGCCGCCCATATTATTTACTGCCGTCTGCGCGAAAGTGATTTCATTTTCCCAATCAGTTCCTAAGGTGGCGGCAGAGATTTTGCGGTCGCCCACCAGCTTTAGGGCAACCTTTTTAAAGCCGTGATATCCGGCCTTTTCGCCTGCGGCATTGGGGTATACCATTATGTAGGCGCCATCGATTCCTGACGCATAGACGTCATAATCACAATAATCTTTTACGCTCTGTTTGTTTAATGTGATTTCTTCAATTTTCACATCCAAGTTGGTCAGCGGTTTTCCCTGATATGCATATTGTTTTGCGTTAAGCTTCACTGTCGCAGAACTGAAATTCTGGGTTTTATCCACGACTACAAGCTGCATGGGAAAAGAACCTGTAAAGTTGCCTGTTCCATTAACGGTGTAATAGTATATTGTGCCTTTTTCGTAGGAAGTTCCGTTTTTGTAGTCAGACGGCAGCGCCGGTAAGTCCTCAGCACCAGAAGTAGTATAATCACAGACAAAATCTTTCTTGACAGCCAGCTTTTTCTTGTTGAAGGTCAAAACGGGAGTGGGGATGCTCAGTTTTTTGCTGTAATTCACTGTCTGTAAGTAACCCGGTGAATTTCCGTCTGGAGTGTTACGATCAATATTGTTGATATTCAGAGGATTGATCGTAAAATATAAGGTCGCGCTGCCCTGATACTGGCCCTTCATGGTAATGGTGACGTTTGGCGCTTTGACAGCATTCCATTCGGCAGCGTTGACATTATTTTTATAGGTCAGGGTATAATCTGTCTTTTCCTTTAACAGGGTTTCCTTATAATAAACCTGAAAGTCCTGGGTGACCTTTTGGCCGGTATAGACAAGAGATGCATCTTCTTTTTTAAAACCAGATATCCAAATATCACTGGAAAGATCATATACCTCATTCGGATCCTCAGCTAATACTTGCACGTTGACAGTAGCCTTCAAATCATCGCTGTATGTCGCAGTGATCTGTGCAGTACCGGCCGCCAGCGCTTTAATGTCAGTGGCGCGGCTCCATTTATTTTCAATGTCGATCGTATTCTGTAACACAGAGACAATATCAGGGTTGCTGCTAGTCCATGTGATCTCTGCATCAGGATCTTCGGGTTTCAGTGTGGCGCGGATTTTTAACGTATTGTCAATGTGCAAGGTCACATTTTCCGCGTCTAATGTCAACACACCAAATTTTTCCTGAGTAGGCTGCGATACAGTATCACCCTCGCCTTCCGTTTCAGAGAGAGTAGAGAAGGGTTCCGCTGCTGCGGAATTTTCAGAGACAGATTCCGATGTCTGCTCCGGATCTTTGTCTTCTTCGAGGAAATCGGCATCCTCCGCATCCACATCATCCGATGTAACGTCAGCGGTTTCCGTTTCCTGAAGTTCCTCCTGTGCGGTATCTTCCATAGATATCGTATTGTCAGATATGCTATCGCTCTGTGTGTCTTCTGTATCTGCGGCATCTTCCTGAAACTCCTCCGTGTCCGTATCCTGCGGCACGAAGGGGATAGTGGCCGCCGCATAAAAAGCTTCGTCTTTTTCGTTTTCGGATTCCGAATAATATGCCGCCCGAATATAGTAGTCATACTTTTCAGACGCTTCCACGATTGCAGAGCGCTCGCTATTAGGAACAGCAGAAGAGGGCTCTGCAAGTGTCAGCGCCATCATTTGGTAATATTCACTTTCTTCATCCGTAATCTCCTCCACATCAAAGAGGGGAGAAACGGACACTGTCTCAAAGTCAGTCCAGTCGTCGTCTTCATCGATAAGGCTGGTACTGCCCGGCGTCATTTCTTTTTCCCCGCGGAGAATGCTCCAGACGAGAGTACCGTTTTCTTCTTCCAATAGCGCATTCAGGTTGTAATTGGCAAACAACACGATCTGCTCCGACGTTTCAAAAGAAACCGGAAGATCGTATACAAATGCATTGTCATCGGGGGATGGAAGATCTTCGCCCTTTTTGATCTGTCCGATATGTAAGGCAGGTAATTCAGCTGCCGTATCTGTATCAGAATCGGTTTCGATCTTCTCCGTATCCTCAGAAGGGTCTAATGATATAATATCATTATCATCCCCTTTCTCCGTCTCGTCTTCTGAAGTAAATGCATCAGAAATTATGTCATTATTTTCAGAAACTGAAGCTCCTCCAGTGGTGATATCCTCTGTTGCAAGAACCGTCATACCGGCGCAGTCACTGAGTGCCATTGTCACTGCAATTGTCACGGCAAGCACAGCTGAAAGCCATTTTTTTGTGTGTTGCATCATAAGTTCCCTCCTAAAACTATAATTTAAATTTTCCGACCTCTGTTTCAAGCTGTCCGGCGATTTCCCTGTTGCTCTCAGCCTCGGTCTTAATGTTCTCCATACTCACAGTCATGTCGGAGGCCATCTCCGTGACTTCTACAACACCTTTGGCACTTTCTTCAACAGCGATGTTGACAGCATCTACAGCCTCTTTGATACTGTCGATATTGTGATTAAGCTGCATGCTCTCATCGGCAAAATCATTCATAGTTTCGCTCAAATGGCCTACATCGTTCTTATAGTTCTGGCTGTTGTCAAGCAGCCTTTCATATCCGGCCATGGCGGTTTCGTTCATAAAGCGAATCATCTGTTCTGACTCACTGGCCAGTTCATTAACGGCGTGGATCACTTCCTGACTGACTTTCTGAATACCTTCGGCAGCCCGGGCGGAGTTATCCGCGAGTGATCCGATTTCACTGGCTACGACAGCAAAGCCTCTTCCCGCTTCCCCGGCTCGTGCCGCCTCAATGCTGGCATTCAGGGCAAGAAGGCTTGTCTGGTCGGTAATATTAATGATTTCCGTCGTCAGCGTATCGATCTGCTCCACCGCTCTGGAGCGTTCGATACGCTCGCTCATATTTCTTGACATTTCTGCGGCCTGTTGTGAAGCCATAGTTCTGTCCGTTTCCGCAGATTCATAAATCGTCTGCACCTTTTTCATGATCTCCGCGGCGGAGTCCCGCTCGAAGGATGCTTTTGCTGCAATGCTTCCGATGCTCTCCGTGATATGCATAACGGATTCATCGACCTGAGACAGTGATACGCTGGTTTCTTCCATGGCTGCGCTCATTTCTTCCATGGTGGCGGAGATATCTGAGATGTTGTCCTTTGCGCTGATCAGGCTGTCCGCGATTGTTCCGGTAGATGNGCTCAGTTGTGTGGANTTGGAGGAGATGTTNAGCATGATCNNCCGGATATGTTCNAGCAGNNNATTGANATTTTCGGCNATCAGCTCCAACTCGTCGCCGGAAGTGATATCCAGCTTTTGTGTNAGGTCACCCTCACTGTGCACNAGATCGTAAATTTTGCGGTCCACCTTATTCAGGCTCCTCATAATACGGTTTACGATGAGATTNANGATNANNANAGNCANNATAANACAGANGCCGGAGATNTGNAAGATACTGTTNCGNGCGCCTTCAATCCGGCCGGCNACATAGGACGCATCATAATCACAGCCGAGTANGGCNACCACCGNGCCGGAACTGTCTTTTATNGGAAGATAGGCGGAGATCAGACTCCCGTCGNNGGTTTCGTCNATGTAGTCCTGCACATAATTTTGTCCTGCAAATACACTTGAAAATTCTGAAAAATCCCCGTCAAACGCATCGCCGGGCTTATTCTGGCTGCTGCTATCATCCGTGTCAATACCGTAGTAGAGTCGGGTGTTATCGTTCGTATGCAGGGTATACAGAAAGGCAATGCCGCAGAGGTNCTGAATCTGCCTGAGAGCAGTTAGATTATTTTGGTATTCTTCCGTATTTTCATAACCCGATCCGACCTGGGAAAGCGAGTCGCCGTCTACGACAAATCCGGCAATGGAAGCCGCCATCTGCGCTTCTTCTACGCCTAACTGGATCATGCCGGTCTTGATGCGGTTATAGGAATTCAAGCCTATGACAGCGCACATGACAACGATCAAAATTGTTGACGGAATCAAGATTTTCCATCGGATACTGAGTCGCCGTACCTTTATTTTCATGAAATGTTCCTCCTCACCTTAATAAAATTTTATCCCATTTATTATCTGTTTTTTATTATACGCTTCTAAAAATAAGAAATCAATGACCCTGTACTGCAAAAAAAAAGGAAAAAAATGTTGTCTCTGGCTAAACTGGCTGCGGACTGGCTGCGGACGGCGAGAAAACAGTTGACAAATCTTTTAAGTATAATAAAATGAGAAGAGTATGAGAAAAATCGTTGAAATTGCGGTCGGATCAGGCATTATCGGTCGGGATTGCGGTAAGATATAGCCGTACATATGCGGCGGGAAAGGTATGGAGGGCAAGATGGCAGAATTGTACAATCACAGAGAAGTGGAGACAAAATGGCAGAAGATCTGGGATGATGAGAGAGCGTTCCAGACCTCAGAGGATTATTCCAAACCGAAATACTACGCGCTGGTGGAGTTCCCTTATCCTTCGGGGCAGGGACTGCATGTGGGACACCCAAGACCCTATACAGCGCTTGATATTGTTGCCAGAAAGAGGAGAATGCAGGGCTACAATGTGCTTTATCCCATGGGGTGGGATGCGTTCGGCCTTCCTACGGAAAATTACGCGATCAAGAACCATATTCATCCCAGAATCGTGACAAAGAACAATGTGGACCGCTTTAAGGGACAGCTTCACGCGCTGGGCTATTCCTTTGACTGGGAACGGGAAGTCAATACCACAGACGTGGGGTATTATAAGTGGACGCAGTGGATCTTTTTGAAGCTGTTTAAGGCGGGGCTTGCCTATAAGTCGGAGATGCCCATCAACTGGTGTACTTCCTGTAAGGTTGGTCTTGCCAACGAGGAAGTGGTCAACGGTGTGTGCGAGCGCTGCGGCGCCGAGGTTGTCCGCAAGGTGAAAAGCCAGTGGATGCTTAAGATCACAGAGTATGCCGACAAACTGATCGAGGGCCTCGATACGGTGGATTATGTGGAGCGAGTGAAGGTATCCCAGAAGAACTGGATCGGCAAATCCACGGGTGCTGAGGTCGACTTCTCCATCAAAGGCAAGGAGGATAAGCTGCGCATCTATACGACACGCTGCGATACCTTATTCGGGGCAACCTATATGGTAGTGTCTCCGGAACATCCTATCATTGACAAATATAAGGACGAGTTAAAGAACTGGGACGAAATTTGTGCATACCGCGAACAGGCTGCCAGAAAGTCTGATTTTGAGCGGGCGGAGCTGGCGAAAGAGAAGACAGGTGTGCGTATCGATGGCATGACAGCTGTCAATCCGGTGAATGACAAAGAAATTCCGATCTATATTTCTGATTATGTGCTGATGAGTTACGGCACGGGCGCGATCATGGCGGTGCCGGCTCACGATGAGAGAGACTGGGATTTTGCCAAGAAATTCGGCCTGCCTATTATCGAAGTTGTGGCGGGCGGCAGAGACGTGCAGGAAGAAGTTTACACAGATGTGGCNGAGGGCAAACTTGTCAATTCTGACTTCCTGGACGGGTTAAATGTGGCTCAGGCCAAGGAGAAAATGATCGCATTCCTGGAGGAGAAGGGCGTTGGCTGTGCCAAGACAAACTTTAAGCTGCGAGACTGGGTGTTCTCCAGACAGCGTTACTGGGGAGAGCCGATTCCGATTGTGATCTGTGAAAAATGTGGCTATGTACCCCTTGATGAGAGCGAACTGCCTCTGGAACTTCCCGATGTGGAGAGCTATATGCCCACCGATACCGGTGAGTCTCCTCTGGCGGCAATGACTGATTGGGTCAACACTACATGCCCCTGCTGTGGCGGGCCTGCCAAGCGGGAGACTGATACCATGCCACAGTGGGCGGGATCTTCCTGGTACTTCCTGCGCTACACCGATCCGAAGAATGAAAATGCGCTGGCAAGTAANGAAGCGCTGGATTATTGGATGCCGGTAGACTGGTACAACGGCGGCATGGAGCANACCACGCTGCATCTGNTGTATTCCCGGTTCTGGCATAAATTCCTCTATGACGAGAAGGTAGTGCCTTGTCCGGAGCCTTATGCAAAAAGAACCTCCCACGGTATGATCCTGGGCTTGAACCCGCACTGCTTTTCCAATCTGCCGGCTAAGGAGCAGGAAGCGCTCTTAAAGGAGCATGGCAGTGAAAAGNCGGCCAGAGAGGCGCTGAAGGAAAAATACGGCGAGATGGCGGATCACCCTGTGGTGAAGATGTCCAAGTCTCTGGGCAATGTGGTAAATCCGGACGATATCGTGACGGAGTACGGCGCAGACACGCTGCGTACTTATGAAATGTTCATCGGCGCCTTCGAGCTGAGCGCAGGCTGGAGCGAGGACGGCGTGAAGGGNTGCCGCAGATTCCTGGAGAGGGTGTGGAAGCTGCAGGATATTCTGACGGATGAGTCCGGTTACTCCGCAGATATGGAGATTAAGATGCACCAGACCATCAAGAAGGTAAGTCTGGATTTCGAGAATCTGAAATACAACACGGCGATCGCGGCGATGATGACTCTTGTCAACGAGTTTTATAAGAAAAATGCGGTGACGAAGGGAGAGTTTAAGACGCTGATCACTCTGCTCAATCCGGTTGCGCCTCATATCACCGAGGAGCTTTGGCAGGCGCAGGGCTTTGAGGGCAGAGTCTATCAGACCACATGGCCGGAGTANGANGANGCNAANACNGTAGANTCNACNGTGGANATCGNNGTNCAGATNAACGGNAANAACAGGGGCGTGTTAAACATTGGCAAAGATGATCCCAAGGATGAGGTGATCGCAAAGGCTAAGGAGACGATCGCGGATAAACTGACGGGAACCATTGTAAAAGAGATCTATGTGCCCGGCAGACTCGTGAATATCGTGCAGAAATAAGGATATTTCCCATGAGTGTATCAATGGCACTGTTGACAGCGATGAATATTTCTGCCTGTATAATGACAGCGGCATGTAATGGAGGTCCGATGCAGCGTGAACTATTGCAAATGGCCGTTATGCTGCCGCGGGAAGACATATATAACATGTATCTCGATAAGTGTAAGGTGGAAGATTACAATGGGGATGGTATGCCGGAAGTTTATCTGGCGGCCGGAAGCGGCTGGCAATATTGGGTGTGTTACTATCTGGATGGCGAAATGCGCACAGTAGAAGATTTGGAACCGTGGGCGTGGTCGAGTGATCTATGCATTACGGCGGACGGACATCTTGTGTTATATACATGGGCTCATACCATGGGAACCGAAGGAACTNCCCAACACAGAATCTACGCATGGACGTCTGAGGGGTATCACCTGGCGGAGGATTTGTGGAGCTTACCTGANGAAGGCGACGGAGCCGGGAATCTTTTAAGCTGTGTGTATTTTTCGTCAAAGACGGCGTTCGACCCTTTCCCGTTCCATGACGGGGACTATGCTGAGATACAGATTCCACAGGAAGAATATGAACAGAAAATTGAAAATCTGGGAAGCCTGACCTCTGTTTTTGAGGATGGACCTGAATGGGGCTGGGATTTTTGGCAGGAAAATGATTATGAGGATGAATTTGTACTGGATGGAATTTACAGGGAGATTCAAGAAGAGATATTGAATTGGAAATGATGTTTCTGAGAGTGATAAATGACAAAGAGCGGAGGGTGGCGCGTGCGGCGCATCACCCTCTGTTTTTGCGAAGCCTCATCAGTTTGTCGATTGTGGCAGTTTCCTCGGGGGTAGCGCTTTCTCTGATCACAGAGACGATGGTGTCGATCTCCGCGTCGGAAAACGTGATATGATTTTCCTGNCCCTTTTTAGCGACAGCCATCAGGAAGGGGAGCATCTGTTCTTTTTTAACGCTGCGGCTTTCAAACACGAGAGCCTGTAAAAATTCCAGCTTGGCTTTGTCGATATCCGCAAGGGAAGGATCATTCATCCATTCATTGTTCATGGGAACCTCCGTTTTCTTGATCGTCGCCGCCCGACGACGACCGTTCAAACATTTCATACATTTCTCTCTGCTCGGGGGTGAGCATGTTCATCATCATAGAAAGAACAGGCGAAGCGGAAGACGCAGATGCCTGCGAGGATGTTTCGTTGCCGTCCGTCGGTGAAAAACCAAGGTCCGGGAAGCCGGTCATGCCATCCATGGAAAGATCGGGGAANATCTCCTGCATGGCGTTCATGGTCTGTGACATTTCCTGTACGGTTTCCATGGTCTGCAGGATGTTCTGCATCTGTTCGAGCTGCCTTATTTCCTCCGGGGTGGAGTAGAGGCACAGCTCCTTGCAGATTTTGCGAAAATCCGGTTTCTGAGGCTGTGACAGGCTGCATCCGCTCAGGGTAACGGGGTGTCTTTTCACATAGTTCAGTGTATATTGAAACTCCATATATTTGATGTAGATTGCCAGATGCTTTTGCATAGAGGGTTCTATGTAGGGGAGAAGAACCTTGAGCTTCTGGATCTGATTGGTGGTGTATAAGGCATCAAATGTCATAACATTGGACGCGTCTTCCTTTTTTTCTGCCATAAGATATGCCTTTCTGATGCCCTGTTTTTCTAACAGTATATGACACTTGAGTGGAAAATAGGCTCCGATCGGAGCCGGAGCCTGTTTTCCGGATGTGTGTGAAAGATGTGATGAATAGATAATACTTCAGTGGTTAGTTGTTGCAGCAGCTGGATAAAAGAAGCAGAATCCAGATCAGGGAGCAGCAGCTATTGTTGTTGTCNCCGCCGAAGAGGCTGTTGCCGAATAAACCATTGTTGCCGCCACAGCCGCAACCGTCACCGTTGTTGCCCAAAACGGACAGAAGAATCAGGATCCAAATCCAGGAACCGCAACCACAACCGTTGTTGCTGTTATTGCTGGTATTGTTGCATCCGCAGTGAGTTGCTGTAAGATCGCTCATGTTTGTGTCCTCCAAATGTTGTTTATGCTTTATCTTATGCGGGGANGGCAGATAGGTGTATGAAAAAAATATTGGACATAAGGAGCACGAACTATGTATGATAATTATATCTTTGACTTATATGGTACATTGGTGGACATCCGTACCAATGAAAACAAAGCCTCATTATGGAAATATATGGCCNGNTATATGACNCTGCAGGGNGCTCCTTATTCNGCGGCGGAACTGCGAAANCGGTACAGGNGCCTGNTCAGTGATTTAAGNNGGAAACAATATGAAAANNACANGTCTTNGATNCCGGANNTGACACAGGATCAGATCGAGGTGGATCTGTCTCAGATCTTTTCCCGGCTGTACCAGGAAAAGGGACTGGAGCAGACACCGCAGACGCTTGCAGACTGGGCATTGATGTTCCGNGCCGTCTCCNTGAATTATTTCCGTCTTTATGAGGGAGCAGAACCGCTGTTAAAGGAACTGCGCCGCCAGGGGAAAAGAGTCTATCTTCTCTCAAACGCACAGCGTCTGTTTACGGAGCCGGANCTGCGTTCTCTGGGAATTTANGANNTGTTTGATGATGTNATGATNTCCTCGGACATCGGGTTTAAGAAGCCTTCTCCTCTGTTTTACGGTGCGCTCTTAGAAAAGCATGATCTTGATCCGAAAGCTTCCGTGATGATCGGGAACGATTGGCNGGCTGANGCCTGGGGNGCTCATAACAGCGGNCTTGCCTGNATGTACATCCATACGGCACAATCTCCTGAACTCGCGGGNGACCTTCCTCGTGACTGCAGACGGCTTAAAGACATCTCTGATGTGTTGCTGCAGAATTAAGTTAAATGCCCGCCCGATTGGAATATAAAATGCAGGGNTTGAAACATATGTTCGATAGTGGTAAAATGTCGATATGCAAGAAAAAATGGAACGAAAACAGTATATGACGAGGGCGGATGTCGTTTTGCTCCTGATCNGTCTTCTGACAGCGGCAGTGTTTGCAGTATGGTTTTCTGCCGGAAGGAGAGAGGGCAGGACGCTCCGGCTTACCTNTGAGGGGGAATTGATTTTTCAGGGCACNCTGCGGAAGCTTGAGAGAAGTGAAGAGGNGGATGCAGTATCGGAAAGAGTCCGCTATTGTCTGCTTCTCTATACCGAGGAGGGAGTTTCNTGCACTTGGTATGAAGTAAGGCCCAATCTCTCTTCGGCAGTTCCTGCGGGGAGCAGCTATAATCTTTTGGTCGTCTCTGAGTCCNGCGTTTCTATGGAGGCCGCAGACTGTCCCGACCAGATTTGCGTGCATCACATCCCCATTAGGAGCGGAGGGGAGAGTATTATCTGTCTGCCCCACAAGCTTGCGGTGGAAATTNTGGGTGAGACGGAAGAGGAGACATTGGATGGAATAGTAAAAGCAGAGANCGGAAGCAAAAATNTCTGGAATGAGGGGAGGCNTNGCCATGAGACGGACGGCTGAGCTTGGAGTGTTTCTGGCACTGGCGCTGATTCTTTCCTATGTGGAAAGCCTGATTCCGTTTTCTTTTGGCATACCGGGAATGAAACTGGGACTGCCCAATCTGATCGTGCTGCTGCTATTGTATGATGAAACGGGAAATGGAGAGCGGGAGGCGCTATTGGTGAACATTCTGCGGATTGTCCTGTCGGGCTTTTTGTTCAGCAATCTCTATGCTATTATGTATGCGCTTGCTGGGGCGGCATTCAGTTTTATCGCCATGATTTTGGGCAAAAGGACGAAACGCTTATCCATGGCAGGGGTGAGTATATTGGGAGGCGTTTTTCACAATATAGGACAGNTCCTTGTGGCGATGGCGGTGGTGGAGACGTTTGCGGTGGCCTATTATGTTCCGTTTCTGATCGTGGCAGGTACGGTGACGGGAGCCCTTCTCGGATTTGTGGGCATGCAGCTTGTGCCTTATTTGCAGCGGTGGAACAGAGAGTACTAAACCGGTGAGCCATATATTCAGTGTGCCGGGAAGCGGATAGAACAGAGAGGAAAAGTGAGGGAGAGTAATGTACGCATATATCAAGGGAACGCTTGAGGAGATCACTGAGGATTCAGTGATCGTGGAGACCGGCGGGATCGGCTATAACATAAAAGTATCGGGCACTACAGTGGATCTTTTGCCGGGCATCGGCAGCGAGGTAAAGATCTATACCTATACGCTGGTGCGGGAGGACGCCTTTTCACTCTATGGATTTTTGACCCGCGACGATCTGGAGATTTTTAAGAAGCTGATCACGGTGAGCGGGATCGGGCCAAAGGGAGGACTGGCGATCCTGTCGGTGATGAGTGCGGATGCCCTGCGGTTTGCCGTGATGGCGGCGGATGCGAAGGCAATCGCCAGAGCACCAGGAATCGGGGCGAAGACGGCGGAGCGGGTGATCTTGGATCTGCGGGATAAGATCTCTCTGGAAGATACCCTGCACGGCATCGGTTCGCCTGCGGACGCGGCGGGACAGGCGGCAGGTACCGGAAACAGCGATAACCTGATGAAACGGGAGGCCATAGAGGCGCTTGTGGCGCTTGGATATTCGGCTTCCGATGCCACTGCGGCGGTGAAAAAGGTGGAGGTGGGCGAGNACGCCACCTCGGAGAGCATTCTGAAACTGGCACTCAAGCATATGTTTTAACANAGAAAGGAACGGCATTNGTCGGAGTCGATAGCCGGGGAGAATATTGTGATTTTTGGGAGACACATTAACCGATATTATATAAAATATGGACCGCTTTTACTGCTGGGCATCGTGGCGCTTATTTTTGTGGATTATTTTCAACTGGTCCTGCCCAAGCTGTACCGGATCGTCGTCAACGGCATGAACGGCGAGCTGGTTTCCATCGATGGAGAGCTGGTTCCGTTTACCATGGATGTGCTGTTGGACGAAGTGTGCCGCAAGGCGATCGTCGTGATTCTGGTCATGGTNGTGGGGCGTTTTCTGTGGCGCGTCTGTTTCTATGGGGCAGCCATTAAAGTGGAGACAGATTTGCGCAATCGGATGTTTGACCACTGTAAAGATCTTTCCAGAGACTATTTTCAGGTCAATAAGGTGGGTAATCTGATGAGCCTGTTCACCAATGATCTGGATACGATACAGGAGTGCTTCGGCGACGGGGTGCTAATGTTTTGTGACGCTCTGTTTCTGGGTCTGCTTGCCTTTTTTAATATGTGGCGCATGGACAGGGCGCTGACGGGGCTTGCCATGATCCCGCTGGCGATTCTTTTGGTTACCGGCACCGTGGTGGGCAAGGCCATGACGGCAAAATGGGAGATCAGACAGGAGGCCTTTTCACGCCTCTCTGACTTCTCGCAGGAAAATTTCTCGGGGCTTGCCGTTATCAAAGCGTTCGTGAAAGAGCTTTTGGAACTTAGAGAGTTTCAAAAGCTGAATGTAGAGAATGAGGACGTGAATGTTGCCTATACCAGAATCTCCACACTCTTAAATATTCTTATCACCCTGCTGGTGGAATCGGTCATCTGTGTCATTCTGGGATATGGCGGCTATCTGGTATACAGCGGAAGATTTGACGCCGGGCAGCTGGTGGAGTATATCGTGTATTTCAACTCTATCGTATGGCCGATCATGGCTGTCGCCATGCTGATCGAAAAGACCTCCAGAGGGAAGGCCTCTTTAAACCGGGTTGAGGCGCTTTTGGAGGCGGAGATCACGGTGAAGGACCGCCCCGGAGTGGCAGATCTGCAAAATATGCGGGGAGAGATTGAGTTCCGGCATCTGTCTTTTCGCTATCCGGACGGGGAGACAGATGCGCTGCGGGATGTCTCTTTTACCATTCATGCAGGAGAGAGTGTGGGCGTTGTTGGAAAGACCGGCTGTGGCAAGACGATCCTTGTGGATCTCATTCTGCGTGCTTACAATGTGCCNGATGGCACACTTTTTCTTGACGGGCATGATGTGAATACGGTTTCCATTCGCTCTGTGAGAGAAGGCTGCTCCTATGTGCCGCAGGATAATTTTCTGTTTTCCGACACCATAGAGAATAATATTTCCTTTTCTGCGGATGAGGTGGATGATGCGCTGGTGGAACGGGCGGCGAAGCTGTCTGATGTGCACGATGATATCATGGATTTTACGGCCGGTTACCGGACGATTCTGGGAGAGCGTGGCGTGACGGTTTCGGGAGGACAGAAGCAGAGGATTTCCATTGCCAGGGCGCTCTTAAAAGACGCCGCTATTTTGATTCTGGACGATTCGGTNTCGGCTGTGGATATGAANACNGAAAAGATCATNCTGGAAAATCTNCTGGAAGAGAGACAGGGGAAAACNACNATNTTGATCGCGCACCGGATCTCTACGGTGGAGCGTATGGATAAGATCCTTTTTATAGATGAGGGACAGGTGTGTGCCGTGGGCACACATGAGAGTCTGTGTGAAAGCTGTGCGGCGTANCGAAGAATGGTGGAGCTGCAGCGTCTGGAAGAGGAAGCGGGAGGTGAGGCATATGTATGAATATTATCCGCTGATCGTGGTGNGTGCGGTGGTGGGAACATTTGCCATTGTTCTTCTCGCGGCTTATCTGTTGGTNAAGGATAAAAAACAGTCCATGGGTTTTGAGCGGCAGATGGAGGATCGGGAGATTCTGCNCCGTTTGATGCAGTATGCCAGACCCTACTTTTGGCAATTTGCGCTGGTAGGCGTTGTGATGCTTTTTTCGATTGCCTACGATGTAGTGGCGCCCCTTATTATCGGATGGATCGAAGAGCTTATCGTGGGAGACTTTGCCATGGAGCAGATCTACAGGGCGGTTGCGCTCTATGTGAGTATTTTGTTAGTGTCCATGCTCTGTACTTATGTGCAGGCNATNGTGCTGCAGAAAACCGGGCAGCGGATCATCTCTGTCATGCGTGAGGATCTGTTTATGCGGATCGAGCGTCTCTCCCATGAGCAGTTAAACGAGATTCCGGTGGGAAAGCTGGTCACCCGTGTGACCAACGATACCAATGCGATCTCCATGATGTTTACGAATCTGCTGGTCAACTTTGTGAAAAATATATTTGTGATCGCAGGGGTGTTTGCGGCCATGCTTTGTTTAAATCGGCAGCTGACCCTGATGGTTCTGTGCTTTGTGCCCTTTATCGTTTTGTTTACGGTGATATTCCGCAGGTTTTCCAGGCGTGCCTACCGCCGGGTAAAGGACTGTACCACGGATATCAATACCTATCTTTCCGAGAACCTTTCCGGGATCAAAATCACCCAGATCTTTAACCGGGAGAAGGCGAAGATGCAGGATTTCCGGGACAGGAGCAATGCGTTGGGAAAAGCGAAGCAGGAGCAGATCCTGGTGTTTGGCATTTTCCGGCCATTGGTGTATATGCTCTATGTCAGCTCTGTGTTGTGCCTTTTATATCTGGGCGGCAGGGGCTATCTGAAGGAACAGGTCTTCTGGGGACAGGTGGTGACCAGCGGCACNCTGGTGTCGTTTTATATGTACATCACTAAGTTTTATAATCCGATTCAGAATCTGGCGGAGCAGTTTAACTGGCTGCAGTCGGCCCTTGCTTCTGCNGAAAAGGTTTTTACAATCATGGATCTGGAGCCGGTTATACAGGATGCGCCTGATGCGGTGGAACTGGAATCTGTAAGAGGAGAAATCGAGTTTAAGGATGTGTGGTTTGCCTACGTGGAGGGAGAGTGGGTGTTAAAGGGCGTTTCCTTTCATGTAAATCCGAAGGAGACAGTAGCCTTTGTAGGTTCTACCGGTTCGGGCAAGACCACCATACTTTCTCTGCTATGCAGAAATTACGAGTTTCAGCGGGGCGAGATTCTCATAGACGGGATCGATATACGGAAGATCAAGACAGCTTCCCTGCGCCGNCATTTTGGNCAGATGCTGCAGGATGTCTTTCTCTTTTCCGGGACGATCCGGAGCAATATCGTACTCCGGGCAGAGGATATCTCCGATCAGGAAATCCGGGAAGCCTGCCGTTATGTGAATGCAGATCATTTTATTGACAAGCTGGAACGTGGACTGGATGAGGAAGTGCGGGAGAGGGGCAACAATTTTTCGGCGGGACAGAGACAGCTTTTATCCTTTGCCAGAACCATTGTCCATAAGCCGGCGGTCATGATCCTGGACGAGGCCACGGCGAACATTGATACGGAAACGGAGATTCTGATACAGGATTCATTGGAAAAGATGCAGAATATCGGCACAATGCTGATGGTGGCCCACCGGCTTTCCACGATCCAGCACGCGGACAATATTATCGTGCTTTCTCATGGCAGGATCATTGAGCAGGGGAACCACCAGGAACTGTTGGAGAAAAAAGGGCAGTATTACAGACTTTATCATCTGCAGTATCAGAGGGAGGAAATGGCTCGGGCAAAAGTGTAAACGGTTAAGGAGCCGTCTCTTCCTCCGCTTCGTATGCTTCCAGAAGCCGCATACCGGCTGTCTCGGTCACGGGCAGAGAAAAGACTACGGATTTCGCAGGAGAGGAGAGTCCGGCTTCATCCATAACGGCCTGCATGATGGCATTTTTTTGTTCCTTTTTGACTACGATAAAGATGAGTTCCTTTTCGGAGGCGAGGGTGACGCCCAAAAATTTGTCGGCGCTCTCCATACCGGTGCCCTTGGCGTGGATGACCGTGCCGCCGCCCGCATCCATTTTTCGCGCGGCATCCATGATCTTTTCGGTATAGCCCTGGTTTGCGATGATGATCAAAAGCTCGTATTTGGTGTCTTTCAAAACCGATTCCTCCTTTTTTTCATAGGATTGACTTCCTGTCAGGAAATAGAGCTGCTTAAGACCGCCGATGCTGCTTAACGGTATGATAAACGCGATTCCCGTGCCGGGAATATCGATCTGCATTTCCTTTTGCAGGCCGGTCTTGATCTGTTTCCAGGTCTCTTTCTTGACGACAGAGAAAATCACAGCTTTTTCCGTACCGTCCAGTCCAAAGTAGTCCAGGATCTCATTGCCTGCAGTTCCGTTTCCCAGTGTGATGAAATTGACGGAGACGCCGTATCTGTCATAAAATGCCGCAAAATTTTTCGTGCGGTCCCTTGTGATGATGGCCGTCATCAGATATAGTTCACTCATAGAGAATCCTCCGTTTCTGCGTATCTACAGCTCTATGATCATATTTTCCTCTGCAACAGACAGGGCATCCGGGGTAAATCCGGCAGTCTGCGGCGCCAGACGGCGATCTCTGTCGTCTGCCTTATGGCGCTGGGAGAGGAGGCCGAGAAGCTGTATGGTGATAAGCGGCGTCATTGCTACCATGGCGACGATGCCGAAAGCGTCTTTTACAATGCTGCCACCGACTGCGCCGCAGGCGCCCTGAGCCAGCGGGAGCAGGAAAGCAGCGGTCATGGGACCGGAGGCGACGCCGCCTGAGTCAAAAGCGATGGCGGTATAGANCTTGGGAACNAAAAAGGAAATGCTCAGAGCAAAGGCNTAGCCGGGAATCAAAAACCACATGACGGATATACCGGTGAGCACCCGGAGCATGGCAATGCCAAGGGAAATNGCTACGCCGAGGGAGAGACAGGTTCCCATGGCGCCTGCAGAGATGGCGCCGTCGGTGATCTCTTCCACCTGTTTGTTTAACACATAGACGGCAGGCTCCGCTTTAACAATGAAGAATCCCATGACCATGGCGATGGGAATGAGGATCCATGGGCGGCCGGAACTACCCAACATCTGACCCAGATAGTTTCCGGCGGGCATAAATCCCACATTTACTCCGGTCATAAACAGAACCAGTCCGATGTAGGTGTAGACCAGCCCGATGATCATTTTTGTGAGCTTTCTTTTTTGCAGCTTTAAGACGGTGATCTGAAAGATACCAAAAAAGAGGATAATGGGGAAGAGCGAGGTGGCGATTTCCGCGATATAGGTGGGAAAGCCACTGTGAAACAGAGCCCAAAGTTCCACGGAATCCTCTACGGCAGGAATCACGGGCGGTACATAGCTGCTCTCTGTGGGATGGTAGATCATTCCCAGAATCAGTACGGACAGGATGGGGCCGATGGAACACAGGGCCACCAGGCCAAAGCTGTCGTTTGCGGCCTGACGGTCATTACGGATGGCAGCGACACCCACACCCAGCGCCATAATAAAGGGTACCGTCATGGGGCCGGTGGTCACACCGCCGGAATCAAAGGCGACGCTCAAAAAGGTATCCGGTACAAAGGGTGTCAATAAAAAGGCGACAAGATAAAACAATAAAAGCAATGGCGTGAGGGGAATACGAAACAACATACGCAACAGAGCAAGCACTAAAAACAGACCGACCCCACAGGCGACAGCCGCGATCAGGACAGCGTTTGGCACAGAGGGTACCTGTCCCGCGAGCACCTGAAGATCCGGTTCGGAGACAGTGATGATAAAGCCCAGCAGAAAGGACAGGGAGACGACAACGAGAAGCTTTTTGCTCTTTGTCATGCAGGTGCCAACCTTTTCGCCCATGGGCGTCATGGCAAGCTCCGCCCCCAGGGTGAAAAACATCATCCCCAGGATCAGCAAAACGGCGCCGATCAGAAAGCACAACAGGATGCTTGTGGAGATCGGTGCAATGGAAAAGCACAGGATCAGCACGATGATGATGATCGGAAGCACGGCAATCAGCGCTTCCCGCAATTTTTCCATCAGCTTACCGCGTAAAACATTCCTTGTCTGCAAACAGCCATCCTCCTTTTTTCCTTCTGTTCTTATGACTTCCTATTATTATGTGTGATCCTATCAGAAAAGAACTGTGTGAGTATTATCTTATAATGAATCGGGAGGATTGACAAGGGAGAAAAGAGATTATTTTCTGGGCGGCTTGCGAAGCGGACGGGAAGATGGTATTCTTTTTTCAAGAGGAAACAGTATGACAAACAGAATGATCGAGACGAATTTCATAGAGGAAGATATCAAAATTGAGGGCTCATTGCGGCCGCAGAGACTTGTTGACTATATTGGTCAGGAGAAAGTGAAGGACAATCTCAAGATTTACATTGAGGCGGCGAAACAACGCGGAGATGCATTGGATCATGTTCTTTTTTATGGCCCGCCCGGACTTGGCAAGACGACCCTGGCCGGCATCATTGCCAATGAGATGGGGGTACACATGAAGGTCACCAGCGGCCCGGCCATCGAGAAGCCGGGAGAGATGGCAGCAATCTTAAACAATCTGCAGGAGGGAGATCTTCTCTTTGTGGACGAGATTCACAGATTGAACCGCCAGGTGGAGGAGGTTTTGTACCCCGCCATGGAGGACTATGCCATTGATATCATGATCGGCAAAGGGGCTACGGCCCGTTCCATCCGCCTGGATCTGCCGCATTTTACTTTGGTGGGCGCCACCACCAGGGCGGGGCTTCTCACAGCGCCCTTGCGGGATCGTTTCGGTATGATCCACCGGCTGGAATTTTACACAGTGGAGGAACTCACGGTTATCATAAGACAGTCGGCGGGAAAGCTGGGGGTGGAGATCGATGAGAAGGGCGCGGTGGAGCTGGCTAGAAGAAGCCGTGGAACGCCCCGGCTGGCTAACCGCATTTTGAAGCGTGTGCGGGATTTCGCTCAGGTAAAATATGACGGAGCGATCACGGAGGACGTAGCACGGACGGCCCTTGATCTGATGGATGTGGACCGGCTGGGCTTAGATCATGTGGATCGCAACATCCTGGGCACCATGATAGAAAAGTTTAAGGGCGGCCCCGTAGGGCTGGAAACGCTGGCGGCTGCCATCGGAGAGGATGCCGGAACGATAGAGGATGTGTATGAGCCTTATCTGATCCAGAACGGTCTGCTCAACCGCACGCCGAGAGGACGGATGGTCACGGATTTGGCCTATCGGCATTTTGGGCTTGAAATTCCCACCTGAGACAGATATAATAAAATTGTGGTACTGTAATGTACGGTAAGGGAGAGGCGTTCATGGCAATCAAAACAGATACGGAAGTGATCATCGCCGGTAAGGTTTTTACGCTGAGTGGGAATGAAAGTGAAGAGTACCTGCAGAAAGTGGCTTCCTACATTAACAATAAGATAGCTGAGTATAACGGAAATGACAGCTTTAAAAGACAACCCATGGATATACAGAATGTGCTGTTACAGTTAAACATAGCGGATGATTACTTTAAGGCCAAAAAGCAGATCAGCATCCTGGAAGAAGATTTGAAAAATAAAAATGACGAGGTGTATAATTTAAAGCATGATCTGATCGCTGCACAGATGAAGCTGGAAACAACTGAGAAAAAAGTGCAGGAGCTGCAGGAACAGGCGAATGAAAATGCAAAAGAGATCGTTCGCATGGAAACAGAATTGAAAGAACGGAAAAAATAGACGGAAGCCAGGCTCAAGAGGCCTGGCTTTTTTCGGATTCAGTTCGGAGTGATAACTATGAATGAGTTTGTGGAACTGTTGGCGCCGGCTGGCAGCTATGAAGCCTTTTTGGGAGCGCTGAATGCCGGAGCGGATGCAGTGTATCTGGGCGGCGATCGTTTTGGCGCCCGGGCATATGCGGAAAATCTGGATACGGAAGAGATCTGCCGTGCGCTTCATATCGCCCATTTTTATGGTAAAAAAATCTATCTTACGGTGAATACTCTCTTAAAAGAACGAGAACTTGCCGGGCTTTCTGATTATCTGTCACCTTTTTATGAGGCGGGGCTGGACGGTGTGATCGTACAGGATCTGGGCGTGCTTCACTATATAAAAGAGCGTTTTCCGAATCTGCCTTTGCACGGCAGTACCCAGATGACGGTGACGGGGAAGCGTGGGGCGGCTTTTTTACAGGAGCAGGGTGCAGTGCGTATCGTGCCTGCCAGAGAGCTTTCGCTGGAAGAGGTGCGGCAGATCAAGGCTCAGACCGGTATGGCGGTGGAGTGTTTTATTCACGGAGCCATGTGCTATTGTTATTCCGGACAGTGCCTTTTCAGCAGTATGCTGGGAGGCAGGAGCGGCAACAGAGGGCGCTGTGCCCAGCCCTGTCGCCTGCCTTATGAGATCTATGACGGGAAAAAGCGGATTTCAGGAGAGGGATATCCTTTAAGTCTGAAAGATATGTGTACGCTGGAGTATCTGCCGGCGCTGATCGACGCCGGGATCGACTCCTTTAAGATCGAGGGGCGGATGAAACGGCCGGAGTATGCGGCGGGTGTTACGGCGATCTACCGAAAGTACATTGATCTGTATTATCAGAAGGGAGCGGCAGGATACCGTGTAGATCCGGCTGACATGGACAAGCTTCGCGGCCTTTATATCCGCAGTGAGATTCAGACCGGATATTATGAGCGGCAAGGCGGAAGAGAGATGATCACTCTGGAAAAGCCAGGTTATCAGGGCAGTGACGAGGTTTTGCTTACCCAGGTGAGAGCAGACTATCTCCGCGAGCCTGAAAAAATGCCGGTGCGGATCCAGGCAACGGTGCGGGTGGGAGAGCCCCTGCGGCTTAAAATGTGTCGGGTGCAGGGGGAAGAGGCGACCTTGTTCGGCGGGGCAGATGCAGACAGAAGGAAGGAAGACAGGGCATCGGTCGAGGTGGAGGTTGCAGGGGAGATTGTGCAGTCGGCCAGAAATGCGCCTTTGACGGAGGATGATGTCAAAAAGCAGTTGTGTAAGACAGGAGAAAGCCTTCTGAAAGTGACAGACTGTGAAGTCTGTCTGGAAGGAGACGGGTTTGTACCGGTTAANGCGCTGAATCTGCTGCGCCGGGAGGCGGTGGAGCGTCTGGAACAGGCTGTTATCGCGGCGAGGAGAGAAAATGATCCGACAATGGACGCCTCAAAAAGGGATGAATGCAATCGACCAGATCAGTCAACAAAAAATGCCCGGGTGTCCATGTCGGACTCGGCTCTGATTTCACAGGAGGACGCGCCCGGGACACATCGCAGGGCACAGCCCGTCATAGATTGTCTGGTCACCACTTATGAACAGCTGGNGGCTGTGGCGGAAGCGGATTGCAGGCGTATTTATCTGGAAAGCGATCTGCTTTTGACGGAGCCTGACAGGATAGAGTCTTATTTGGATAGGCAGGATCAGCACTGTTATTATCTGGCGCTTCCCTACATTTTGCGGGATCGTGATGAGTGTTATCTGGAGCGCCTTGAGTCGCTGCTTAGAGAGAATGAAAAGTGTTTTTCCGGCGTGCTCGTCCGCAATCTGGAGAGCCTGTCCTATGTGCGGACGCTTGCAGAAAAAGAGGAGGGAGCTTCTTTCACTGACAGGATCATCGCGGATGCGGGTCTGTATTGTTTTAATGGGGAAGCGGCATCCTTTTTACGGACATACTGCCAGGAGATCACTCTGCCCTATGAACTGAATGCGGGAGAGGCTTCCCATTTGACAAAGGCAGCGCGTAGATTGGGACTTCAGGTGAATCAGATCGCTTACAGCAGGATTCCCATGATGATCACGGCAAACTGCCTGCAAAAGACGGCGGATCGCTGTCTTGCCGGGGAAGATAATGACAGAAGACTTTCCTTAAAGGATCGTCAGGGCGCACTTTTTCCTGTGGTGTTAAATTGCGAACACTGCTATAATGTCATATATAATGCTGTGCCGTATTCCCTGCACATGGCAGGTAAGGAGCGGGAGAGGATCAACGCATCGGCGCTGCGTTATGATTTTGTACTGGAGGACGGCTCTCAGTGCCAAAAGATATTAAAGGGGGAGTACCCCTTTGCAGATTACACAACGGGACACTGTAAGAGAGGTATCGAGTAAAGGGAAACAAGTTATATGGAGCTGTATATCACAGAGCTTTCTAAATATTTTATCACCCTGTTTATCGCCTGCTATACGCTGGAATGCTTTTTGGTATTTCGCTTTTCGGATGAGGAGCGGCGGCGGGGCGGCTATATCCGCCAGAATCTGTGGATGTTTCTGGTGCATTTTTCATGCTTTCTGGTGATTTGCTTTGAGACAGGTAAGATTGAGTATCTGCTCTTTTATGTGTTTCAGCAGATTTTGTTATTTTCCACGGTCATGCTCTTTCGGATGATCTATCCAAAGGGTAACATGTTGATCATCAATAATATGTGCATGCTCCTCAGCATCGGGTTTGTGATCCTCACCAGGCTTTCTTACGAGCGCGCGATCAAGCAGTTTTTTATCGTGACATCGTCGATCATCATCGGTATGGCGATTCCCTTTTTTATCCGCAATCTGAAGTTTTTAAAGAGTCTGACATGGATCTATGCGGGGGTGGGGATCGTGGCGTTGGGGATCGTGCTGATTTTGGGTTCCGTTACCTACGGATCTAAGATTTCTTATTCTTTGGCGGGCGTTACCTTTCAGCCCTCAGAGTTTGTAAAGATCCTGTTTGTTTTTTTCCTGGCCAGTGCATTCAGCGAGTCATGGGATTTTAAACGGGTTGTAGTGACGGCAGTGCTGGCGGGCATTCATGTGCTGATTTTGGTGGCATCCAGGGATCTGGGCAGTGCGCTGATCTTTTTTATCGTCTATGTGCTTATGACGTTTATTGCCACAGGTAAGGCGATTTATCTGTTTTTGGGAGTGGCAGGCGGTTGTGGTGCGGCAATTATGGCTTACCGGCTTTTCAGTCATGTGCAGGTCCGGGTACAGGCATGGCGGGATCCCTTCAGTTGTATTGACGATGCGGGGTATCAGGTTACCCAGTCCCTTTTCGGGATCAGCAGCGGCGGATGGTTCGGGCTTGGGCTGTTCCGGGGGGATCCCACGGCGATNCCGTTGGTGGAGGCGGATTTTGTATTTTCAGCGGTGGCGGAGGAGTTGGGGCTCCTTTTTTCCATGTGTCTGCTTCTGATCTGTATCAGCAGCTTTATTATGTGCATGAACATAGCCTTGAAGCTCCAGGATAGGTTTTACCGGCTGATCGCATTCGGGCTAGGTGTTACTTATATCTTTCAGGTGTTTCTGACAGTGGGCGGCGGAACAAAATTCATTCCCATGACGGGTGTGACGCTGCCGTTTATCAGCTACGGCGGCAGCTCAGTGCTTACTACGCTGATTATGTTCTTTATCATAGAGGGACTNTATATTATCAGGCGGGATGAAGGAGACAGACGTGCCAAAAACAAAAAGCGAAAAAATACGGTCAAGAGAGAGCGAAGAGCAGTATACGCAGAGGAAGAGCGAGAAGACGAAGAAGAAACGTAACCGCCAGGTTTTAGCGGTCACTTATGCCTTTGTGGCCTTGTTTTTTGTGATGATGGGCTACACCTGTTACTATGCGGTGACCCACAAGCAGACGCTTCTCAATAACAGCTATAACACAAGACAGGAGATCCTGATCGCNCAGAACAGCAGAGGAACGATCTATGCCTCAGGCGGACAGGCNCTTGCCATGACGGAAACAGATGAGGAGGGAGAGGAGACCAGAGTGTATCCTTATGCCAATATGTTTTCCCATGTGGTGGGGTATGCCTCCAACGGAAAGTTCGGCATAGAGGCGTCGGCGAACTATTATCTGATCAACTCCAATACCAGCCTTTCCGAGAAGGTGTCAGACGATATGGCGGGCCAAAAATATCCGGGAGACAGCGTGGTGACTACGCTGGATGTGNACTTACAGCAGATNGCATACGATTCGCTGGGAGTATACAAGGGGGCGGTCATTGTGTCGGAGCCCTCCACGGGGCGGATCTTGGCTATGGTGTCGAAGCCGGACTTTGATCCCAATGAAATTGAGGTGATCTGGGATGACCTCATTTCGGATAANGAGAGCAGCGTGCTGTTAAACAGGGCGACACAGGGTCTGTATCCGCCCGGCTCTACTTTTAAGATCGTGACAGCGTTAGAATATATCAGAGAGAATATTGACTCATATAGTCAGTTTGGATTTCAGTGCAACGGCAGCTTTACCCACGGGGAGGAGCGCATTAACTGTTATCATGGNATTGCCCACGGCGGAGAGGATTTTACGAAGGCGTTCGCAAAGTCCTGTAATTCGGCCTTTGCCAGCATTGGACTGGAGTNANANNGGAAAAAGTTTGGAGATACCATAGANGNGCTGCTGTTNAATCAGGANNTGAAGGTGGANTTNTCTTATAATCAAAGCAGGCTTTCCATGGGAGAGGATAGTTCGGATGCTGATGTGATGCAGGCAGCCATCGGACAGGGGGCAACCCAGATCACACCNCTGCATTTGAATATGATCACCTGTGCCATTGCCAACGATGGAATGCTGATGAAGCCCTATCTGGTGGAACGGGTGGAAACCCAGGAAAAGGCGGTGGTCAAACAGTATTCTCCGAATTCCTACAAGCGTCTGATAAGCGAACAGGAATCGCAGATCATGAAGGAATTGATGACTGAGGTGGTGGAGAACGGCACGGGTACAAAGCTTTCCGGGCTTTCCTACACGGCTGCCGGCAAGACAGGATCTGCGGAATATAACAGTGTCAAGACAGATTCGCACGCCTGGTTTACGGGCTTTGCGCCGGTGGAAGATCCCCAGGTGTGCGTGACGATCATCATAGAGGGAGCGGGCAGCGGCGGCGATTATGCCGTGCCCGTGGCGAAGCGGATTCTGGATGCAGCGATNCTTAATAGATAGCNGTTATCGCAAGATCCGGTTTGGAGGAGAGGTCAATGAGACTGCCATCCTCCCGCTGTAAAAGAGGTCTGGAAAGGTTATCCTTATTGATGTTCATGACACGGGCCTCCTCATCGTTGCTTAAGCGCACCATAAAGTTAAGCTGTGTGGCAGCAATGTGGTAGAGGATAGGCTGCAGGATTTCCTTGTCGTATTTTTCGTAGCCGTCCCGCTCAAAGTTTTCGATGATCTGAAAGGGATGCAGGGACTGCCTGTAGGTGCGGATGGAGGTCATGGCCTCATAGGCGTCTATGACGGCNATATACTTGGCAAAGATATTGATCTTATCGCCCCGCAGTTTGGAGGGATAGCCAGAGCCGTCGCAGCGTTCGTGGTGCATGAGGGTCGCCTTGATCACTTGTTCGTCAATCTCAGTCTGGTCCTTTAACAGCTCGAAACCCAGCATGGTGTGGGTTTTTAATTTGGTGTATTCCAGGTCTGTCAGCTTATCGGATTTCCATAAAAGCTCTTGAGGNAGCCNGAGCTTTCCGATGTCATAAAAGAAACCGCACTGGATCAACACCACCACATCCTCTTCAGGAAGCCCCCACCAGGTGCCGAAAACACCGGCGATCAGGGCGGAGTTTAAGCAGTGGGCGTGGGTCATGGTGTCCTCTCTGGGAAGCATATTGTAAAGAAAATCCAAAAGTGTTTCCCCGTTTCCGGCACAGGCTGTGAGCTTTAAGTAGATATCATTAAGCTGGCTGGTGCTTTTCCACACGCCGGTCTCTACAAAGCGGTTCATCAGCTTTGCNTAGATGGGCATACAGTTATTGTAGGTGAGCTGGAAGGTTTTAAATTCTTTGCTCAGACGTACTTTTTCAAAGTGGGTGGTGGCGAAGTCGATTTCNTCCTTGATGGGAACACAGATGATGGAGTGACGGGACAGCTTTTTGATTACTTTCTCATCGACCACCGTGTCCTTCGGAAAGATCAGTTCGTTTTGATAGTTGTAGATGTCTTCGCCGATTACCATGCCGTTTTCCAGCGTCATGCGGGCCACATCTTTCATAAGNTTCCTCCATTCCGGCCTGNCTGTNCAAAGAAAGCAGACCTTACCAGATATTGTAGTAAAAAACCAGTTTCGTAAAATTATGTACAGATATAGTAGTAACTTCTGCTATATAGTATAAAACTTCTGNCGGAGAAGTCAATCTTTTATTGGGGACCAATGTGCCCGGAAAGAGGAAAAATGAGTATTTGTGACACATGCAGCAACTATCAGTATGACGAGGACTACGAGTATTATGTTTGTATGGTGGATCTGGATGAGGATGAGATGAGTCGTTTCCTTTCGGGCGGTAACTTTGAATGCTCATTTTATCAGCAGGAGGATGAGTACGGGATCGTCAGGAAGCAGATGTGATTCGTCGCGAGTAATTCTTTTAAATGTTTTACGATGTGGCATTTACATGGTATAATATCCGTGAGCAATGAGCAATGAGCAATGAGCAATGAGCAATGAGCAATGAGCAGTGTGCAGACGTAAGATGAAAAAATGGCAGCTTGCTGACAGCTTTTTCAGGCNGCGGAAGTATAGGGCGAATGCCTTTGAATGAGGAATCCGCAGGCTTCCGAATGTACACTGCGAATTGTTCGATAAGATCGCACAGGGAGTGCAGTATTTCTGTATGAAAGTATATAAAAATCTTTATGTGGGAGACACTGTAAAAAAGCCGGAAAGGCTCATAAAGAAGCTGAAAAAGCACAAAAAGCCGTCGAAGTTTTATGTGATCGCCTTCGACAAGGAGACGGACTCTCTTTCCATCTATCACAGTCTGATGCTTACGCAGTGGTATTATAAGGAATATCCCCCCGCCTGTATTGTGGGACTTGCGAACGATAAGGAGGAGGCATTTGCACTGATAGAGCAGATCGCGGCGGAGACTCTTGCGGCTACCGGTCGGGTATCGCTGGTGGAATATCTGTCCCGGACGGATCCGGAAAGTTTTCAAGGATAAGAAAAAGATGACACCTGTAAAAAGGTATTTGGAGAAGAAATGCTACATATTCTGCTATTGCTGTTAAAGATCATAGGGATCATAATTCTCTGTATTCTGGGAACGATTATATTAATGCTTTTATGCATTCTTTTTGTACCTGTCCGCTATCGGATCGAGATTGCCAGAAAAGAGGGGGAGAATGAGCCGCCGGTGGTGATAAGTGCAAAAGTCACCTGGCTGATACATTTTATAAATATACTGGTACGGTATTCCACAGAATTTTATCTGCGCGTACGGCTTCTGTTTATCCCGATATTCCGATTGCCGCGAAAAGAGAAGAAAAAGGCGGGAAAGCGGAAGAAGAAAGAAAAGCGGGAAGAGAAGCGGGAAGAGAAGCGGGAAGAAGAAAAGCAGGAAGAGAAAGTAAAAGAAAAAGAAAAAAAGCCAGAAGAGATAGTAGAGAAGAAAGAAAAAGTTGAGGCGGGACAAGAGAAGGAGAATATTGGGGAGACAGGGAAATCGAAGCAGGCACGCGATGAAAAAGGCGGGGAAGATATCCCGCGGATCACAGTCAAAATAAAGGATCGGGAAACAGAGCAAAATACCGGTTTTACAAAGGCGGCAGAAGCGATAAAGCCACGGAATTTTGTCCATAAGCTGCGTGCAATGTGGGAGAAGATCCAAAAATTCATTCAAAATATACAATACACAATCCGAAATATCTGTGATAAAATAAAAGCGGTATGGGATGACATACAGTATTATAGCGATGTAGTAAAAAGTGATGTGTTCCAAAACACTTTTGTTTTGTGTAAAAAAGAGCTTTGCAGGCTTATGAAGGGAATCCTGCCGGGGACTTTTGAGGCGGATCTTGTAGTGGGAATGGACGATCCGGCAGCTACGGGACAGATTCTGGCGGTCAGCGGTATGCTTTATCCGGTATTGGGTGGGCATATAAACGTTGTGGGTGATTTTGAACAGAAACGCCTGGAAGGCCGTATTTTTATGAAGGGCAGGATTTATGGCATTACCCTGTTATATGTATGTGTGAAGATCTACTTTAATGAAAATGTGAAAAAACTGTTCAGACTATTGAAAAAGGAGGCAGTGTAAATGGCTGAGAATAATTTTAGCGGTGTGATAGATTCCCTGATGAAAGGGATGAATGCCGTGATCGGCACGAAGACGGTGGTGGGAGATGCCACGCAGGTGGGAGATACCATAATCCTGCCTCTGGTGGATGTAAGCTTCGGCGTAGGCGCAGGTGCGACCGCCGCGGATAAGAAAAACGGCGGCGGCGGTGGGTTTTCCGCCAAAATGACGCCCAGCGCCGTGCTTGTGATCAAAAACGGAACGACCAAATTAGTCAATATCAAGAATCAGGATACTGTCACCAAGGTGCTTGACATGATCCCGGATATCGTGGAGAAGTTTACTGCTCCCAAGGAAGAAATGCTTGCGGATGACACAGCGGTGGATATCGCTTTTCCGGAGGAGGAGAAGTAGAGGACACTTTTTCGGATTTTCGACATATAATGTCATAAGAGCATAAGCAGAGGAAGCCTATGAAAAAAATGATTGGATTTGTGGCGCTTTGTGTGGCGGCCGGTATGTTGATCATGCTTTTTTTGGTGAACCGGTTTTTGGGTCTGATATTGATCGTACTGCTTGTGCTGATCGGATATAGTTTTTTTTGTTGTGATTAAGAGATAATCGTCGCAGGATCAGCATCCTGCGACCAAAGAATTACTTCGTAATTCTTTCTGGAATGTTTTTGTGTATTGGCATATGAGAATATGATATAATGAGGCATAAGATGGAGAACATAGAAGAAATACTTGCAGATGAGACACTGACGGAAGAATCGCTGCAGGAGTTGAAGGCATGGCTTTTTCGGGAAAATATCAGACTGGTGACAGCGGAGACGGAGCTTAAGGAAAAGCAGGAGAAATTCACGCAGGAGAAAAAGCAGTTTCAGACGGAAATGAAAGAGATAAACCGCAAGATGAGCGCGGAGCGGGAACGGATCCTGAAAGACAGTCAGCTCGTTGATGAGAAACTGGAGATCATAAAGGAAGGTTTCCGGAAGCTGGATCTGGATCGCAGACGGCTGGAAAAGGATCAGGCCAGAGTATCGGCGGAGAAGGAACTCATAGAGGAGAGCGGTATTTATGAGAACTTTTCGGATGTAAGTATATTCTTTCACGGGGTAAAAAGTCCGCTGACCCTCAAAAAACGTTATAAGGATCTGTCCAAGATCTTTCATCCCGATAATCTTGCAGGAGATACGGAAATGATCCAGAGAATCAACAGGGAATACGAGAATCTGAAAAGAGAGTATGAGAAGTACAGGCAGGCATAGGAACAGGCATGGAAATAATAGGAAAAGACAAAGGAGCATCGCGGTTTGATGCTCCTTTTTTTGCAGGATTGCGATAAGAACCAAAGAGGCTGATCATTTATACCAGAAAGGCCTGCGCGAGCATGATCAGAAAGAGGACGAGGCAGTACAGAATCATCCCTGGGTTCAGGATCAAGGTCTTGAAACGCTGTCCTTTTTCCAGTACGATTTCGCCCGGTTCCAGAATCAATTCATGGCGTTTTATAATGAGCAGGACGATACCCGCGATTCCGATAGCACAGATGCATAGGGAATAAACGGCGGAGATGATCGTGGTGTAGGACTTAGTCTGATCCAGAGTCAGAATGATGCTGCCCAGAACACTTCCGAAGAAGTTCAGGATCATGTGCAGCAGGATCGTGTATTTGAGGTTTCCGGTCTTCACATAGAGGAAGGCCAGAAAGCAGCCCAGAAAGAAGGCGTAGAAAAACTGGTTAAAATTCATGTGGAACAGGCCGAACACCAGGCCGGAGAGCACCACCGCACATCCTTCACCGTACTTTATGACCTTGTCGCAGATCAGTTTGCGGAACAGAAACTCTTCATAGATTGGGGCGCACAACACTGTAAAGATGGCGGTGACCCAGAGCGATCCTCCGGTTATCACATTGAGCATCGCATTTTGCACAGGAGCGCCCTTGAGCACACCGATGCCCGCAGTGAAAGCAAGACCGATCAGGTTTCCGATGATCATAATGCCATAGAGCATCAAGAAGGCGATCACGAGCTGTCCCGCTTTCATGGGATGTTTTTCGATGGCGGGCACTTCCTTGTTTCGCATCAGAAGAAAGGTGATCGGAAAGCCCAGAAGATAGAGCGGCAGCATGGTAACGGCCAAAAGGATCGTGAAATTATCCTCCCACTGAGGGAAGACAGAGAGTGCCAGCTTCTGTGCACCGACCTGAAGCAGAAGGATAAGTACCGTGCTGATGAGCATGCGGATACCGATACTTGAGAATTCTTTTTTGTAAGCTTTTGTTTCCATGGTTTTCTCCTTTATCATGTTATTTTTGTGTAAGTATAAACTTAGTTCTTATCATCGTCATACGTCTCTTCAAGACGCTTTTTTCTCCGGTGATAGAGAGCAGAACAGATGCAGAGCATGACGGAAAGCATCACGCTGAGCATGAAGAAGTAAATGACAAAGACGGCACACGCCGTATATAGATCCTGATAGTTGCGGTATGATACTATGGCATTGAACAGGGCTGTCAGTGCTGCGGCGAGTATGCTGAAGCCGATATTGACTGCCGGAGTCGCCTGAAGGTGCCTGTCCCAGATCCCGTTGCGAAGGCAGCCGCCTGCGAGATAAAGACCCATGCACAGAAATACAATAAATTCACCGACAAGCATCTCGCCCGCATTTTCCGGGCCATACAGAAACGCCTGCACTGCGATGGACAGAAACAGTCCTAAAAAGCCGATCCAATAGCCTCTGCTCTCGATTTTTAACAGTTTCAATTCCTGCATTTCATCTAAATTATTTTTCTGAAACCATTTCATTGCTATGATCCTCCAATTAAATATTTCTCGTTTTATCGATTGTCTACAGCAGATGTTATCCGCTTTCTTCCTCCCAGAACAGGTCATTCAATGTCTTGTCAAGTTCTTTACAGATCTGAATACACAGCTTCAAGGTCGGGTTATAATCTCCGGATTCCACCATACCGATGGTCTGTCTGGTGACGCCGACACGGTTTGCCAGCTCGGTCTGGGAAATATCCTTTTCCATACGGGCAAATTTTAATTTCAGGTTCTTCATGATAGGCGGGGTCTCTCCTTTCTCCGGAATCCGGTGTGTGTTTACAGGATGATACGCCTAATCCTCTGCTTCTTGCAGAATCATATGCTTCATCTGTGGTATATGTTGTATGATAGCACTGCTGCAAATGAATGTCAAATATATTTTGCAATTAAATAATAAATATTGCATATAAAAGATAAAAATTACTTTCGCTATTTAAATTTTACATATGAAATCTAGAGTTACAATTCAGATGTGTAATAGTTTTTTGATAGGTTTTGAAATCTGCTTATCATTCTGCTTGTTTTATGATATAATTCGACTTATTTAAGTGCAAAGTCTGAGTTGCTTTATAATATCGTAAGAGTAAAACTTATGGAGGAAAATTCGATGTATCAGGAAATATTGCAGAATATTCAGGACGAAGTGAATCTTGTCATCAAAGGAAAAGAGGAGGTAGTCCGGAAAGTGCTTGCGGCGATGATCGGCGGCGGACACATCCTGATGGAGGATATTCCGGGAGTGGGCAAGACCACGCTGGCGACCACTTTTGCAAGGGTGCTTTCTTTAGAGTATCATCGTGTGCAGTTTACGCCGGATGTTCTGCCCAGCGATATTCTGGGCTTTTCCATGTATAATAATCAAAGCAGAGAATTTGAATTTCGTAAGGGGTCGGTTTTCTGCAATCTGTTTTTGGCGGATGAAATAAACCGGACTTCCCCGAAAACACAGTCGGCGCTTTTGGAGGTCATGGAGGAGCGTCAGGCGAGTGTGGAGGGAGAAACAAGAAAACTGCCGGATCCTTTTATCGTGATTGCAACGCAGAATCCGACCGGATCTTCCGGAACGCAGATGTTACCGGAATCCCAGCTGGACCGGTTTCTGGTCTGCCTGTCTATGGGATATCCGGAGCACGGGGATGCGATAGCCATGTTAAAGGGCGAGGTATGGAACAGAGTGGATTCTCTTCGCCAGGTAATTTCATTGGAAGAATTTCGGAACATATGTCAGGCGACGGAGAAGGTTTTTGTCCATGACGCCGTCTATGAATATATGGTATCGCTGGTAGAAAAGACCAGAAACAATCCGCTGTTTTCCATGGGGGCAAGCCCGCGGGCAAGTATTGCGCTGCTTCGTATGTCGAGGGCTATGGCGGTTCTTTCCGGAAGAGATTTTGTGACGGCCCAGGATGTGCAGAATGTGCTTGCGGATGTGCTGGGACACCGTGTAAAACTCAGCGCAAGAGCGCGAGCGGAAGGGAAAACGATATATCACTGTTTACAGGAATTGTTTGTTGAGGTGAAAAGTCCGCGCAGTTGATCCGTATGAGAAGAGGTGCCAGATGGAAAAAGAAAACCAGTACCGGATACGTCCGCTTCGAATGGTCAATTATCTGTTACTATTGACTTTGGATATTTTTCTGTATAGTGTGCTGCAAAGCTATTTTTTATGGATGACGGCAATGATCCTGATCATTCTGCCGATCATTTCTGTGGTGGGACTGGTGTATCTGGGAAGGCGGCTTTCTCCGAAGCTGGGAACCGGGCAAATGCGGCTGGTGAAAGGGGAAGAAGTCCTCTTGGAGCTTTCCTGGCAGAATACNGTCTGGTACATGGCGCTGCACAGCCAGATGCAGCTTACGGTATCTAATACCTTTCTGGAGCATACATCGGAATTTACGGCTGTTATGCCCGTCAGCCTGCATGGGACGAGTATTCTGAGGATGCCGGTCCAGATAGTGGAACTGGGGAGATTTTCGGTGCAGAGCGATACTATGCTCTTACAGGATATCATGGGACTGGTTACCTGCCGGAAAAAGATCGGATTGTCCTGCGAGGTGTATGTGCTGCCTGACGGAAAGTTGGCGCAGGAGATAGATATCACAGGATGGGAAGGCAAAGCGGCGGAAACGGAGGAGAGCAGGAGCAAGGGAAGCGATTTTGCGGAGGTGAGCGATATCCGGGAATATATTCCTGGTGACAGNATCCGGGATATCCATTGGAAGCTGTCGGCGAAGCNGGAAACGCTTATGGTGAAAGAGCGTGTGGCGGTAGCGGGCAGCGAGATGGTGCTGCTGCTNTCACTGACAGCGGACACGATACAGGCGCAGAGCATATTGGAGGCGGCATATTGNCTTGGGAAGAACTTTATACGGCAAAGCCTGCCGGTATGCTTTTTGTGCTGGAATCAGGCGGCTTTTTCTTTTGAGGAATACCGCTGCGGCACAGAGGATGAAGTGAAGGANGCTTTCTGTGGCATCTATCAGATGTCATTGACCGNAAGAGTCAGCGATGAATTGGAATCTTATATGAGAAATTGTTACCCATTTTTGAAATCCTATCTCTCGATCGGAGGACAGGATGGAGCGTTAAAGGTGGAGATGCGCGAAAATGATTAAAGGGAGAAAACGCCAACAGAAAGAAGAAAAAATATTTCTGGCGGACGGCATGATCCTGAAGCTTGAGGACAGCGGCCAGGAGGAAAACCGGGTGTATACATTGCTGCTTAAGGGCATTCTGGTCTATTTGATCGTCATGGGNGGTATNGGCTGTTTTCTCTCCTCTTTGCAGGTGGAATATGCCTCCTGGGCAGTGCATATTGTCGTTCTGTTCACGGCCGTGTTTTGCTCTATGCTGTACTATCATAAGATATGGGAAAATATTGGTTATATTATGCTGTTAGTGTTGCTGCTTGTCAGTGGAAACGGGTTGAGCCGTTATATTAACAGCGGTTTTTATGCCGTGGCAAATGATATGGCGGAGCAAATTTCTGACTTTTTCGGCAGAAACGTGATGAGAAATTATGGGGAGCAGGTTGGGAACCGATATCTGGCAGTCTCAATCTCCATGTGTTTTATCGGCTGTATATGCTGCATTTTGATGAATGTGTTGATTTCACGTCGGATGCGTTACTTTATGGCAATTTTTGTGGGCGTCGGAATGCTGCTCATGCCGATGTATTTGGAACTGGAGCCGGACGGATTGTATATTGCCATGTATCTGGGCGGCCTGCTGACGGCGTATATCATTCGTTGTGGGGGACATTATCAGCTGCGACAAGGCAATGCAAAGTATGAATTTCAGAGAAGCGTTTTTAAAAAGGAGACAATTTCCTACGTGTATGCCGGCCGTACGCTTGCGGCCGGTCTGGCGGCCGTATTNCTGATNTGTTTTTTGACGGTTTCGCTAATGGAAATTATTTATCCGAAAGAACAGTTTCAGGCGTCTCATATTCCGAGCGGATTGAAAAAGAAAACGATGGACACGGTAGAGAACATTTCTTTTTCAGGTCTGATAGGGCTGTTCAATTTTTATCAGAATACGGGTGGTCTGACAAGCGGTACCCTGGGTGGCGTCAGCTCNGTCCGCCTGGATTTTGAGACGGACTTGAGAGTGGAATTTGCGCCTTACAGTGAAGAACGGCTCTATTTNAAATTTTTTACGGGCGGACTCTACCTTCCTTACACTAACCGGTGGAGCCGTCTGGCGGATGAATACAGAGTTGAGATGGAACGATACGGGTTTGAAATGGATGATACGGACAATACCGTCCTGCGAATGAAGGAACAGTATGAAGCGGGCAGGGAGCATACGGCAAGAGGTATCATGAAAATTACCAATGTGGCGGCTGCGGCGGGAGCTTATCTGCCCTATTACTCGGAAGATACCGATATACAGATCTATCCGGGGCAGACCAAAGAATATACCTATTATCCGAGGGTATCGCGTGAGGCACTGGCGGGGACAGAAGAAAAGTGGATGGAAGAGTGGCTCGTAGTACCGGAAGCGAATCGGGAAGTGATCGCCGCTTTCTGTGAAGAAGCGGGACTTTCCGGAGAAACTATGAGTACGGCACAGATCGTATCCGGATTGACGCAGTATTATCAGGATAACATTCCTTACACGCTCCGTCCCGGGCTGACNCCTTACAGTCAAGATTTTGTGAATTATTTTCTGGAAGAGAACCGGAGGGGGTACTGTGCCCATTTTGCCAGCGCTGCTACCTTGATCTTCCGGTATCTCGGCATTCCGGCAAGGTATGTGGAAGGCTACGCTATTGATCCGACGGATATTTTCGGAGAAGGCACGCGGCTGGAGGAGGCACGGTACGAAGAATATTACGAGGGATATTCTCCTCTGGGCGTCGAAGCGGTGGTATCTGTTGACGCCACCGACGCTAACGCTCATGCATGGGTGGAAATCTATGATGAAGCGCTCGGCTGGCAGGTCGTGGAAGTGACGCCGGCATCGGACGAGGAGGAAGAAACCGGTGAAAGCGTATGGCAGCGGCTGCTGGATTTCCTTGGCGGCAATCAGGATGAGGCGGCGGAAGAAGCTGCGGACGAAGGAGANCAGACGGGGATCACACTGGATGAGGAGACCAGGCAGTTGCTGGGACGGGTGATCTGGCTGTTAGTGGGTGCGTTTGCCGCCTTATTCNTGGGACGGCAGATNGTAATCAGANTGGTAAGAAATTATCGTTACAGAAAAGCGGACAGAAATGAAAAACTGATCATGCGCTATCAGGAGTATCTTCGGAAGATCAGCAGAAGAAATCGGAGGTTGACTGAAAAAGTCAACTACGAAGAGCAGCTCGACTGGCTTTTAGATCAGGGATTCTGGGAAGCGGATGAAAAAGAAATGTCCGAGTGCATCCGGATATTGGAGCGGGCAGGATTTTCTCAGGCGGAGATAGACGAGGCGGAATTTGCGCGGGTGATAAGGCATCTTATGAAATAGAAAGAGTTTATGCTATAAGAAAAGAGTAAAAAAAGAAGGTGCTGCAAATAACTAAAAAGTTATTTCGCAACACCCTTTTCACTCGCTCTTATCAAAGAAACAGATTATGCGCGCTCTACTTTGCCGGATCTAAGGCAACGTGTGCACACATGAAGCTTTTTGCTTGCGCCATTCACCTTGCACTTTACGTTCTGAATGTTGGATTTCCAAATCCGATTAGATCTTCTATGAGAATGGCTGACGTTATTTCCGAAATGAGCGCCTTTACCACAAATATCACATTTAGCCATCTTTGCACCTCCTAACAAGTGAAGTATTTAAAAAAGATCGAGCGCAGCTCGANTTGCTCTAAGCAACATTTGTATAATAGCAGAAAGTGGAAGAGATTGCAAGCAAAAATTATAAGTTTTTTTCAGTTTCTTTTTTAGGGATATCGGGTTATAATATAATCAGCGCCTGGGAAAACCGCGCGCCCCTTTAGGGGCATTTGGTTTTCCGGCGCGATTAACGAGCAAGCGACCGGCGAAGTCGGACAGGAAGCGCGACAGCGNGAGCTTGCGAGTATATGAGTGCATCATTCTATATATAATAAAACAGGAGGTAGTCTATGAAAGTCTCTTCAATGGATACCCATATGGGAAATATCTCGATNGACCAGGANGTGATCGCGCAGTTNGCAGGCAATGCGGCGATGGAGTGCTTCGGGGTGGTCGGTATGGCGAGTATGAGCGTCAGGGACGGACTCGTCAAGCTTCTGAAAAAGGACAGTATGACCCGCGGCATACAGGTTTCCTTAAACAATAACAAACTCACCATCAATTTTCATATCATTGTATCCTACGGTGTGAGTATTTTGGCAGTGGCGGATAATCTGATCGACAGTGTGAAGTACAAGGTGGAGGATTTTACCGGGATAGAAGTGGAGAAGATCAATATCTTCGTAGAAGGTGTGAGAGTGATTGACTAAACGCCCATGCAAACTGAGGTTAAGATTTTACAATAGGGAGGATCAGATAAGGTGGAGTCAAATACGATAGATGCCAAATTGATGGCCAAAATGTTCCTGGCCGGAGCAAAGAATCTGGAGAGTAAAAAAGAGTGGATCAATGAGTTAAATGTGTTTCCCGTGCCGGACGGCGACACCGGCACGAATATGACGATGACTATCATGGCGGCAGCCAGAGAGGTGTCAGCCCTCTATGATATGGGGGATATCGACATGGTATCTCTGTGTAAGGCAATTTCTTCCGGTTCCTTAAGAGGAGCGAGAGGAAATTCGGGAGTGATCCTGTCCCAGCTTTTCCGGGGCTTTACCAAGGGCGTGAAGGAGTGTCAGGAAATTACCGTTCCCGTGCTTGCCGCAGCCTTTGAGAAGGCGGTGGAGACGGCTTACAAGGCGGTCATGAAGCCCAAGGAGGGCACCATNCTTACGGTGGCCAAGGGCGGCGCCACAAAGGCGAGAGAACTGGCGGACGCAGGCGTGGAAGATCTGAGCGCCTTTCTGGAGCAGGTGATCAACTATGCAGATGAGGTACTGACGCGGACGCCGGAGATGCTGCCAGTCTTAAAGCAGGCAGGGGTTGTTGACTCGGGCGGTCAAGGCCTGATGCAAGTGCTCAAGGGTGCNTATGATGCGTACCTTGGCAAGGAGATCGACCTGACAGTAGACAAGGGCAGTCATACGATTTCCGGTGGCAGACCGGCGCCGGGCTATGAGGCGCAGGCAGGCGCGGAGATCAAATTCGGCTACTGCACCGAGTTCATCATCATGCTGAACAAGGTGTTTAATATCAAGACGGAGATGGATTTNAAGGCTTATCTGGAGTCCATNGGAGATTCCATCGTGGTGGTGGCGGACGAGGACGTGGTAAAGGTGCACGTACATACCAACGATCCGGGTCTTGCGATCCAGCGGGCTTTAAAGTACGGTGCACTCTCCAATATGAAGATTGACAATATGCGCCTGGAGCATCAGGAAAAGCTCTTTAAGATGTCNAAGCAGGAGGAAAAAGCGGAAGAAACGGATAATCTGCCGGGGCCGAAGAAGGATGTGGGCTTTATCGCTGTCTCCGTGGGAGACGGGATNGGAGAGATCTTTAAGGGACTGGGCGTAGACTATATNATNGAGGGCGGCCAGACCATGAACCCCAGCACGGAGGATATGTTAAATGCCATTGATAAGGTAAATGCGGACACGATCTTCATTCTGCCTAATAATAAGAACATCATTCTGGCGGCTAATCAGGCCCAGTCGCTTGTGAAGAACAAAAAGATCGTGGTGATNCCCACCAAGACCGTGCCACAGGGCATTACGGCGGTGATCAACTATGTGCCGGATCTTTCCATCGAGGAGAATACGGAGACTATGCAGGAGGAGATGCAGAAGGTAGCCACCGGGCAGGTCACCTACGCGGTGAGAGACACGAACATCGACGGGCGGGAGATCAGACAGGGCGATTTCATGGGACTGGGAGACAGCGGTATCCTTTCTGTGGGCACTGCGATCTCCACAGTGGCCTTTGAAATGGTAGGGGCGATGATGACCCCGGAAAAGGAGTTGATCAGCATATATTACGGGGANGAGATNGCCGAGGAGGATGCGGAGAAGCTGAAAGAACAGATCGGTGAAAAGTATCCTGACTGTGATATCGAGCTGCAGTGCGGCGGACAGCCGATCTACTACTATATTATTTCAGCGGAATAAACGGGTAATCTATGGATATNAGATCTTTGAAGGGCGTCGGTGACAAAACCGCCGCCCTCTTTGAGAAATTGCATATTTTTACGGCNGAAGAGCTGGTTTACTATTTTCCCAGGGATTACGAACAGTTTTCTGAGCCTGTGGCCCTTGATCAGGCGCCGGAGGANGAGCTTTCGGCGGTGGCAGGACAGCTTGTGGGCAATGTGGCGACCAGNCATGTGAAGGGNCTGTCNATTACCACCTTTCAGGCGGCCTGTGAGGGCGGTACGCTCCATATGACTTATTTTAATATGCCTTACCTGAAAAACAGCTTAAAACGCGGTGTTCCCTATATTTTCAGGGGACGGCTGCAGCGCAGGAAAGAGCGGTATGTGATGGAGCAGGCCAGGATCTATAAGCCGGAGGAGTACGGGAAGCTGGTGGATTGTATGCAGCCTCGCTATTCCACCACAAAGGGATTGACCAACAATGCCATCACTAAGGCGGTCAGGCAGGCNGTGGCGCTGACGGACTTTTCAGAGGATCCCCTGCCGGAGAAGATCCGCAGGGAGCAGGGGTTTATGGGATTGCGGGAGGCCGTGGAGCAGATGCATTTCCCCGAGGGGCGTGATGCGCTGGTGGAAGCCAGAAAACGTCTGGTGTTTGANGAGTTTTTTCAGTTTATTCTGGTGCTGCGTCGATTGCGGGATGCCAATGAACAGGTCAAAAATGATCGTCCCATGATCGAGGTGGCGCAGACCGGACGTCTGATAGAGGCCCTTCCTTATCGTCTGACCGTCGCCCAACAGAGGGTGTGGGAGGAGATTCAGGCGGATATGACTTCTGAATATACCATGAATCGTCTGGTGCAGGGGGATGTGGGCTCCGGGAAGACGATCCTGGCCTTTCTGGCGCTGCTCTTATGTACGGCAAACGGCCGGCAGGGAGCCATGATGGCGCCCACNGAGGTTCTGGCGAGACAGCACTATGAAAGCCTGCTCAAGTTGAAAAAGGAGTATGGACTTGAAATTCATCCCGTTTTATTGACCGGTTCAGTCACGGCAAAGGANCGCAGAGACGTTTATGCCCGGATCGAGAGTGGAGAGGCGGACATCATTCTGGGCACCCACGCCCTGATCCAGGAGAAGGTGATCTACCATGATCTGGCGCTGGTCATCACAGACGAGCAGCATCGGTTCGGCGTCAGACAGCGNGAGAGTCTGGCGGAAAAAGGTGNTTTTTCCCCGCAAAGGGGAAAAACAGTGCATGTGCTTGTCATGAGCGCAACGCCTATTCCCCGGACCTTAGCGATCATTCTTTACGGGGATCTTCACATTTCTGTCTTAGATGAATTGCCGGCGGACAGGCTGCCCNTTAAAAACTGTGTGGTAGATACTTCTTATCGAAATACTGCCTANAAATTTATTGAAAAAGAGGTGAAACAGGGACGGCAGGTCTATGTCATCTGCCCCATGGTGGAGGAGGGGGAGTCCGAGGAACTGGAGGATGTGGGCACCTACACCAAAAAGCTGAAAAGTGCATTGCCCGATGTCATCCGGGTGGCCTCTCTCCACGGCAGGATGCGGCCTGCGGAAAAAACGCGTATCATGGAGGCATATGAAGCGCATGATATAGATGTGCTGGTATCCACCACGGTGATCGAGGTGGGCATCAACGTACCAAATGCTACGGTTATGCTTGTAGAAAATGCGGAACGATTCGGACTGGCGCAGCTTCACCAGCTGAGAGGCCGGGTAGGGCGCGGTGACAAGCAGTCCTATTGCATCTTTATCAGTAAATCCAAGCGGCCGGAGACTTTGGAGCGGCTAAAGATCTTGAATGAATCGAACGACGGCTTTTACATTGCGAGTAAAGATCTGACGCTGCGCGGGCCGGGGGATTTGTTCGGGATCAGACAAAGCGGCGATCTGCGTTTTGTACTGGGAGACATTTATCAGGATGCGGCTATCCTGCAGCAAGCCAGTGACTGGGCGGATGAGATTCTTGCGGAAGATAGAGATCTTAGCGGGGAGGAGTACAGCGCCTTGCGAAAGCACCTGCAGCAGCGTGAGATAAATGAGGTTGACTTTAGGAGTATCTGACGGTAAACTGATAACAGTCAGCCATGCAAAAATAAAGACACAAAATAACGTTGTGAGCTTGCTCACATAAGGTATTTTGTGGATTCATTTTTATAGGGCGGACGCCCGACATGAATAAATTGCCGGGAATATCTGNGAATTATCGAAGTACAANAANCGGCAATTTATGAATGCGCATGGCGGAGGAGAATCATGACAAAGAAAATAGCAGTCGTAACGGACAGTAACAGTGGTATCACCCAGTCGCAGGCGAAGGAGTACGGGATNTATGTACTCCCCATGCCTTTTATGATCAATGAGGAAACCTTTTATGAAGANATCACGCTGACACAGGAGCAGTTCTANCAGAGACTTTCCGAAAATGCGGACGTCATCACCAGTCANCCAAGCCCGGAGGCGGTGATGGATCTCTGGGATGAGTTGTTAAAGACCCATGATGAGATCGTGCATATTCCTATGTCCAGCGGCTTGAGCGGTTCCTGTCAGAGCGCACTTATGCTGGCCGAGGATTACGATGGGAAAGTACAGGTNGTGAACAACCAGCGGATCTCCGTGACCCAGAGACAGTCGGCACTTGATGCGCTGGCACTCGTAGAGCAGGGGAAGGATGCGGCGCAGATCCGACAGATCCTGGAGGAGGATAAATTTAATTCNAGCATTTATATTATGCTGGATACGCTGTATTATCTGAAAAAGGGAGGCAGGATCACGCCTGCAGCTGCGGCTCTTGGTACGATCCTTCGGCTCAAGCCGGTCTTACAGATCCAGGGCGAGAAGCTGGATGCCTTTGCGAAGGCGAGGACAGTGTCGCAGGGTAAGAGCATTATGATCAATGCGATCCGAAATGATATGGAGAAGCGTTTNGGCGGTGCCAGAGCCGATAATATCTGGCTTCAGATCGCTTACACCTATGATCTGAAGGCGGCTATGCAGCTGAAAGAGGAAGTGCTGGAGGCGTTTCCGGGTTTTGATGTGAATGTTGATCCGCTCTCCTTAAGTGTAGCCTGCCATATCGGACCGGGAGCGTTGGCGGTGGCGTGCTGCAANCGATTNAGCGTNTNAAGCCGCTNAATCTAGAGAATGNTTCGCATTCTCCGCGCGTGGGTGGTTATCGTTGCTGGGAAATTTGGAAAATGCTTCGCATTCNCCGTGCGTAGATGGTTTATGTTGTGGAATTTTGGAGAAGATACGTTTGAGTGGAACGTAAATTTGCGAATCTTGAATATGAGGAAAAAGGGGAAATAAATTGCCGGACGAAAATGTAATAGATGCAGAACGGCAGGAAGCTTATATAGAAAAATGCCGGACTGCGGTGGNGCAGCTAAAAAAAGAACTGGGGCGGGAGCCGAGGGCCTGCGTGGTCACCTTTGGCTGTCAGATGAACGCCAGGGATTCCGAGAAGCTTTCGGGAATTTTGGAAAGAGCCGGCTATGTCCTCACNGAGACAGAGGAGGAAGCCGACTTTATTNTCTATAATACCTGCACTGTGCGGGATAATGCCAATCAGCGGGTCTACGGGCGTCTCGGCGTCCTGAATGGCCTGAAAAAAANGAAGCCGCACTTAAAGGTGGCTCTCTGCGGCTGTATGATGCAGGAACAGGCCGTTGTCGAAAAAATTAAGAAGAGTTACCGCTTCGTAGATCTTATTTTCGGAACNCATAATATTTTNCAGTTTCCGNCTCTCCTTGCGGATCTGTATGAGAAGCAGGAAATGATCGTGGANATCTGGAAGGAAACNGAAGAAATTGTGGAGAATCTGCCGGTCAAGCGGAAATATCACTATAAATCCGGCGTTAACATTATGTTTGGCTGCAATAATTTTTGCAGTTACTGTATTGTGCCCTATGTACGGGGGCGGGAGAGAAGCCGGGAGCCTAAAGAGATCCTTCGGGAAATTGAGAAGCTGGTGGAGGACGGCGTGGTGGAAGTCATGCTGCTTGGTCAGAATGTGAATTCCTATGGGAAAAATCTGGAACATCCCATTACCTTTGCCGCGCTTTTAAAAGAGGTGGAAAAGATCGAGGGACTGAAGCGGATCCGCTTTATGACCTCACACCCCAAGGATCTTTCGGATGAGTTGATCGAAGTAATGCGGGATTCCAGAAAAATCTGTCGTCATCTCCATCTGCCTCTGCAGGCGGGCTCTGACAGAATATTAAGAGCCATGAACAGACACTACACGAAGGAGCAGTATCTGGAGNTGGTGGAAAAGATCAGACGCGAGATCCCCGATATGGCCATTACCACGGATATTATTGTGGGATTCCCAGGAGAGACTTTAGAGGATGTAGAAGAGACCATNGATGTGGTGCGCCGTGTGCAGTACGACAACGCCTTCACCTTTATCTATTCCAAAAGGACAGGCACCCCCGCGGCAGCTATGGAGGAGCAGGTGCCTGAAGAGATCGTGCGGGAGGGCTTTGATAAGCTCTTGAAGGTGGTGCAGGATACGGCGAAGGAGCGTGCGGCTCTTTTACAGGGAAAGGTGATGGAAGCCCTGGTGGAGGAGGTAAACGAGCAGGATCCGGCCTTTGTGACGGGAAGGCTCAGCAACAATATGCTGGTGCACTTTAAAGCGGACAGAAGAATGGTGGGGAAATTTGTTATGGTGGTATTAGACACCTGCCATGGCTTTTATTATACGGGACGCATGGTTGACTTTATGGGTCAATCCAAGCATATGAGATTAGGAAAGATGGTTGACGACCAATGGCTGAACTGACACCAATGATGCAACAGTACCTGGAAACGAAGAAGGAGTACAAAGATTGTATTCTTTTTTACAGACTGGGCGACTTTTATGAGATGTTCTTTGACGATGCCCTCACTGCATCCAGGGAATTAGAGATCACCTTGACGGGGAAAAGCTGCGGGCAGGCGGAGCGGGCGCCCATGTGCGGCGTTCCCTATCACGCGGTGGACAGTTACTTGAATAAGCTGGTTTCCAAAGGCTATAAGGTGGCCATTTGCGAGCAGGTGGAGGATCCCAAAAACGCGAGGGGTATCGTAAAACGGGAAGTGATCCGTATCGTCACACCCGGTACGAACTTAAATATTCAGGCGCTGGATGATACGAAGAACAATTATCTGCTCTGTGTGACCTATTTCCCGGGAAAGATCGGACTTTCGGTGGCGGATGTCACCACAGGAGACTATTATCTGACGGAAGTGGAGGATATTCGCAGACTGCAGGATGAGATCAACAAGTACGCGCCCTCGGAGGTGATCTGTAACGAACAGTTTTTCGTCAGCGGATACGATATCGAGGATCTGAAAAACCGGCTGAATGTATCTGTCTACTCTCTGGCATCTCATTATTTTGATGAGGACGGCTGTAAAAAGACATTGATGAAGCATTTTCGGGTAAATACCCTGCAGGGGCTTGGCATCGAAGATTTTCCGGTGGGAATGATCGCTGCCGGCGCTCTGCTTTCTTATCTTTACGAGACGCAGAAGACGGCTCTGTCCCATTTTACCCATATCTATCCCTATCTGACCAGTAAATACATGCTCCTCGACAGTGCTACAAGGCGCAATCTGGAGTTGACTGAGACCCTGCGGGAAAAACAGAAGAAGGGGTCTCTATTGGGCGTTCTGGATCGCACGAAGACGGCCATGGGCGGTCGGATGCTTCGCAAATACATAGAACAGCCCCTGATCGACCGGGAGGGGATCGAAAAACGTCTGGACGCAGTGGAGGCGCTTTGTAAAAAGAGCGTGGACAGGGAGGAACTGCGTGAGTATCTGCGCACCATATATGACCTGGAGAGGCTGCTTGGCAAGGTGAGCTATAAGACCGCTAATCCAAGGGATCTGATCGCTCTTCGTAATTCTCTGGCGGTGCTGCCCTTCATTCGGACGGTGCTTTCTGATATTGACGTGCCATTGCTTAGGGAGCTGTGCGTTGATCTGGATCCTCTGCAGGATATCCACAAACTCATTGACAATGCTATTACAGAGGAGCCGCCCATTGCGGTGAAAGAGGGCGGTATCATCAAGGAGGGCTTTCATGAGACCATAGATTCCCTGAAAAAGGCTAAGACGGACGGCAAGGCGTGGCTGGCGGCTCTGGAGGAGGAAGACCGGGCGCGCACCGGTATCAAAAATCTGCGCATCAAGTACAATAAGGTCTTCGGCTATTATTTTGAGGTGACAAATTCCTATAAAGATCAGGTGCCGGAGGATTATGTGCGCAAGCAGACGCTTGCCAACGCGGAGCGTTACACCACGCCCCGTTTAAAGGAGCTGGAGGATTCCATCCTGAACGCGGAAGACAAGCTCTTTACGCTGGAGTATGACCTGTTTTGTGAGATCAGGGACACCATCGCCGGGGAGGTAGAGCGGATCCAGAAGACAGCAAGGGCGGTGGCGAATCTGGATGTGTTCGCATCCCTGGCTTTTGTGGCGGAGCAAAATCAATATGTGCGGCCGGCTTTGAATGAAAAGGGAGTGATCGACATTAAGGAAGGTCGCCATCCGGTGGTGGAGCAGATGATTCAGAATGATATGTTCATCGCAAACGACACCCACCTGAACGATAAAAAGCAGTGCATTGCCGTGATTACGGGCCCTAATATGGCGGGAAAATCCACTTATATGCGACAGGTGGCGCTGATCGTTCTGATGACTCAGATCGGCTCCTTTGTGCCGGCGAAAAAGGCGGATATCGGCATTGTGGACCGGATTTTCACAAGAGTGGGCGCTTCCGATGATCTGGCAAGCGGTCAGTCCACCTTTATGGTTGAGATGAACGAGGTGGCGAATATCTTAAGAAATGCCACCTCCAAGAGCCTGCTTGTGCTTGACGAGATTGGCAGGGGAACTTCCACCTTTGACGGCTTGAGCATTGCCTGGGCGGTGATCGAGCATATCAGCAACCGTAAGATTCTGGGCGCAAAAACCCTGTTTGCCACGCATTACCATGAACTGACCGAGCTGGAGGGAAAGATGGACAATGTGAATAACTACTGCATTGCCGTCAAGGAGAAGGGCGACGATATCGTGTTCCTTAGAAAGATCGTGAAGGGCGGGGCGGATAAGAGCTACGGCATCCAGGTAGCCAAGCTGGCAGGTGTNCCGGATATGGTCATCGACCGGGCCAAGGAGATCGTGGAGCAGCTGAGCGATAACGATATCACCGAGAAGGTGCAGAGCATAGAGGTGAATCGGGGCAGCGGCGAGCGGAGAAAGCCTGTTAAATATGACGAGGTGGATCTGGAACAGATCTCCCTGTTTGACACGGTGACGGATGAAGATGTGATCAAAGAGCTTACGGAGATCGATGTGAGCAATTTAACGCCNGTGGATGCGTTAAATACGCTTTATCGGCTGCAAAACCGTTTAAAAAACCGATGGTGATGTGCGAAAAGAAGTTCTAAAGACATCGCGCCATGGGACGCGATGCCAAGAACTTCTATGTTTCGCACTGAAGAATGCCAAAATGCGGCATTCTTCGCATGGAAGAGCGTATACAGTGCAAATAAATGGAGTTTATCATGGCAAAAATTAATATATTGGATCATCAGACNATAGATAAGATCGCCGCCGGGGAGGTGGTGGAGCGGCCTGCCAGCGTGGTGAAGGAACTGGTGGAGAACGCCATCGACGCGGGCGCTGATGCCATCACGGTGGAGGTGAAGGATGGCGGTACGACCCTGATCCGGGTCACCGACAACGGCGGCGGCATCGAGAGAGCGGATGTGGCAAACGCCTTTGTGCGGCATGCCACCAGCAAGATCACCTCCGCGGAAGATTTGACCAGATTGGTCAGCCTTGGGTTTCGCGGAGAGGCGCTTGCCAGTATTGCGGCAGTGGCTCAGGTGGAGTTGATNACAAAGACGCCGGAGGAGCTGACCGGTATCCGGTATGTGATNGAGGNAGGNGTGGAGAAGGAGCGTGAGGAAGTGGGTGCACCGCAGGGAACCACGCTTCTTGTGCGGAATTTGTTTTATAACACGCCGCCCCGCAAAAAGTTTTTAAAACAGCCCCGGACGGAGGGCTCTTATGTAGCAGATCTGATGGAGCANCTGGCCATGTCGAATCCCAAGGTTTCCTTTAAGTTCCTTTTAGGCTCTCAGACCCGGTTTTATACTACGGGAAGCGGTGACCTTCGGGAGATCGTCTATCGTATCTATGGGCGGGAGATTGCCGGAGAACTCATGGATTTTCACTGTGAGCTTCCGGGAATGACGGTGACGGGGCTGCTGGGAAAGCCTGTGATCAACCGTGCAAACCGTTCCTATGAGATTTTTTATATCAACGGCAGATACATCCGCAGCGCCNTGATCAGCAAGGCGGTGGAGGAGGGGTATCAGGAGTATTTGATGCAGCATAAGTTTCCGTTTTGCATCCTGCATTTCCAGGTGGATACAGAAAAGGTGGATGTCAATGTCCATCCCTCCAAGATGGAGGTGCGCATTGCCGATGGTCCTGCCTTTCATGAGNAGGTCAAAAACGCCGTATATCAGGCCCTGCACGACCGGGAAATGATTCCGGAAGTGTCTTTAGCTACGGACAAAGAAAGAGCCCGGGAGAACAGGAAGGCTGAAAAACAGGGGGGTGAGGCTGCGCCGGAGCCCTTTGAACAGAGCCGTATCCGACAAACGATGGAAAGACAGCAGAAAACGGTTGAGCAGACCCGACAGCCTTCCGCAGTACAGACATATTTGCAAGAGAGTGTACTACAGGGGAATTACGATGAGGTTATGGCGGTTCCCCGGGCGCAGAGCCTGCGGGAGACGACGGTAGAAGCTTATGGAGCGACAGGTTTTTCAAGGGAGACGAAAACGGAGTCGAAACAAGAATCGAGCTATGAGCCGACAGAGGTAACTGCAGCCCCTAAGGGAGAACAGATGGAGCTCTTTGATGACCGGCTTTTAAGTGCGTCGGCAAGAGAGCAGTATGAGATCATCGGACAACTCTTTGAAACCTATTGGCTGATCTCTTATCAGGAAAAACTATTGATCGTAGATCAACACGCAGCCCACGAAAAAGTGCGGTATGAGCGGCTGATGCGCCGTTTTCGGGAAAAGGATATTGTCTCCCAGAGCCTCAATCCCCCCAGGATCGTGACCCTGAACAACCGGGAGAGGGAGGTATATCTGCTCCATGCGGCGGATTTTGAAGCTCTGGGCTTTGTGGTAGAGGAATTCGGGGGAAATGACTACGCGATCTGCGGGGTGCCCATGGATCTCTATGGCTATGCAGAGGGAGACTATTTCTATGAAATACTGGATGAACTCTCGGAGGAGCCGGCAAAGGGGACGCCTGAGAGCATTCGCAGCCGTATTGCCACCATGGCATGTAAGGCGGCTGTGAAAGGGAATATGCGGATCAGCAGACTGGAGATGGAGGCGCTGCTTAACGAGCTCTTGACGCTGGAAAACCCTTACAACTGTCCCCACGGCAGGCCAACGATCATTTCTATGAGCAAATATGAGATTGAAAAGAAATTTAAGCGGATCGTCGTATGAGAAGTACCAGGGAGGTTGATAAACGGATGGAATTGACAAGCCAAAGACCGTTGGTGATCCTGACAGGCCCGACGGCTGTGGGAAAATCTGCCCTGTCCATTGCTCTGGCAAAGGCCATAGGCGGAGAGATCGTCTCCGCCGACTCCATGCAGGTGTACCGGCATATGGACATAGGATCCGCGAAGATCAGGTCAGAGGAGATGGCGGGGGTGCCCCATCATCTGATCGATGTGTTGGATCCCACGGAGGCATTTAACGTGGTGGTGTTTCAAGAGTTGGCTGAGCATGCTCTCGCGGAGATTTACAGGCGGGGGCATATTCCCATTCTGGTGGGCGGCACCGGTTTTTATATACAGGCCCTGCTCTATGACATTGATTTTACGGAAAATGATGAGGATACTGCACTTCGCCATTCTCTCGAGGAACTGGCGCACAGAGAGGGGACGGAAGCGCTCTATGAGAGGCTTCGCGCTGTGGACCCGGCTTCCTGTGAGAGCATTCATGCCAACAATGTGAAACGGGTGATTCGTGCCATTGAGTTTTATGAAAAGACAGGGAAGCGCATTTCCGACCACAACAAAGAACAGCAGGAGAATGTTTCCCCTTATCGGTTCGCCTATTTCGTACTGAACGATGACAGAGAGCGGATCTATCAGAATATTGACAGGCGTGTGGACCAGATGCTGGCACAGGGATTGGTGGAGGAAGTGCAGTCTCTCAGAAAGATGGGCTGTCACAGGGGAATGGTGTCCATGCAGGGACTCGGCTACAAGGAAATCTTATCCTATCTGGAGGGGGAAATCACTTTGGAGGAGGCTGTATACCTGATAAAACGGGATACCAGACACTTTGCCAAGCGGCAGCTCACCTGGTTTCGACGTGAAAAAGAAGTAATTTGGGTACAAAAAAACGATTTTGACCAAAATAGTCAACTGTGTTTGGATTTTATGCAGGATTTCCTGCGCGAAAAACAGATTATCCTGTAAGGAAATGTCGAAACGGCATAAAATCTGGCCTTTTGACATGTGAGGAACAAAAATATAACGAAATTATGATTCCATAAACTGTGTTATTTGAAATATAATGCGTTATTTATCTGAAAATATGCGGAAATATATTAAAATATGGAATTAAAAAACGATAAATGAAAATAAAGAAGCAGGACGATGCAGGGAAAGTGATTTCCGGAAACACTGATTTTACGGTGCTTTCCGGAGGTTTAGAGCGATAGATGTCTGAAATAGTGTACAAAATAGACAAAGGCTGCAGAAAGGCGGAACGGGTAAAATGGTGGAGTTGAGCGGGAAATATAAAGAGCTTGGAATCTCGGAGAAGGTCTATCGATTCGGAGAGGAGACTCTCGCCTCTCTCAGAGAGAGGTTTGATGAGATCGACAGGATCGCCGAGTACAATCAGCTCAAGGTGGTTCGTGCCATGCAGCTTGCCGGTGTCAGTGAGGCATGCCTTTTGGGAACCACAGGATATGGTTATAACGATTTGGGCAGGGATACGCTGGAGAAGGTCTACGCCGCTGTCTTTGAGACAGAGGATGCACTGGTGCGTCCCCAGATTACCTGCGGCACTCATGCCCTGGCGCTGGCGCTTATGAGCAATCTGCGGCCCGGAGACGAGTTGTTGTCCCCGGTGGGTAAGCCTTATGACACGCTTGAGGAGGTGATCGGCATCCGGCCTTCCAGAGGTTCTCTTGCGGAGTACGGCGTTGCCTACAGGCAGGTGGATCTTCTGCCGGACGGGGGCTTTGACTACGAGGGCATCCGTGCCGCTATAGGGGAAAGAACCAGACTCGTTACCATTCAACGCTCCAAAGGCTACCAGACCAGACCTACCCTGTCTGTTGCGCGCATCGGAGAGCTTATCTCCTTTGTGAAGCAGATCAAGCCGGATCTTCTGGTGATGGTGGACAACTGTTATGGTGAGTTTGTGGAACTCACGGAGCCCTCACAGGTGGGAGCTGACATGGTGGTGGGATCGTTGATCAAAAATCCTGGCGGGGGGCTTGCGCCCATTGGCGGTTATATTGCCGGGAAACGGGAATGTGTGGAGAATGCGGCCTGTCGTTTGACTTCCCCGGGCCTTGCCAAGGAAGTGGGGGCATCCCTGGGCGTTCTGCCGGCTTTTTACCAAGGGCTCTTTTTAGCGCCTACAGTGACGGCCTCCGCCTTAAAAGGTGCTGTCTTTGCAGCGAATCTTTACGAAAAGCTGGGATTTTCGGTGGTGCCGGATGGACAGGAGAGCCGCCACGACATCATTCAGGCGGTGACTTTTGGTACACCGGAGGGAGTGATCGCCTTCTGCGAAGGGATTCAGGCGGCGGCCCCGGTGGACAGCTTCGTGAAGCCTGAGCCCTGGGATATGCCGGGTTATGATTCCCAGGTGATCATGGCGGCGGGGGCCTTTGTGTCCGGTTCTTCTATAGAGTTGTCAGCAGACGGCCCCATTGCGCCGCCCTATGCAGTCTACTTTCAGGGAGGCCTTACCTTTCCCCATGCCAAACTGGGCATCCTGAAAAGCCTGCAAAATCTGACGGATCGTGGAATATGCCTCGTCTGACAGGGGGGACTTTGGGGAAATTTTTCCTATTTTTTATATACATCAAAACCCGATTGTGTTAAAATGAGCCTTGGAGAAAGGAGAAGATTTTTTTATGCGCAAAAATAATTGGACTTGCTTTCTGCTGATCTTGGCAGGAATCGTGATCGGCGGCTTTATCGGGAGTCTTTTCCCCTCCACCTGGTTGAATTATGGGCAGTCCTTTGGACTGTCGCAGCCGATGATATTGGATTTGGGCATTTTGAGCATTACCTTTGGCCTGTCCATCAAGATCACGATCGCAAGCATTCTGGGGATCGCAGCAGCGATCATCATATATCGTTTGATCTGACACTGCATTGCCCCCGGACTTTTGGAGAGAAGCTGTCGGGAAAGAGGTTGCATGAAATCAGGCAAGTGTGAGAACAATGAGTATTACAGGCTGCAAAATCTACCCTATGAAAAATTTGCGGCCTACGGCGGAGAGAATCTGACGGATTCGGAGCTTCTGGCGATTCTGCTTCGAACCGGGACTAAGGGGGTCTGCGCCAGAGAATTGGGGGAGCGTGTGCTTGCGGAGACGGCCAGATACGGGAACGGCCTGTTGGGGCTGTACCACATTTCCTGTAAGGATCTGCAAAGGATCGAGGGCATAGGGGAGGTGAAGGCAATCCAGTTGAAGGCTATCGCCGAGTTTGCCAGAAGAATGGCCCGGGCTAAGGCTAAAAACAGGCTTTCCTTTCACGATCCCTATTCTGTAGCGGATTATTATATGGAGCGTTTCCGGCATGAGAGTGTGGAGTATATCCTGCTTTTGCTGTTGGATACGGGAATGCATTTGATGGGGGAGGAAATCCTCTCCAAGGGTACGGTCAACGCGTCGCTTCTTTCGCCGAGAGAGGTCTTTATCCAGGCGTTTCGGGGCGGGGCGGCAGGGATCATGCTTCTGCATAATCATCCCGGGGGAGATCCCACGCCCAGCGAAAATGATCTGCAGATCACCGGNCGGATCGCACGTGCAGGAGCGCTTGCGGATATCCCGCTTCTGGATCACATCATCCTNGGGGATAACCGCTATCTCAGCTTTAAAGAGAGTAATCTGCTGACAGATATAACATATTTTGAAGAGGCAATATGAAGAAAGGGGTAAAATCACCTTGGCAAACAATGCATTTGGAATTGATCTTGGCACCAGCAATATCAAGATATATAACCGCGCGGACGACGATGTCTTCGTAGAGAAGAACATGATCGCCATCGAGAACAAAAAGACGCTTTTCGCCTATGGCGATGCGGCTTTTGAGATGTACGAGAAGGCACCCAGCAACATCAATATCACCTATCCTTTAAGTAATGGTGTGATCGCTGATATCCAGAATATGGAAACATTGATCAAATATTTTTTGAGCGGCATGATGAGGAATAATGTGCGCCCCGCAGATTATTATATCGCTGTGCCCTGGGATGTGACAGAGGTGGAAAAGCGCGCCTTTAAGGATCTGATCAAGGAATCCAACGTGAAGGCGAAAAAGGTCATGGTAGTGGATAAGGCTGTGGCGGACGGCCTGGGACTCGGGATCGATGTGAAAAACTCTCAGGGTGTTCTTGTGGTCAATGTGGGATTTGACACCACGGAGATTTCAATCCTCTCTCTGGGCGGTATCGTGTTAAGCCGCCTGATCAAAGTGGGCGGCAGGAAGTTTGATGAGGCCATCAAGGCGGCAGTGCGGCGGGAATACAGTCTGATCATCGGNGGGAAGACGGCGGAGATCGTTAAGACCTCCCTGCTGGATTTAGAAGAGCAGAGAACAGGTGCAGTGGTCTACGGACGAGATATTGTGACCGGACTTCCGGTGGAGCGTGAGATTCCCACGGCTCTGGTGGATGAGTGTCTGGTGGAGCATTTTAACTCGATCATAGATAACATTAAGGTGATCCTGGAGCGNACACCGCCCGAGCTTGCGGCGGATATCTATCGGCACGGGCTTTATCTCACAGGGGGCGCTTCTCAGGTGAGTAAGCTGGCGCAGTTAATGAGCAAAGGCACGGGACTGCAGGTGAATGTCTCCGAAAATCCTATGACAAGCGTGGCGCTGGGACTTGGAAAGATCATCAAGGAAGACAATTATAAAACAGTAGCTTACGCAATAGAAGGAATGAGTAAATGAGTCCAATCGTGAAAAAAAAAGGAGAAAAATTTACGTTACCCGGTAAATATCTCCTTTTTATTTTAACAATCCTATGTACAGCCCTGGTGCTTTTGACCTTTAATACCAAGATATTCAGCGGGCCGCTTTCCGCTGTGGCAGGCTATATTGTAGTACCCTTTGAGGAGGGGATCAGTGTGGTGGGCAGCTGGCTGTCCGGGCGCTCTGAGGAGCTTGTGCAGATCAGGGATCTGATTGCCCGGAATGAGGAGCTAAAAAAACAGGTGGATGAGCTGACCATCGAGAACACAAGGCTTCAGCAGGACCGCTATGAGTTGACGGATTTGAGGGAACTCTACAGTCTGGATGCCCAGTATGAAGAGTATGAAAAGACGGGAGCGCGCATCATAGCCAGGGATTCCGGTAATTGGTTTTATTCTTTTGTGATCAATAAGGGAGCTACGGACGGCATCGCCGTGGATATGAATGTGATGGCGGGAAGCGGTCTTGTGGGCCGGGTGGTGGACGTAGGCCCCAACTGGGCGAAGGTGAAGGCGATCATTGCGGATGATTCCAACGTGAGCGCTATGGTGCTTGCCAGTGCTGACCGTATGATCGTATCCGGCAATCTCAAACTTTACGCAACGGGTGTTATCGAATTTGAACAGCTGGTGGACAGCGAGAATGTGGTGGTAGAGGGAGACAAGGTAGTGACTTCCGATATCAGTGATAAGTATCTGCCNGGCATTCTGATCGGCTACATCAATACCATAAATCAGGATGCAAACAATCTTACCAAGTCCGGGTATATTACACCGGCAGTGGATTTTGAGCATCTGGAGGAGGTTCTGGTGATCCGGCAGTTAAAGCAGACGGTTCCCTGAGTGAAACGTGTGAGGGTATATTATGAAACGTGTTATTATCACAGCGCTACTGATCTTCATATGCTTTTTATTGCAGTGTACGGTATTTCATGCTTTGTCCTTTGGAGGCATTGTACCGAATCTCCTGATCGTGCTGACAGCTTCCTTCGGTTTTATGCGGGGGGAGAAGACGGGGCTTCTGATCGGGTTTTTCTGCGGCCTTCTGGTGGATATCTTTTTCGCCAGTGTGATCGGGTTTTATGCGCTTTTGTATATGTATATCGGCTATATGAACGGTAAATTTGCGGCGATTTTCTATCCCCAGGACATCAAACTGCCGGTGGCGTTGATCTTAGGCAGCGATTTTCTCTATGGGATTGGCTGCTATGTTATTTTTTTCCTGTTGCGGGGGCGGTTTGAATTTACATATTATCTGTTGCACATTATTCTGCCGGAGATCGTCTATACGATCGCGGTTACTTTGCTTTTATACCCGCTCATTCTCTGGATCAACACCGGGCTTGAGCGAAGTGAACTGAGGAGCGGAAAGAAGTTTGTTTGAGGAACTGATAGAGAGCTTTAAAGAAAAATTCGTGAATATGGTCACCTCCCGGCTGCTCGTGCTTCTGCTCGTGATCGTCGGAATGGGAGGCTATCTGATCTACTGGATCTTTCAGCTGCAGATCGTAAATGGAGAAGCGTACTACAATGACTTTCAGCTGAAGATCAAGAAGGAGAGGACTCTTCCTGCCACCAGAGGCAATATTCTGGACAGAGACGGGAATCTTCTGGCTTACAATGAGCTGGCCTACTCTGTCACCATAGAGGATGTGTATGAGTCCGGCAGAAGCAAAAACGCGAATCTGAATCAGACGATACGAAGATTGATCACAATGATCGAGGCAAACGGAGACCATGTGATCAACGATTTTCATATTGAACTCGATAAGAGCGGTGAATATAGGTACAACGTGGAGGGCACGCGCCTTCTGCGTTTTCTGGCGGATGTCTATGGCTATGCTTCGACAGACAGTCTGAAGGAGAAAGAAAAGAGCGCCTCCCCGGATGAGGTGGTAAAGTATCTGTGCAGCACCTCGCGTTACGGCATCGGCGAGTACACTGACGAGAATGATTCTTCCAGCTTTGTGGAGGGACTTGGATACACAAAGGAGGAAGTGTTAAAGATCATCACCATTCGGTATGCCATGAGCGCCAACAGCTATCAGCGCTATATTGCAACAACGGTGGCGGACAATGTCTCGCAGGAGACGGTGGCTGTCATCATGGAGAATGAAGATACCCTGGACGGTGTGTCCATTGCGGAGGGCACGATCCGTAAATATAATGAGAGCATCTATTATGCCCAGGTCATCGGCTATACGGGACGGGTGGATCAGGAGGAACTGCAGGAGCTGCAGGAACAGGATGACTCCTACGATCTGAACGATACCGTGGGAAAGTCCGGGATCGAGGCATCCATGGAGATGGAGCTGCAGGGCCATAAAGGCTCGGAGACGGTATATGTAGATAACATGGGTAAGGTGGTGGAGGTAGACGATCGGGTGGAACCCTCGGCGGGCAACGACATTACCCTGACGCTGGATACCGGGCTGCAAAAGGCATGCTATCATATTCTGGAGTCAAAGCTGGCCAGTATTCTGCTGGCAAAAATACAGAATATCAAGGAGTACACACCGCCGGAGGGAGGGAGCGGCGGAGATATCCCCATTCCCATCTACGATGTGTACTATGCCTGCATCAACAACAATGTGATCGATACTTCGCACTTTACATCGGCCTATGCGGGAGAGACGGAAGCTGCTGTACAGGAGGCTTATCTGGATAAAAAAGCGCGTGTTTTTGCCACGCTGCAGGATGAACTGACTGAGACCTGTACCCCCTATGATGCATTGACAGAAGAGTATCAAGTCTATGAGAGCTATGTGGCTGCCAAGCTTTATGAGCGGAATATCCTCATGGAGGATGTGGTGGATAAAAACGATGCAACCTACATCGCATGGACCAAGGATGAGGTGATCAGCTTAAGCGAGTATCTCAACTATGCCATTGCACAGAACTGGATCAATGTTTCAAAGCTTTCCATTGATTCACGCTATTCCGATTCTGTGGAAATCTATAGCAAGATATTGGAGTACATCTTTGACGTGCTGGATCGGGATACGGATTTTGATAAAAAGATCTATCGCTATATGATCCTGAATGATGAGCTTACGGGACGGCAGATCTGCAGTCTTTTGTTGGAACAGCATATCGTGGAGTTGACGCAGGAGGAGCTTTCTCAGTTTGAGTCGGGAGCGGAGACGCCCTACAACTTTATGAGAAACCGGATCGAGCAGCTGGATCTGACACCGGCGCAGCTGGCGCTGGATCCTTATTCGGGTTCCATTGTAGTCACCGATGTAAATAGTGGNGATACGCTGGCGATCGCTTCCTATCCAAGCTATGACAATAATCGGATGTCGAATGGGGTGGATGCAGAATATTTCGCGGGGTTACAGAGCGATCTGTCCCGCCCGATGTTAAACTATGCCACCCAGCAGCGGACGGCGCCGGGTTCTACTTTCAAACCGGTATCTGCCACAGCGGGGCTTCTNGAGGGNGTGATCTCGACTTCGGATACNATCACCTGTGTGGGTCTTTTTGATAAGATCGCTCCGCCGGCCAGATGCCATATCTATCCGGGAGCCCATGGCTCTCTGAATGTGACGGGAGGCATTCAGTATTCCTGTAACTACTTCTTTTACGAAGTGGGATATCGNCTGGGGATCGTGGGAGATACTTNNAATGACNGCGTNGGTTTAAACAAGCTGGCAAAATATGCGGATATGTACGGACTCTCNGAGACTTCCGGNGTGGAGATCGAGGAGTACGCNCCGGACGTTTCCGATCTGGATGCGGTCCGTTCTGCCATCGGTCATGGAACCAATAACTATACCACGGCAGGTCTGGCGCGATATGTTACAACCGTCGCCAACAGCGGGACATGTTATAATTTAACCTTGGTGGACAAGGTTGAGGACAAAAACGGGAGCGTAGTACTGGAGAATGAGGCCACGGTCAGGAACCGGATCGATATGGATCCAACATACTGGAGCGCGATCCATGCCGGTATGCGCAAGGTAGTGGAGAACAAGAGCTACTTTTCAGATCTGGACGTGAATGTGGCTGGTAAGACAGGTACGGCGCAGGAGAACAGGAATCGTCCCAATCATGCGCTCTTTATCAGCTATGCGCCCTACGAGTCGCCGGAGATTTCGGTGACTGTGCGTGTAGCGAACGGTTATACATCCGATTATGCGGCCCAGATTGCCAAGGATGTGTATGAATACTATTACGGACTGAAGGATGAAAGCGAGATCATTACCGGCACGGCGGGCACATTGGCTGGTGGCGCGATCAACGCTGACTAATAAAAGGCAGTGTGAGGATTGAGGTGAAAATGATATGAAAAATGCAGTGATCATTAAAAGTTTTCCGAATGGATTATCGATCTTTTTGGACAGCGATATTTCTTTTGAACAGCTGTTGGATGAGATTGCGATGAAATTCAGGGAATCCGCAAATTTCTTTAAGGATGCCAGTATGGTGCTCTCTTTTGAGGGCAGGGTGTTGACGGAGCAGGAGGAACGGCAGATCGTGAACACAATCTCGGCAAATTCCCGCCTGAACATTGTCTGCATCATGGGGAAGGATGAAGAGACGGGTAAGAGCTATATGAGAGCTCTGCAGCAGCTTTCTTTTCATCAGGAGGTCCTGGAGAACGCGGGTCAGTTCTACAAGGGAACCTTAAAGGACGGACAGATCCTGGAGACGGAAAACAGTATTATTGTGCTGGGCGATGTTTATCCGGGAGCCTGTATCATATCCAGCAAGGATATCGTAGTGCTGGGAGGACTCTACGGACAGGCATATGCCGGTGGAAACGGTGAGGAGGGACATTTTGTTGTGGCGCTTGAAATGTCGCCGGAAAAGCTAAAGATCGGCGATTTCAAATACAAAACATCCGAGAAACAGAGCAAATGGTCGATCAAACCAAAGATTCAGCCTAAAATTGCTTTTGTAAATGACGCCAGAGTGATAATAGAGCCGATTACCAAAGAATTACTGAGCGACCTGCCGTTCTAGACGGCCGAGTTTGCGTAAGCAAACTCGTGAAGTAAATTCTGAAGGAATTTACTTCGGGGCTCGGTGGACGATAACAATTCATGTAATGGAGGTTGTGCTATGAGTGAAGTGATTGTCGTCACATCAGGGAAAGGCGGGGTGGGAAAGACCACCACCTCAGCAAACGTTGGAACAGGTCTGGCAGCTATGGGCAAGAAGGTGATCCTGATAGACACGGATATCGGGCTCCGCAATCTGGATGTGGTGATGGGGCTGGAAAACAGGATCGTCTACAATCTGGTGGATGTGGTAGAGGGAAATTGCCGTATCAAACAGGCAATCATACGGGACAAGCGGTATCCTACGCTGTTTCTGTTACCTTCAGCCCAGACAAAGGATAAGAGCGCAGTCAACCCCTCTCAGATGGTGCGCATGATCAGTCATCTGCGGGATCAGTTTGACTATATTATTCTGGACTGTCCGGCAGGGATCGAGCAGGGATTTCAGAATGCGATCGCAGGCGCTGACAGGGCACTTGTGGTGACCACCCCGGAGGTTTCTGCGATCCGGGATGCAGACAGGATCATCGGTCTTTTGGAGGCCAATGAGATACATAGGATGGATCTGATCATCAACCGAATCAGACAGGACATGATCAGACGGGGAGACATGATGTCTTCGGAAGACGTGGTGGATATCTTGTCATTACCGTTGATCGGCAGGGTGCCGGACGATGAGAATGTAGTGATAGCTACGAATCAGGGAGAACCGTTGGTGGGCAGCAATACGCTGGCGGGCAAGGCATACCAGAATATCTGTTACAGAGTGGCGGGAGAGGAGGTTCCCTTTATGGATTTTGAGAAGGGTGTCTCATTCTGGGCCAGAGTATCAGGTATTTTCCATAAAGGTTAGGAGGGATCAGTGTGTTTAAGAATCTGTTAAAGCGGAAAAGCTCCAGAGAAATAGCCAAGGACAGGCTGAAGATACTGCTCATTTCCGACAGGGTCAACTGTTCCCAGGAGATGATGGAGATGATCAAGAACGATATCGCCAAGGTGATATCCAAGTACATGAAGATAGATGCCAAGAGTATGGAGATTCAGATCACACAGACAAACGGCAAGGGACACGGGATCAAGAATCCCACGCTCTATGCCAATATACCGATTCTGGATCTAAAACAATGATTCGATTAAGCCGATTGAGCTGCGCTCAATCACGAGATTTGCCTGCGGCAAACTCGGAGAAGACTGAAGAACTGTGGAATCTGCCTGCGGCAGACTCGGTAGGAGAAAACAGGAAATGTTAAAGCAATATCATATCAGGGATTATGACTTTAAACTGATCATACTTGTCGTGGCCCTCACTGCCATCGGCGTTCTGGCTATCGGAAGCGCCAAGGAGTCTCTGCAGAGCAGACAGCTTGCGGGGGCTGTGTTTGGTTTCTTTCTGATGCTGGTCATATCCCTGTTTGACTATTCGGTGATTCTCAAGTTTTATTGGATCATGTATGGCGTCAACCTTGTTCTCCTGTGGCTTGTGAAGGCCATAGGCGTATCGGCGGGCGGCGCCCAGCGGTGGTTAAACCTCTTCGGGATTCAGTTCCAGCCCTCTGAGACGGCGAAGATTCTGTTGATTTTATTTTTCTCTCAGTTTATCATGAAACATAAGGACGAGATGGGAACATTCCGGATCGTGGCGAGCTGTGTGCTTTTGTTTGTGCCCTCTCTCTATCTGATTCTCAAACAGCCGGACCTGTCCACCAGTATTATGGTTGTGATCCTCTTTTGTGTGATCATGTTTGTGGGCGGCGTGAGCTGGAAGTATGTGATCCTGGCCATCTCCGTGGCAGTTCCGGCCTTTGTCATTGTATTGACTTTGATCCTCCAGCCGGAGCAGCAGATCATCAATGAATTCCAGCAGCGCCGTATTCTGGCATGGCTTTACCCGGATGAGTACTCCGATACGGAGGCATACCAGCAGAACAATTCCAAGACGGCCATCGGCTCCGGTATGCTCTATGGGAAGGGTTATAACACCAACGAGATCAGTTCAGTAAAGAACGGTAATTTTATCGCGGAGGTGGAGACGGACTTTATTTATGCGGTAGTGGGCGAAGAATTTGGCTTTGTAGGCGGCTGTGTTGTAATTGTGTTATTGATTTTCATCTCATTTGAATGTATTATGGTAGCTAGGAAGGCAAAGGATCTGGCCGGTACGATCATCGCCGCGGGGGTGGCNTCGCTGGTCGGTTTTCAGGGNATGCTGAATATAGCNGTGGCCACCGGCGCCAGTCCGAATACGGGNATACCGCTTCCGTTTGTCAGCTANGGNCTCACTTCGCTTGTGAGTCTGTATATTGGAATTGGGTTTGTGATGAACGTGAGGCTGCAATGTAAAAANGACAGAGGGGTTAGCAAATGAATATNGCGTTGATCGCACATGATGCAAAGAAAAAACTGATGCAGAACTTCTGCATTGCTTATCGGGGAATTTTNAGTAAAAACGAGCTTTTTGCGACGGGNACGACNGGACGTCTGATCGAGGAAGTGACGAATCTTACCATNCANAANTATCTNGCGGGACATCTTGGCGGNGCCCAGCAGATCGGGGCNCAGATCGAACANAACCAGATCGACNTGGTGATCTTTTTGAGAGATCCNCTTTATCCGAAGTCCCATGAGCCGGATGTAAACAATGTGGTCATGCTNTGTGACAGACATAACATACCGCTTGCCACAAATCTGGCNTCNGCAGAGCTTTTGATNAAATCTCTTGACAGAGGAGACCTTGAGTGGCGTGAAATGTACAAATAANCGANTGAGCTNCGCTCANNCACGAGANNNGNTCGATTGCGGNANNTGCTNNGCNAACTCGAAAAATNNGNGGAAATTGTNNGCNTCTTCTTGCTNNTGNTGGCNNTTNTGCTNACNGGCTGNGGCAGTNCGAAATATGATATGCCNTATGAACAGCAGGATAGTGTCAGCAGTTATCANCTCATCAATATCACCAATAGAGAGACCATAGATCCNTTTGCGAAGGATCTGTGTGTNGCGGCAAGNGATGTGTCGGCNGAAGGTGTGGATATGTCTCATGTGGCNGCGGCTGCGCTGTTTGACACNAAAAATCTNGAGACGCTCTACGCTAAAAATGTNAATAACCAGCTCAATCCNGCCAGCCTGACNAAGGTTATGACGGCNCTTGTNGCNTTNAAGTACGGNTCCTCGGACGATATCTACACGGCCTCGGAGAATGTGCTGATCACAGAGCAGGGGGCGGTATTGTGCGGNCTGAAGCCGGGAGACAGGATGACGCTGGATCAGGCGCTGCACACNTTGCTCATCTATTCGGCAAATGACGCAGCGATCCTGGTTGCGGAGGGTGTCGCCGGTTCTCAGGAGGCNTTTGTGGAGCTTATGAACCAGGAGGCGCGTGAGATTGGNGCCACGAACTGTAATTTCATGAATCCNAACGGACTGACAGAGGAAGGCCATTATGTGACGGCCTATGATCTTTATCTGATCTTTCAGGAAGCCTTAAAATATGATCTTTTTAACCAGATCATACAGATGAATTCCTACAGCACGGTTTATACGGCGGCTGACGGGACGGAGAAGACACTGGAGATGGAGACCTCGAATCTTTTTCTGCGGGGCACCTATGATCCGCCGGCGAATGTGACTGTGGTGGGAGGAAAAACGGGTACCACCAATGCGGCGGGACATTGTCTGATCCTGCTTTCCAGAGACAGCAACGGCACGCCTTACATCTCCGTGATCCTGAAGGACGAGTCCAGAGAAGCGTTGTATGGGGATATGGAAGATCTGCTGGGAATCATCAAATAAGGTAGTTGTATTTTCGGGGCTTTTCCTGTATAATTGAAAAAGGGAAAGACTACTATTTTACATTAGGAGGGTATCGACATGGTTCAGTTTATTGTAGGCAACAAGGGAAAGGGAAAGACCAAGCATTTATTAGATAAAGTGAATACGGAGATCAAAGATGTACAGGGCAATGTCGTGTATCTGGACAAGAGTACGAAGCATATGTTCGAATTAAACAATAAGATTCGTCTCATTGATGTGCCGGAGTATCTGGTGTCGAACAGTGATGAGTTCATCGGTTTTATCTGCGGTATCATCTCTCAGGATCACGATTTACAGCAGATGTATTTTGACAGCTTTTTAAATATCGCCTGCGTGGAGGCGGACGAACTGGAAAAAGTCATGACCAAGATCGAGAAGATCAGCGAAAAGTTCCATGTGGATTTTGTGATAAGTGTGTCGCTGGATGAGAGCCAGCTTCCGGAGAATGTTCGCAAAAATATTCTTATTTCCCTCTGATTTGTACATACATTGATATTGAAATATAGATAATTCCATAAAACCTCGGAAGATTCCGAGGTTTTATCGTTTCTTAGCAGGAAATCGGGTGTGTTACGTTGGCAGATAACAGCAATAAGATAAGTAAATACAGAAGACCCNTCAATTTAAACATTGGCATGGTGGTTTTTGCGGTGATCCTGGTTTATGTGGTGATCTGTGTGATCATGTATTTCCGGACAGATCATATCGTGCGTTACAGTGTTCAGGAGGGCTCCCTGACTTCCAACAGTATCTACCGTGGGATAGCGCTCAGGCAGGAGAAGGTGGTGACCGGGCAGGATGCCGGCTATGTCAATTACTTTGCAAGAGAGGGCGAGCGCACGGCGGTGGGTGATCTGATCTACACTGTGGATGAGACCGGGCGGCTTTCTGATTATATTAAGGCAAACGCAAACGGAGAAAATTCCCTGTCGGACAAGGAGCTTACTGAGGTAAAAACAGATATCACAGCCTTTGTACATGGGTTTGACCGCAAACGTTTTGATGAGGTATATAGTTTTCGGCATGATATGGAGAGTTTGGCCATCAAGCTGGCAAACTATAATATGCTGCAAAATGCGGATGCCCTAAACGATGCCTCGGGAACGGTGCTCATCAATTATCGCTATGCGGCGGGGAGCGGCATTGTACTTTACTCTACGGATGGCTATGAAGAACTTACGCTGGAGGATATGACGGGGGATTTTTTTGACGAGGAAGCATATGAGCGTAATTATCTGGTCAATAATGGGCTGGTAGCGGCTGGAGATCCGGTCTATAAGCTTTCTACGTCGGAGGACTGGTCCATTGTTATTCCGGTGGAGAAGGAGCTGGCGGATCAGCTTTTAGAGAAGGAGTATGTGGAGGTACGGTTTCTAAAGAACCAGTATACTGCATGGGGGAAGGTGGATACTTACACGAATGAAGCGGGAGAAACCTTTGTATCCCTCACCTTCACTAACTCCATGATCACCTTCTGTACGGATCGCTTTATTGATATTGAGCTTTTGTTGGAGGAGGAGACGGGGCTTAAGATACCCAATTCTGCTATTGTGCAAAAGGAGTTCTTTATCGTGCCCAAGTCCTATGTGACCAAGGGCGGCAATAACGGCGGATCCGGCGTGCTTTTAGAGACATATAATGACGAAGGCGAGGCCACGACCCAGTTTGTGGAGACGGATATCTACGAGGAGACGGAGACGGAATACTATCTGGATGATTCGGTGCTTCGGGCGGGCAATTATATTGTCATGCCGGAGACCGGTGAAAAGTATGTCATAAGCAAAACAGGTTCTCTGGAGGGTGTTTATAATATCAATAAAGGATATGCGGATTTTAAACAGATCAGCGTGTTGTACAGCAATGACGAGTATTCAGTGGTGAAATCCAATACCACTTATGGGCTCAGTGTGTACGATTATATCGTGTTGAATGCGGATATGGTGAAGGATAATGAATTCATATACGAGTAATTGCGCAAATAGCATAACCAACGCAGACACGCTTGCGCTCCATTCCAAGGGTCTGCTTATGGATATGCTATTTGCTGAATAAGAGGGAAACTAATATGTCGGAAATCAGGGGAAATATGGGTATCAAAGAAAACATAGCGGCAGTAGAACAGCGCATAGAGAAGGCCTGTGCATCCTGCGGCAGAAAGCGTACGGAAGTGAAGCTTATTGCGGTGAGCAAGACCAAGCCTTTAGAGGCTCTACAGGAAGCATATGATTATGGCTGCCGGGATTTTGGAGAGAATAAGGTGCAGGAGCTTGTGNAGAAGTACGAGGCTATGCCGAAGGATATCCGTTGGCATATGATCGGACATCTGCAGCGCAATAAAGTGAAATACATCGTGGACAAGGTGTTTTTGATCCATAGTGTGGATTCCCTGCGGCTTGCGCAGGAGATCGAGAAGGAGGCCGCNAGGAAAAATGTGACCGTTAATATCCTGGTGGAGGTGAACGTGGCAAAGGAGGAGAGCAAGTTCGGAACGACTGCTGAAGAAGCGGTTCTTTTGGTGGAAGAAATAGCAAAATTACCGCATGTTCAGGTCAGAGGATTGATGACGATAGCACCTTATGTAGAGGATTCGGAAAAAAATAGACTATATTTTGAAAAATTAAAGCAAANTTATGTTGACATAATACATAAAAACATTGATAATGTTTTTATGGAGGAACTTTCGATGGGGATGACCGGAGATTATGAAGTCGCAATAACAGAGGGCGCGACCTATGTCAGAGTCGGAACGGGCATATTTGGAGAGAGAGAATACACGGTGATTTAGTATACATAAGATCCGTATAAGCAGAGTCAGAAGACGCGCGGACAGGTGCCATGTTTTTGTGAGCGCATGATTCGCAGGATCTATGACGAGTAAAGGGCGAACCGAGTCTGCTTATACGGATACAGGGTAGTTAGTAGAGTAGATGGAGGATTTTACAGATGGGTGTTATGGACAAGTTTATCAGTGCCATGAAGCTGAGCGAGGAAGAGGACGACGGCTACTACGATGACGATTTTTATGATGACGAGCCGGAACCGATGCGCAAATCCAATGCTGTCAAGGATACGGACGGTGCAGAGGAGGATAAGGTTCGTAAGCTTACACCGAAGGTGACGCCTCTTCGACAGACGAAGAAAGTGGGAAGCGGCATGGAAGTGTGNGTGATCAAACCTACTACGGTGGAGGATGCAAGAGAGATCACGGAGACTCTTTTGGCTAATCGGACGGTGGTTTTGAATCTGGAGGGGCTGGATATGGATATAGCCCAGAGAATCATAGATTTCACTTCCGGATCCTGTTTCGCTATTTCCGGGAATCTACAGAAGATATCCAATTATATTTTTATCATTACCCCGGCGAGCGTGGATATTTCCGGCGATTTCCAGAATATCCTGTCAGGTTCCTTTGATGTGCCGATCGATAACGGCTTTTAGGAAGCAGCGTACGTTTATTTTAAGATAAAGAGATCGGGTGCATATATCATGCACTCGATTTTCGTGTATAAGCAGAGTCAGAAAGCGACAGAGACAGGCTGCATGCTTGCATGNAAGACTGGCTATGACGGTTCCTGACGAGCAACAGGCGAATCGAATCTGCTTAGACACGAAGCTTAGAGAAGGAGGATACCATGGCGAATCGAATGACTATAAACTATGAGAAAAAACCTTGTTACGACATTGTGTTTGCCAGAGATTTTGATCTGCTGCTGGATGAGCTGCAGGCTTTTGAGATTGCCGGACGGCGGGTGGCGGTGATCTGTGATACGAACACGGAGAAGCTGTTTGGAGAACAGATACAGAATATCCTGACAGGAAATTGTCAAAAGGTGATCCTGCACGCTTTTCCGGCAGGGGAAGCAAATAAGACATTGGATACGGTGAAGGAGATATACAAGAGACTGATCGAGGAGAAGTTTGACAGAAAGGATCTGCTTCTGGCGCTGGGCGGCGGCGTGGTGGGAGATATCACCGGCTACGCGGCGGCTACCTATCTGCGGGGTGTTGACTTTATCCAGATTCCCACTACCTTGATCGCGCAGTCAGACAGCAGCATCGGCGGCAAGACAGGTGTGGATTTTGACGGCTATAAGAATATGGTGGGCGCTTTTTATATGCCCAGGTTAGTCTATATGAATGTGGGCGCCTTAAAAAAACTGGATGACAGGCAGTTCTATGCAGGCTTTGCCGAGGTGATGAAGCATGGGTTGATCAAAGACGGGGCTTTTTATGAATGGCTTCTGGAAAATATGTATGAGATACATGAACGGGATCTGGAAACGCTGGAAGAGATGGTCATAAGAAGCTGCAGTGTTAAAAAGCTGGTAGTGGAGAAGGACCCCACNGAGAAGGGTGACAGGGCGCTGTTGAATTTCGGACATACCATCGGCCATGCGATTGAGAAAGCGAAACATTTTGAGATGCTGCACGGGGAATGTATTGCGCTGGGTATGGTGGCGGCTGCCTATATCTCCTGGAAGCACGAGTGTCTTTCTATGGATGAATATTATGAGGTGCGGGATATGTTTGTGCCCTTTAATCTGCCGATCAGCATCGATGATATCGATCCGGAGGAAATCCTTGCCCTTACAAAGTCCGATAAGAAGATGGATGCCGGACAGATTAAATTCATACTGTTGAAAAAGGTGGGAAAGGCTTTCATTGACAGAACCGTTACCGATGAGGAAATCCTTTCCGCTGTAAAAGAGATTTATTTTAGTGACGAGGACATGCGGGAATGAGTCTGAAAAAAAAGCTTTTTCTGTTCCTGGATCTTTTGATGATTGCCGGACTGATCTTTTTCGATCAGTATACTAAGCATTGGGCAGTGGTCTGGCTGAAGGATAAGCCGGCCTACAATCTGATCAACGGGATCCTGGAGTTGAATTATCTGGAAAATCAGGGGGCGGCCTTCGGGATGCTCCCCAATCAGAAGGTGTTTTTTATTTTTGNGGNGNTTGTAATCTTAAGTGTAGTCTGTTATGTACTTTTTAAGGTGCCGGATCAAAAAAAATACACGATTTTGCATTTCCTGTTCAGCCTGATCGTGGCCGGTTCCATCGGCAACATGATAGACCGGGTGCGTTACGATTATGTGGTAGATTTTATCTATCTTGTGAGACCCAACTTTCCGATCTTTAATGTGGCTGATATNTATGCAACGGTCTCTGCGCTGGTGCTNGTGATCCTGCTTTTATTTTTNTATAAGGAGAAGGATCTGGACTTTATCAGCTTTAAGCAAAAGCGATATCGCGAACTGAGGTAAAACATTTGGAAACATTGAGTTACCAGATCGGCGTGGGAGAGGAGGAGCGGCTTGACAAGTGGCTTACCGGAGCAGTATCCGGTCTTTCGCGCTCTTATATTCAAAAGTGCATCAAAGAGGGGCAGGCGCTGGTGAACGGAACGCCCCAGAAGGCAAATTATCGACTNCGAGTGGATGATGAGGTGTCTTTCTCCATTCCGGAGGCGGTGGAGNCGAAGATTGAGGCGGAGAACATTCCTCTGTCCATCCTCTACGAGGATACNGATGTTTTGGTGGTAGATAAACCCAAAGGGATGGTAGTGCATCCTGCGCCNGGGCATTTAAACGGCACTCTGGTCAATGCAGTGCTGTATCACTGTAAGGGACAGCTCTCCGGCATCAACGGGGTATTGCGGCCGGGGATNGTCCATCGGATCGACAGGGATACCACTGGTTCTCTCATCATTTGNANAAATGATCTGGCTCACCAGTNAATCGCGGACCAGCTAAAGGCGCATTCCCTGAACAGAAGCTACCGGGCCATCGTGCATGGCGTGGTGGCCGAGGAAGACGGGATTGTGGATGCTCCCATCGGCAGGGATGAGAAGGACAGAAAACGGATGGCGGTGAATCAAAAAAACGGCAAGCCGGCCATTACTCATTATAAAGTGTTAGAGCGATTTGAGAAGCACACCTATATAGAATGCAGACTGGAGACGGGACGCACCCATCAGATCAGGGTACATATGACGTCCATCGGGCATCCGCTGCTGGGGGATGAGGTCTACGGGGCGAGAAAGACAGCATTCCATTTGGAGGGACAGACCCTGCATGCTTATATGCTTGGCTTTATTCATCCGGTAANCGGGGAGTATGTGGAGGTGACAGCGCCTTTGCCGGCATATTTTCAAAAACTTCTGGATATCCTTTCAAAAAATACATAAATTATAAACAATTTATGTACAAAATCTTAAAAAATATTGAAAATATCGTTGTAAAATGCTATTATGTAAGATATGGTTTTTGACAAAACTTGAGGGATTATGAAATATTCGAGACAAAATATCATAGACATTTTATTGAAGAGTTATGAGGCATACTATAATATCACAGATTATGAAACTTCCAGAGAGCCTCTCAGGGCATTGTGTGAGTATTACGAACATGCCGAGAAGTATATGGTCTCTAAGAAGGTCTCACTCTGGTCGGCGGACTGTGAGGAATTTATTTATCTTTTTGATGTGCCCCATCTTACACTGGAACTCTTTGAAGAATGTAAAAAAATTGCCTATGAGGACGGCATGAATCAGCTTCATATCGGCCCGGGGCATATGTATTCCTATATCACGCCCATCATAGTCTGCGACACCTGTGATGAGGAGGCCGTAAAGGCGTTAAGAAAGTGTCGCATATACAAAAGTTTTCATTTTTCGCTGNACGGCTGGATGGATTTTCATGCGGCTGCGGTCATCGGGGATAGTGACCGGATCGAATGTAACCGTGCCGGACGTACGACGGCGAAAATTTTGAAAAAAGTTTTATTTTCTAAAAAATAAGAAAGAAAGGGAGAGTTAGTATGAATTCATTATTACTGTTAATCATCTGTGTTGCAATTCTCGTCGTTGGTTACATATTCTACGGCGGATGGCTTTGCAAGCAATGGGGTGTGGGTGAGAGCAACAAGCCTACGCCTGCACATGAGATGGAAGACGGTGTGGACTATGTGCCGGCCAAGGCGCCTGTGCTGATGGGCCATCACTTTTCCTCCATCGCGGGAGCCGGTCCTATTACCGGACCGATCGGAGCGGCTATGTTCGGCTGGGTTCCCGTTGTCCTCTGGATCCTGGTGGGTGGTATTTTCTTTGGCGGCGTTCATGACTTCGGTGCGCTCTTTGCCTCCATCCGTCATAAAGGACAGTCTATCGGTGAGATCATCTCCACCAACATGAGTAAGAGAGCAAAGCTTCTGTTTACGATCTTTGCTTATCTGACCCTTATTCTGGTAGTTGCGGCATTCGCATCTATCGTGGCTACCACCTTCGGTGCTACCGTGGATGAGGCATCTGGTGCGATCGATGTGGCAGCGTCTGCGACGAATGCTTCCGTTGCAATGGTATCCCTGCTGTTTATCCTGATCGCTATCGTGTTTGGTTTTATGGTATATCGCCGGAACGCTTCCATGGCGGTTTCCACGATCCTTGGTGTGGTTGCGATCGCGGCTTGTATGGCAATCGGTATGAATTTCCATCCCATCTACCTGACCACCAATACATGGATGATCGTTGTGGGTATCTATATTGCCATCGCATCCGTTACTCCGGTCTGGATCCTGTTACAGCCTCGTGACTACTTAAGCTCCTTCCTGCTTTATGCAATGCTGGCAGTGGCTCTGGTAGGTGTAATCATTTCCCACGCCGGTATGGGCGGTGCAGACGGTCTTGCAGCGTTCAACGGTTTTGCAGTTGACAACGGCAATGGTACACAGTACCTGTTCCCCGTACTCTTTACGACAGTTGCCTGTGGTGCGATCTCCGGTTTCCACTCTCTGGTATCTTCCGGAACCACATCCAAGCAGCTTGACAAAGAGACCGACGCAAAGCCTATCGCTTACGGCGGCATGCTCTTAGAGTGTGTGCTGGCAGTTATTACTGTGTGCGCGATCAACTTCGCATATAAGAATGGCATCACCGCAGGCGCTACGGCAATCTTTGCGGGCGGTATCTCTCAGATGTACGGCGGCGTTTTCGGTGAGGGTGTGGTTACAGTTCTGAACACCTTACTGGTGTTGACTTACTCCGCATTCTGCCTGACCTCTCTGGATACGGCAACCCGTCTGGCACGTTTCATGTTCCAGGAGTTCTTCCTTGAGCCCGGTCAGACTGTTGACGATGTGAAGGAAGGCTGGAAGAAGATTGCAGTGAATCCTTACTTTGCAACGATCATCACCGTTATCCTTGGTATTGCTCTGGGTATGACAGGTTACGGAAAGATCTGGGGTCTGTTCGGCGCGGCAAACCAGCTTCTGGCAGGTATTGGTCTGCTGGCAGTGGCAACCTGGCTGAGCAACGTTGGCAAGAACAATAAGATGTTCCTGTTCCCTATGGGCTTTATGATCATTGTTACGATCTGTTCCCTGTGTGTAACGGTTAAGAATCAGGTTGGCATGATTGCAGCAGGCGGCGCAGACTGGGGTCCTTATGCACAGGCAATTCTGGCTGTTCTTCTGATCGTACTGGCAGTGATCCTTGTGATCGAGGGTATCCAGACTCTGACCAAGAAGAAATCTGCATAAAAACTTGGTAATAAAATAAGAAAAGCAGAAAGAGAGCAGTGAATATCGCTGTTCTCTTTTTTGTGCGAAGCATCTTGAGTCTGCTTATTGTTGCCGGAGTATATAGGAAATTGCGACAGAAAGCATTCTGCTTCTATTGCATATTTTGTGCAAATTATATATAATATAAATGTAATTTTATTTAGAAAAAGAATTACAGGGAATATAAAGATCAGAAGGGAGTTGCTTATATGAATACGATTATTACGATTGGCCGTCAGTTCGGTTCCGGAGGCCGTGAGATCGGCAAGAAGGTAGCGGAGTATTTTGACATTAAATTTTATGATAAGGATCTTTTGACCAGAGCGGCGAAGGAGAGCGGTTTTTGTGAGGAGATGATCCAGAGCCATGATGAACGCCCCACCAATTCCTTTCTCTATAATCTGGTGATGGATACCTATTCCTTTGGCTACAATTCTTCTTCCTTTGTGGATATGCCTATCAGCCATAAGGTGTTTCTGGCTCAGTTTGACACCATCAAGAAAATTGCCGGTGAGGGGCCTTGCGTGATCGTGGGCCGCTGTGCGGATTACGCTCTGCATGATTATCAGAATTGTCTTCATATTTTCATTCATGGAGATGAGGCCTGTAAGGTGAAACGAATCATGGAGCGATTCGATGATATCAACACCGAGCAGAAGGCATTAGATATGATGCATAAGAAGGATAAACAGAGACAAAGCTATTATAATTATTATTCCTCGAAGAAGTGGGGGCGTGTAGACAGCTATGATCTTGCCGTCAACAGCAGCGTTCTGGGAATCGATGGTTCCGTAAAGCTGATCACACAGTTTGTGGAGGATTTTGAGAACCGATAGCCGATTGAGCGGAGCTCAATCTTGGATTAGTGTCCGCGTTCTCTGTAGTCCTCAGAACTGTTGTATTTGGTCACATAGGGCTTATAACCGTTGTTCTTGTCACGAAGTTCACTTCGGCTTCTGATACGGTCGTAGGAGGCGTGGTAATCTCGCATAAAATTCAGGTTTTGTGTCTGCGCGCTGCTTTTTCTGGCTTTGCGCCGCATATAGAAAAAAATCAAAACAACAACGATAGCTGTAAAGAGAAGTACACTGATCATATTGTTTCCTCCAATTAGGTTTCCTTCTTGGGAGCATCGCCCGTCGGATCTGTAGATTTGGCGGGTTTGTTTTTNGCCTTTTTCTTTACGGGAGGTACATACTCCGTAAAGGCCATGGATTCCTCAATCTGCCCCAGCGTCATATAGGGGGACAAATTTGTGGGGAGATTCTTTTTCTGCAGCTTTCTGTTGACAACAGACTTTACGCCTGCGTAGAACACGGCGAAGATTGGAACGCCAACGACCATGCCGAGAACACCGAACAGTCCGCCGAATATAGTGATGGCAAAGATNACCCAGAATCCGGAAAGCCCTGTGGAATCGCCCAGAATCTTGGGTCCCAGAATATTGCCGTCAAACTGCTGGATGAAAATGATGAGGATACCAAAGTAGAGCGCCTGCTTAGGATCCACCATCAGTACCAGAAGGGCGCTGGGAATGCCGCCGATCCAGGGACCAAAGAATGGAATCACATTGGTCACACCGATGATCATGCTGACCAGGATAGCATATGGCGTACCGATGATGCTGGTACAGCAAAAGCAGAGAATCCCAATCAGGATGGAATCTACGATCTTGCCGCCGATGAAGCCGATGAAAGTACTGTGGATGAAGCGAAAATTTGAGATCATTTCGTTGCCGGCCTTGCGGTCTAAGGCAGCGTAGACAATTTTTTTCGCCTGTCCGGCAAACTTTTCCTTACTGCCAAGCAGATAGATGGAGATGATAAAGCCGATGATCAGATTCCAGAGCGCTTTNAAAACACCGATCACGCTCAGGGAAACTGTTTTAAGCAGTTCGTTGATATGGGGGAGCAGATTGGTATTGACATATTCCAGAACCTTTGCGGAATACTGGTTGATCAGCGCATCCACCGTAGCCTCCAGATCCGGGTTATCCTTCAGTAAGAGAAGTGCCCAGTTAGAGAGATTGTTCACGTAAATAGGAAACTGGAAAATAATACTCTGTATGCTGCGGATGATCTCCGGGAGAATCAGTGCGAAAATCTCATAGAGGATCAGGAAGATCAACACCATCGTAGCCAGAATGGAAAGGCCTCTGATACGGCGCCTAATTTTGGGCGTCATGGAAATGCCTGCCTTATTGTATAGCGGAATGATGATTTTTTTTTCAATCATATTTAAAATCGGAGTGATCAGATATGCCAGCACAAAACCGTCGATTATCGGCATGGCTATGGTGATAAACTTGTTCAGTCCACCCATGAAATTAGAGCGATGGAACAGGAGATAGTAGAAGAGGATAGCGCCAGCCAACACCAGAAACGCTGTAATTCCCCAGTATAGATATTTTTTGTCAAATTTAAAATTCATCTGCAAAGCCTTTCCAATAGAAATACAATATATTGTATTTAAATTATAACAATTTGAGTCGCCAGACACAAGACCGACCTTATGAAAATTAAAAAAATAATGCCAAAAGAATGAATGTTTTGTATAATGTAAGTGTCACAAGAGAAAAACATAGCACCGTCACAGATAAAAAATTCTGCGACTGCAGTTGGCATTTGTTTTTCTTGCGATAGTAAGAGCAAACGTTCGGGGAAGCCGGACAGTGAGCGCGTAAGCGCGTGTTTGCGAGTTTACACAAGGAGCAATTCCCATGAAACTACAACAGGTACTAAGCCTCACAAGAAAAGCGATCGATGATTTTCATATGATTGAGCCGGGAGATAAGATTGCGATCGGTATCTCCGGCGGCAAAGACAGCCTGACTCTGCTCTATGCGCTTCAGGGTCTGCGGCGCTTTTATCCCATTCCTTTCGAACTGTGCGCGGTGACAGTGGATCTGGGCTTTGGTAATATGGATCTTGCAAAGATTGAAGAACTGTGCCGGGAGCTGGAGGTAGAATATCGTATTATCAGGACGGATATCGGAAAGATCATTTTTGAAGACAGGCAGGAGTCTAATCCCTGTTCCCTCTGCGCTAAGATGCGGAAGGGCGCACTCAATGACGCCATGAAGGCCGCAGGCTGTAATAAAGTGGCCTATGCTCATCACAAGGACGATGTGGTGGAGACCATGATGATGTCCCTGATCTACGAGGGCAGATTTCATACCTTTCGTCCGGTGACTTATCTGGACCGCACGCAGATCACGGTGATCCGGCCGCTTCTCTATATGAACGAGGCGGATGTGATCGGATTTGTGCGAAAACACAATGTGCCGGTGGTGAAAAGTCCCTGTCCCGCAGATGGTCATACCAAGCGGGAAACCGTAAAGAATCTGGTACGGGACATCAATCTTGAGGCACCAGGGGTAAAAGAACGTATGTTTACCGCGATTTTAAACGGAAATTTAGATGGTTGGAGAAAACAGACATAAGGAGATAAATGGCTGAAACAAAATTATTGAGGAGATAAATCACTATGGCCGGAAGAAACCGTACTTATCATGAAAAGAGAGAGACAGAATATGTCTTACAGCTTCGGAAACTTTTGGAGGAACTGCCGCCCTATACAACGGATTATTTTCGGGCACTTGAACAGAAATCAAGCGCAAAGACAAGAATATCCTATGCCTATGATTTTCAGGTATTTCTGCGTTTTTTGATAGAGAAAAATCCGGCGCTGACAGATAAAAGTATACGGGAAATCACGCTGAACGATCTCAATAATCTGACCGCACTTGATATTGAGGAATACCAGGAATATCTGAAATATTATGAGTCGGAAAATGGTGAGCAGAAAAACGGGGCTAACAGCATCGCACGGAAAATGTCATCCCTTCGCAGCATGTTCGATTATTTCTTTAAGAAGGAACTGCTCATGAGAAACGTGGCTATGCAGGTGGATATGCCGAAGATTCACGAGAAGGCCATCATTCATCTGGAGCCTGACGAGGTAGCCATTTTCCTGGACAGTCTGGACCATTACGAAAAAGAACTTACCGGCAAGAAAAAGGACTTTTTCTTAAAGACAAAGGTGAGGGATATTGCTATTGTCACCCTGTTTCTGGGCACCGGTATCCGTGTTTCGGAATGCGTGGGACTTGATCTGAACGATATCAATTTCCGAGAAAACAGCATCCGCATTATCCGTAAAGGCGGAAATGAGGCGATTTTGTATTTCGGCGACGAAGTGGAAAAAGCCCTTAAGGATTACATAGACGGCCCCCGGGCACAGATCGCAGGGCAGGCGCTTCCCGGAGAAGAAAATGCGCTGTTTTTCTCCCTGCAAAAGAAACGGATCAGTGTGCATGCGGTGGAAAATCTGGTAGAAAAATATGCGAAAGAGTTTGTACCCCAGAAAAAGATCACACCCCATAAGCTGCGTTCTACCTTTGGTACAAACCTTTATCAGGAAACGGAGGATATTTATCTGGTGGCGGATGTTCTGGGACACTCGGATGTGGGAACCACCAGAAAGCATTATGCCGCCATCAAGGATCAGAACCGCAGGAAAGCGGCTATGACAGTGAAACTGCGTGAGAATTGAGTTTAAATACAGAGATATCATTGACGCAGCAACTCAAAAACGTTATGATAAGAAACGGATTGTCCGGGGAAACAGGTGCAAATCCTGTACGAGCCCGTCGCCGTAAGGCATATAAATACGATTGACCAACCAAATGCCACAGTTTGGGGAAGCCATTGGAGAAATCTCTGAGAAGGCCGGTCATGAGAATGCCAAGTCGAAATATCCGGATAATACCGATCCTCTATGGATAGAGCTGCGAGCGCCGGCTGAGACAGAGGAAATAAAAATCAAAAGGAGATTGAAAACATGCAAACGAAACACAGAAAAAAGCGTTTGTCATTCATCCTTTGTATGGTGCTTATTGTGGCTATGGCACTGTTTACAACCGGTTGTAATGGCAAAAAAGCGAGCGGGGCATCATCCTCCGCCGGAACCGTGGTGCAGACCGAATCCGAGCCGCTCGGAGAAGGCAGTACGGTATTTTCATTTACCGTAACAGATCAGGACGGAAATGAAACATCGTTTGAGATCCACACGGACAAGGAAACGGTGGGAGACGCTTTACTGGAACTCGGAATGATCGATGGAGATGAAAGCGAATATGGGCTTTACGTCAAAACCGTCAACGGCATCACGGCTGATTACGACGCAGACGGCGTATACTGGGCGTTCTATATCAATGATGAATATGCGCCGACAGGTGTTGATTCCACAACCATAACGGAAGGCGACCGTTATGCCTTCCGGGTCGAATAAGCGATGAAGCTCACGATCAAGGAAATTGCTGTATTCGGGATGCTCGGTGCTGTTATGTATCTTTCCAAGATGCTTATGGAGCTTTTCCCGAACATTCATCTGCTGGGCGTATTTACGATTGCATTTACGATTGTCTATCGAAAAAAGGCATTGTACCCAATCTATATATATGTGATCTTAAACGGTATTTTCTGTGGTTTTGCAGCATGGTGGATTCCTTATTTGTATATATGGACAGTTCTTTGGGGCATTGTGATGCTTCTTCCGAAGAAAATGCCAAAGAAGCTCCAGCCTGTTGTGTATATGACAGTCTGTGCGGCGCACGGTTTCCTGTTCGGGACATTGTATGCACCTGTGCAGGCGTTGCTGTTTGGCTTAAGTTTTCAGGGGATGATTGCCTGGATACTTGCAGGACTTCCTTGGGACTGTATTCATGGTATCAGCAATTTCTTTTGTGGGATATTGATTCTTCCGATCGTTTCCGTATTGAGGCTTGCAGAAAGAAGTATGGGAACTGCTCAGGAATAAACGAGTAAAATTGCATATTGCAGGATATGGCTGTTTTATGTGGCAACTATGAAATAAATGTGTATTTGTTTCATAGTTGAATCAAGGAGGAAAAACACCGCTCTATGGGATTATATTGTCAAGGTTGGACCACTATTCCCATGAGCGGTGTTTTTAATTATATATCATACAATATACATAAGTGCATTGAACGAAGGATTGTCAAATAGGCAATGTATAAATATAAGATAATCAGGGCTTACTCCACGTAATCCGACTTCACATACGCGGTCTTGCCCTTATATTTGATCTTTGTCCAACCGTCGGCCTGTTTCATAATCACCTCAAGCTTTTCACCCGCATAAGCCGTCGCCAGCTTGTCAGAAGTCTCGCTTGCCCCACTCCTGATTCTGACGTTTTCTTTCACTGTCACCGTGACTGATGTCGCAGCGGTCTCATTGTCATCCGGCTTTTCGGACGTCGTCTCTCCATCGGTCTCCGTCGCTTGGGCAGCATCTCTGACTTCTGTCTTAGAAGGCTCCAGATAATTGCTCTTGATAAAAGCCTCCTCGCCGTTATACTCTACCTTGCTCCAGCCGTTACCCCGCTCTTCCAGAAGCTTGAACGTATCTCCGATCGCCGCCTTGCCGAGCTTATCCGCGGTCTCGCTGTCGGAAGTCCTGATATTGACTACATCAGTCGTTTTCACCTCGGTCACTACCGTCTCCGACGTCGGGGTGCCGCTAACATTCGGCGTATCTGTCTCCTGTGCATCTTCCTCTGCGTCGCCTTCTCTGCTGTCAGTCTGTTCTGTGCCTTCGGCACGGGCCAATGTCTCGCCCACGTTCTTCTCAATCTCTATCGTAAGATCACTAAGGAAATCCACCAGCGTACTGTTTTCGGCCAGCATATCGTTATAGGCTACCGCCGTCTTATTGTTCAAATCGATCACATCATCCTGAAGCATCACCTCCCGCATATAACGCCGCTCGCTCTCGCTCGGCTCGTAATCTTCATTGATATAAAACGAACCGTCCTCCCTTGTGCAGACATAGAAAGTATTCAATCCCGGAAGCGGTTTATCGTAATCGTAAAACTTTAATTCTGTACTGACAAAGGCAATGTACGTACCTTCGTTTGGTCCCGTTTTCGTGTAGACCTCTATCGTCGAAGATTCCGTATATTTGCTGGTCTCCGCAGCACGCAGCTTCTCCGTGGCATCCATATAGTAGACCATATTGCTCATGGTCTCGGTATCTCCGCACATCGTTGCCTCGTAGTAGGTTTCAAAAAATTCATTGATTCCGGGAACCGCATCTTTTTCAAGAGGCACCAGTGGGATTTCTTCCAGTGCTTCGTCCGCTCCTTCCCCATTCTCCGCCGAAACTACCGATTTCTCTAGTTCCACCTTCCGCTTGTTCGCTTTGATCGCAATTACGATCGTAAGACCCACGCAGATCACAAGGATGACAGACAGGACAATCTTAGGATATCTTATGAACCAGTTCCTCAGCGCATCAAACTTCGCCTTCAGGAAGCCTTGTATTGTGTTGTTTGATGTGTTCATAATCCAAAACCTTTCTTTAGCACCCGACAGGACTCGAACCTGCATCAAAGGTGTCAGAGGCCTGCGTTTTATCCATTAGTCTACGTGTGCCCGCTTTCGATGCGAAATATGTTACAAATATATTACATAATTGTTACGTTTTTGTATCATATCACAAGCAGGAACGCTTGTCAAGTAATGGTAGCTAAGAAATAATTTCCTCGATTTCAGCGTTTACGCGATTATAGCGGTATTTCTTATTTGCCTTCTGGCGCTGTTATCCTATCGTGTTTTAGCAGAGAAAAAATCGCTGTAATGCCAATGTTTGCTGGACTTACAGCGATTTCATCTTCATCAAACTGTCAAAGACAGGATTAAGTTATATCTGACAAGATATACTATGTATTGGTAGGTTGTACCTCAGGACAAAATTACGGAGAATGGATTTTTATTCTTCCCGAAGCCCGACATAAATATGGATCTCGGCATCACCGTCCATATTGTCATTTTGATATTCTTCATAATCGCAGACAAAGGTTCTGGGCAGATCTAACTGCCAGATAGTTTGCCAGGCTTCAGCTACAGCCTGTACCATATCCCCGTGAACGACGAATTTGGCATATCGTCCTGCGGGAATCTGACATATGGTGTATTTGTCCTTTTCCTGAGGCATTTTAGTGGTTACACAGGCAACTATCGTCGTATAATCCGATTTTTCATCCCCCTCGTAATCGGTATAGATGCCCAGCGCTTTTCCGTTTGCCTTATCCGGTATGGAGGCATAGATGCCCTCGCTGTAAAAACGATTCCATAATCCGCTGATGATGGCTCCCATTTCAGGGTCTGTGTTGTTGGTACGCGCTGATATGCCGACAGCGATCTGTTCCTCTAAAGTTATTATTTCATAATTCATGATAGAGCCCTCCTTTGTTTGATGGCTCTATGTTAACAGAGAAATCATGACATCTGTGTGTCATGATTCAGATATTTTTGGCGAATACCCTCTGCAAAGGCCAAAATATCCTGGCAAAACTCTACTGGCTCCAGAAGCTCTGCACCTTCGCCAAAGGATGCGATCCACCCCACAATATTGTCCTTATCCGAAAATCCGGCGGTAAAAAGAAGGGTTTTGTCCGGCTGAACGGTAAAGCTTTCCGGGCCATACTCTTCAATCAGTCTCCACTTATATTCAGGCTGTATCCTTGCCTTTACCTGATATTTTGGAGGAAATACATGATCAGCGGAGAGATCCGGCAGGGAAGCATTCCGCTTTTCAAAGGGTTCTTCTATATGCAGATCTGCCATTCGTGCCAGTTTAAAGAGTCGAAAATCGCTTCTGGATTCACACCAGCCCCAGAGATACCAGCCAGCCCAATGATAGATCAGATTGTAGGGCTCTACCGTTCGTCTTGTCTCCTGGTTTGGAGAAAAATAAGTAAAGGAAACTTTGTGGCCTGTGAGGATGGCATCATGCAGCAATTCCATTTTGGGGGATAACGAAGATTTGGGCTGCCAGGAGGCAAGATCAATGAGAATATGCGTATCTCCAGCCAACAGATTGGAGGCGCCTACTGACAGCTTCTCCATGAGCTGGGTATAGCGATTTGTACCGCTCACGCTGTCAAGACTCCGAAGTCCTGCCAGTATAGCCTGCATGTCTGATGTGGTGAGCAGGGTGCGGTCTATCTTATAACCTTCTATAATGGAAATGCCGCCGTTTACGCCTGGTTCCGTCACAAGAGGAATGCCTGCCATACAGAGAGCTTCTATGTCACGGTTGATGGTGCGGCGTGATACCTCAAATTTTTCTGCAAGGTACGGAGCTGTCACCTTCTCTTTTTGGAGGAGGATGGACAGGATGCCGATCATTCGGTCAATTTTCATCAGGTGCCTCCTATACCTGTCTTCTCACTGTGTTATAGGCATTTTGTCATAATAGGGAACAATCAGGTGTGCATCTGCGTAGATAGCGTCGTTTGTAAGGCTGTTAATATGCATGACCTCACGGATATATTCAGAGACAGAGCTGTAATGTTCCTCATCCATGTATTCTTTTGCTATTGACCAGAGAGTGTCGTTGTCCGATACGACAATGCTCTTATAATATTTATAAGTTTCTTTGCTGGCGTCGTTTTTCGCATTGGAGCGAAAAGAACTGACAGCAATGGAGGTGGTGACGATCAGGCAGAGAGTCATCACAAATAAAAGAAAGTTCTTTCTCATCTCCCTTCTTCTGCGAATGCGGTTATTACGGATTCTCCGCTCACTTCTGATATCCTGAACTCTACTGTAACGCTGTGCCATGTTCTCTCCACTCCTCTCTCCAATAAATAAGATACATAATATTTGTATCTGATAAATTTCTCGAACAAATGTTGCGAACAGATGTTCTTTGTGGGAATATTATATCGAACGTGCTTTCGAAAGTCAATACTATTTTTAAAGAAAATCGAACAAATTTTCTGAATATATGTTTGCTTTTTGGGGAATGCTATGCTATGATAAAGATAAATAAACCGTAAATGCATCATATAACGGGTTTAAAACCGTTAGAAAGGATAGGAATTTTGCATATGGCTCAGGGAAAGATCACTGTAAAACAGCAGCAGATTTTGGATTATATTAAGGATGAGATCTTAAAAAGAGGGTATCCGCCGGCGGTTCGGGAGATCTGTGAAGCGGTCAATTTAAAATCTACCTCTTCTGTCCACTCTCATTTGGAGACGCTTGAGAAGAACGGCTACATAAGACGGGATCCAACGAAGCCACGTGCGATAGAGATCTGTGATGATAACTTTCAGATGGTGCGCACAGAGATGGTTTCCCTGCCGGTGATCGGACAGGTGGCGGCCGGACAGCCAATCCTTGCGGAACAGAATATCGAGAGTTACTTCCCTGTCCCGGCGGATATGGTACCGAGCGGTGAGTCCTTTGTTCTGAAGGTAAAAGGCGATTCCATGATCAATGTGGGAATCTACAGCGGCGATCAAATTTTTGTAAAAAGCTGTCAGACAGCCAATAACGGAGATACTGTAGTAGCGTTGATCGATGATTCCGCAACGGTCAAGACTTTTTATAGGGAAGACGGTCATGTACGTCTCCAGCCGGAGAATGACTCCATGGATCCGATTATCGTNNNGGATTGTCAGATCCTGGGGACTGTATTCGGTGTATTTCGTCTTTATAAGCATTAAAANTTTCCAGCATAGGAACTCTCTTTTCAGGCATAATACATAGTGATCGTAATTGCTCGGTTTTTGGCATTTACGATTTGAGAAATGATGATTGCAAGATCATGTTTATTGAATATTTCTCGTTGGAATATAGGGGTATGAAGCTTGCGAAGGGGGAAGAAAATATGCGAAACAGAGCTTTAGATTGTCTTGCCTTGACGATTGCCATTATCGGTGCTGTCAACTGGGGGTTAATCGGACTTTTCAGCTTTGACCTTGTGGCATTTATATTTGGTAATATGTCATGGTTTTCCAGAATTATTTATGCCCTGGTGGGTATCGCCGGTCTGTATATCATTACGTTCTATATGTATACGGGCGGCACAGCAGAAACACATCATCAAGCATAAGACAAACTTGTACAGGATCGGCGAAGATACTTTGCCGGTCCTGTCTGTTTCTGTTTGCTGCTCTTCCATTGCCNATACAGNCAGGCTTNTCAATGCTTTGCCGTCTTACTGTTTTTACGAAACAGNAGCTTGAAGATCGTTCTGATTAAGGGTTGAATGAAAAACAACTGGGTAAAGAATGCAAAAGGAAAGTTATAGCATACCAGTTTTAACCAGTTTGCCAGCAGCGTAAACAGATTAAATCCGGAATAATACGGATAGTAAAACCAAGCTGCCAGAAAGCTCATAGCCGGGCACATTAATCCNACTGTGGCGCAGATGATCGCGCTCTCAAAAATAACGGGATGGGTTTTTCCCAGTTCAAAATTCTGACAGGCCAGTTTGAATGATAAGGGACTGCCCATCACGCATTCCAGGACGTAGGCAAAGATGAATTCGATCAGAATGATCGCCCAGATCGGCAACATTTTTCCAAACATGGACACGCCGCCCTGGGCGTTAATGGCATGAATGACAGAATCGGCACCTGTAATCTGCATTAATACAGAACCATTGACAACATACAGGCTGTAAAACACGTATGCGTGAACCGTTACGAGAACGGTAAGGAAGGCAAACACCATCCTTTGAAACTGATTTGTAGGCATAAAATAATATCCTCCTCTTCTCTTTTTGACATACAAAAACACAGGCAGGCTTTCCGTGATAAACTGATCGGAACCTAAAACCATGTTCTGTAATCAGCTTTACGTGCAAAGCACTACCTGTGTCATCATGTATATCGTTTATTTAATTTTTCCGAAAATGATTTTATCACAAAAATTTCCGAAAAGTCAAACGGTTTTTAAGGTTTCAGTTGCTGNCTGCCCATTCCCTTTTCAATAACCGATACTCNAATCGTGTTTTCATTTTCCCATCATGCCATTCATAATCAATATGTTCTGCTTCCTTTATCAAACCACATTTTTGCATTACTCTTTCAGAACCTACATTTTCAGCTAAACATCCTGTAGATACTCTGTATACGTTATTCTCAGAAAATGCAAANTCTAAAACTCTCTGAAACGCTTCGGTTGTATATCCTTTTCCCCAGAATTTTGGATAAATAAAGTACCCGGCACCAACAATTTTTCCAACGGGAGTATCGTTCATTACCGTATACCCAACACTTCCAACCTGCGTATGTGAATCTTTTAATTCAATATGCAAAAAATAATACTTTCTATTAAAATTTGACATGTCTGACAAAACGTTATGGAAGTCTTGATATGCTTCTTCTATAGTGAATAATTGTATATCTTGTAAATAGTACATGGTTTTGGAATCCATTTTTAACTGATAATATTCTTTAAAATCNTCTTCATGGTAATCCCTCAAAATTAAACGATTCGTTTCCAAATATATCATAGATTCCTCTTCTCTCGCTTTTTCAAGTCAAAGCTTCTTTTTCGATGAGTACACCGTCCCGCCAGATACGCTCCAGATCATAGAACAAACGGTTTTCCCGGTCGAAGATGTGGATGATGACGTCCTGAAAATCCATCAGGATCCAGTTCGCGTTCTGGTATCCTTCTACCTGTCTGACGGTCACGCCTGCTCTCCCCAATCGCTCGGAGACATTGTCCGCCATGGCCTGAATCTGGCTTTTATTGCTGCCGTCTGCGATGATAAAGTAGTCGGCAATGGTAGATATTTCGCTGATATCAATGATGCGGATATCTTCCGCCTTTTTATCCTCCAGCGCATCTATGGCTAAAAGTGCGATTTCCTTTGTGTTCATATTGTGGTCCATCATTCCTTTCTGCTCTGCTTTGTGAAACTTTTTATACTCTCTTGTAAAATTGATAAGTTTTGGCAGTCATATCGTCTATCTGTCCGTCTGTCGTCTGCAGATAGGCAAGCGTGTTTGCCAGTATTTTTTCCATGGTCCAGTCAAGATCCTGATAGGCGATCCGCCGGATCAGCTCCATATCGGGAAGGGGTTTTCTGCCGGGCTCAATATAATCAGCGATATACACGATCTTCTCCAACTTGCTCATATCCGGCCGTCCTGTGGTATGATAACGGATGGCGTTTATAATGTCAGGCTGTGTCACGCCGTATTTATGTTCTGCCAGATAGGCACCAACCTTTGCGTGCAGGAGTGCGGAGGGATTGCTGCGCTCCACCGCTGACATAGGAAGATGGGCTTTCTCACAGATTGCCACCTGTTCGGATCCGTGCATGCCTTTGGCACAGTCATGTAAAAGGCCTGCGATCATGGCATTTTCCATATTTTCCTCATGTGCCATCGCCAGACAGGAAGCTGTGTAAGCCACCCCCAGGGTATGGATATAGCGTCCTGAGGACAGTTCTTTTTCCATCGCCAGACGCAGTTTTTCTGTTTCTGTCAAATGATGCTTAGAACCCATGTGCTATCCCTTCTTTCCGGTGATGATTTATCATTCATAGAGATGGTGTTTTTGAATATAGGAGGCAACCGCTTCCGGCACCATGTTCTGAATGGATTTTCCGTCCTTGATACATCTTCTGATTTGTGTGGAGGAGATGAAAATGTCGGGGATATCCAGTATTTCAATGGACGCATCAAACTTTTCGAACAGATAAGATATCTGCCCGGTCAGCCACTCCATAGAAGATGCCTTTACAGAACCGTATTCGCCCCGCACCGCCGCCAGAACCGTACAATTTTGAAAGATCAGCTCCGGCTGCTTCCAATTTTCTATATCTCGCAGGCTGTCCGCACCCAGAATAAAATAATAAGCGGCATCGGAATCAGCGGCCTTCAGCTTTTGCAAGGTTTCATAGGTATAAGTGTTTTTCCCCTGCGCCGCATCCGCAGTCTCTATATCAGACAACTCAAAATAAGGCTTTCCCGCGATGGCTTCGGCTGTCATCTCACATCGGACAGAAACCGGGAGTACATCCTTCAGATCCTTCATATAGGGGACGCCGCTTGGAATAAACAATACCTTTTCTAACAAAAACTGTTCTCTTGCTTTTTCAGCAATGGCCAGATGGCCATTATGAATGGGATTAAAGGTGCCGCCCATGATGCCGATCCGTTTCATTTGCTTGCTCCTTTATGCCTTTGGCAGAACAATCTTAGGATTCTTTTTATCAGGCTTATATAGTATGATCTTTTTGCCNATCACCTGCACCACCTGAGAATGGGTACGCTCCGCCACNGCCTGCGCGATCTCATGTGGATCGTCAGCGCAGTTTTTTAAAACAGCAATCTTAAGAAGCTCTCTGGTGTTAAAAGCGTCGCCTACGGATTCGGTAAACTCCGGNGTCAGACTGGATTTCCCCACCTGAAAGATAGGATCCAGACTGTTTGCCAGACTCTTTAAGTAAGCTCGTTGTTTGCTGGTCAGTTCCATAAAATATCTCCTTCCGAGTCTGCGAAGCAGATCTCGTAATTGAACGTTAGCTCGCGATTGAGCGTCAGCTCAATCAGTTATTTGTAGTAATCAAAGGATAGCCCATACATTCTGACGGTACTGCCCTCCTCGATGCCAAGCGCCTCAAGCTGTTCCAGAATACCTTGTTTGCGCATAAAGTCCTGAAAGAACTTAAAGCCTTTTTCAGATTCCAGGTTGGTGTAGGANAGCATTTTTTCAATACGGGGACCCTCNACCACATATTCGTCNGNCNCNTCATCGTAGACCACCGTAAAGGGCTCCTTTTCAATGTCAAAATGATACTCCGGGAAAAACTCCTGTTCAAAGACAAGGGGCTTGTCTCCCAGCTTCTCCAACTCATTATTGATGGTGTATAAAAGTTCCCGGACGCCTTTACCGCTGATGGCGGATATGGCGTAGACGGGAATCCCCTGAGGCTCAAATTCCGCCCGGATCGCCGCGACAGGATCTTCGTCCCCCTGGTAGATCATATCGATCTTATTGGCAGCGATGATCTGAGGGCGGCTGGCAAGATTCTGGTCGTAGGCTGCCAGTTCCTTATTGATGGCATAGATATCCTGTATGGGGTCGCGCCCCTCGGTGGAGGCAGCATCCACGATATGCACGATCAGTCTGGTGCGCTCGATGTGGCGCAGAAATTCATGGCCAAGACCGACGCCCTCCGAGGCACCCTCAATGAGTCCAGGGATGTCGGCGATCACGAAACCCTTGGCGTCCTCTAAATCTACCACGCCCAGATTGGGATTTAAGGTGGTAAAGTGATAGTTGGCAATCTTTGGTCTTGCGTTTGTCACCTTGGACAAAAAGGTGGATTTTCCCACGTTGGGAAAACCTACCAGCCCCACATCAGCGATCACCTTAAGCTCCANAAGAAGCTCCAGNTCCTGNGCNGGCTGNCCNGGCTGTGCATANTTGGGNGCCTGCATNGTGCTNGTGGCGTAGTGCTGNTTGCCGCTGCCGCCNCGNCCGCCCTTGAGCAGGAGAAACCGGCGGTTATCGCCGGACATATCGGTGATGACTTTACCGCTNTCGGCCTCACGGATGACNGTGCCCTCCGGCACCTTNATGGTGATGTCCTCGCCGTTTTTACCGGCACAGTTTTTCTTGCNGCCCTCTTCCCCGTTTTNGGCNGCGTATTTACGGATATGCCTGAAATCGGTCAGGGTNTTTAAGCCCTCNTCCACCTCGAANTAGACGCTGCCGCCATTGCCGCCGTCNCCGCCGTCNGGGCCGCCGTTAGGCACATATTTNTCNCGNCGGAAGGAAACGTGNCCNTCCCCGCCNTTGCCGCTTTTTACATAGATTTTCGCTCGATCTGCAAACATAATNGTATTCTCCGAAAATCGTAAGAAAAGGCNCCAAACATCAGAATGTTCGGAGCCCGTCTTAAGNTTCTTACTTCTCTACAGGATAAACGGAAGCCTGCTTCTTGTCTCTTCCTTTTCTCTCGAAACGAAGCACACCGTCCACCTTAGCAAACAATGTATCATCCCCGCCGATTCCCACATTGACGCCGGGATGGATCTTGGTTCCNCGCTGTCTGTATAAGATGTTTCCTGCCTTGACGAACTGCCCGTCAGCTCTCTTCGCACCTAATCTCTTGGACTCGGAATCACGACCGTTCTTGGTGGAACCGACACCCTTCTTATGTGCAAAAAATTGAAGGTTCATATTTAACATGGTATTACACCTCCTCAAATGTCAATTTACAGTGTTTTTTCCCGTACTGTGCCGCGATACGGTTCAGTCCCAGTGTCAGGGAATCCATGAGTACGACAGATGCTGCCTGCAGGGGTTGCTTTAAAAAGGAACAACTGATTCTGCCTGACTCTTCGTCGGCCTCCACCTGCATCGGCTCCTTAGCGATCTCTTCCAGAGAGTTCACGGTGTTTATCACCAAGGCGGAGATCGCGGCACAGACAATGTCGTTTCCGCGTTCTGCATAGCCCGCGTGGCCATCACAGATAAACTTCTGATATTCTCCCGACCGGGTTCTATAAATGGTGATCTTTGTCATTACGCGTTGATCTTATCGATCTTGATCTGCGTGTAAGGCTGTCTGTGGCCATTCTTCTTGTGATAGCCGGTTTTTCTCTTATACTTGTAGACGATAACTTTGCGGGCCTTATCCTGAGCCGTAACAGTTCCGGTTACGGTCGCGCCAGCCACATCGCCTGCAACCTTGAGATCCTTGTCACTGACTGCGATCACCTGATCGAATGTAACAGTAGCGCCTACCTCGACGTCGAGCTTTTCTACTCTGATCTCGTCACCTTCGGATACTTTGTACTGTTTTCCGCCAGTTGCAATGATTGCGTACATATCTGCACACCTCCTATTCATGAACTTTCGTTCATTTACTCGCTAACTGTGGTGATGCCAAAAATGGCATACTTCTACCTCGTTATGCGGCATACTCAAATATCATAACCAGTTTTTGGGGATTTGTCAACTGAATTTTTTCAGGGTTCAGAGTTCTCTTTCAAGGTTCTCTACATCCGAAAAAGTGTCTCCAGCTTCTGGCGTGCTATTTTTGCCGCAGAATAAAAACCCACTCTCATCAAAAGCTGTCCGGCCAGGAACATCACAGCGGGCACGGCAGAGGACTCTATGCCACCGCCCGTTATTGCAGCGAGCAGGCCAGCCAGAAAGGCGACCCCCGTTCCGGCGAACCAGATAACCAAAAAGAGAAAGATATGCCACATCAGGCGCATTTTGATCTCCACGGTCGTTTGGCCATTCGCCTGGTGTATCCGGCCAACGATCATAGGCAGAAAGGAATTTTTCAGTTCAGCGTTCATCCCGAACAAGACAAAGGTTCCGATCCGTGGCCGAATCTTAAAACCGGTTTCTCCAACCTCTCCCTTAAAGTCCGGGTCTATTTTCTTTTCCTCGTCAAGGGGAACCAGAAAATTTTCGTATAAAGCGGTGACGGATCGCAGACGTAAAAGGAGCTCCTCCGGCGTTCTGGGGGACTCGATCATAAATTCCATACTGGGGAAAAACACGATAACGCCTTCTTTCTCACGGTTTCAGACGAAACAGGATATCCAGCTCCTCCTCCGTGTAATAAAAAAACAAAAGCACTGCCAAAAGAGCTACTCCCACGGTAATGTAGATGTCCGCCACGTTGAATTTCGGAAAATCTATGGGTACAAAATAAATAAAATCCACCACATAGCGGTTGAGCACCCGGTCGATCAGATTACCAACCGCCCCGCTTAAGATCAGCAGGATACAACCCCGCATTCCCAAAAGACGGCGGGTTACCGGAAGGGTCACATACTTCCAGAGAAGCAGGAGGATCACCAGAGTTGTCAGCAGGATCAAAAAGGTCTGTTTTCCGGAAAAGGAACTGAATGCTGCACCCGTATTTTCCAGATAATTGAATTCCAGCACCCGGTCAATCAGCACAAGGGGCTCCTGTCCCTTCAAATGGACGACGGCAAGATGCTTAGTATATTGGTCAAAGAGCAGCAACAAGCACAAAATTATGAAGGATGCAAACAGTAAAATATATTTCTCTTTCTGCTTTTTCGTATTCAAAGAAAATGAGTCCTTTCTGTAGTTATATATAAATATTCAAAAATGCCAGAAATAATCAGGGTTTCCGACGAAATTGACTGGATAAGTCATCGTAAATCAGCATGACAGATTTCTTGCAAAAAAGTAAGCAGCCATCTGTGCGCGGGAACTGAATTCCTCCGTCTCCAACAGCTCCTTCACCTCTTCTTTCGTATAAAATTTTGCGTTAATCTGTTCGTTTTCGGAGGTGTGGTCCTCAAATCTGCCCTCCGTCTCCACAAAGGCGATCTGAGTTTTTACATCGGAGAAGGCTACTGCAGCAAAGGAAGGCGGCAGGATGGTCAGAATCTTTTTTAAAGAAAGACCGGTCTCCTCGTAGAGTTCTCTCTGGATGCATTCCTCCAGGGACTCTCCCGCTTCCAGCATGCCCGCGCAGAGGTTGTAGATGTCCCGGTTTACACCCATGCGGAACTCTTTTAGTAAAAGCATTTTATCCTCATAATAGGCAACGATGGAAACGCCGCTGACCTTTTGGCCCAGAGCCTCGGGACCTGAAATATCGTTTCTACTGACAATCTCATATTTCTTTTCCCGTCCGACTTTGTTCAGATAGGTCAGCTCATAGTTTTTCAGATATTTGCCATCCTTCACCTTTTCCATATGTAGAAGTTTCATGTGGTTTCATCCTTTCCGGTCATATTTAACATCAAACTCTTCTGCTTTTATAGCGCATATTTACCTTAGCTGCTCTGCCAGACTCGGCGCGATCTTCTTGCGTGTCAGTTCCATCAGACCCAGGCGCGTCATATCCAGCGCTTTTGCCGGGATGGGATCCTTTTTCAAAAGATCACGCATATACTCTAAAAGCGCCGTCTCATTTGCCTTACTTTTCATATTGATAAAATCAACCAGTATGATACCGGACAGGTTTCTTGCCCGCAGATGCAGGGCGATCATCTCAGCGGCTTCCCGGTTGATGCGGAGGAAAGTCTCATCCTTGTCTCTACCACTCTCGCACTTTCCTGTGTTCACATCGATGGAAATCAGGGCTTCTGTGGGCTCTATGACAAGATAGCCGCCGGATTTCAGCCATACTTTCCTGGCAAGCAGTTCCTGCATCCGGCTATCCACGGCATAGAGCTTGTAAAGCGGCAGGAGGGAATCCTCGTAAAATCGCAGGGGAATGTCTGCCTCCCGGCAGAGATCAGCCAAAGCATCGTAAACTTCTCGCAGATCGGTGATCACCTCGTCGTATTCGTCTCGATAAGCATTTTCCACGAAAGCGGCATAATCCGGTTTACTGCGGTACAGACAGCTGTAACAGGTGCGTGTGGGAGCGATCTCCAGAAGATGCGTAAGTGCCTGGGAAAGGTTTTCCGCTTCCGTAAGCAGGGGCGTCTCCTCGGACAGAGTGGCTGCATTTGTCCTGACGATCAGACTGTGTTTTTCAACGATCGCCTGCAGAGCCTCCAGACAGCGAAAATGCTCCTGCTGTTTGACAGACAGCTTGGAGGAGACCTGCACCCGACTCTCTTTCTCAGAAACGGGGCGCATACCCACAACAGCATACTGTCCGGGCAGGGAAAGTCTGGTGGTCACACCGGCAAGCTTTGTTTTCATTGGTTCTTTGACGAGCTGTACCAGAAGCTCATCTCCCGCTTTCAGCCGGTCATCCGGCCTGCGGTTTGTAATAAAAGCATGCTTTGCCTCGGTAAGGGGCAGAAATGTCAAATAGTCGCCTCCCAAATCGACGAAGGCTGCACCTATGTTTTCTGAAATATTTTGCACTTTTCCCACGTAAATATTGCCCACTGCGTGATCCGTCTCCCTCTGTACCTGTACGGAGAGGATCTGGTTGTCACGTATGAGCATTGTGAGCAGTTTCTCATTTAATCTTATAATCAGAATTTTACCTTTGAGTGGCGTCATGTTCTCAGTATAGCACATAACGAGAGAAATGCAAAAAGAAAACCCACCGTTTTAGCATAGCTTATACTATTTTACAGGCAAGATGCTTGTTGATATAATACAGTAGACATGATGTGTCTCACATAGAAAATCAGACTATGCCCGCTCTATGTCCTGTTTTTTTTTGATTATCAGTTGTAAGCTGTCCGTGAAAGGAGAAAGCAGAGAGATGAATCAGCAAAAAATCGGTACATTTCTGAAAGAACTTCGGAATGAAAAAAATCTCACGCAAGAGCAATTAGCAGAAAAATTGGGCGTTTCACGCAGAACCGTTTCCCGTTGGGAAACCGGCAGCAATATGCCTGATTTAGATCTTCTCATTGAAATGGCAGGTTATTATGAGGTTGATTTGCGTGAATTACTTGATGGAGAAAGGAAAAATGAAAAAATGAACAAAGAATTAGAAGAAACTGTATTAAAAGTAGCCGACTACAGTAACGAAGAAAAAAAGAAACTGACAGGAATAATGCATTGGCTATATATAGCTGCGATAGTGTCTTTCATTATTTTTTTCGTGTTATTTTTTATCCAACCGGAAGAGCCCACGTTTTTGTTCGGATATGCAGAAGGAATAACACTGGGTATCCCTTTTATCATGGTTTCTGCTGGTGCCATTATGACCAGCAAGTATGCGGCTAAGATTCGGGCTTTCAAAAAGAGAGTTTTGAAGCGCGGAATGTAAAATAAATATCAGGGTGGAGAACCTTCATATATTGATGAGAAATTTCTCCACCCCGGTTTACATGATTACAGAATCTTATACTTTACAGCT
>JAAUZW010000004.1:86188-98974 GCA_014804385.1 Lachnospiraceae bacterium | reverse complement strand
ATGCTCATCGTTGATATGCTGGCGGGACGTCTGGAAATCTTTCCGATTTTGATCCTGTTTTCCAAGAGTACATGGATTCGCAGATAAGGGTTGAAAAATATGCAAAGGAAGGGAGAAAAGAAGATGGAAGAAATCAAAGTGGTGACAAAGGATGAAAAGGATACTAAAGGCGAAAAAGATACCAAGGTTAATATGGAGGTGATCCTGCAATATCGTCATTACGAGGTGAATATGGATGCAGTGACTGAACGAGTCAAATCCCATTACACAGCAAAGGGATATAAGGATCCTATTGAGAACATGCAGATCTATGTAAANCCGGAGGATTTNACGGCCTACTATGTNATCAATGACGGTGTGGTGGGNAAGGTGAATTTNTTTTAGCGGGCACNCAATCGTGNCGTGCCGTTTAGATTGGCAGCAGTTCCACCAGGAANGCCACGACACAGCAAAGCACAGCTACCTGGAAGAGACTGCGGCCCCGCCAGGCCAGCACGATGCCTGCAATGAGGGCGCATAATCCTGCAAGAGGNTTTTNNGTAGCTTCCATGATGGCNGGGAAGGTCATGACTGCCAGGGTGGCGTAGGGAACNTAAAACAGGAAGGAACGCAGAAGNTTGTTTGTNATCTCCCGGCGGATCAANGCCAGAGGCGCCATGCGGATCAGGTAGGAAACNCCTGCCATCACCAGAAGATAGATCCAGATGTTATGTTTCATGTCTGTTTTCCTCCTGTCCTTCCTGTTTCTCTGATTCCTCTGTGCTGACCGGGAACAGAACCGCCGCGATCAGGGCCAGTGCGATCGTCAATGCAATGGTTTTTGCGCCGGTAGATATGTTCTCAAACAGACGCAGACGGCTTACGAGAAAGCTTGATGCAAATCCGGNGGCCACCAGACCTGCGATCACCCGGTTTTTTCGGCCGGGTGGAATGATAATGGCCAGAAACATACCGTAGAGTCCTACACTCAATGCGCTGACCACTCTGGTCGGCAGCACATTTCCCATGATAACACCAAAATAAGTACCCAGAGCCCAGCCGGGAATCGCCACGGCGATGGCGCCGTAAGCGTACCAGGGATTTAAATGACCAGGCTGTGCCACACAGATGCCGAAGATCTCATCTGTCACGTCATAGGCGATAGCCATTCGATGACGAAGCGGCGTTTCCGGCTTCAATTTTTGACTCAGGGCGCAAGACATAAGCAGATANCTGGCGTTGACCACCAGAGTCATTATTGCGGTTTCCAGATAAGTGCTCCCTGCCGCAATGAGAGAAAANCCTGCGTATTCTCCGGCGGAGGCATTATTTAAAGCACTGGCGATGAGAGCCTGCAGGGCGGAGAGCCCGGCATTTCTGGCGGCGATGCCCAGCGTGAANGCTACGGCAAANTANCCCAGCGCTATGGGNCAGCCGTCCCGNANNCCNTGNTGAAAGCANNTNTTGTTTTCTGNNGTCATATGTANTNGGNANNCTCCTTTAGATAAGAGTATATATTGCTCGATTTAGTATAGCACCTGANGANGNGGAACGCAATGNGNNGNATAGAGAGACNTTNTANGCACNCNGGAAAATCCNTGNGTGCTTTTNNTTTNCAAAATNANGAAAATANGTGTTGACAAACAATATTATATGTCGTATAGTATGTGCAAACANAATATTATACGACATATAATATTGTGTAAATAAATAATATTATAGTTTAAAATATGGAGACATCCTTATGAGATATGTGAGAAGGAGGAAAGGAGTATATTGCATGGTTTTTAACACAGGAGCGGCGCTGCTTGANGCNATNGTGCTGGCGGTNGTGTCCCATGAGNCGGAAGGCACCTATGGCTATAAGATCACACAGGAAGTGCGNCTNGTCATAGAGATATCCGAATCCACCCTGTATCCGGTTCTGCGCAGATTGCAGAAGGATGAATGTCTGCAGATCTACGACATGGAATGTGCGGGGCGCAACAGGCGCTATTACAGGATCACGGAGAAAGGAAGGGCACAGCTGAATCTTTATATCAGCGAATGGTATCGGTATTCTGCCAAATTAAACAGTATCTTTGAGGGAGGAATAAGGCATGAATAGAGCGGAATTTATGGATAAGCTGTCATCGCTTTTACAGGATGTACCGCTTGCGGAGAGAGAGGAAGCGCTGCAATATTATAATGACTACTTTGACGATGCGGGCGAGGGAAATGAGGAGAGAACCATAGCTTCGCTGGGTTCCCCGGAGGAGATAGCCAAGTCCATCAAGGCGGGCCTGACGGATGGCCAAAATGCAGGAGAATTTACGGAATCTGGATTTCACAGCTATGAACAGAAAAACAAGAATCAAGTTATGTCAACTGATCAAATGCAGAACGCAAATCAGGGAGGCAGACAAAACAGGCAGGGAGACACTTACGGGCCGCAGGGAAATACCGGCGGCAATGCCTACGGGACACAGACAAATGCCGGAGGCCAGAAGCCGAAGGAGACTATGTCCGGCGGTAAAATAGCGCTCATCATCCTGCTGGCAGTACTGTTGTCACCGGTCTGGATCGGCGTTCTGGGCGGGCTCTTTGGAGGTTTTGTGGGGCTGCTGGGTGGAGCGCTTGGTATTTTCGTTGCGTTTCTGGTAGTGGGTGTCGTATTGACCGTAGTGGGAGCGGTTTTGTTTGTGACCGGTATTGTGGCCATATTCGGCGCACCTCTTGGCGGTTTGTGTCTGATGGGCGGCGGCCTGATCATGGTAGCGGTGGGGCTGGTGTTTGTCTGGCTGACAGTGGTCATTGTGGAAATGGCTATTCCTGCACTGGTACGGGGAATCGTAAGTTTGTGCAATAGAATATTTCACAGAGGAGGTGCACAGGCATGAAAAAATTTACCAAAGGCTGTCTGATGACAGCGTTGATCCTGTTTCTTGTGGGTGTAGTCATCTGCGGTGTGAGTGGTCTGTTAGGCGGCTTCCGACAGGTTCGGGAAATGAACGGCATAGGGGGCATTCCTTTCGGATATCATAAGAGTGCCGACGGCAATTGGCATCTTGGTTTCTTCCATAACAATGGAGAGATCGGAAAAGATTGGGAGAAGGAACGGTATCTTGCCATTTCGGAAGGGCAGGAAAACGGCATTGCTATGAATGCGGATGCCTTCACAGAGCTGGACATCGAGTTGGCGGACTGTTCCCTGTACCTGGAAGAGTCAAAGGATGATCAGATACGCGTCTATGTAAAGGGAGACATTCTGCGGTATTACTGGCTGGCGGATGGCAGTACGCTGTGCCTGAGAAATGCAGGGAAGACGAAAACTCATAATAATGATGAGGTTCATGTGAGCATTCCGGTGGATCATACTTTCCGGGAGCTGGAGATTGATTTCGGCGCGGGCCTATTGGTGGCAGCAACACCGTTAAACGCACGGGAAATGGATATCACGGTAGGTGCGGGAGAATGTGAGATAATGGAAGTATCTGCGGATGAGGCGGATATAGCGGTCGGCGCAGGAAAGCTGTTTGTGGGTGCTCTGACTGCCCGGACAGCGGAGAGCGTAGTGGGAGCCGGAGAACTTATAATAGAGGATATTGTCTCGAACGATAAGCTGGATCTGTCCATAGGCATGGGAACAGCCTTGATCAGCGGAACCATTCTGGGAGATCTTTCTCTGGACTGCGGTATGGGGAATGCGACTATGGCGCTGACAGGATCGGAGGATGACCACAGTTATGAAGTGGAGGTCGCTATGGGAGAGGTGCATGTGGGACACCATGACCACGGCGGATTTGCCGCATCAAGATCGTGGAACTCCGGAAAAGACAGCCGCTTTGATATAGAGTGTGATATGGGAAGTGTAACGATCAGTTTTGAGGAATAAAGAACACTTTGATGAAAAACTTTGACAAGGAGGAAAAAAGAATGGATAACAACATGAAAAAATTAACGAGATCTACCGGAAACAGGATGATGTGCGGCGTATGCGGGGGCATCGGCGAATATCTGAACGTGGATCCCACGCTGGTGCGTCTGATCTGGGCGCTGTGCTCTCTGGCCAGTGTCGGCATGGGGGTAATACTCTATATCGTGGCTGCCATCGTGATGCCGGAGGATAATCAGATCGTAGGGTAGTAATTGGAGATATGTGTGCAAAAAGGCGGGAGGATATTATGTAAACCTCCCGCCTGCGTTTTCTGAATCGCCTCCGTAGGGCGTTTTTTCATTTTATAGTAAAAAACAACCCCGATTTTTTCAGCGCAGGCCGTACCGCCATGTACACCATCACGGATACGATNGTAGAGGTCACNGCATTGATGGANGTAGAGGTTATATTCCAGGCCAGCGTCAGCTCTGCCGCAGGCTTTCCCAGGATCATGAGCTTATAGAAGTAGCCGATCAGCGGGTCAAAGATCACGTTGAACAAAAGGCCGCTGACGGAAGCGATGAGAGTCCACCGAAAGACCTTTCGGTTATCTGTCTCGGTGCTCACATGAGCGATCTTGTGCGCAACCAGACCGGTGATCAGGCCGATGCACAATTTCAGGAAAAAAGTTTTCGGGGCGTAGACTACATAGACGGGATCTAACAGATCGCCGATGGTCATGCCGATAGCGCCTCCCAGACCGCCGTACACACCNCCCAGAAGCAGAGCACCCAGAACGCAGACCGCGTTGCCCAGATGGATAGAAGTGGCGTCGCCGCCGGGCAGAGGGATCTTGATCTGTAAAAACGTGAACACCACATAGGATAATGCGGCGAAGATGCCTGTAAATACAACCTTTAACAATTTTTCATTTTTCATAGTATCGTTCCGCCTTTCTTGTTGTTATCCCCTATCATATACTAATATGGCTATTTTAAAAGTGCCAATTCAAGATTTTTTGACCATACCAGATGACAAATATAGACAAAATGAAAGAATGAAGTTTGTGTCTATTTATAGTGTGGGAAATGGTGCAGACAGGGGATAAAATATGTTACCATTAAAAAATAGGATAAATCGGCAGAGGTANGGTTTATGATCTNGTNTTANGTAGTGTGNGGTCTGGCGGCGCTTTGTGCCTTTGTCAGTGCTGTGGTCACTTTTAAAAGAAAGAATCATATGGCGTTGGTGACGGGAATCATGTTTCTGTGCGCCTGCGCTGTCAATCTCACTTATCTTTGGCGGATCGGGGCAAAGACTTATTTTGCTGCATCTCTCTCCACAAGCGCATATTTTGTGTGTCTGGATCTCCTGATCTTGTCTATGCTTTATTATATGGTGGAATTTACACAGATCAGGATCGTCAAGGCCCGCACCAAAAAAGTGCTTGGGTTGTCTGCAGGTTTTATGATCTTTGTGGATTCAGTGGTTTTGATCATTAATGTATTTCATGAACTGATTCTGCGCTATCAATATCACGCCGATACTGTCTATGCCATACAGTATATGTATGAGATGAAACCGGGCTTTTATCTGCACCTGGCTCTCGTGTATCTGCAGGTGGTTGTGATGTTTTTTGTGCTGCTCTATAAAACCTTCAGCATCCCGAAAATCTACAGGGGCAGGTATCTGAATACCTTTTTGGCACTCTGTGGGATAGGCATTCTCACGATTCTTTATATGACCGGCTGGCTGCAGATTACCATGGATGTGTCGGTGCCGATCTATGGGTTTGTCTGCCCGTTGGTTTACAGGAATACCTTTGACTATTCTTCCAAAGGGATGCTCAATTCCACCCGCAAGATGATTCTGGAATACATGGGAACGCCGATGATCCTCTTTGATTACGAGGGGTATGTGGCGGATACAAACAGGGATATGCGCGATCTTTTTCCGATGCTGGAGAATCAGGAGACAAGGCTTAGTCTGCTTGACTTTTTGCAGATAGGCGCTTTTGTGGAGCTGCGGAACACAAACACGAATCAAAATTTTGAATGGGAAAATCCGGGCACTGTGGGGGCACGGATGTATAGCTGTAATTTTACCTGCTTAAAGGATGAAAAGGGGCGGATCATCGGTCATCTTCTTGTTATGAAAAATATAGAGACAGAGCGGGATATGCTGACGCAGCTGTATTCCAAAAACAGCTTTTACAGTGAGATGGACAAGCTCCTGACCAAAGACGTATATCCCGTGACGATGGTGGTCTGTAATGCCAACGGTATTGGATTGGTCAATGATGTCTTTGGATGGAAAAGAGGGAATCAGCTGCTCAGGCAGGCGGCGGATCTTTTGCGGGAAAAGCTGCCTCAGACGGCGGTTCTTGCCAGACTGGCGGATGGAGATATGGCGGCGGCGCTCGTGCAGACAGAGCAGGAGTACGCGGAGCGTCTTTTTGAGAATATCAGGGAACAGTATCAGGAGAGCAATGACACCGGTATCAACACGGATATTGAGTATGGGATCGCCGTGATCCGGGATGCTTCCATGAGCGTGGAGGATGCCTTGCGGGAGGCTTCCGAGAGCATGAGGACCAAGAAGCTGATGAACCAGTCTTCTCAGAAGAGTTCCCTTCTCGATTCTCTGACGCAGACCCTCACGGAGAGCGATTATGAGACGGAGGAACATGTGGAGCGTACCAGGGAGATGGCTATTCGGCTGGGGAGAGCGCTTCGGCTCAGTGACGGTGACTTGGGAAAGCTTGCGCTTTTAGCGGTGCTTCATGATATCGGTAAGATCGCGATTCCGCATTCGATCCTATTGAAACCGGGCAAGCTTACAGATGCGGAGTGGGAAATTATGAAATCCCACACAGAGAAGGGATATCGTATCGCTGCTGCCTCCAAGGAACTGCAGCCTATCGGAGAGTATATCCTGCACCATCATGAGAGGTGGGACGGCGGCGGGTATCCGGGCGGCCTCGTGGGAGAGGAGATTCCGCTATTATCCCGCATTATTACGGTGGTGGATTCTCACGATGTGATGGTGCATGACAGACCTTATCACAAGGCCATGAGCGGGGAGGCGGCGGAGGAGGAGCTGCGCCGCTGTGCCGGCACCCAGTTTGATCCCAATCTGGTGGAGGTGTTCCTGCAGGTGCTCGAGGAAGACAAGGTGTCCTGAGCTGTAAATGACAATTGACAAAAGGCCGGGAATTTACTATAGTGGTGTGAGAAGCGTGTGAGAAGTACTTCTAAAGTTCAGCAGCAGAGGCTGCTTCGCCAAGAAGTGCTAAGTCTCACACAGGAGAATGTAAAAATGCATTCTCCGTATAGATATAAATATATATAAAGGCAAGGACAGAGAAGAGTACACAGGGACCGCCGCCAGAGAGAGGAATCGGAAGCTGAGAGATTCCTTCGGACAGGAATTGTGGAACGTGGCTCTGGAGCCGGAGTGCTGAAGNGTTTTTTGNGGAGATTNTGAAAACGGCAGTAAGCGCTTCCGTCTTATCCCCGTTAACGGATAGATGCCGGAATGTTCCGGGATCACTGAGTGATAAATGAAGGTGGTACCGCGTGTTTGCGCCCTTTGTCAGAGGATGACAAGGGTGCTTTTTGTATTTGCGCGAATAAGCAGAGTCAGAAGGCGGCAGAGACAGGATACATGCTTGCATGTAAGACTGTCTGTGACGACTTATGACGGCGCAAGACGTCCGGGGGACGTCTGTTCTGCGCGGACCGTAGTGGAACGGAGACCACAACGCGAACGAGAGATGCAAGGCATCTCGAGTCTGATTATGAGCAGGTTAGTAAGATATATAAAGGAGGAGACAGCGCATGAGCAGAGAGTTGGCAAAAACCTATGACCCCAAGGGCATAGAAGACAGACTATATCAGAAGTGGATGGATAAGAAGTATTTCCACGCGGAGGTGGATCGGACGAAAACTCCNTTCACCATCGTGATCCCACCGCCGAATATCACGGGACAGCTTCATATGGGACATGCTCTGGACAATACCATGCAGGATATTCTGATCCGTTACAAGAGGATGCAGGGCTACAATGCCCTCTGGCAGCCGGGGACGGATCATGCCTCCATTGCTACGGAGGTAAANATCATTGAGAAGCTGAAGGAGGAGGGAATCGACAAAGACGATCTCGGCAGAGAGGGCTTTTTAGAGCGTGCCTGGGATTGGAAGAAAGAGTACGGCGGCCGTATTGTCTCCCANCTGAAAAAACTCGGTTCCTCTTGCGACTGGGACAGGGAACGCTTTACCATGGATGAGGGGTGCAACCGGGCAGTTACGGAAGTGTTCTGCAAGATGCACGAGAAAGGCTGGATCTACAAGGGCAGCCGTATCATCAACTGGTGTCCGGTCTGCAATACCTCCATTTCCGACGCGGAGGTAGAGTACGAGGAGCAGGCAGGGCATTTCTGGCATATCAAATATCCTTTGGTTGACCAGAATGGTCAGCCTAGTAAGACGGAGTTTCTGGAGTTTGCGACCACCCGTCCCGAGACGATGCTGGGCGATACGGCAGTGGCGGTGAACCCTAACGATGAAAGATATACCTATCTGAAAGGAAGACAGGTGTGGCTTCCTATTGTGAATAAGGCGATTCCTGTGGTGGAGGATGAATATGTAGATATGGAGTTCGGGACAGGCGTTGTGAAGATCACGCCCGCCCATGATCCTAACGATTTCGAGGTGGGAAAGCGGCATAACCTGCCTGAGATCAACATTATGAACGACGATGCCACCATCAACGCAAACGGCGGCAAGTACGAAGGANTGGACCGTTACGAGGCAAGGAAACGGATCGTGGCGGANCTTGAGCAGGAGGGTCTTCTGGTGCGCATTGAGGATTACTCCCACAATGTGGGCACCCATGACCGTTGCGGGACAACCATTGAGCCCATGATCAAGCAGCAGTGGTTCGTGAAGATGGACGAGCTGATCAAACCGGCTGTGGAGGCGGTGAAGAAGGGTGAGATCAAGCTGGTTCCCGAACGTATGGAGAAGATTTATTATAACTGGACGGACAATATCCGGGACTGGTGTATCAGCCGCCAGCTCTGGTGGGGCCACCGTATCCCGGCCTACTATTGTGATAAGTGCGGGGAGATTGTAGTGGCGAAGGAAGAGCCGCATGTATGCCCGAAATGCGGGGAGNCACATTTTACGCAGGACCCTGATACGCTGGACACCTGGTTTTCCTCGGCACTGTGGCCTTTCTCTACGCTGGGCTGGCCTGAGAGGACGGAGGATCTGGATTACTTCTATCCGACTGATGTGTTGGTGACAGGCTACGACATTATTTTCTTCTGGGTCATCCGTATGGTTTTCTCCGGCTATGAGCAGATGGGGGAAAAGCCCTTTAAAACAGTGCTGTTCCATGGGCTGGTGCGGGATTCGCAGGGGCGGAAGATGAGTAAGTCTCTGGGTAACGGTATCGATCCCCTTGAGATTATAGACAAGTACGGTGCGGACGCGCTGCGGCTCACACTGATCACAGGCAATGCGCCCGGAAACGATATGCGTTTCTACTATGAGAGAGTGGAGGCCAGCCGTAACTTTGCGAACAAGATCTGGAATGCGTCCCGTTTNATTATGATGAACATGGAGCAGGAAGAAGAAAGAACCGGGAAGCGCGGGTGGGAGATTCCCTATGAGGAAATCAAAGACAGCCTGCGTCCGGGTGATAAATGGATTCTTTCCAGATTTAATACTTTGGTGCAGGATATGACTGTCAATATGGACAACTTCGAGCTGGGTATTGCAGTGCAGAAGGTCTATGATTTTATCTGGGATGAGTTCTGTGATTGGTACATCGAGATGGTGAAGCCCCGTCTTTACAGCACGGAAGAGGGTGANGAGGAAGCAAAGCGCGCGGCGCTGTGGACATTGCAGAATGTGCTGACCGGCTCCATGAAACTTCTTCATCCTTATATGCCCTTTATCACGGAGGAGATTTTCTGCACCCTGCAAAATAAGGAAGAATCCATTATGATCTCCAGCTGGCCCACCTTTGGAACCAACAAACGGTATATTCGGGAGGAAAATGCCATTGAACTGCTGAAGGCGGCGGTGCGCGGGATTCGTAACGTGAGAACGGAGATGAATGTGGCACCGGGCAGAAAGGCGGCGGTGTACGTGGTCAGCGAGGATGAAGAGGTGCGCTCAATTTTCGAGAAAGGCCGACAGTTCCTCACGGTTATGGCGTCGGCATCTTCTATGACTGTGCAGGCGGACAGAAGCGGCATCGACGACAGCGCAGTGTCTGTGGTGGTCCCCAATGCTACGGTCTACATTCCTTTCGAGGAGCTGGTGGATATTGCGCAGGAGATCGAGCGGCTGAAAAAAGAGCAGAAGCGTCTGGAGGGAGAGCTTGCCAGAGTACAGGGAATGCTCGGCAATGAGAGATTTATGGCAAAGGCGCCGGAGGCAAAGATCGCNGANGAACGGGAGAAGCTTGCGAAATATACGCAGATGAAGGAGCAGGTGGAAGAGCGTCTTGCACAGCTGGGATAGAGCCTGAATAGAATTTGTATAGAAGAAAGACAAAAAAAACNATATTACCACTGGAAAAGTAAGTCAATTTGGTGTAAAGTTATAAATAAGAGAAATGCTGTGACAGCACATGACACAAGTGTCACAAACGAGCATAAGATGCGGAAGGAAAGGAGGTGAGTCACGCGTGGCGGAAGTAAACCTGTCATCGGAACAGCTTGATAAATTGAAAGCGGCTATGGCCAAAGCGAAGGTAACAGGCGCGCAGCCTGCGCAAACCGCAGCCCAGCCTGAGGCACCGGCACCGCAGCAGTCAGCATCATCGTTAGCGGCAGAGTTTGAGGCGAAACTGGCAGCAGCGGCAGCCGGAGAAGAGGAACCGCCCGTCATTGAAACGAATCTGGCGGAAGGTACCTATCTGCGGGTGGATGATGATGAGATGGCAGCGTGGCTCTACCTTACACCTCCCGATAAGGGGCAGACCTATACGAAACGGGAGTTAGAGAGGTATCTGGAACAGAGCGGTGTGATCAAGGGATTCCATAGCTCTAATCTCTCGGCTATGATCAAGAAANAGGTCTATAACAGAGAAATCCTGGTGGCTAAGGGGGCGGAGATCAAACCCGGAACAGACGGNTATTTTGAGTATCTTTTTGCGCCGGAGGAGCACATCGGACCTAAGATCAATGAGGACGGCTCGGTGGATTATTCCAGCATGAGCGCTTTGCAGAATGTGCATAAGGGCGATAAAGTGGCGATCTATCACTATGCGGTACAGGGTGAGAATGGCTATACCGTGATGGGTGGTGAGATGAAGGCGGCTCCTGTCAGAGACCTGCCTCCCATGAGGGGAAAGGGAATCACCAGGGAAAACGGCGTTTATTATGCCCAGAGTGATGGCAAGATAGAAGTCAAGGATGGTAAGATCGATATCCAGAATGTCCATGAGATCATGGGGGATGTGGATGCGATCATCGGTAAGATAGAGTTTTTCGGCGANATTATCATCAACGGCAATGTGGAGGGCGGTATCGTCATCCGCGCCGGAAGAAACATAGAGGTTCACGGCACCACAGGGCCGGCGACGCTGTTTGCCGGAGGTGACGTGATGTTATCNCGCGGCATTCAGGGCGGCGGTAAGATTTCTGCCAGAGGTAATGTATATGCCGAATTTATNGAGAATACCACGGTGGATGCGGGTGGNCTGGTACAGTCCAATGTCATCTTGAATGCTAAGGTGAATGCCAAGGATAAGGTGATCACCACCGGTAAGAGAGGNGCCATCATCGGCGGTTACACGCATGCGCTCAAGAGTATCGAGGTCATGACGGCAGGCAATGATGTGGAGCTGAAGACNATCCTGCATTGCGGTTATGAGCCGGAGTCNTTTGACAAGCTGCTGGCGGCGAGACGCAGGGAAGCAGATATTAAGGAGAAGCTCTCCAAGCTGGTGGATACCATGACGGAGGCNCTGCGTGAAAAGCGTATGCGCGGAGCGAGTACCTCCAGGGCTACGGAGAACAGCCTTTTAGAGTGGAACCATTTAAAAGATGAGTATTTCGCCGAACTGGATAAGATCGGTCAGGAAAGAGAGGCGCTGGAGACCACCATGGAGGAAGGCAGAGAATCCTTCATCAAAGTGGATGGTAATATTTACCGGAATGTGGTGATCGGTATCAACGCCGAACAGATGACGCTTGACCGGAATACCTGTTTTATGAAATATTCAGCGGATAAGGGCGTGATCGAGGGAACGGTCATCGTACACGGTTGATGCAGCAAAACATGAAAGAAACTTTTGATACTTATGGGGCGGCGGAAGAGTATATCAACGCCACCCCTAAATTTACCTCAAAAAACAGCATGGAAAATACCGAACGCTTCTGGAAGCATCTGGGATATCCGGCTCGGAAGAGTAAGGTAGTGCACGTGGCAGGCACAAACGGAAAGGGTTCTGTTTGTGCTTATTTGTGTTCTGTCCTGGAAAAGGCGGGNATTTCCTGCGGCAGATTCACCTCGCCCCATCTGGTGACCATGAGGGAGCGGTTTGTCATTAACGGAGAAATGGCAGCGGAGGAGGAATTTCTCTGGGCTTTTCTTGTGGTGAAGGAGGCGCTTGCCTGTCTGCCGGCGGAGCTTGCGGAGGCGGCCTATCACCCGACTTTTTTTGAATATCTCTTTTTTATGGCGATGGTGCTCTTTGAAAAGTATGAGGTGGAGTATGTGGTTTTNGAGACCGGGCTTGGCGGGCGGCTTGACGCCACCAATGTGGTGGAGGAAAAGAAGCTGTGCATTCTGACCTCGATCGGCCATGATCATATGGAATATCTGGGCGAGACGCTGCCTGAGATCGCGACAGAGAAGGCGGGGATCCTGCGAGAGGGCGTGCCTGTCGTCTATCCGGACAGGCAGGAGCAGGTGAGTGAGGTCATAGAG
>JAAUZW010000004.1:0-86178 GCA_014804385.1 Lachnospiraceae bacterium | reverse complement strand
GAAAAATCGGCGCCAAAACGTTTCCTTTGAAGAAAACTGCGATAAAAGAAATAAAGATTAAAAATAAAACGATTGATTTTTCTCTTCATTTACACTATTATGATTATATTGGTTTTACTGTGTCCACTTCTGCACTCTATCAGGTGGANAATGCATCGCTTGCGGCGAGTGCACTGGCGCTTTTGCAGGAGGAGCGGATCACCCTTCCGATTTTACAGGACGGGATCCGGGAGACCTTCTGGGAGGGCAGAATGGAGGAGATACGGCCGTCGGTGTATGTGGACGGCGCTCATAACGTGGATGGGATCCGGGCTTTTTTAGAGACGGTGGAGCATCGCTCCTGTGCGGGCAGACGGATGCTTCTCTATTCCACGGTGCGGGACAAGCAATACCAGGAGGCGGCAGCGCTGCTTGCCGGGACAGCTCTTTTTGATAAGATTGTCCTGACAGCCCTGCAGNGCGAACGCGCATTGCCGCTTGGACAACTTACGGATACGTTTGGACAATATACCGGAATCCCCATAAACGCTTATGATACGCTTGAGGCGGCGCTTAGGACGCTGCTTGGACAGAAAGAGGANAGGGATGAGGTNTATATTGTCGGTTCATTATATNTGGTGGGCGAAGTGAAAGCCCTTTTAAGGAGCCTTAAAGATGATCAATTTTGAAGAGGAACTGAAAAAATTTCACCCCAGTCTGGAAGTGGAGGACGCGGAGGAGGCAATCTACAATCAGGATCTGACGGATATGGCAGACCTGATGGTCAAGATCGTCAAGGAATCGAAGAAAGCAGGAGAATAGAATAGAGGATTGACATAGATGATTTGTTATCGGTGTGGCTGTACACTGTCCGAGCACGATTTTTGCACGAACTGCGGTGCCGATGTAACCCTTTATAAAAGGATTATATATATATCGAATCGTTTTTATAACGACGGATTGGAACGGGCCGGCGTCAGGGACCTGACGGGTGCGATCACGAGTTTACGGCAGAGTCTTAAATTTGATAAAAATAATGTAGAAGCCAGGAATCTCTTAGGTTTGGTATACTTTGAGACCGGCGAGGTGGTGGCTGCTTTAAGTGAATGGGTCATCAGTAAAAATCTGCGTCCCAAGAAGAATATTGCGGACGATTATATCAACATGATCCAGACCAATCAGAATCGTCTGGATACGATCAACCAGACTATCAAAAAGTATAATCAGGCGCTTACTTACTGCAATCAGGACAGTCTTGACCTGGCAGTGATCCAGTTGAAAAAGGTGCTTTCTTTAAACCCGAAATTTATCAGGGCGCATCAGCTGTTGGCGCTTTTGTATATCAACAGCGAGGAGTGGGAGCGGGCGAAGAGAGAACTCACCAAATGTCTGGAGATCGATGCGAACAATACGGCGACTCTGCGTTATCTGAAAGAGGTAGACGAGATGCTCCTTCCGGAGGAGGGCGTCAAGAATGCTTCCAAAAAGCAGAAAAAATCGGAGGAGATCATTAAGTATCAGAGCGGCAATGAGACGATCATCCAGCCTGTCAATATGAAAGAGGGCAGAGGGGTCACTTCTCTGCTGAATCTGGGACTTGGTCTTGCTATCGGTATAGCCATCGCCTTTTTCCTGATTCTGCCGGCCAGAATACAGTCGGCGAAGGCGAACATCGATGAGGAGCTCAAAAAAGTCAGCGAGCAGTCGGATGTTAAGAGCGCTACGATCGATGAATTGCAGCAGCAGCTCTCCGAGTTAGAGACGCAAAACAGCGAACTGCAGCAAAATCTGACAGCCTATATGGGGACGGACGGTACGCTGCGTTCCGTAGAGAGTCTGATGGAAGCGGCGAATGCTTATTTGACGGATCCGGAGGATGTCACTGTGGTGGCGGATTATCTGGAGGAGATCGAGAGTGCAATGGCGGAAGAAGGAGAAGACGGAGAGGGACAGGAGAATTCCGAGGCTTTTGAGAATCTTTACCATACGCTCTCAACCCTGGTAGGACCGCAGATTGCGGCAGCTTATGATGAGGATGGTCATGCGGCGTTCTGGGCGGGGAATTACGCGGATGCGATCCCGAATCTGAAAAAAGCTTATCAGTATGATCCTACGAATGGGCAGGCGCTCTTTGATCTGGCCAATTCCTACTACCGCATGGGACAGGAAGATAAAGCAAAGGAGACTTATCTGCAGGTGATCGAGTTGTTCCCCAACACGGAGAAAGCTGACAAGTCGGAGAAATTTCTGGCGGAGATGGAAGGTACCGAGGAGTAACGCCGGATACCTGATATAGAATACGGAAGAAATGTGAATTGAAAGAGATACGAAAGAGGATGTGACGCAAAAGTCATGTCCTTTTTTGCGCGTATAAGCAGAGTCAGAAGACGGCAGGGACAGGATGCATGCTTGCATGCAAAACTGTCGATGACGGCTTATGACGAGCAACGCGAACGAAGAATGCAAAGCATTCTGAGTCTGCTTATAATGGAACGGAAAGGGGTTTACATAATATGGAAGAAGATTTCAAAGTAATTGACAACTACTTGATGATAAGGATGCCAACTGAGATAGATCACCACAAATCGGTTGACATAAGTAAAAGAGCGGACCGCTACATCATGTCAAAAAAGGTGGGAAATGTGGTATTCGATTTTGAACGGACGACCTTTATGGACAGCTCAGGTGTAGGCATCATTCTGGGACGATACCGGAAGATCTCCTGCTTTGGAGGGAAGGTGTACGCAGTCAATGCGGGCAGCAGGATCCGCCGGCTGCTTTTGCTGTCGGGGCTGGAAGATGTTGTGGAGCTGATTGAGAATCAAAATGAAAGGTAAGAGAAGGAGGAAGATATGATCGAGGTTATAGACAAGAAAGATTATACACAGATCACAAACGAAATGCGTTTGGAGTTTGCGGCGGTGTCAGACAATGAATCCTTTGCCAGAATGGCGGTGGCAGCGTTTATCGCACCGTTGAATCCTACGCTGGAGGAGCTGTCCGATGTAAAGACCGCAGTATCCGAGGCGGTGACCAATGCGATCATCCATGGCTACGGGAACAGGGGATGTATCACAGAGCGTGTTTTGATGAATTGCGAGCTGAAGGGAGATGTACTGGAAGTGGAAATCATAGACCGGGGCGTAGGGATAGAGGATGTGGACCGGGCGATGCAGCCCCTCTTCACCACCAGGCCGGAGTGGGAGCGCTCCGGGATGGGGTTTGCCTTTATGGAAGCCTTTATGGATGACCTGGAGGTGCTTTCTGAGCCGGGACAGGGGACGTTGGTGCGTATGTATAAAAAGATAGGTCTGGGCAGCTGGATCGCCAGCGAGGAATAGCATATGGAGGAGACTGCCGTACTTATTGAACGATCACAGGCAGGAGATAAAGAGGCGAGAGAGATACTGATAGAGGAAAATCTGGGACTGGTACGCCATATTGTCAAGCGATTTATCGGGAGGGGATACGATCCGGAGGATCTGTTTCAGATCGGCTGTATCGGCCTGATCAAGGCCATCGACAAGTTTGATCTGCAATTCGACGTGCGGTTTAGTACGTATGCTGTGCCGATGATCCAGGGTGAGATCAAACGGTTTCTCAGAGATGACGGCATGGTGAAGGTGAGCCGTACCCTGAAAGAGAACGGCTGGAAGATCAAGCAGGCGGCCGAGCGGCTGTCACAGCTCTATGGCAGGGAGGCGACTTTGCAGGAGTTGTCGGCGGAAACGGCGCTGTCGGTGGAAGATATCGTGATGGCGTTGGACGCCAATGTGGAGGTGGAGTCAATTTATAAGTCGGTCTATCAGTCCGACGGCAATGAAATCTATCTGGTGGATCAGGTGGTGGATGGCGCGGGCGGCTGCACGGCGGGGGTAAGCCGCGCAAACGAGGATCCGGAGAAGGAAAAGATCTTAAATCATATGCTGCTGGAGCAGCTTTTAGCGACGCTCCCGGAGACGGAAAGGAAACTCATCCATATGCGCTATTTTCAGGAAAAGACCCAGGTGGAGGTGGCCAGGGCCTTGGGGATCAGCCAGGTGCAGGTGAGCCGCATGGAGAAGAGGATTTTACTGCATTTGAGGCAGGAGGTGGGGTGAGAAACGGGGGCTATTATGAAAGGAAGGGCGGCACTGGGATAAGAGGGAAGCTGCGTTGACGGTTTTTGTACTGTTCACTGTGGCATTACTGGCGCTGGCTTTTGAGGGCACTTTCTTTCGCCATTTTATGCCGGATATATTTCTTGTCAATGTGGTGGGGAACATTGTGATGTTCATGCCGTGGGGATTCGGGTTAGTCCTGCTGTGGAAGAAAAATCAGTCTGTCGGACGTGTGCTGTTTCTATGCTTTCTTATTACGGCATTGATCGAGGCGGGGCAGCTGTTTATTGACAGAAGTGTGGATGTGGATGATCTGATCCTGAATTTTGTCGGGGGATGTGCGGGAGCGGCGTTGTGTGCCATGGTTAAGGGGAAGTTTCCGGTGTTGGAGGAGTTCGCAAAATGATTGGATGTATAGCATTTTTGAAGAAGCGTATGAAGGCGCAAGTAGTTGGCGATATTATATTTTGCATGAAAGACATGAAAGACAAAATTAGTAAGATTGTTGACGTACGCGAAAGCGTACGGTATAATATAACTGAAAGGAGTTGATACCATGACTGCGATCAGCGTAACTAAGGCAAGAGAAAATATCTATCAAATATTATCAGAAGTGAATAGTAGCAGCCAACCCATTACCATTACGAACAATCGTGGAAAAAACGGAGTTCTGTTATCTGAAGATGACTGGAATGCCATTCAGGAAACCTTATATTTGAATTCCATACCGGGTATGACAGAAAGTATTTTAGAAGCGGGAAAAGAGTCTTTGGAAGAGTGCTCTGCATATGATCCGAATGAGGAGTGGTAAATGTATATTATCAGATTTAGCAAACAGGCTGAAAAAGATAAAAAAATGCTTAAGGGAGCCGGGCTTGAGCAAAAAGCAAAAAGCTTATTGCAGGTGATAGCAGAAAATCCTTTTCAAAATCCGCCAGCCTATGAAAGTTTGGTTGGAAATTTAACCGGTTATTATTCCAGAAGGATTAGCATACAGCACAGACTGGTTTATCAGGTGTATCATGAATCGGTTGTAGTGGATGGAGTGGAATATGAAGGAACGATAAAAATTATTCGTATGTGGACACATTATGATGCAGTAAGATAGGTATGGCGGCAGCCGGAAACGGTTGCCGTTTTTGTATTTTGGTCCTCTTGCGCTGTCAAATTATGTTTTTGCGCAGACGGTATTGAAGCAGAGTTTATAATTCCGATATGATAGGTGAAAGCCAAAGGAGGGCGTATGTTAAAAATTGCAGTATGCGATGATGAAAAAAATATAAGAAGTTATTTGATATCACTTATCAGAGAGCAGAATGTAAAATGTGAGATCGCAGAGTACGCTTCCGCTGAGGAATACCTGTCGGATGGTGCAGAGCATGATCTGCTGTTTCTGGATATCGAGTTAGATGGTGTTGTGATGGGTATGAATGGAATAGGGCTGGCAAGACAGATCAGGGAGAGGGAGCAGGGCAGACAGCCGGTTATCATTTTTGTCACAGGCCATGAAAAATATGTCTATGACGCTTTTGACGTAGACGCGTTTCAATATCTGGTTAAGCCAATAGATGAACAGAAATTTGCGGAGGTTTTCGGACGGGCACAGGATAAGATATTATCCGAGGCGGAACAGAGGAAGAAAACACTGGCCATCCGGCATGGCGGGGCAAACAAGGTCATACCGTTAGACAATATTTATTATATGGAGAGCCAGGGGCATAAAATAATGCTTTCTACAAAAGATGGCAGGATGGAATACTATGCCAGAATCGGCGAACTGGAGGAAGAATTGCGAGGGTATTTCTGCCGCATACACAAGGGGTATCTGGTAAATCTTGCCTGTGTGGACGAGTACAGCAAAACAGAGATACTGCTTACAAACGGGGATAGGCTGCCTCTTTCCAAATATAAGTACGAGGATTTTGTAAGAGCGTATCTGCGGTTTATGCAATAGGAGGGAAGCATTGGACGAAGCGGGGTTTGTTCTGGTTTTAAATATAGCGGTGGGCATTGAAATACTTTTATACGCAGTTTGTATGGCGGCTTTTTTCTATCCTTTTATGACAAGTCGAAAAGAGCAGGAGAATAGCCGGTTTAAAAAGGTACTTATGGTATTTCTGCTCTATATGTCGGTGTATTTTGTCAGTATGCTGACTTCCGGATTCGGCTGGCTGTACATGGCAATCGTACTTGCTCTCTTAGTGGCGGTTTCCGGGTTCTTGGATATGGACAGGGGTTTTGCCTTCTTTTTGGGCGTGCTTTTTTTCTGTATCAGAAATCTGAGTATGTTAATTGTGAGAACTGTCAGTTATTTTTTAGATAAACATCGGGAGTATATGGCGGGGCTCAACGGAAACTTAGAAAATGTTTTCCTTCATGCGACGTGGAGTTACATCTTGGCTTTAGCACTGAGAATAGTAATGGTTTTTGCAATGCTGTGCGCCGTAGGGCATTTGCTGCGAAAAAAGACATTGAAACTGCATTGGAAAGAATTATGCTGTCTGCTTTTGCTGCCGATCATCGGCATTTTATTTGCAAATATTATTGTCAACATATTGCTGATCGTATATGAAGGTCAAACCTTTCAGCTTTATGAAGAGTTCCCGGCGTTTATTGGGATCGTGCCTGTGGTTGCCGTCTTGTTTTATGCGGGGATTTTGCTCACGATAGCGTCCTATCAGAAAATGGCAGGTTTACAGGAGGAACAGCAAAAACACTTTGTGGAACAGCAGCAGGTTCATGCTATACAGGAACGGATGGAGGAAGTGGATCAGTTCTATGACGGCATACGCCGGATGAAGCATGAAATGAGAAATCATCTGACGAATATCAAAGGGCTTGTCAGAAACGGCAGCTACGAGGAAATGGAAGATTATATCGACCGGATGGACGAAAGCATGAATGTTTTTGAGCTTACTGTTAAGACGGGAAATGCTGTCACGGATGTGATTATAAATGATAAACAGAAAAGGGCGGAAAAGCAGGGAATACCGTTTGTGTCAGAATTTTCTTATCCCCGATCGGATGGCTATAATGCGTATGACATTGGGATCATCGTCAATAATCTGCTGCAGAATGCTATGGAAGCATGTGAAAAAATGACGGAGGGGGAAAAGTACATTTATCTTTCCGGCAGGCAGCAGAAAAAGTTTTATCTGATCCATGTAAAAAATTCCTTCGAGGGGGAGGTGACATTTGACGAGGAGACGAATCTTCCGCGCTCCACGAAGGAAAAAGATACATCCCTACATGGCATTGGATTGTCTAATGTAAAGCGTGAGGTGGAGAAGTATATGGGAGATGTGGACATTAGGGTAAAGAAAAATGAATTCAGAGTAACGGTGTTGCTGCAGGAAAAAAGAGAAAAACATTAGATGGCAGGGGCGGCTCTGACCGACAGAGGAGCCGCCATTAAAACAATGGGAGGTTTTAGTCATATGGATATACGAATACTTGGACTATTGAACGATATTGCAGCGCAAAACAGCATCAGTTCCTATACGGGTGGAGTAAGCAGTCTGTCGTTTCCGCAAGTCTTTTCTGACGTAACGGGAATCAGCCAGATGTCGGTAAATGATCTGTTTTCAGCGTTATTTCCGACAAATAGTGTCAATGTAAAAGTCGGAAATTGCAGCGTGACCGATAAAACCTGGCAAAGAAGAGATTTTCCGTCATGGCGTTTTTTTCAGGATAATGTGAGTGCGGACAGCCTGAACAGCTGGAGAGCGGCGGGGGCAGAGCCGACAGGTATGGAAGCATACATACAGCGGGAACTCAAGAAAGTGGGTTTCGGGGAAATGGCAGTGATCCTTCCGGAAAACCTGCAGAAGAAAATGAAAGCCGATTCGGGGTATGCACAGGAGATCGCAGAGAAACTGCAAAAATGGAAAACCGACTATGACGATATGGATAATGTGCTTGCCGCCTCTTACGGTAATGATCCGGAATTGCATCAAAAGTCCAAAAGCTACTGCGTCCGGTTGGACGAAGAGGGGAATGTGAAAGACTATATGGTGGTCAGCGGCGGTATGGGTACCAAAAAATCAGATCAATCGGATGATACAAGTAAAATAAATCGTAAAACACCGCAGAAAACGGTTGTAAGGGCAGCGAATCAAAGGACTGTTCAAAGAAGATACGGCAATCGATGAAACTTTTCAGAGCTTTCAATCGTATTACTAATATGAGAATCACCAAATGCCTCACCTGTCTGCCAACAGATGAGGCGGTGTCCATAAGGACATTCCGTTTACCATCGGGAGCATCCGCTTAGGAGTGGGTGCTTTTTTCTATATGCAGAAGGAGTTGCGCCATATTTGGAATGAAAAGCCCTTGAAAAATAAGACACATTGTGAAATCCAACATTTTCTGCAAGGTCTATTATTTTATAGGAGGTTTCAACCAGCTGCCTGGCAGCGATTTCAAGGCGGTAGTCTATTAGATATTGGGAAAAGCTTTTTCCTGTCAATTCCTTAAACAGCTTCATAAAATGGCTTGAAGAAAAACCGCAGATTGCCGCTGCATCCTTAACGGTGATTGGGCGGTTGTAGTTTGATTGTATATGTATAAGCAAATCCTTTAGCTTATCATAATTATTATTCAGAGAAAGTTCAGCGGAACTTGTAGGCAAGCTGTATTGGTTTATATAGTGCATAATGGCAAAAAGATTTGATTTTACCATTAACTCATCACTTGTATAGCTCTTTTTTCGGTTTTCTATTAAATACATGATATGAGGGTGCAAAGAGCGGTTTAAATCAGCATCAGATTCGAGGTAAAGAGAAGGCAATTTGGTATGAAAATATAGCGGCTTAAAATATTTTTCATAGCAGGTGTCATTCGTCGAATAGTTCAACAATGAAAAATGGAACAGTATATTAAAATATTCCATTTTGAATTTTTGGTATTGTTCTATGGAGTGAACCATCTGAGGAGGTACAATGACAATGTCATCTGATTTCACAATATATTGATGGGCTTGTATAGTAATAATGCCTTGTCCGCTGCGAATATAGATTACTTCCATTTCATCATGCCAATGCAGCGGGTATGAAGAGAAAAATTCAGGAATTTTTCCCTTGTAGACAATATATGGGAAGGATAGCTGACCATGTATCTGGGCTTCATGCAGGGGTTTGTTGCACATATAGTGTTTCTCACTTTCTTTAAGAGTTTTGTGTCAAAAATAAGGGAATATTTTACAAGAATTATATAAAATGAAATAGTATAATGCAAGAATAATGAAACGCAGTAATTGCAAAGAAGGTGTTTTAAATGCAGAGAAAACTATTTCAATTAAGTATGCCGATTTTTGTAGAATCAATATTGGGCACAATCATAGGAAGTATTGACACGATCATGCTCTCCTCTTATAGTGATGACGCGGTGGCAGCGGTCAGCATAGCGAATCAGATACTGTTTTTGATGCAAGTGCTTGTTTGTATTGTGAATACCGGTACGAGCATTTTATGTGCCCAATATATTGGCGCGAAAAAAGCGGAAGATGAACAAAATGATTTAATAACGGCATCCATACTGATGAATGTGGGAATGGGAGTCGTACTGACAATTCTGATGTCTGTATTTTATCCAATGATTTTAAATTTTTTAAATCTGTCAGGAATGGTAAGGGAGTATGCAGGAGAATACCTCAGTGTGATCAATTGTTTTTTATGGGTACAATTGATTTCTTCGATCCTTTCTGCGGTACTGAGATCTTATGGTAAGACAAAGCAGTGTATGTATGTTTCAATGGGAATCAACGTCTGCAATATTGTGTTGAACTATCTGCTTATTTTTGGAAAATGTGGGTTGCCTGCCCTGGGTATTCGCGGTGCGGCAATTGCTACAGTATCGGGAAGGTTTCTGGGATTCCTGATTCTTATTTGGATTTTATTTGATGCGAGAAGAAAGCGTTCAAAATGGAGGATATGCTGGGAAAAAATCCTACCAAATATGCACAAGGTCATTACATATGGGCTTCCGGCAGCAGGTGAGCAGATATCTTATAATTTAGCCCAGTTTTTAGTTGTTGCTTTTGTAGCTACATTAGGAATGAAATCGGTTGCGGCGCAGTCGTATATGAATACCTGTGTGCGGTTTATTTATATTTTCTCGGTTTCACTGGGACAGGGGACGGCTATTATGATTGGATGGAGTGCTGGCGCCGGAGAATATGAGAGGGCTGATAAAGAATGTTGTTTTGCCAGAAGATGCACATTTACTTTTAGTATGGCTATGATGGCAGTTATGTTTATTTTTAGATACCAGATGTTCTCTCTGTTTACGTCTGATCCGGAGATAGTGGCGTTAGCCGGAACAGCTTTTCTTGCAAATTTTCTGTTGGAAACCGGGCGTAGTCAGAATTTAGTCTATGTAAATTCTCTCCGGGCAGTGGGGGATGTAAAATTTCCATTTTATATCGGTATTGTTTCCATGTGGTGTATTGCAGTAGGAGGCAGTTATTTTCTGGGAATTGTTTTGCATATGGGACTTTTTGGTGTTTGGATCGCACAGGGACTTGATGAGTGCCTGCGTGCTGTTGGTATGGGAATTCGTTGGAAAAAGAAAGGTTATATACGGAGTGAGGTGACAAACTGATGGAAAAAATTATGCAGGTAAATGGCCGGGACTTTTTGATCATAAAGTTGCTGGGAAAAGGTAAAGGCGGTTATTCTTATCTGGCTTCGGACGGACAGCGGCAGTATGTACTAAAACAGATTCACCATGAACCGTGCGATTACTATCGGTTTGGGGATAAGATCGCGTCAGAAATAAATGATTATGGCAGGTTAAAATCCATAGGGATTAAAATGCCGGAAATGATAGAGGTGGATGTCCGGCAGGAACGGATATTGAAAGAATATATGGAAGGGGAAACAATCTATGCTCTGGTACTCTCTGATAAAATGAAACCGGATTATCTGGAGCAAGTCAGGAGAATGTGCAGATCATTATATGCAGCGAACACAAATATTGATTATTTCCCTACCAATTTTGTTGTTCAGAATGAGGAATTGTATTATATAGACTTTGAATGCAATGACTATATGCCGGAGTGGAATTTTGAAAATTGGGGAATCAAGTATTGGTCTAAGACGGATGAGTTTATGGATTATGTGAAAACACACTAAGAATCGCGGTTTTTGTATGCGCACTTGGCAAAACTGCCTCTATACTGTATATATTAATATATACAGTGCATGTACGGAGAGATTTAAAATGACATAGGGAGAATGCAGAATGATTACGGCTGACAATCTGGTAAAGACATTTACCAGAAATGAAAAGAGAAACAAAAAGAGTGAGTTTAACGCTGTGGATGGTATCTCACTGTCCGTGAAAGAGGGTGAGATCGTCGGGATACTGGGACCCAACGGGGCGGGAAAGACCACGCTTCTGCGGATGATGTCCAAGTTGATGAGACCGACAAGCGGCATGGTAAGTATCTGGCTTGGCGACGAAGAAGTGTCGGATGATATAGAAGTGAAAAGACATATCGGCTATCTGTCAAACAATACAAAACTTTATGGACGGTTTTCAACGAGAGAACTGCTGCAGATGATCGGCGCACTCTACGGTGTGCCGGAGGAGGATACGAAGCGGCGGATCGACGAGATCAGTGAAGTGCTTTCTATGGAATCCTTTCTGGATAACCGGATCGAGAAGCTGTCTACCGGACAGACGCAGCGCGCTTCGATCGCGAGGTGTCTCGTACATGACCCGCAGGTCTATATTTTTGACGAGCCGACGCTGGGACTGGATATCATCAGCAGTGCGGCAATCGTGGACTTTATGAAGGGGGAGCGGGACAGAGACAAAACGGTACTCTATTCCACGCATTATATGGAAGAAGCGGAATATCTGTGTGACAGGATCATCATGATCCATCAGGGCAGGATCATTGGCGAGGGTACGCCCGCAGAGTTGAAAAAGCAGACAGGTCATGACAGTTTAAGAGATGTATTTGCCGGACTGATAGCTGCAAACGGCGGTCTGGAATCCGACAGATCCGATTCTAGTACAGAGGATAAAGGAAAGAGACGGGTGCGCAGATGAGTACGAGGATATTAAAGACTTTAGTGAAAAAGGAAATGTTGGATGTTTTCCGGGACAAGAAGACGGTGTTTATTATGTTAGTGATACCGATCATCCTATATCCGCTTATTTTTCTCGGCGCCATGCAGCTTATGACCTTTATCTCTTCCAGTATGGAAAAAAATAATTATAAGATCGTCGTGGCGGCGGAAGACGAGGGCAGATTCTTGCATAAGCTGGAGGATTTTCGTCAGAACGGCAGGGAGAGCGCAGAGGGCGTAGTGCAGACGGACAGTGAAGCGTCTGGGGCGGAAACGCAGGAGACAGCAGAGGAAGAAGAGCAGTCGTACGAGATTACAATTGTAGATTCCGACAGCATTACGGATTATGTGACTGCGCTGAACGAAGAGGAAATCGATGTGTATATCTCCGGGAGACCGCAGGATGGCAGGATGCAGTATGATGTGTATTATCTTTCTTCTGCAGATAATTCCTCCTATGCGGCGGGTCTTATTATGGATGTGTTTGATGCCTTGAAAGAGGATCTGTCGAAACAGATGATCGCAGATGAGGGGCTGGATGTGCAGGCGGTATTGGAACCGATCGCGTATGCGAGGCAGGATATTGCCAGCAGTGAGCAGTCGATCGGAAGCATTATGGGGTCGATCCTTCCGTTTATGCTGGTGATCAGCCTGCTGATGGGAACGATGTATCCGGCGATCGACACGACTGCGGGAGAACGGGAGAGAGGGACTCTGGAGACGATCCTTACGCTCCCGGTGACGAACAGACAGCTGATCGTATCCAAGTTTATTACGGTGGCGCTAATCGGTATCATTTCGGCGCTGCTCAATATCCTTTCTATGGGAGCGATTACTTTTTATATGTATAAAATGCTGGATATGCAGACGGATATGGGATCATTTGATCTGGCGAAGTTTTTTCCGGCGATACTTGTGTGTATCCTGGCAGTGTTTGCATTCTCCTTATTCATCAGTGCGGTGGCGATGTGCGTCACATCCTTTGCCAAGAGCTATAAGGAAGCGAATAATTATATTACGCCGCTTATGTTGGTGGTAATGTTTGTGGGCTACGTCGGTTTTATACCGAATATTGAATTGACACAGACGATGGCGATGGTGCCGGTGGCAAATATATGTCTTCTTGTGAAAAATATGCTGCTGTTTAAAGTGGATTATGCCGCAATCGCGATCGTACTTCTAAGCAACGTAGCTTATGCGGTGATCGCAATTCTGTTCTTAAGCAAGATTTATGACAGCGAAGCGATCCTGTTTTCTGACGGCAAGGCCGGACTGCAGCTTTTTGAAAAGCGGAGCGATCTAAAGCCGGGAGGTGTGCCTACGGTATCAGACGTGTGGTTCGTGGTGGCGGTTACGATGCTTTTGGTGCTCTATGCGGGAAGTATGCTGCAGATCAGATACGGTCTGATGGGCGTTTTCGGCACACAGTTGATCCTGCTTGCGGTACCGCTGTTCCTGGTAATCTATACGAAGCGGGATGTGAAGGAGACTTACGGTTTTGCACATGCCAAAGCGACGGATTATGTGGGCGGTGCAGTGCTCATTGCAGGAGCGTATCTGATCAATCTGGTCATTGCCGTCGGTTTGATGAGTTTATTTCCTGAGAGTGCAGGCAATGTGGAGACGGTTTTCGAGGATATTATGAGCGGCAATGTGCCGGCGGTATTTTTGGTGATCGCTCTTGCACCTGCGGTCTGCGAGGAAATGCTGTTCCGCGGCGTGATCATGCATTCGCTGAAGGCGAAATATCGCGTGTCTTCGGCAATCGCGATCACGGCAATACTATTCGGACTGTATCACATGAGCCTCGTGAAATTCATCCCTACCGGCTTGCTGGGAATGCTGCTCTGTCTCGTCGTCTGGAAAACGGGCAGTATTTATCCGGCCATGCTGATGCACTTTATCAACAATGCGATCAGCGTTTTTATCAGCTGTTATCCGGAGCAGGTTGGGAAAGTACTGCCGGTGCTTTATCAAGATACGCTTTCGGTATTGGAAGCACTGAGTCTGTGCGTTGTGGGGCTTGTGCTGATTGGAATCGGCTGGGTGAGCATAAAGGAGGTTCGACATGGGAATTAATCCGATAAGAAGAGATAATATTATGCAAAATCTTGCACTGGAGACAAACGCTTTGGAATATGAGCGCAAGCGGATGCAAGGTGAAAAAGTTACGAAAAAACAGCAGGCTTTGGGGAAAATCTTATTTTGGACACTGCTTATTTTGTTGGTGGCCGCGGTAGGGGTATATGTTTCAATGCACCTGTAATATGGGCTGTTGATAGTAAAAGAATTGCACATTGAAAAGAGTCCCCGGATGTGATACAGTGAATTGTGTGAGAAGAACTTCTAACAGCTCATGCAGAGGGCACTTCGCTGAGAAGTTCTAAGTCTCACACGGTAAATTATCACAGGAATATACGAAGGCGGGAAGGAGAGGCACGGAGATGGAACAGTATAAACAGGAGTTTATCGGCTTCATGGTGGACAGCCAGGTGTTGAAGTTTGGAGATTTTACTTTAAAGAGCGGCAGAAAGTCTCCTTTTTTTATGAATGCGGGCGCTTATGTGACAGGCGCACAGCTTCGCAGACTGGGAGAATATTATGCGAAGGCGATTCATGACCGTTACGGGCTTGAGTTTGATGTTCTGTTCGGACCTGCTTACAAGGGAATCCCGCTTGCGGTGGCGACGACCATGGCGATCAGCGAGCTCTACGGAAAAGAAATCCGTTACTGTGCAAACAGAAAAGAGGTAAAGGATCACGGCGATACAGGTATTTTGCTTGGCAGTAAGTTACAGGATGGCGACAGGGTGGTGATCATAGAGGATGTGACCACCTCAGGGAAATCGATAGAGGAGACCTTTCCCATCATTCGGGCGCAGGCAGATGTCACGATCAAGGGGTTGATGGTATCCCTAAACCGTATGGAACGGGGCCTTGAGAGTGAAAAGAGCGCTCTTGCCGAGATTGAGGAGAAGTACGGATTTGCGACCGGAGCGATCGTGACCATGGAGGAGGTAGTGGAGTATCTATACAACAAGCCTTACGGTGGTACGGTCTATATCGACGAAACATTAAAGAGCGCCATAGACGCTTACTATGAAACCTACGGCGCGAAATAAGTCAATTTGTGTCGGGCTGTCATTTTTTCCCGATAAAACAGAGAAGGGAGCGGAACAAATATGGAAGAGAGAACGTATAAGATCATGGGCGGCTCGGGGGCGCTTAACATTGCGCTCGGCGTAGTGACCATGGTGGTGGGCGTAGCCGGCGGCGTGCTTCTGGTTATCAGCGGCGCGAAGCTTTTGGCGGGAAGAAACAAAATCTTGTTTTAGAATGGAATGGGTGTTTTCGGCGAGGGCGAAAGCACCCATTTTCCGCGTATAAGTAGATCGAGTCTCTGCTTATACGTTTAGTGCAGGATAAAGAGGACGGGGCTATGTTAAAGAAAAACAGTTTCATGTTTACCACGAAGGAACACACTCTAAAGGGGATCATGGCGACTATTCTGGGGGTGATCTCTCTGGTAACGCTGGGGTATATTGTTCTGAACAGTTATCGGAATGCGGGGAAGGTTCCGCTGGAGTACGGAGCGGCGGCGTTCCTTACGATGATTTTTGCCTTTGCGGGAATTATTTTGGGCGTGATCTCAAAATCAGAGCGGGATAAGTTTTATTTTTTCAGTTATCTGGGCATTGTATTGAATGTATTGGTTCTGGCGGTGCTCAGTGTGATCCTGTACGCAGGGGCATACGCATGAGGACAGGATAGGGACAGCCGGGAGAGCTTTTGACAGGAGGAAAAGAATGAAACAGGAAGAGTTGATTTTAGAACGCTGGGAACTGGCTCTTACACGGATTCAGGAAATACCGAATGAGTCAATCTGCCCGCCGCCTTACGGGGAGTATTTTATCCGGATGGCACAGTTTGTGGAACTGATGGAGGACACCTGGAAGCTGGTAGAGAGCGGGGCTCTGCGGCAGATGACGTTGGAAATGCTTAAAGAGCATAATCATCTGCTTTACGCGGATATTTTACCGGAGCGCTACAGTGAGAGCTATGCGAATCCGACCTATGCAGTAGATCGACTTGGAGAGTCAATGGGTCGGATGCTGTCCTTTCTCTACACGGAGCTGCGCAGTATGATACCTGCGGCTTATGAGGGAAACCGGGCGGCCATGGTGATCCGAATGGAACTTTTGCTGGAGGTGTATCAGGCTTTTGTGTGCGCGGCTCAGGAGGCGGAGGGTGCAGTGCCGGAGGCGGAGGAACTCAGGCAGATCCTTTATTGGTTTGTGAGCGATTACTATGAGGCGGAGTTTGAAGACAGGACCTTGTGTCTTCTGGATGCAGATCGGGATTTCGCACGCCGTATTATCATGGAGAGCGATCTGTCGGATTTGCGCTATCTCTATTACTTTGGAGAGTATATCACAGAGGATGAGATAAAAATGGCGGCTCACCTGGATGAAATGCCTGCAGAGAAGATCAAGCTGATGGCGGATACCTACACGGAGGGCTACCGCATCGGCTTTGAGGTGTGCAATAAGGATATCTCCATTAAGGAGACTGCGGAAATCCGTTACTTTTTAGGATTTGAGCGCGTGATCCGGCAGGCTGTTCACAATTTTGACCGAATCGGTCTACATTCAACCTTCTGCCGGGCCGGTACGAATATTTTTCAGGGCAGAGGCGTGAACAAGAATGGTTACTGTGGCGCGAATCCGAACAGACAGTACGATTACGACCACAGAGAGGATATGGCGCTCTTTCTGGACGGGGCGCTGGCGGAGCGGAAGATCGAGGCGGTGAGAAATGTTTTTGAACGGCATAAGGAGCTGGCGGCGCTCTACGGGGGGCCGGCGGTGGTGGAGAGCTTCGGGGAGGAGCCCTTTGTGCCGGAGACGAAGGCAGCTGCATGCCGGCTTTCCGAGAAACAGCAGAAGATTTCCGTGGCCAATGCGGGACAGGTGTTTGCGATACAGAATGAATACATTAAGGGAGAAGAGCGCAGTTTCACGATCATTGCCTTTCCTGTGCCTCAGATCGGGGAACGGTTCGGGGAGATTTTTGACGATGTGATGCGGATCAATACACTGGACTATATGCTATACCGCAAGATCCAGCAGACGATCATAGATACGCTGGATAAGGGGTTGACTGTAATGGTCAAAGGATGCGGCGCAAACGAAACAGATATCAAAGTACAGCTTCACAAGCTGGAGGATCCGAGAACCCAGACGAATTTTGAAAACTGTGTGGCGGACGTCAATATCCCTGTGGGAGAGGTCTTTACCTCGCCTGTGCTGACGGGAACGGAGGGACTTCTTCATGTGACCGGAGTGTTCTTAAAGGGTTTGGAGTATAAGGATCTCCGGCTCCGGTTTCAGGATGGCTTCGTGACGGATTACAGCTGCGGGAACTTCCCCTCCGAGGAGGAGAATCGGAAGTATATCAAGGATAACGTGCTTTACCATCACGACAAGCTGCCGATGGGAGAGTTCGCTATCGGCACCAACACGACAGCTTATCGTGTGGCAAGGAAATATCATATCGAGGATAAGCTGCCGATCCTGATCGCGGAGAAGACGGGACCTCACTTTGCGCTGGGAGATACCTGCTATTCCCATGAGGAACAGGTGCGCCTCTATAATCCGGACGGCAAGGAGATCATCGCCAAGGATAACGAAGTGTCAGTTTTACGTGACACAGACGTCAGTAAAGCTTATTTCCAGTGCCATACGGATGTCACGATCCCCTATGACGAGCTGGGAGAGGTTTCGGTGTTGACCGGTTCAGGTGAGAAGATCATTATTATCCAAAACGGTCAATTTGTACTGCCTGGCTGCGAGGAGCTGAATCGGGCTCTGGAGGAGACCGAGTGAGACGGCATTATCCTCTCGAGCGGCGGGAAAAGATAGTTGCAGAATCGGGGGAAATTTTGTATACTGTAGATTAAGAAACTTTGTTTTACTACAAGATATTGTGGTGAGGAGGAAAATATAAATGGCACAGGTAGGCATCGTGATGGGCAGCGATTCGGATATGCCCATTATGGCAAAGGCTGCAGATATTTTGGAGGAGCTGGGTGTTTCTTATGAGATGACGATCATCTCTGCCCACAGAGAGCCCGATGTGTTCTTCGAGTATGCGAAAAGCGCGGAGGAGAAGGGATTTAAAGTAATCATTGCGGGAGCCGGCAAGGCGGCGCATCTGCCGGGTATGTGTGCTGCGATCTTCCCGATGCCGGTGATCGGCGTGCCCATGAAGACCTCGGATCTGGGCGGCGTGGATTCTCTGTATTCTATCGTACAGATGCCTTCGGGCATTCCGGTGGCCACGGTGGCGATCGGCGGCGGTCAGAACGCAGGTATTCTGGCGGCGAAGATTCTGGCGGTTTCGGACCCGGCTCTGTTAGAGCGGCTTAAGGAGTATAGTAAGAGCCTGAAAGAGAGCGTACAGGAAAAGGATGCGAAGCTTCAGGAAGTGGGCTATAAATCATATTTGAAGGCATAAGGAAGCAGAAACGCTTCGATGAGGAGGTAAAATGGACTACAAGGCAGCAGGCGTTGATATCGAGGCGGGATACCGTTCGGTGGAGCTGATGAAGCAGTATGTGAAAGGAACCATGAGGCCGGAGGTGCTGGGAGGGCTCGGCGGATTCTCCGGCGCATTCTCTCTGGAGAAGATCAAGGATATGGAGAAGCCGGTGCTTCTCTCGGGAACAGACGGTGTGGGCACCAAGATCCAGCTTGCCTATCTGATGGATAAGCATGACACCGTGGGAATCGACTGTGTGGCGATGTGCGTCAACGATGTGGTATGCGCCGGTGCACAGCCCCTGTTTTTCCTGGATTACATAGCCTGTGGCAAGAACTATCCCGAGAAGATCGCTGCAATCGTAAAGGGTGTGGCAGAGGGCTGTAAGCAGGCAGGCGCGGCGCTCATCGGCGGTGAGACGGCGGAGCATCCGGGGCTGATGCCGGAGGAGGAGTACGATCTGGCAGGGTTTGCTGTGGGCGTGGCGGAGGAAAAGGAACTGATCACGGGCGCACAGATCAAACCGGGGGATGCGCTGATCGGCATTGCATCCTCGGGCGTGCACAGCAACGGCTTTTCTCTGGTACGAAAGGTGTTTGATGTGACGAAGGAGAAGCTTTCGGTTCACTATGACGAGCTGGGAGCGACTCTGGGAGAGACACTGCTTACGCCGACCAGAATTTATGTGAAAGCGCTGGAAGCGGTTAAGGCGACGGGCGTGAGAGTCAAGGGCTGCAGCCATATCACCGGCGGCGGTTTTTATGAGAACATTCCCCGGATGCTGCCGGAAGGTGTGTCCGCCAGGGTGGAGAAGGGCAGCTACGAGATACCGCCCATCTTTGCGCTTTTACAAAAGACCGGAAATCTGGAAGAAAAAATGATGTATAACACTTATAATATGGGACTTGGCATGGTGTTGGCAGTGGATCCTGCCGATGCGGATCAGACCGTCGCAGCGCTCAAAAAAGCCGGGGAGAAGGCGTGGGTTGTCGGCGAGGTTGTGGCAGGCGGTCATGAGGTGCTTATCGGATAATCGCGTGAAAAGAACTTCTAAAGACATCCCGCCATAGGACGGGATGCCAAGAAGTTCTAAGTTTCACGCAGGAGAATGCCGAAAAACAGGCATTCTCCGCAATGATTTGAGTTGACAATGATGTTTGGAGGAGCAAATGCTTAGAGTAGTGGTCTGTGTGTCCGGCGGGGGCACGAATTTACAGGCAATCATTGACGGCGTGGCGCAGGGCGCCATCTGCAATACGGATCTGGTCAGGGTGATAAGCAACAATCCCGGAGCCTATGCGCTTAAGAGAGCGAAGGCGGCAGGGATCGAAGGGGTCTGCGTGTCGCCTAAGGAATTCGAGGACCGGCAGCAGTTTGAGGAAGCCCTGATCCGCTGTGTGGAGGAGGCCGAGCCCGATCTGGTCGTGCTGGCGGGTTTTTTGGTGAAGATTCCGGTACAGCTGATCAGGCGATATCAGAATCGTATTATCAATATACATCCTTCCCTGATTCCGGCTTTTTGCGGCACGGGTTACTACGGACTGAAAGTGCACGAGGCGGCTTTGAAGAGGGGCGTGAAGATTACCGGCGCAACTGTGCACTTTGTGGATGAAGGAATGGACACGGGGCCTATCATCAAACAGAAGGCGGTGAAGGTATATGCCGACGATACGCCTGAGATTTTACAAAAGAGAGTGATGGAGGAGGCGGAGTGGGTGCTCCTGCCCTGGTGTATCAATCTGATCGCGGCCGGTCAGGTGAAGGTGGAGAACGGCCGGGTGACGATCACCGAGTGAAAAGAAGTTCTAATGCTCATGCCAGAGGGCATTTCGCAAAGAACTTCTAGGTTTCACTCTGGAGAATGCCAAAGAGAAGGCATTCTCCGCATAGTGGAGGTAGATTTATGAAAATTTTAATTGTGGGCAGCGGCGGCAGGGAACACGCGATCGCGGCGGCTGTGGCGAAGAGTCCTAAGGCGGATAAGATTTATTGTGCTCCCGGCAATGCGGGAATCGGGCAGATTGCGGAGTGTGTTCCCATCGGTGCCATGGAGTTTGACAAGCTGGTGGCATTCGCGAAGGAAAAAGCCATTGATCTGACTATCGTGGGCATGGATGACCCGCTGGTTGGCGGCCTTGTGGACGAGATGGAGGCGGCGGGCCTCAGGGTGTTCGGCCCCAGGAAAAACGCGGCGATTCTGGAGGGCAGTAAAGCCTTTTCCAAGGATCTGATGAAGAAATATCATATTCCCACGGCGGCCTACGAGAATTTCGATGATCCGCAGAAGGCGCTGGCGTATCTGGAAACTGCCAAAATGCCTGTGGTCTTAAAGGCGGACGGCCTGGCACTGGGAAAGGGCGTGCTGATCTGCGAGACGCTTGAAGAGGCGAAAGAAGGCGTTCGCACCATTATGGAGGATAAAAAGTTCGGTGCGGCGGGCAACCGTATGGTGATTGAAGAGTTTATGACGGGACGCGAGGTCTCCGTTCTCTCTTTCGTGGATGGCAGGACGATAAAGATCATGTCCTCCGCGCAGGATCACAAACGGGCTCTGGACGGCGATCAGGGATTGAATACGGGCGGTATGGGTACTTTTTCGCCCAGTCCTTTCTATACGGATGAAGTGGACGCGTTCTGTCATAAGTATATCTATCAGGCTACTGTGGATGCCATGGCGGCGGAGGGCAGACCCTTCAAAGGGGTGATCTTCTTCGGATTGATGCTGACGGAGGACGGGCCGAAGGTGTTGGAGTACAATGCTCGTTTCGGAGATCCGGAGGCGCAGGTGGTGCTGCCCCGTATGAAAAACGATATGATCGATGTGGTGGAGGCGTGTATTGACGGCAGCCTTGACCGGATGGAACTTAGTTTTGAGGATAATGCGGCGGTCTGCGTGATCCTGGCATCGGAAGGATACCCGGTCTCTTACGAGAAGGGTTTTGTCATCGAAGGACTGGAGAATTTTGAGAACAGAGAAGGGTATTACTGCTTTCATGCGGGAACGAGCCTGAATAATGACACGATTGTCACAAATGGAGGCAGAGTCCTCGGCGTCACAGCGAAGGGAGCGACGCTTAAAGAGGCCAGAGCCAACGCCTATGCGGCGACGGACTGGGTACGTTTTGACAACAAATATATGCGGCATGATATCGGGAAAGCGATCGACGAAGCTTAACCGAAAGAACAGCTGTGTAAATCATTGAAGGAGAATGCGAAGCATTCCCAGGATCGAGGGAAGGGGGAGTGATCCTGTGAGCAGCAAAGAAGAACGGATCGCGATATTAAAGAAGGAATTTGTCGAGGACAACACTTACAACAGGCCTGTCTACTGCCCTGAGTGTGCAGGAGTCATGGTCTATAAGGGTGTGGGAGAATATGTGTGTGAGCAGTGTGGCCTTGTTGCATATGACGATTACGGCAAGGCGCGCAATTATGTAGAAGAGCATATGGGCGCCAATGCGGCGGAGGTTTCCAAGGCCACAGGCGTTTCCCAGAGGGCGATCCGGGAGATGCTCAAGGAGGGAAGATTGGAGATCGCGCCCAACTCCACACTCTTTTTGCGGTGCGAGATCTGTGGTGCGACGATCCGCTGGGGAAGGTTCTGTCCCAAGTGTGAGTTGGCGTATCACAAAGATCTGGAGGAGATGGCAAGAAAAGCAAGGCATAAGGATGATGCCTTTGGTTACAGCACCGAACGGCGCAAAGGTGAGGCAGGATCCAAGCGATTTTCCAGGGACGATTAAGCAACCTGACAGAGGGAGAAAAGACATGAGGATACGAAAGAGCGAGTGGGGAAGAATGATAGGAAAGCAGATGGGAAGAATGCTGGCTGTTTTGGCGGCGGCCGTTATTCTGGTCTGGTGCGATCCGATCGTGAGTCGGGCGGAGGCCACAGGTACGGTGCTTCCCAAAACCGTCAATATCAGAAAGCAGCCTGATCAGGGGAGTGAAGCGATCGGCAGCTCCAGCGTCGGCAAGGAGATCTCGATACGGGGCAAGGTGGAGGTTTCCGGTGTCACATGGTATCAGGTGTATGTGGACGGCAATACTCTGGGATATGTGCGTGCTGATATGATCGAGGCAGGTGAGGGCGATATTCCCACAGTCTCTGTGGAGGCGGACACATCGGATACCGGTGCTGACGCGGATTCGCAACAGACAGATAGTGCAGATGCGGTGCCCACCGGCTCGGGTACAGGCGCGCAGGTACAGGCGCAGGAGGAGATGGCGTTTCAGTATGCGACCACCAAAGTGCAGGCGAAGGTGCGTCCCGATCCTTCTACCTCCAACAATCGCATAGATTCCCTGACGCCCGGTACGCAGGTGGTGGTGAGCGGAAAATCTGAAGGCAGCGATGGGAAGACATGGTATTTTGTCAATTTTACCGGAACGAACGGCTCTGAAAAGACGGGCTACATCCGGTCTGATCTCCTGGAGCTGGGGGATCTTTTACCGGTGGAAGAGAATACGGAGCCGGAACCCGATGTAGAAACGGCTGCTCCGGAGTCGGCGCCGAGAAACGACTATGAGCTCAAGATAGAGACAAACTCTGAGGGAGAGGAAGTTTGGTATATTTACGATAATATTAAAGGAAATAAGGAGCCCCTGCTGCCTCTTCTGGAGTCTACAGGCTCCCAGTCTGTGGACGACAAGAAGGATACGGATGCGATCGTCAAACAGCGTATCGTGATCGTGGTGCTGGCGGTGCTTCTGGCAGCGCTGGCAGTCACGGTGATCATTATGGCCTTTAAGCTGCGGGATGCTTACTATGAGGATTACGAGGACGACGAAGACGAGGAGGAAGAGAGAACCTCTGATAGAAAGACTGCAGAAAGGGAAAGACAGGAACGGCGCAGAGCAGCATCCGAAGGGGAAGAAAGGACTGTGCGCAGACGGGAGAGCGCAGAGCAGCCGAGAAGAGAAAGATCAGAAAGACCGGAGAGGGCAAGGCGCGAGCGGGAAGTGACCTATCAGGAGGAGCCGGAGGCAGTCAGACCCGCACCCAAGCGCAAGACTAAAAATTTCCTTATGGATGACGACGAATTTGAATTTGAATTTTTGAATATGGATGATAAAGATCTGAAGTGATGAGGAAAATATGTTTATCGAGATAGACTTTAACAGTGATCAGGCGATCTATATGCAGCTGCGGGATCAAATCATCATGGGAATCGCGGCCTCGCGGCTTCAGGAGGGGGATATGCTTCCCTCCGTCAGGCAGCTGGCGGACAGTATCGGCATCAATATGCATACGGTCAATAAGGCATACACTGTCTTGAAACAGGAGGGCTATGTCAAGGTGGACCGCAGGCGGGGCGTGATGGTGGCCGTGGATATTGACAGGATGCGTGCGCTGGAGGAGATCAGAGAGGATCTGCTGGTTACTTTGGCGAAGGCGAGTTGTAAGAATATTTCCGGTGAAGAAGTCCATGCTCTTATAGATGAGATTTATGAGGAATATGGGAAAGGAATGGAAGGTTAATGCAGCCACAATTTACAGATAAGGCAAAGGCAGCTCTGATGCTTGCGGAGCGGGCTGCCAGAAGCCTGCGTCAGAGTTATGTGGGAAGCGAGCACATACTGCTGGGTCTTTTGCGGGAAAATACGGGCGTTGCGGCCACAGTGCTCTTAAATAATGGCGTGGATGTCGTGCAGTTAAAAGAGATGATCAAAGATCTGATCGTGCCGGAGACTTCTGTGCTGATTGCGGAGAGAGATGGTTATTCGCCTCGGGCACAGGCCATCTTGGAGGAGGCACACAGGCAGGCGGACAGATTTCACAGTGAGAGAACTGGGACGGAGCATATTCTGCTGGCCCTTCTGAAGGAAGGGGAGAATGTGGCGGTCAGGCTCTTGAACACCATGGGTATTTCGGTACAGAAGCTCTATGTGGATGTGCTGGTAGCCATGGGAGAGGACGGTGCGCTTTACAAGGAAGATCTGGGTAGAAAGCAGAACAAGAAAAAGGGAAATACTTCTACGCTGGATCATTACAGCAGGGATCTGACAGCGCTTGCCAGAGAGGGGAAACTGGATCCCGTGATCGGCAGGGAGGAGGAAATCACCAGAGTCGTCCAGATCTTAAGCCGGCGCACGAAAAACAATCCCTGTCTGGTGGGAGAACCGGGCGTAGGTAAGACGGCTGTGGTGGAGGGACTTGCCGCCAGGATCGTGACGGGTGATGTACCCTTTACCGTACAGAATAAGAGACTTTTAACGCTGGATCTCTCGGGTATGGTAGCCGGCAGTAAATACCGCGGCGAATTCGAGGAGCGTATCAAAAAGGTGATCAAAGAGGTGATCGAGGACGGCAATATCATTCTCTTTTTGGATGAGATGCACACCATCATCGGCGCAGGAGGCGCGGAGGGAGCGATAGACGCGTCCAACATCTTAAAACCGTCTCTGGCAAGGGGAGAAATCCAACTGATCGGCGCTACCACCATCGCAGAGTATCGCAAGTATGTGGAGAAGGACGCCGCTCTGGAGAGACGTTTCCACCCGGTGACGGTGGAGGAGCCGACCATTGAGGAGACAGAAAATATCCTGCGGGGGATTGCCCATAAATATGAGGAGCATCACAGGGTTACCATCACGCCGGAAGCAATCAGTGCGGCGGTGGCTCTGTCGGCCCGCTATATCAATGACAGAAATCTGCCGGATAAGGCGATCGATCTGATCGATGAGGCTTCGGCTGCGGTGCGGCTTCACGTGACGAAACAGCCCGATAAGCTGCAGGAGCTGTCTGAAGAGATAGAAAAGATAGATCTGCAGATCGAACGGTCGATCCGCATGGAGGCATTTACGCAGGCGGCGGAACTGAAAAAGAAGCAGGAGAGCTGCATTAAGAAATATGAGCGCCTGGTCAAGAAGCTGGAGCAGGCGGAACAGAATCGCGCCTATGTGGTGGGAGAGAACGAGATCGCCGAGGTGGTGGCACTGTGGACGAAGATCCCGGTGAAGAAGCTGGCGGAAAAAGAGAGCGAGAGGCTTCTAAAGCTGGAATCTATCCTGCACAGGAGAGTGATCGGTCAGGATGAGGCTGTGGTGGCTGTGGCGAAGGCCATGCGCCGGGGAAGAGTGGGATTGCAGGATCCTAATCGTCCCATCGGTTCTTTCCTGTTTCTGGGACCTACGGGCGTGGGCAAGACCGAATTGTCAAAGGCATTGGCGGAGGCTATGTTCGGTTCTGAGAATGCCTTGATAAGAGTAGATATGTCAGAGTACATGGAGGGGCATTCGGTGTCCAAGATGATCGGATCGCCTCCGGGATATGTGGGATTTGAGGAGGGGGGACAGCTCTCCGAGAAGGTGCGCAGGAATCCCTACTCCGTGGTACTTTTTGACGAGATAGAAAAGGCGCATCCGGACGTGTTTAATGTACTTCTGCAGGTGCTTGACGACGGGCACATCACTGACTCCAAGGGTCGGAAGGTGAGCTTTAAGAACACCATCCTGATCATGACCTCGAATGCGGGTGCACAGCGGATCATCGATCCCAAAAATCTGGGATTTGGCGCGGCGGAGACGGAAAAGCAGAGTTATGATAAAATGAAAGGCAAAGTGATGGAGGAGGTAAAACGCCTCTTTAAGCCGGAATTCATCAACAGAATCGATGAGATCATGGTATTCCATCCCTTGAATAAAGAGGATATGAAGGCGATCGTAACCCTTCTTTCCCAAAACCTGACGAAGCGCTGCAGAGAGCAGATGAATATCGATCTGGTGATCACTTCCTCGGTAAAGGAGCATCTGATCGAGAAGCATATGGATGTTAAAATGGGTGCAAGGCCAATGAAGCGGGCGATCCAGTCAGAGATTGAAGATGCGCTGGCGGAGGAGATTCTGGCCGGAAAAGTGAAGGGCGGCGACAAGGTCTCTGTGGGACTTAAGAACAAAAAGATAACCTTTACGGTTAAAGCAGTAGGAGAATAGAACATAGGAGGAAAGGATAATGGCTGTAGTAGAGGAATTGCTGCGCGCGGAGGGCGACGGAACGATCAGTTTTGGCAATCACATGCTTGCTTCCAAGGCGAAGCTGGAGGATTACGAGCATGGCGGTAATCTGTACAAGGTGAAGACTTTTAAGGAACTGACAAAACTGGAGAAAAACGGTATGTTTGCCTATGAGTCGGAGCCGGGAACCAGTGTAAACGGCTTTTCGGAGACGGAAAACGGCGTCACCTTCCAGGTGGAGGGCAGTGAGGATGCACAGATCACGGTGGGACTCGAGGAGGACACGGTGTATAAGGTCTATGTAAACGGCGCTAATGTGGGAGAGATGAAGACGAATTTGAGCGGAAAGCTGAATATCAGTGTGGAGCTTGCAAGCGTAGGGGTAGCAGAAGTAAAGATTGTAAAGTAAGTGTCTGACAGACAGGGCTTTTTGACTGACATGAGTGTCACATTCGGTCGAAAGGCCCTTTCTTTTTAAATGATAGGAGAAAACCGATGGCTAAGGGAAAAACAACGGTATTTTTTTGTCAAAACTGTGGCTATGAGTCCTCCAAATGGATGGGACAGTGTCCCGGCTGCAGAGAATGGAATACGATGGTGGAGGAAAAGGTACCGGGAAAGAGCAGCGGTGCACGGGGTAATACGACGGGAAGGAAGGACGCAGAGCCGGTGAGCCTGGGAGAGGTGGATCTTGGCGAAAAAGAACGCATGACCACCCATATGGCGGAGCTTGACAGAGTGCTTGGCGGCGGGATCGTGCCTGGGTCCCTCACATTGGTGGGAGGCGATCCGGGGATTGGCAAATCTACCCTTCTCCTGCAGGTGTGCAGGCATATGGCGGCGGATGGTCACAAGCTCCTCTATATTTCCGGAGAGGAGTCCCTGCAGCAGATCAAGCTGCGTGCCAATCGGATCGGAGACTTTTCGGACAATCTTCTTCTTTTGTGTGAGACCAGTCTGGAGACGGTGGAGCAGACCATCCGCAAGCAGATGCCGGAGGTGGCTGTCATTGATTCTATTCAGACCATGTATCACGAGGAGATATCCTCTGCCCCGGGCAGCATTTCCCAGGTGCGGGAATCCACGAATGTACTCATGCAGCTTGCCAAGGGACTGGGGGTGTCTATCTTTATCGTGGGCCATGTGACCAAGGAGGGTACAGTGGCGGGTCCCAGGGTTTTAGAGCATATGGTGGATACCGTGTTATACTTCGAGGGGGACAGACATGCCTCTTACCGGATTCTGCGGGGGGTGAAGAACCGATTTGGCTCAACCAATGAGATCGGTGTCTTTGAGATGAAGGAGGAGGGCCTTTCGGAGGTGAAGAATGCCTCGGAATTTATGTTGAGCGGGAAGCCGGAGGGAGCCAGTGGCTCCGTAGTGTCCTGTTCGATGGAGGGAACCCGGCCTATCCTGCTGGAAATTCAGGCATTGGTCTGTCACAGCAATTTCGGCATACCCAGACGGCAGGCCATCGGCATGGATTTTAACAGATTGAATCTGTTGATGGCGGTGTTGGAGAAGCGTTTGAATCTGCAGATGTCTGACTGTGATGCCTATGTGAATCTGGCCGGTGGTATGCGGATCGTGGAACCGGCTATTGATCTCGGAGTCGCCATGGCGGTGGCGTCCAGCTTTAAGAACCGGGTGATCGACGATAAGACCATCGTTTTTGGAGAGATCGGCTTAAGCGGTGAGGTGCGAGGCGTCTCTATGGCTGCACAGAGAGTGGCGGAGGCGGCCAAGCTTGGCTTTACTACCTGCATCCTGCCAAAAGTCAACGTGGGACAGATCAAGCCGCCGGCGGGGATGCAGGTCATCGGTGTGGGGACGGTGCGGGATGCCATCGACTTGATTTAAAGAGGTTTTTATGATAATATATTTCTTTAGATGATCTGCAATACAAAGGGGAACTAGGATCTGACAAAGGAGTCAGTATGGATAAGAAAAAGCACGGCTTTCGAGGGAGTGTTCCGCTCCTGATCGTGGAGGTTTGTGTCCTGTTCATCGCGATTGGCGTGATGTATGTAGTCATCACCATGACCAGTGAAGTAAACCGCAAGGACATTGATGAAGACAATATCCGTATCAATGAGGAGATTGTTCAGAAAAAGACCACTAACGTAAAGCAGGCAGAGGCAAAAGAAAAAGAACCGGCGAAAGGATATCGCAACATTGCACTTTTTGGTGTGGATGCCAGAAACGGGGAATTGGGCAAGGGCACTCGAAGCGATACCATTATAATCGCCAGCATCAATCAGGATACGCAGGAGATCAAGCTGATCTCGGTTTTTCGGGACACTTATTTAAACCTGAGTAACGACAGTTATAATAAATGCAATACAGCCTATGCACAGGGCGGTCCGGAGCAGGCGATCAATATGCTCAACATGAATCTGGATTTGGACATCACAGACTATGTGACCGTCGGCTTTTCCGGATTGATCGATGCGGTCGATGCACTGGGCGGGATAGAGATGGAAGTGACGGACGCAGAGATCACCCATTTGAATAACTATCAGCTCTGTATGGCGGAGGAGCTGGGCGTGGACTATACACCGGTAGAGCACAGCGGAAGACAGCTCTTGAACGGGATGCAGGCCACGGCCTATTGTCGTATCCGTTACACGAAGGGTGATGATTTCCGTCGGGCACAGCGGCAGAGAGAGGTGCTCGCTGCTATGATGGAGAAGGCGAGAGGAGCATCCGTGAGCGCACTGACTGATATGGTCAACGCCGTGCTGCCTCAGGTGGAGACTTCCTTAAAGGTGAATGAGATTTTAAGTGTTCTCAGCAGTGTGGCAGGCTACAAGGTGACGGAGAGCGATGGATTTCCCTTTGAGGGAGGAAGAGCCGGTGCCAATGTGGGCAGCAAAGGAAGCTGCGTGGTCCCGAGGGATCTGGAGGAAAATGTGAGACAGCTTCATCAGGTGCTCTACCCGGAGGAGAGCTACGAACCTTCCACAGCGGTAAAGCAGATCAGCGAAGAGATTCAGGCTCAGACAGATGAATATATACAATAGTGAGCAGAGGTAAGTTTTTTCGAGTGGTGTACAGCAGATACAAGACATAAACAAGGCAGCAGTTCCTATACAGGACTGCTGTCTGTATATATGCGCGGACCCGTGCATGGGTGGTATGCCACTAAAGTGGTTTACGGGTCGCACGGCGAGCAGGGAGAAAAACTTTCCTACTCGATTAGATGTCTCTATAGATGTCTTTGTAGAGACGCAAAGAAGGAGTACGGTTTGTCATTATGAGAGGATTGCTGGTTTACCTGAAAGATTATAAAAAAGAAACGGTTTTTGCACCGCTCTTTAAAATGCTGGAGGCGACCTTTGAGTTGTTTGTGCCGCTGGTTATGGCAGCGGTCATTGACCGGGGAATTAAAAATGGGGATACCCTCTATGTACTGAAAATGGGCGGGCTTTTGGTGGCGCTGGGATTGATCGGACTGGTCTGCTCTATCACGGCGCAGTATTTTGCAGCCAGGGCGGCGGTGGGATTTTCCGCCAAGCTGAAATCGGCGCTTTTTGCCCATATCCAGAGTCTTTCCTTTACGGAGATAGATACGCTGGGCACCTCGACTATGATAACACGCATGACCTCGGATGTGAACCAGGTGCAAAACGGCGTCAACATGGTGCTGCGGCTCTTTCTCCGCTCGCCTTTTATCGTGTTCGGGGCCATGATCATGGCTTTTACGATCGATGTGAAGGCGGCATTTCTCTTTGTGGTGACGATACCGCTTCTTGCCATCGTGGTCTGTGGGATCACGGCGATCACTATGCCCATGTATCGAAATGTACAGGCGGGATTGGACGCAGTGCTCGGCGCTACCCGCGAAAACCTGACGGGAGCCCGTGTGATCCGCGCATTTCACAAGGAGGAAGAGGAGATAGCGGGATTCGAGCAGAAGAATGATACGCTTGCCAATCTGCAGCTTTTTGTGGGAAGAATATCTGCGTTGACCAATCCGGTCACATATATTATCATCAACGTTGCAACCATCCTTCTGCTTTATACGGGAGCGGTTCGGGTGGAGGAAGGCAGCATTACCCAGGGACAGGTGGTGGCGCTGGTCAACTATATGTCTCAGATTCTGGTGGAACTGATCAAGCTGGCCAATCTGATCATCACCATCACCAAGGCGCTGGCCTGTGCCAACCGGATCGAGGCCATCTTTGAGGTAAAGAACTCTATGCAGTGGGAACATCTGACAAAAGACGGCGGTTCGGAAACAGAAAACAACGGTCGGACGGCGGGACAAGAGCCGGCTGTGGAGTTCGACCATGTGCATCTGACCTACGCGGGCGCAGGGGCGGAATCTCTCTCAGACATCGATATCCGGGTGGGCAGAGGACAGACGGTCGGTATCATAGGTGGTACGGGCTCGGGTAAATCCTCGCTGGTGAATATGATTCCCCGGTTTTATGATGCCACACAGGGAACGGTGCGTGTGAACGGCAGGGATGTGAAGGAATATGGAATGGAGACTCTCAGGGGGAAGATCGGCGTGGTGCCCCAGCGGGCAGTGCTCTTCCGGGGGACGATCCGGGAAAATCTTATGTGGGGCAAGGAGAATGCCACGGATGCAGAGTTGTGGGAAGCACTTTCGATGGCTCAGGCGAAATCCTTTGTGGAGGAGAAGGAGGGCGGTCTGGATGCCCCGGTGGCTCAGGAGGGCCGCAATTTCTCCGGCGGGCAGAGACAACGTCTTACCATTGCCAGAGCGCTGGTGGGGAGGCCTGAGATATTGATTCTGGACGACAGTGCATCGGCTCTGGATTACGCCACGGACGCGGCGCTTCGCATGGCGTTAAAGGGGCTTAAGGATACGACAGTGTTTATTGTATCTCAGCGGGCCTCTTCCATTCAGCACGCGGATCAGATCGTGGTGTTGGAGGATGGGGAGATGGCAGCCTGCGGTACACATGAGACGCTGCTGAAGGACTGTCAGGTGTATCAGGAGATTTATTATTCGCAGTTTGATAAAAGTTCAGACGTGCAAAATTGAATATGCAAAATGGCGTTGGGAGCTTGCTCACATAAGACAGTTTGTATATTCAATTTTATAGGGCGGACGCCCGACATGAAATAGGTTGTCGACAGACAACTTATGAATGGGCACGGCTGGACTACATGAAAAAAGAGAGGATATAATAATGGGACAGAAGGAAACCTTTGGCAAGGTGTTACACCATATCAGAAGGTATTGGGTCTATCTGGCGGCCTCTATTGTCATGGCCAGCGTGACAGTAGCTCTCACCTTGTACTTTCCTATATTGACCGGAAGAGTCATAGACTTGGTGATCGATAAGGGAAGAGTAGATTTCTCCGGTGTGTTTGCCATTCTGAAGCAGATGGCAGTGATCGTGGCTGTCACCAGTGCAGCGCAGTGGATCATGAATGTGTGCAACAATAAAATGACCTATCGGATCGTGCAGGATATTCGCAACGAGGCATTTCGCAAGATAGAGATCCTTCCGTTAAGGTATATTGACGGACATTCCTACGGTGAGGTGGTAAGCCGGGTGATCGCGGATGTGGATCAGTTTGCGGATGGACTGCTGATGGGATTTACCCAGTTCTTTACCGGGGTGATCACGATTCTGGGAACATTGGGCTTTATGCTCAGTATCAATGTAACTGTCACGGGTGTCGTTGTGCTGGTGACACCATTGTCGTTTTTTGTCGCAGGCTTTATTGCAAAGAAAACCTATACCATGTTTCAGCTTCAGTCGGAGACAAGAGGAGAACAGACGGCGTTGATCGAGGAAATGATCGGAAATCAGAAGGTGGTGCAGGCTTTTTCCCACGAAGACGAGGCACAGGAGCAGTTTGATGAGATCAACGGCAGACTGGAGGCATGTTCTTTGCGGGCTATCTTTTTTTCCTCCCTCACGAACCCTTCTACCCGTTTCGTCAACAATCTGGTGTATGCGGGCGTGGCGGTGATCGGAGCGGTTTATGCCATTCGCGGGGGCATCAGTGTGGGGCAGTTGTCCTGCTTCCTCTCTTATGCAAACCAGTATACGAAGCCTTTCAATGAGATCTCCGGTGTGGTGACAGAACTGCAAAATGCGCTTGCCTGTGCGGCACGGATCTTTGCGCTGATCGAGGAGGAGCCTCAGACGCCGGAGCCTGCGGATGCGCTGCATCTGCAAAATGTGGAAGGACGTGTGGAGCTTTCCCATGTGGACTTTTCTTATGTGCCGGATAAAAAGCTGATCACGGATTTTAATCTGTCCGTGAAACCCGGACAGCGGGTGGCGATCGTGGGGCCTACAGGCTGTGGCAAGACCACGGTTATCAATCTGCTCATGCGTTTCTATGATGTGGATCAGGGGAAAATCTGTGTGGATGGGGCGGATATCCGGGAGGTGACCAGAAAGAGTCTGCGGGAAAATTATGGCATGGTATTGCAGGAGACCTGGTTGAAGGCAGGTACGATTCGGGATAATATTGTGATGGGCAGGCCGGATGCCACCGAGGAGGAGGTCATTGCCGCCGCCAAGGCTTCCCATGCCCACAGCTTTATTAAGCGGCTCTCCGAGGGATATGATACGGTGATCGGTGAAGATGGGGGAAGTCTGTCTCAAGGGCAGAAACAGCTTCTTTGTATCACCAGAGTCATGCTGTGTCTGCCGCCTATGCTGATCCTGGACGAGGCCACATCCTCCATTGACACCCGCACAGAGATCCGGATACAGAAGGCATTTGCCACCATGATGCAGGGCAGGACCAGCTTTATCGTAGCCCACAGACTATCCACCATACGGGAGGCGGATGTGATTCTTGTCATGAAAGACGGGAATATCATAGAACAGGGGAACCACGAGACATTGCTCGCAGAGAAAGGCTTTTACGCCGAGCTCTATGAGAGTCAGTTCGCCTCATAGTAAGAACCGTCCCGGTTGTAATCCATGGATTCGGAGCGGATGTCAGTGATCTTGCCGTTTTCCCAGGTAAAGACGAGATATTGATAGAGCACAGTATGCGTCTCCAGATAGGATTCATCGGTCAGGAAGGACAAAAGAGCCTCCTTTTCAATGTCGTTCTCTTCGCAGAAGCGGTCCAGTTCGATGGCGCTGCCATCTACGAAGAAGGAGGGCAGGATCGTGGTCAACTGATGAGAGGTAAAGGGAATCTCTTCCGCGGCAAGGAACCGGTAGTCACCGCCGTTTATACTGGATAAGATATCGTAGTCCCGGTAGGCGGCCAGAAAAGTTTCCGAGTCATCGCCGATCTTGACGCCCCGGATCGTCTCTGCCGTCTCTGCATCAAGATCGTAATCTGTTGCGGATAAAAGGGGCTTTGCTTCCCTGCCGCAGGCGCAGACGGACAGGGAAAGAATAAGTGTCAGACCGAGTATGGAGATGATTTTTTTAGCCATATGTAAGTCCTCGCTTTAGAAGATGATACTGAAAAACCCGTGAGCCGGACTCACGGGTCATAATAACAGGGGCAGTAGGAATCGAACCCACATCGATGGTTTTGGAGACCACTGTTCTACCTTTGAACTATGCCCCTTCAATGCGGTAACAAGAAAACCGCCGAGACTCATTATAACATAGGTGAACAGGATGCGCAAGAAAAAATTACGGAAAGGAAAGAAGCGATGTTAGAACAGGCAGGAATGATGTTTGACAACATGGAGGCGATGCTGTATCGCATCAAGAAAAAAGTTTATAAGGAGCGGATGGAACAGTTTCGCGAAAAAAATCAGGAGACTCTTGCAGAGATGACAGGTCTGGTGGAGCAGGCCACAGACCGGGAGGCGGCGGCAGCACAGGCGGCGGCAGCATTGGCTGATGCGGTGGAGCATCGTTTTGCCAAGCGGGGAAAGATCCGTGGCAGAAGCCAGATGGATATCAATCTGATGATGATTTATTATGTATTCCCGGCGATCCTCTTGACGCAGAGCGAGTGTGCGGTGCTTCTGGCGGACGCCATTCGGGATGAATGGCGCCGCCGTTTCCGGGACAGCGCGCAGCTGCAATATGCCACCTATGAAGAACTTAGTTCTACCTTTCAGGAGAAATTCCTGGGGCTGTTTTAGGGCCAAGCAAGATCAAGAGCCGGCTGATTTTGTTTTAGGATAGCGCACGCTCCAGAATGATGAAATCCCAGCAGGCAAGTGTCAGGGTATCGCCGTCTTTCAAAACGGGGACCTGCTCTGAAGGGGTATGGCCTGTAAGCAGAAGGGCAGCGTCTGCACCGTGGTAGGTGATCGTCTGCGGATCTTCGGAATAGTTGAAGTAGTAGACGATCTCTTTTTGCAGGGCGTTGACGCCCCGTTTGACGATGACAGGATAGACCTCATCGGGAAGAAGTATACCGGCTTTCCCGCAGAGGAACGCAAGCAGCGGTTTCACTGTTTCTGAGTCTGTGTAGCAGCCCAGATAGGCAGCATAGCCGGTGCCGTAAGTGTTTCCCGTGACGGCGGCGTTACTGCCCCAGTGGGGATGATCATAGGAGGCCAGCGTTTCCGCCTCTTCGGGGAGGAGAAGCTCCATCCAGCGGCGGACGCAGTGGCTGTTGTCTGAGATGCTGTCTTTGTTGACTGAATCAGTCTTTTTTTGGAATTGCATTTCTTTTAGACCCACGTTGATGCCGTCCGTAAACTGGTCGTAGGTCATACCGAAGACTTTGGTCAGGCCGTGGGGCAGATCATCGTGATAAATCTTTAACATTCTGTCGGTTACCGCTGTCCGGAAGGTGGAGAGCAGAACGCCGCCCTGTTCCACATAGTGCGCCAGAGCCTGCGTAAGGGCATCGGAGACACTGTAGAGAGCCGGTGTGATCAACAATTTATATTGACCAAATAAGTCTATGTCATCCTCTGAGAGAATATCGCATTCCACATTCATTTCATAGAGGGCGTCATAGAGCCATCGGAAAATATCATTGTATTCCAGACCGCCGCCGGTGGGAAACCATTGCAGGGCAGTCAGGGACTCGTTGTCCAGAAGGATTGCCGCAGGGCAGTTCTTTTTTAAATTGACCAGATGGGTACCGCATTTTGCGAAGTCGGCGCCGATGCTGGATGCGTCCCGGTAGGTGGCGTTTTCCCGCAGATTATGGCTTAAAACACCTTTCCAGTAGGATTCTATGGCATTGTGTATGGAATGCCAGTGCCAGTACATCACGGAGTTGGCTCCGTTTGCCAGATGGCTGAAAGCCTGCAGGCGAAGCTGTCCGGGGTAGGGAAGCCAGCCGTGATTACCCTGTGCTTCCGTCTCCAGTACCAGATAATTGGCCTTTTTCAAGGAGCGGGCAATGGCGCCGCCGAAGGAGATCTCTTTGCCGGTCAGATCCTGGGCCGAGGGGTGATAGATGTCACAGCCTGCCACCGTTAAGGAGCGGGCCGCCTCCCACTGGTCTACCTCCGGCTGTAAACCGAAAGAATAGCCGCGCCAGTCATAGTCAAAATTCTGGGTGATGAACTGTTCCGGGCGCGCATAGGAGGAGACGATCTCACTCTGCATCGCCAGAAAATCCGTCACCAGCTTTCGCTGAAATTTCTGGTATTCGGCGCCCAGACTGCCGTTGATGGTGCCGCGAACGTCCGGGAAATCCTCCCAGGAATTGATCCGGTTGCTCCAGTAGTCCAGTCCCCATGCCTTGTTCAGAAGATCCAGATCATCGTGAAAAAGAGTCCGCACATAGGCCACGAATTTTTCCTGCGCGTAGACAGAACAGGTGTCGTAGGATTTGGTTTCATTGTCCAACTGAAATCCAATCACATGATCGTAGGGAGCAATCTCCTCCATCAGCCTGCGAATGATCCGCTCCACATGCTTCAGATACATAGGATGCGCGATATCCATATTCTGTCTGTGACCGTACCGCCCCGGCCCCTGATGGGTTTCCGTAATGATGTCGGGGTACTTGCGAGCAAGCCAGGTGGGCACTGCGTAGGTGGGCGTGCCGACGATGACCTGTATGCCGTGTTTTTTGGAGCAGGAGAGCATCCTGTGCAGATGCGTGAAGTCAAAAATGTTGTCCTGCGGTTCCCAGGTGCTCCAGGTGGATTCCGCAATGCGGATCACGTTCATTCCCGCCCGTTTCATCATTTCCATATCGATCTCGATGCGGTCCTCAGGGAGATATTCATCGTAGTAGGCGGCGCCAAAGAGAAGAGTGTCTGTTTTCATGATTTCCTCCTGTTTCGAGTGCGCGGGCACTCGATTTTTTAAAGTAATGGTTGCGCAGGGAAGTCTTATCTGGTACGCTGAAAGAGACAGAACAACCGATTGCGCATAGTCTATGCGTCTATTATATCACAATCACAGATGCCAATATAGTGTAACATTTAAGAAAGAATTGCAAAGCAATTCTTTGGTCGCAGGATGCCGATCCTGCGACGTGGAAAGGGGGGACAGGTGAGATGAAGGAAAATAATCTGACAATAGGAGATATTGCACAGGCTCTTGGCGTTTCCAAGACCACCGTTTCCCGGGCCATTTCCGGTAAAGGCAGGATCGGAGAGGAGACCAGAGGAAAGGTGCTTGAATATATAGAGGCCCATAACTACAGACCCAATGTGGTGGCGAAAGGGCTGGCGCAGAATAAGACCTATAATCTGGGGCTGGTACTGCCGGGGGACTATCATCTTGTAGATCTGCCTTTCTTTCAGAAATGTATGCTCGGCATCAGCAAGGCAGCTTCCGAGAAAGACTATGATGTGCTTATTACTATGGTGGCGAATGACCAAATTGGTCAATTGAAACGTGCGGTGACCAATCATAAGATCGACGGCGCGATTCTCACAAGAACCCTGATAGATGACAGACCGATGCAGTATCTGCAGGAGAACGAAGTGCCTTTTGTGGCTATTGGCAGCACCGAGGACAGCGCGGCGGTGCAGATCGACAACGACCACAGAACCGCTTGCAGAACTTTGACGGGAAAGCTTTTAGAGCGGGGAATAAGGCGGATCGCGCTGATTGGGGACGATGAGAATTATATGGTCACCAAGAATCGTCTGCTTGGTTTTCAGGATGCTTTTGAAAATCGACCAAATAAGTCAGTAGAACGTCGGATTATTTTGAATGTGACTCACGCGGACATGGTAGATGGAATCGTGGAAGAGCTGCTTTCGGAGGACACAGACTGTATCGTGACCATGGACGATTTTCTCTGCAGCCGCGTGCTGAACGCTTTGCAGAGGAGAGGCGTAGATGTGCCGGGACAGATGCAGGTGGCGTCTTTTTATGACAGCGAATTTCTGGCGGAACATATGCCCCAGGTATCCTCGATCTGGTTCGATGTGGAGGAGCTGGGCAGAAAAGCCTGTGAGCTTCTATTGCGGATGCTTGCAGGGGAGAGCGTGGAACAGAGGATGCTTTTGGGGTATCAGCTCAGAATGTAGGATGACTAAGGCATATTGTGCGAATAAATGACATCTGTGATCATAGCCAGAAAAAAGACAATAACAGGGAATAATGACAGGATAACTATCTTTATACTTTTTTTCTTTCGGTTACAGATCAGTGCTATAATGCCCAGAACACTGCCCAAAAGCGCGCCCTCCATGAGCGAGATCCAGAATATCAGAAGACTGAATGGCTCGGCAGGGTCAAAAAGGGATAGTATTACAGAGAGAAAGGGAAGGCAGCTCGCAACAACACTAAATACAAAAGCAGATTCTTCAAAAGTTTTTTTCATGACAGTAACTCCTACCGATATCGCATCATATCAGGGTACATATTATCTAATCGCAGGCAGTATTTTGGCGTTCTGCCTGCACCCTCATAAATATAATAAAAATCAAGAGCGCCATGAGTAATATAGTCATACTCATAAACCATTCTTTCTGCTTCGTCATAATAGCTGTACATACTCATGCAGCCTGTACCAAACATATAAGGATTGTGGTTATAACTGCGGTAAAATAAGGTCCCATCATCCCGATAGGTAAAATTGATGCGTAAAATGCTGTCTTTGTCTTCCCCGTCATGACCGTCTTTCAGCCAGGTAATGACACCTTTGGACTCGAAATAATCCGGTTTATTATCCTTTGTATACTCCAGATTTTCTTCATAGGCGGTGACTTGATTTTCGCCGGTTATTCCCTGCACGGATTTCAGGTCAAAAGGATCGGCTTCTTTCCAGTCAATGTCCCTTATAGAACAAAGGGCAAACCCATCAGGGGAATCAATCTTTTCTCGGTTTTTTGTATAGCCATACCAATGATGAAGGCCACAGACCCATCCGGTCTCCTCATCCAGATACAGCTCTAACTCCAGATCACTTTGGACATTGAAATATTGATATATGGGAGATTTGTCTGCAAAGCCAAAGTTTGCAAGGAATGTTTCACGGTCAGGATACTCTTCCATGTGACTGGTCTCGGACGCGACCCATACAGAAATCTTTGGCGTTTTCGGATCATTGCCGATCGAATAAGTATCGCCCCAGAAAAGATGATCATAATATTCCCGATTTATCACATTATTCTCTTCATCCAGCTCCACTTTCCCTTCAAATATATTCTGTTCTTCCATGCAATCCCATATGGTAAGTATACCGGTGTCTTTCTGTAAAGTCCATCTACGGATTTCCTCCGGACTTTTCGCACCTTCATATACCTCATAAATACGATTCTCCTGTCGGTTGGACAGAGCGTCTTCACTGGAAGTCATAAAGTGATTCCCAACCACTTTATCGTAGCGGGGAATCTCGATGACATCCTCGCAAAATTGATCGGACTTCCAATCCCAGACCACAAGAATCCCGGTTTGGCTTCCCTCCGAGAAAATTTCCAGGTCTTTATAAGAATCGCGAATCAAGTCATCATAGAAACAATCCAGCGGTTCTGACAATGTGCCGCAAGGAAACTGCTGCACGATCCGGTCAGACGCATCGCATAATCTCAGATCATATTGTCCGGGGGCTTTCTTTGACGGCACAAGAGAGAGGGAGTATTCTACCATGGATCCGGTAAATGGAAAATAGATGCGGATCTCAGAATCTTCTGTTTTCTGTTCAGGAGATGTCTGTAGAACAGATTTCTGTTCTACAGGCGCATCTTCCGGCAATACGGTAGTCTCTGCGGTAATATTTGTTGAGGAATCGCATGCTGTCAGCCATAACAGGCAGATGATAAGAATCGTGATTGTTTTTAGGATGGGGAGTTTTTTCATTACATTAGTTCCTTCCCAATATCGTTTGTGCCAAGTCTTATTTCGATGCGTTGAGCTTACCCAGCTTCCATGCCCGTATCTTTTCCAGAGAACCGTTCAGATACAGCATATTCATCAGCAATACTCCAAAAGCCAGACCGGTGGCAAAATCGCTCATATTCTGGCAGGGCCTTTCCGGAATAAAGCCGAATCCGCTTGTTGCCTCCAGCGCAAGTGCAAACAGAAGGAGTATCATGGTTCCCAATGTCATGCTGATTAAGCGTTTTTTCAGTATTTTCTTTTCTGCATCACTGTATTCCGCCACTTTTTTTAAAGTATTCTTTGTTTCGTTGTCCATATTCTCGCTTTTCCTTTCTCCATCAATAATTTCCCGGATATCCACATCATAGAAATCTGCAATTTCAATTAAGATGCTCAGATCCGGCATGTTGTTTCCGGTTTCCCATCTGGAAACAGTCCGGGAAGATACATTGAACTCTTCCGCTAACTGTTCCTGTGTCAGACCTTTCTTTTTTCGCAGGTCTTTTAAAAAGTTTCCTGTTTTTCTCTGGTCCATGTCTGGCCTCCTTTCGATGTCAGAATACCGTTGTACGGATGAAAATGACACGACACAAAGCGAGAAATGCGTGTTTTTTTCATGTAGACACATCGTGTCCGGCTTCAAACAGCGTTACACTTGCTTATGAGTAATTATGAACTCTGATAAGGGAAAAAACAAGGGGAACGGTTGACTTTTACCGATAACCCTGGCAAACAAAAACTTGAATGCGATTACAAACCGTGATAAATTATTGATATATGGGAAACAATCGTAAGGTGATTGACCATAACTGCCGATAAAATATGCGTAAGAGCGTTTTTCATCCTTATATAAAGAAGTCGAAGAGGACAAATATATGTTATCCATTCACAATAATATGCTCGCTATGAACGCCGATCATTTTTTAAAAATAAATTCCAAGGCGAATAAGCGGTCAACTGAAAAGTTGTCTTCCGGATATCGGATTAACAGGGCTGCAGACGATGCGGCAGGACTTGGGATTTCTGAAAAAATGCGGCGGCAGATTCGCGGTCTTATACAGGGGACGGTCAATGCACAGGAAGGTATCTCTTTCGTACAGGTTGCTGACGGGGCGATGGATGAAGTACATAGTATGCTGCAGCGTATGAATGAATTGGCCCTCAAATCTCTGAACGGAACCTGTACAGAGGCTGACCGTGCCGCCTTGAATGCCGAATTTAACCAGCTTCGTACAGAAATAGACCGTATCAATAGAGAAACAGAGTTTAATGAGCAGCCCGTATTTGAAGAGCATGAAAGCTCCTATTATCAAATCTGCGGAAACAGAAAGTGGAATGAGGAACAGCTCCATACCATTACGCCCTGGGAAAATGAGCTGAATATCCATCTCCCCGATTCTTATGAGCCGAAAGATTATACGCTTACGGTTCCTGCCGGCACTTATACCACGCGGGAATTAATTGATGAGATTGACAGCGCGTTGGAAAGGATGAAGCCGCCTAACCCCGGGTTCGTATTTGAATTTACGGAGACGGGTATTTGTAAATTGAATTTTGAAAGCGCTGACGGGATGCCTACGGAAATAGCTTCGGTGGACGGGTCTCTTTCCTATCTTCTTTTTGACCGTTATGATGGCAGTTCTTCCGCCAGTCTGCTGGGCACCACTGTATTTAGTGCGGGATTTCCGTTGACCATAAAAGAGAACGAAAACGACCGGCTTGGATTTTATGTGGAAAGCCAGAAAGGTTCCAATTATATTGATATAACAATCCCGGAGGGGAAATACACTCGTTCTGATATAATCAAGGAAATAAATAATCAATTGCGGACTAATTACCCTGAGTTAGCAGGTATTGTTGCAAAAGAGTATGAAGATTCCTGCGTCCAGATCACGGGTGGAAATTCGGTGAGTATTATCGGGCTGAAAGGGAATATGTTTAAGTTGGATCAAGGTGCGTCGATCAAGTATTCTTCTGTTTTTTATGATAACATGCAATACGGATCCTCTTATTCCATTCCTACTTCTATCACAGGTAAGGCTTACTATAATGCTTCGGCTACTGATAAGATCCATTTATCCAGCGCCAATAATAATAATGTCCTGCGTTTTAAAATAAACGGCGCAGATGATTATACGGAAGTTACTTTTGAGGAGAAAGCCGGTGGATATACCATAAGTGATATCCGTGACGAAATCAATAAGCAACTTAAAGACAAAGGAGTAGTAGCCACAGTTGGCAGTACGTCCATGACTTTGCCGTCTTCGTCCACAGGATATACTTCGTATAGTATGCAATACTTGATATTATCCACCACGCTGACAGGCAAAGACAGCTCTTTAGAATTTGATACGACGGGGGATTATGGCAAAGCTTATAACGCCATATTCTGTGAAACAAATTATTTACCGTATAAAGAGAATGGACACATGGCGCAGGTTCAGGGGAAGGCCAAGTTAACGGGTACAATTACGCTGCCTGACGATACTTTGACTTTCAAAGTAAACGATAAGAACTATACCATAAGCGGTCTCGGCGGAGATAAAAGCAGCAGTGAAACTTTAACCAAGCTGCAAGAATACGTAGATAGCAATTCTGATTTAGCGGGTAAGATTAAGTTTGGGTTAGACACTAGTTCCAGAATTACCATTAGTGGGCTGACTGATGACATCCAGAAAATCAGTTTTGATGACGCCCAGAAAAACGATACCTATAAAAAACTATTTGAAGGCACTACAACATATACGTACACTCACACCGAGAGCTATAGCCCTGGAAAGGTGCCAACACCAGAAGGAACCACGTTAATAGTGCCAACAGAGTCAACTGCAACTGCGTCAATTCCCGCTGCCAATCGGAATGATTCGATAAAGATTGAGAGTGGCAAGAATACAATCACTTTTTTATCCCCTTCTTGGGCCGGCGGCCAAAAAAGCATTACGCTGTCCCCAGGGACTTACAGTATGGCGGATATTGCTGCGCAGATCGATAAACAACTGAAATCGTTATACGGTGAATATTATAGCAGCATTACATGTTCTTATGAGAATGATGGGTCGAATGATGTGTTTAAACTGACTGCCATGCCTAAGACAGATAATGAGGCTGGTGAGTACTATATTAGATTTTACTACGGTTCTGCCTGGAATGCTATTGCCAAATCGGAACCTAGGGTTGATAATCCTAGTATCACGGAGGCAAGTAAGTATATCGTGGATACTCGCACCGCTGTTTCCGACAAGGCAAAGGTGACCAGCAGTAACAGTGAGCTGACCGTGACATTGGGCAGCGGCGATAACGCGGTCTCTGGCACGGTCAAAATTGCCGAAAAAGAGTATAGCAGCAGGGAGGAGCTGCAAAAGGCGATACAGACGGCCATTGACAGTAACAGCGATTTGAAAGGTAAAGTCACCGTCGATATGATATCCAGGTTTGAGGAGGGAAGGTTTGAGTTTGCAGCTTCCCAACAAATCTCTTTAAGTGGCAGTTTTTATAACGATGTACTCTTTACTGAGCGGTCAGGAGACGCGACGAAAACACAAGGCAGCTACGGGAACTTTCGGCCGGCCTATATTATCGGCCGTAAGGATCTGACTGAGGAACCTGTTGAGATCGTAAAAGGCGCTAATGACGAGTTTATTTTTGATTTTACTCACCCAGAGCTAAACGGGGATACAGGCAACGTTGAGAATAAGGAAACAACTATAAAGATAACCATTCCCGAGGGTACTTATACCGGCGATGAAATTGCCGCGCTCCTGCAGGAAAAAATACAGGAAAAGTTCAAGGAAGAAAACATCGAAGACGTTGATATAATGGTCTCTGTCGGTGGAGAGAAAACAGATGTTGTTGGCGCCATTGACGATAAGGCGCTTCAAATCAAAGTAATAAAAAAGGACGGAAAAGAACCTTTGGCGGGTACCTATGTGGTGGACGGTGTACGCGGCAGTGCGGCAGGCTTCCTTTTCTATAAGACAACGATCAATCCCACGGCGACTTATATCACAGGAAGCAAAGACGTGTCAAAAGGTATTATTTTTAAGCAGGGACAGAATGTCCTCACGTTTACCGCGGACGATACTCCTTATCAATACACTTTTGAGACGAATAAGCATTATTCGGCAAAAGAGCTTGCCGATTTCCTGAATGATAAATTTGAAAACGGGGACGACAACGGCAATACGGCGCCTTTGGTTGCGTCAATTGAGAATGGAAGCTTGAAAATTGCCCATAAAGCTTTGGGCGCTCATACAATCACTGATATCGGTGGAAGTGCAAGAAGCACGCTCTTTTTGGAAGAAGGCGGCAGGAATTTCCGCGAACCGATTTACCTTCTGGTCGGCGCGGAAACAAAGGATCTGTTTGAGATTCCCCGTACACGCGTCAATTCCTGCTCACTTGCGATCAACTCCATTACAATCAGCAGGCCAAAATATGCGGAAAAAGCGGTTAGTCGTATTAAAGAGGCGATTACTATGGTAAGTTCCCGGAGAAGCACTTATGGTTCCATACAGAACAGACTGGAACACACCATCAATAGTAACAATAATGTTATCGAAAATACGCAGGCGAGTGAATCTGCTATCCGCGATACCGATATCGCTTCCGAATCAATGGAGTATGCGATGAATAGGTTTTTAATGCAGTCTTCGCAGACGATTCTTGCGCAGGCGAATCAGCAGGCCAATCTGGTTTTGAACTTGTTGCAAGCCTGATACGCGGGTGTTTTTACAGCATGCTCTCCAGCTTCTCCACTGCAATGCGGATATACTCACCCAGAGATTTTTCCGCACAGCCTGCGATATAGTGGTTGCAGCGGTTCACAGGGATCAGGATTTTAAAGGCATTGCTGGCACCCACAGCGGCGGCGATGGCAGGGGTGATCTCCCCGAGCAGGGCGTTGGCAAAAACGATGCCCACGGGCCCGATCACGATATCTGCATCGGACACATTCACCAGCGCGGCGTTTTCGCCGGTGGCGCCAAAGTCCGCCCCAGCCTTGAGCATGGCGGAGGTAGCCATGGTGTTGGTGCCGATGGCGTAGAGTTCCAGATCCTTATGACCTGCTTTTACCTGTTCTATCACATTCTTACCGATACGGCCGCCCTGGCCGTCTATCACAACAATTTTCATGAAAAATCTCCTTATTATAGCTTCAGATGTAGTAATTCTTGCGACGCAAGCTGCCGAGCTTGCGTCTAGTATAGCATACAGAATTCACGTATAAAATAAAAAATTTTTATTATACTACTTCTTATCATGTAGGAAATTCATGCCGGTGAGTTTGCCGGGAGAAGTTTTTATAGTGGATGGGAAAAGTTATGTCAACTAACAATGCGACAATCTATTTGAAAGCGGAACAGAATGTGGAGCTGCAGACCCCGGACGTATTCGTCAAGGATATCGGGAAGCTGACCTGCAGCGACCCGCAGATTCAGGCAAAGGCCAGGACTGTCAAATTGTGGCAGTTTAAGAAGGGGGAGAGCAAAAGACAGGTCATCAGCATTCTCCGGGTGATCCAGGAGATCGAAAAGGCCTGTCCGGGAGCCAGCGTGGAAAATTTGGGCGAGACGGATGTGCTGGTGGAATGGATCGATGTGGACCGGCACAAGGGCTTCGTCCAGTGGTGCAAGCTCTTTTTTGTGGCACTGATCAGTTTTTTTGGCACGGCATTTACGATCATGGCTTTTCACAATGATATCGGGATTAATGAGGTCTTTTCGAAGATTTATGAAATGGTGATGGGAGCGCCCGGAGACGGGTACGGAATTTTGGAGCTGTCCTACTCGGTGGGTCTGGCGGTGGGCATCATCGTCTTTTTTAACCATATCGGCGGCAGACGGATCACGAAAGATCCCACGCCCATCGAGGTGGAAATGCGGGTATATGAAAAGGATGTAAATCAGGCGCTCATTGCGACGGCGGACAGAGAGGGGAAGGAGATCGATGTTTCTTAAGCAGATGTTTTTGGCGCTGATCGGGGGGAGCGCAGGTCTTATTGTCTCGGCGGGGGTGTTCACAGTGCTTATCTCTGTGGGACTGATTCCGCGCTTCGCGGGGAAAATGCATGTGGCGGACAAGGTGTTCGTGTTGGAGGAGATGGTGATATGCGGCACCCTGGTGGGCAGCTTTTTCAGTATTTACAGCAGATGGGCGATGATCGGAAGCTTTGTGCGTGAGCATGCCCTTTTCGGGGCAGCAGCGACGGAGGGGGTATGGCGCTTTGCGGGGACGCTGATACAGATCATTTTTGGTCTGTTTGCGGGCATTTTTGTGGGATGTCTGGCACTGGCCATCGCGGAGATGTTAAACACCATACCCGTTTTTGCAAGGAGGATCGGATTTCGTCACGGTCTGGGGATCGCGATATTGGCGGTTGCGATGGGCAAGCTGATCGGGAGCGTTATTTATTTTACGCAGCGGATATTTTTACAATAGCGATATAGCAGTCGCGGAATGCGGGATTTGCGGAGGACGCAGCATGGGAGTGCGTCGGAATGGAGGAGATTATGGAACAGGATCAAAAAACAATGACACCGCAGCAGGCGGAGGAGCAGGCGTACAGGCAGCATGTGGAGCAGACCACACCGAAATACAGTCTGCCTGCCCGTATGGCGAAAGCCTTTTTGACAGGTGGTTTGATCTGTGTGCTGGGGCAGTTTTTTTTAAATTATGCGACGAATCGTATGGGGATCGATCAGGAGACGGCGGGTTCTTGGTGCTCTCTGCTTTTGGTGCTGATCAGTGTGCTGCTCACAGGCTTTAAGCTATACACAAAATGTGTGGATTGGGGCGGTGCGGGAGCGCTGGTGCCGATCACGGGCTTTGCAAACTCAGTGGCTTCGGCGGCCATCGAATACCAGAAGGAGGGACAGGTGTTCGGCATCGGCTGTAAGATCTTTACGATTGCCGGGCCGGTCATTCTTTACGGGATCTTCTCAAGCTGGGTGCTGGGGCTTTTGTACTGGGGCTGGAATTATCTGGTGATGTGATACCTGCGCACTCTGGGGAAACAAATATGGCGCTTTTGCAGGAACTGGGGTATAATCGTCGCAGGATCAGCATCCTGCGACCAAAGAATTGCAAAGCAATTCTTTCATAAATATTTTACCATATTGGCATCTGAGATATGATATAATAGACGCAAGCTCAGCAGCTTGCGTCGCAAGAATTACTGCGTAATTCTTGTTGGCATTGCCAAAGATTACAGCTTCTGAGAATATGATATAATACGGAGAAGGTTTTGCACGGAACGAAAACGGACAGGAGGAACAAAACTTTGAACACATTTCAGTACCGGGTGGCGAGCATTGACGGAGACTATGCCAATTTAGAACGTATTGATGCACCGGAGGAAGGATATAAGCTGGTGGCCAGGGCGCTTCTGCCGCCGGAGATCAAAGAGGGGACAAAGCTTCTGTACGAGATGCTGCAATATTCGGTGATGGAGGAGTAGGAGCTTGGACGGAAAAGAACATGTGGTAAAGGAGGTTGAGCTCGGCTCCATCGCGGAGGAGATGGGGATCGAGGCGGGCGATAGCCTTCTTGCCGTCAACGACAACGAAATAGAGGATGTGTTCGATTACCGTTATCTGATGAAGGATGAGTATGTGGAAGTGCTGGTGCGAAAGCCGGACGGTGAGGAGTGGCTTCTGGAGATCGACAAGGACTATGACGAGGATCTGGGCATCGAGTTTGAGAATGGGCTGATGAGCGACTACCGTTCCTGCAGCAACAAGTGTATCTTTTGCTTTATCGATCAGATGCCGCCGGGGATGCGGGAAACCTTGTATTTTAAGGATGACGATTCCCGGCTTTCTTTTTTGCAGGGCAATTACATCACCCTGACCAACATGACTGAGCGGGATGTGGAGCGCATTGTGAAGATGCAGCTTGCGCCCATCAACATCTCGGTACATACTACGAATCCGACGCTCCGCTGCGAGATGCTGCACAACCGCTTCGCGGGGGAAAAGCTGCGGTTTCTGGATCGGTTTTACGAGGGCCATGTGGAGATGAACGGGCAGATTGTCTGCTGTAAGGGAGTAAACGACGGGGAGGAACTTTGGCAAAGCATTGAGGATTTGATGAAGTACCTGCCTTTTATGCGGAGTCTGTCGCTAGTACCTGCGGGGATCAGCCGGTTTCGAGAAGGCCTGTATCCGATTGGGCTTTTCACGAAGGAGGAGGCCGGGAGGATCATCGATAAGATCGAAGAGTACCAGAGAACTTGTTTTGACCGATTCGGTCTACACTTTGTTCATGCCAGCGATGAGTTTTATATTCTGGCGGAGCGGGACTTTCCGGAGGAGGAGCGTTACGACGGCTACATCCAGCTGGAAAATGGTGTGGGCATGATGCGGCTTTTTCGGGAAGAGTTTGGACAGGCCCTTGAGGAGGCTCTCAGGGATCCGACTTATCTGGAAAAGAAGCGCACTCTGCAGCGGCGCTTGACCATCGCCACGGGTAAGTTGGCCTTTTCCACCATACAGGAGGCGGCGGAAAAACTGATGCAGGCTTATCCCGGGCTTTCCATTTATGTGCAGGCCATCCGAAATGATTTTTTCGGGGAGACCATTACGGTGGCGGGGCTGGTGACGGGGCAGGATCTGATCGCCCAGCTAAAGGAAGCGCAGGCGCAGGGCGTGGATTTGGGAGAGGCGCTGTTGATCCCGGGCAATATGCTTCGCAGCGGAGAGCAGGTATTTTTGGATGACGTCACGGTGTCCCGGGTGGAGCAGGCACTGGGTCTTTCGGTGACGGCGGTGGAGGCCGAAGGACAGGATTTCGTGGATGCTCTGCTTGATCCGGCATACCGCATGGACAGGGAGAATGAGGGCTTTGTGTATGTGCGGGGGTATGACAGATGAATCAATGTAGAATGAGAAAGGTGACACATCCGCTTGTGACATTGAGGGGATAGAGTTATGTAAACTTAAGAGCTGAAATGGCGAAAGGAAGAAAAGCTATGCCACAGTATACGATAAAAAAGCTGGAAAACACGGAGATCGCATCTATTTATGATACTTATATGCGGCGGGATTTCCCCGCTGACGAACTGAAGCCCTTAAGCCATATTCTCAAAAGCATGGAGGAGGGCTACGGCTTTTCCCTTGGGCTTTATGAGGAGGAGAAGCTTGCAGGCTACGCCGTTTTTATTCTCTGCGAGGAGACAAAGTGCGCACTGCTTGACTATTTTGCGATCCTGTCAGACAGGCGGGGAGAGGGGCTGGGACACCGGGCCTTCTTGCTTTTTGGTACTTATTTTAAAGAAAACCTTCCTCAGGTGGCGGGGCTTTATATTGAGTCCGAGCGGACCGCTGCCGCAGAAAACGAAAAGCAGCGCCTGACCAGAGAACGGCGGATCGCTTTTTATCAGTCCTGCGGCTGTGAGATGACGAATCTGCGGGCTGTGCTGTTCGGCGTGGACTACAGCGTTTTATATATGCGCATGGGAAATCCTGCGCAGGGGGCGTTTCTGGAAGCGTTGGATGCCCTCTACAGACGGATGTTTAAGCCGGAACATTACGCGAAGTTTGTGAGCCTGACGGAAGAGAACGATGATAATCATTAGGATGCCGTTACAGATTGACTTTATAATCCGGATACTGTAATATATATATTATAAATATACGTGAGAAAAAGGAGGAAACACAAATGGAATTGAAAATATTAAAAGACGAAGAAAAGTTGATGAATTTTATCTTTTTTCTATTTCTTTTAGCGATTCCTATTGTGGCATTTCTTTATGTACTTTTCTTTAATGGAGGAGGCATGAGGGATAGCATTGCATTGATCATAACGCTGAGCGGCCTTATTATAAAGGCTCTTGAGAAACCGCTTGGTGCCAAGGCGAAATATCTGTATGTGTCTGCGCTGCCGGGTTTGGGTGCTGTGGTTCTTGTGGTGGGAACCCCCGGCGTATTTGGCGCGATGGTGGAGGCATATTTCTTAGTACTGTTTCTTTCGACTGCCTACTATGACCTGTCGGTGGTCAAGGTATGCGCGGCGGTGACAGTGATCGTAAATGCGATAGCCATGATTTTATTTAAGGATGCGTATCTGTGTATGGATACCGCTGCTATATGGATTTTCGATATTATGGTATATGCCCTTGCGATTGCGGTATCGGTCTTTATCGTAGTGAGAACACGATCCCTCTTTGCGACGGTTGAGCAGAAGGAGGGAGAAGTGGAAGACCTTCTGGGCAATGTCCGAGGTGCTTTCGAGGGTTTGCAGGAATCCTCTCAGTCCATCTATGATTCCTTACATAGCTTTGAACAGAGCGCTTCCGAGATCGCGGCTTCCAGCCAGGAGATCGCAGGCAGTGTGGAGCAGCAGATCGGACAGGTGGAGGGCAGTATTCAGATTTTCAATGATCTGGATGGCAGGATCAGTGATTCGGAAGCCCGGGTGTTGCAGACGGTTGAAAACGTGAGACAGTTGGAGGAGAAGAATAAAGAGGGTAAGGTGTCCATCGATGAACTGGCCAGGAAGTTTGTCGAAAACATTGAGGCTACCCAGGTGGCATCCGAGGGTATGGCAGCTCTGGCACAGAAATCAGGCTCTATTGGTGAAATCATTGACAGCATCAGCCAGATCGCAAGGCAGACCAGTCTTTTGGCTTTGAATGCGGCTATTGAGGCGGCAAGGGCCGGTGAGGCGGGCAGGGGCTTTGCGGTAGTTGCGGACGAGATCAACGCCCTGTCGGCACAGTCGACTATGGCGACCCAGAAGATTGACGCGATCCTGAAGGATATCATTGGAACCATTGGGGATACGAACAAGATCATTGACCGCAATACCGTGATCGTGCAGGAGTCCAATGAGAAGCTGGATGATACGGTGAAGATTTTTGATACGATGCTCATGTTCTCCCGGCAGGTGATCGAGGAGACGGAGAAGCTGCAGGGACAGCTCGGTGACATTGTGGAGAGCAAGGAAAGACTTCAGGATGCCATGCAGCAGGTGGAGGCGATATCCCAGGCTTCCGTACAGAATACCACGGAGATATCTTCTTCCACGGAGGAGCAGGTAAATGGGGTCGAGGATATTCTGAACTCCATGAGTCAGGTGCAGGCGGACATAGACCGACTGGCACAGATATTAAATCAGGAATAGGCGGTTTCAAAGGGAGTCTGATCAGACAGATTCATAGAAATAGGAAAACAGAGGGGCGGCGCAAAGTTAAAGTTTTGCGTCGCTCTGTCGTGTAAATGCGAATAAAGAGGATAGAATGTGGGGAAAAGAGGAACAGGATGAAAGAAAAAAAACGGGTCATTGGGCTGTTAGCCCATGTGGATGCGGGAAAGACCACACTGGCGGAGCGCATTCTCTACACCACGGGAGAGATCAGAAATCCCGGGCGGGTGGATCATAGAGATACCTTTTTAGATACGGACAGGCAGGAGCGGGAGCGGGGCATTACCATCTTCTCCAAGCAGGCCCGTTTTTCATGGAAAGATATGGAGGTGACCCTGCTCGACACGCCGGGACATATCGATTTTTCCGCGGAGATGGAGCGTACTCTGCAGGTCTTAGACTGCGCGGTGCTCATTGTGAGCGGCGCGGACGGGGTGCAGAGTCATACCCTGACGCTCTGGAAATTACTGGAACGCTATCAGGTGCCTGTTTTTGTCTTTGTCAATAAGATGGATCAGCCGGGGACGAACGAGGAGTCGCTGCTTGCCGGTCTAAGGAAGGAACTGGACGAGCGGTGTGTGTCCTTCACAGGTTCGGACGGGAGCAAATCCGGTGATTTTTATGAGAATATTGCAGTTTGTGATGAAGCCCTTCTGGAAAAATATCTGGAGCGGGCAGAAAATTTGTCGGATGGGGAGGAAGCCCTATCGGGCGAGCCGCCCGTCAGGGAGCAGGAGATAGCAGAACTCATTGCACATCGCAGNCTGTTCCCCTGCCTTTTCGGATCTGCTCTCAAGGGGGAGGGAGTAGAGGCGCTGCTTGATGTTCTGGCAGCCTACGCGCCCATGCCGCACTATGGAGAAGAGTTCGGAGCAAGGGTTTTTAAGATCACCAGGGACGCACAGGGCAGTCGCCTGACACANATCAAGGTGACCGGGGGCAGCCTTAAAGTGAAACAGACAGTAAAGACTGCCACAGGCAGAATGGGAAGGACGGAAGCAGAGGGGAAAGATAAGCCGGAGATTGACCGGGAGGAAAAGATAGACCAGATCCGTCTCTATTCCGGCGAGAAGTATACCACGGTACAGGAGATCGGGGCGGGCAGCGTCTGCGCGTTGACCGGTCCGGCCTANACCTTCTGCGGACAGGGAATCGGTGCGGAAGAGGAGATTGTCCTGCCGGTGTTGGAGCCGGTTATGACCTATCGGATCGAACTGCCCGACGACTGTGATGTACACCATATGTATACAGAATTATGTAAACTCGAAGAAGAGGAGCCACAGCTGCATATCGTCTGGCAGGAGGAAAGCAGTGAGATCCGCGTGCAGCTCATGGGTGAGGTGCAGATCGAGATTCTGAAAAATCTGGTCCTGGAGCGTTTCGGTGTGGCGGTGGAATTCGGTGAGGGAAGTATTCTTTATAAAGAGACTATTGCCGATGTGGTGGAGGGCGTGGGACATTTTGAACCACTCAGACACTACGCGGAGGTACACCTGATCTTAGAGCCGGGAGAGCGGGGCAGCGGCCTTGTCTTTCGCAGCAGATGCAGCGAGGATAGGCTGGATCGGAACTGGCAGCGACTCATACTGACCCATCTGGAAGAGCGGAGCCATCCGGGAGTACTCACCGGGGCGCCCATCACGGATATGCAGATCACGCTGGCGGCTGGTAAGTCCCATGTGAAGCATACGGAGGGCGGAGATTTCAGACAGGCTACTTACCGCGCTGTCAGGCAGGGGCTTTGTCGGGCCAAAAGTGTGCTCTTAGAGCCTGTCTATGAATTTCGGCTGGAACTGCCGGTGGTGTTTGTGGGAAGGGCCATGACGGATCTGCAGGCCATGGCGGGACATTTTGAGGCGCCGGAGACCACAGGGGAATATGCAGTTCTGGCAGGTACGGTGCCTGTGTCGGAGTTTGGAGGCTATCAGGCTCGTATGCTCGCCTATTCCGGCGGAAAGGGACGGCTCTTTACTCGTCTGAAAGGCTACGAGCCCTGTCACAACGCGCAGGAGGTGATTGAGCAGATCGGCTATCAGGCGGAACGTGATACGGACAATCCCTGCGGCTCGGTGTTCTGTGCCCACGGCGCGGGCTTTCTGGTGGAGTGGGATCAGGTGGAGCAATATATGCATCTGGAGCCTGCGCTGAAGGCCGGGTGGAGTCTGGCGGACGGGAGCATATATGGCGGGAATGAGGAGATTGACTTAAATAGTCAAAATAGCGCAGAAGCTTTAGGAACAGCCAGGAGAATAGCAAAGCACGACCCAGTCACCAGCACATCGGTTGACTTTATTGGTCAAGATGAGGTGGAGGAGATCTTTCAGCGAACCTTCGGGTCAAAGGAGGGGAAAAAGCAGGGCTGGGCAAAAACGATCCGGTCAAAGCCCGCGCCCGTGGAGGAGGTGCAGTACCGTGGCGGTCAAGTGAAGCGGGAGGAGTATCTTCTGGTGGACGGCTACAATATCATCTTTGCATGGGAGGAGTTAAGCGGTCTTGCCGGGATCGATCTGAATGCTGCCAGAGGCAGGCTCATGGATATCCTGAGCAATTTTCAGGGCTTTCGCAAAATGAACCTGATTCTTGTGTTTGACGCCTACAAGGTGAAAGGGAATCCGGGCAGTGTGGAGCGTTACCATAATATAGATGTGGTCTATACGAAAGAGGCGGAGACGGCGGATCAGTATATAGAGAAAGTGACACATGAGATGAGCCGGAAAAACCATATTGTGCGTGTGGCTACCTCCGACGGATTAGAGCAGGTCATCATCATGGGGGCGGGTGCCATCCGCGTCTCTGCGAGAGAACTCTATGAGGAAGTGCAGGCCGCCTCCGAGGAGATGCGGGACTATTATTTTGGTTGACATAATATGAAGCATAAGCAGATTCGAGATGCTTCGCACGTTAAGAAATTTGTAAGAAATCCCACGACTTTTTTATAAGGACTTATTTTTATGATGGTTTCAGGCGACGGAACTGTTCGTAAATTACTCATGACAATGACTTGTCTAAATGTGCATCTGCGGCATCAGACAATCTTGACGTAGCCCACTACGCCTGCGATTGTCTTCTTTGCAGATGAACATTTATACGGCGTCCTTGTTACAAGCCATTTTTGAACAGTTCCTACGGAGAAGGGAGTAAGATTTCAGGATGAACGAATGTGTACTGGTGGTGGACGATGACAGGGAAATTGTGCGGGCGATCGCTCTTCTTTTGGAGAAGGAAGGGTATCGGGTGCTGAAGGCCTACGATGGCATGGATGCACTGCGGGTCCTGGGAGAGCAGGAAGTGCAGCTCATTATCATGGATGTGATGATGCCAAAGCTGGACGGGCTCTCCGCCATGATGAAGATCAGAGAGCGCAAAAATCTTCCCATTATTGTTCTGAGCGCGAAGACAGAGGATACGGATAAGATTCTGGGACTCTCCATGGGGGCGGACGATTATGTGGCGAAGCCCTTCAACCCGCAGGAGCTGGCGGCCCGGGTGAAAAGCCAGCTGCGCAGGTACACCATGCTGGGCGGGATTCATACTCTGCATGAGGAGGACGAGATCGTAAACGGAAGACTCTGTTACCGCCTGCAGGAGCGCACTCTCTATGCGGATGGGGAGCCTGTCAGGCTCACCGCCACGGAGACTAAGATCATGGAGCTTCTCATGAAAAACAGAGGCCGTATCTTTCCGGCTGAGGAGATTTATGAAAGAGTCTGGGAGGAGCCTTCCTTCGCGCCAGAAAATACGGTGATGGTACACATTCGTCATATCCGGGAGAAGATCGAACTCAATCCGAAAGAGCCGGAATATATAAAGGTGGTGTGGGGCATTGGATACAAAATGGAAAAAATGTAAGGNANTATNTAGTTTTGTGGCGTTTGCGGCNGGTATNACCCTGNTTCTNACNAANNTGACGNTGGCTGTGTGCNCTTATCTGCCGNTTGCCNGGCAGGATCTGNCAAAGCCNGNCGATTATCAGGAGACGGNGNAGTTTCGCTATATCATNNNNGANCGGCTCAATTCNCTTCTGGNGNTTGCCACAGGCGGTNNNGGCTGGTACACNGGGCTNNNTTCCGGTGTNTATATNCAGCANGGCTATGACNGNGGNCTGNCGGNNTGGCTNGACAGGAGTTTAAATGCGGGACCNGTNACGGAAAGTGTGATAGTGGAGGNCGAGGCGAANGAAGCCGCGGAAGTGACGANCACTGNGGTGCAGGAGAGTGCGGATGCGGCGGTTGTCGACCACTGTGGTGGAGGAGAGTGCAGTTCCGGCGACTGTGGCGCAGGAGGCCTACTTTGAGGAGTCACCGGCTTACCGTATCGATACCTATGAGGACCATCTGCGGGATCTATACGGCAGCGAAGCCTATTTACAAGAGGAACTGGCGCCTCCTTACGGCAACGAAGCCGCTATGGAAGAATATCTGCTGGAACTGGCTGATCTTTATGGGGACGATGTTGCCAATGCTGTTGGAAATGGGTATTTTGGGAACGGTCAGAGCATTTATTTCGATGACGAAGGCAATATAGACAGAGAAAAAACGCTGGATGCTTATATGTATGGGCTTGCTCAGGATAAAAACCTTCTCTATGCCATTGTCAGCAAGGGAGAACTTCAGTATACGAATATCGAGGGTCTGGCAGAGCAGACCGATACGACATGGAACGGCGCAGATTTTGCGGAGGCGCTCCCTGATGGAGAATACAATTTCCTTCTCTGGTACAACAGGGAGGGAGACGGTAAGGTGCAGATCACCAAAGACGGCCGGCAGCAGGATGTCTATGGGGACGGTGTCTATCGATCGGGGCACAACGACTGGCGGGTGCCGGGCTATGCCAATTTTAAGCTGGGTGATTCGGCCAAGGAGGCTGTGATCTTTCTGGCGGCAGCCAAGACGCCCCAGCTCTATCTGGTGGGCGACTATGAGGGCGGCGGGATTACACAGTACGGCGGTAATCTGTATTCTCTGAATGAAGCGGTCAAACTATGGGACTGGCGGTTCCGCAGAAGCTGTATGTTTTTGATAGCGGGCATGGTGCTTCTTGTGCTGTCTCTTATCCTTCGGAAAAGTCTGAGAACTGCCGTAGGACAGATTGCGAAGATCCTGGGGAAAATCCCCCTTGTTCTGAAGGGTGTGGTATTTTTGATCCTAGCGGTCTTTTCGATCTTGCGGGGCTGGGATGCCTTTGGGCAGGTTGACTGGTTTGTGCGTGGCTCGCTGTGGCTGGAGATGAATGGGAGTTATATGTTAAAACAGCTGACGGAGGCGGGAACCTGTCTGGCGGTCTGGTTCTGGCTAGGTTTTGCGGCGGTTCTGGACGGCAGAGCGAATGTAAAGCGGCAGAGACAGGAGATGCTTAAGCGGCGACAGCTGCGGGAACTGAAATACCCGGTGCAGAAAAGGCTGGTGAGGAGAGAACGGAACCGACTGTTTGCGGATGGCGGTGTGATCCTTGTGGCGGTTGCGGTCGTGTTGGCAGCATATCTGATGTGGAGGGAATATATCAGTAAATACTACGACTATTGGGAATGGTACAAGGACGGCAGGATATTCGGTTTCAGAGGCCTGGCCGGACTGGTTGTGATGGCGGCCTTTACGGTGTTCGGCACTCTGCTGTTATTTGTCGGGAGCGATCTGTGGCGGTTTCGGAAGAGCAGACAGCTGGCGGAGGATATCGGGGCGCTCTCGGATCGGATCGGAGCGGTGCGCGAGGGAAAGCTGACCGATGATCTGCGGCTCCCGGAGGACTCGGATCTGCGTGAGGCGGCGGAAAATCTGAACGAGATCAGGATCGGGCTGGAGACGGCGCTGGCGGAACAGATCAAGAGCGAGCGGATGAAGGTGGATTTGGTGACTAATGTGTCCCACGATATCAAGACGCCGCTGACCTCTATCATCAGTTATGTAGAACTTCTACGGCAGGAACAGGAGCTGCCCCGGCATGTGAAGGAATATATACAGATCTTAGGGGAAAAGTCGGAGCGGCTGCGAAGTATTGTACAGGATGTGTTTGAGGTGAGTAAGGCCACTTCGGGCCAGCTTCCGATACAGATGGAAACGCTGGATATGGGTAAGCTTCTGCGGCAGACTCTGGCGGATATGAACGGGCAGATCGAGGAGAGTTCTCTTATCATGAGAACGGCTATTCCGCAGACACCGGTATTTGTGCAGGCCGACGGGCAGAGACTCTACCGGGTGTTCCAGAACCTGATCCAGAACGCCTTGCGCTATTCTCTGGAGGGCTCTCGCATTTATCTGACTCTGGAGTCCAGAGAGGAAAAAGCGGTGGTACAGATCAAGAACACTTCCAGCGTGGAACTTGCGGATAACAAGGACTTTACCGAGCGGTTTGTGCGGGGAGACGAGAGTCGTACGGATGGCGGCAGCGGTCTGGGGCTCTCCATTGCCAAGAGCTTTACGGAGGCCTGTGGAGGGAGTTTTCTGGTGGAGACCAATGCGGATCTGTTTATGGTGACGGTGAGTTTTATGATAGGCGGGCAGGAGCCGATGACTGACAGCACCGAGCTGGATATACGAAATCCCGTTTAAAAATATTGTTGACAGGAAGCAATAAACTCTATAATATAAGATTATCAGAGAAATTCTAACAGATGTGCGATCTGCACGTTCAAGACAGTTTCTGTCGGATTTTTCTTATATACTGACAACTGAAAATACGGCGGAAACTGGAACGTGCATCTGCGAGAGACATGCTTTCTTTTCTGTCGGGATACAAGGGAGGAGAAAGCATGACCAAGGGATATGCATGGAAACGGAGGATGTTTTGAGAAAAAATAGATCGCAGGTTCTTGGTATGCTGCTGGAAGAATTTGATGTGGAAAAGTATGAGAGAACACTCCGGAACGAAGGCAGGGAAGAAGGCATTCGGTACACTGTTGAAGCATTACAGGAGGCCGGACAGACGAGAGAGTTCGTCATAGATAAGATTGCGGAGAAATATGCTCTTTTACAGACTGAGGCGGAGGAGAAAGCAGAACGGTACTGGAAATAAACAGGAGCCGTCATGGCTCCTGTCTTTCCATTTTCGTGAACATCAGTCCGAAGGTGCCGATGCCGCAGTTGCTGGAAACGGTGGCCGACGCCTTCTGCAGGACGATCTTGTCAAATTTGATGTACTGCTCCACCAGCTCCAGGACCTCGTCGATCTGCTTCACGCTGCAGCCAGCATAGGTGACGAAGAGGAGCCTTGAGTCGATGGTCTTGGGGTGCTTAAACAGTGTTTTCACATACTGTCTGTTCATGTGGTGTACATTACCTGTTGCAATCTGCCACAGCTTCAGCTTGTTTTTAGACATAGACAGGATCGGATGCAGGTTTAACAGGCTGCAGAGCTTGTGGACGCCGCCGCCGACCTTGCCGTTGCGATAGAGAGTGGCGGTACTCGGCACCAGAAAGTTCGAAAAAACCTGCTCCTTGTGGCTTTCAAGAGCCCGGCAGATCTCCTCCACGCTCTTGCCCTCCTCCGCCAGCATTGCCGCGTAGAGCACCATGAGGCCGTGGCCGCTGCTGATATGCCCGGAGTCCACCACAGTGACATTGTCGAAGGCTTTGGCGGCCTGGGTGGCGTTGGGATAAGCGCCGCTCAGGTCAATGGTAGCGGTGATATGAATGACATGCTCTGCCTCCGTCAGTGTCTCTGCAAAGAAATACTCGTAGGCGGATGGTTCCGCCGTGGAAGAGTGGGCTGTGTTGCCTTCTGTCTCCAGATAGGCAAGCAGGCTGTCCGAGGATATCTCGAAGAGGTCGCAGAAACGGCCCTCCTTCGTGTGTACATAGCAGTACATGAGGCGGATCTGGTAGCGGGTTAAGAGGTCCTGGGGCAGATCGCAGATGCAGTCCGCCGTGATGGCGATCTTTCGTTTCCGGGCATTGCTGATCTGGTTGAGTCCCTCCATCTCCTCTGTCTCTGTGTCGGAAGAATCCGCCGTGTATTCGATGAGGTTAGTGGGCAGATATTTTAGCAGGGTCGCCTCCAGAAGGGGTGCGCTGATAGGTTTTGCCATATACCCGTCGAAGCCCATGTCCTGATAGATCTGCTCTGCGCCGGTCATAACGTTGGCGGTCAGGGCGATCACGGGAGTCTTCTGGCAGAAGCCCTTCGCCTGGCTCCGCACGGCCTGCAGAGTGGCTTGTCCATCCATTTCCGGCATCATGTGATCCATCAGAATGACGTGGTAAGCGTTCTCCGCCGTTTTTTTCAGACATTCTTTACCGCTCTCGGCGGTATCTACCTGCACCTTCGTCTCCCGTAAGAGCTTCGTCACCACCATCAGATTCATGGTGTTGTCGTCCACCACCAGAATACGGGCATCCGGAGCTAAGAAGCTCTGCTGATAGCGTTCCCGCTGGTTTAACTGTTTTTGCGACGCGAAATTGATGACGCCGATGGGTCTTGCGTTGACGATGCGCTGCTGCAATTCTATGGTAAAGACGGAACCTTTGTGATAAACACTGTCCACCGTGATCTTGCCGCCCATCATTTCTATGAGCTGTTTGGAGATGGAAAGGCCAAGTCCCGTGCCCTCGATGTTGCGGTTGTCCGACTCATCTACCCTCTTGAAGGAGCTGAAGAGATCCTCCAGGCTTTCTTTGCGGATGCCCATGCCGGTGTCCTCCACGGAAATNCGCAGNAGAATNTGNTCGGCGCTCAGGCGTTCTCCCTTGGCGCTCAGAGTGACGGAGCCGGCGCTTGTGTATTTGACTGCATTGGTCAACATGTTGGTGATTACCTGTTTGATCCGAACCTCGTCGCCGTAGAGCATGGAGGGGATCTCCGGGTCAATGGCNACTTTGAATTCCAGATCCTTCTGGTGAGCCCGGATCCAGATCAGATTCACCAGGTCACTGAACATGGAGCTGATCTCATACTGGGCCGGCACGATCTCCATTTTGCCGGATTCCAGCTTGGAGAGATCCAGAATGTCGTTTATGGTGGTGAGAAGCATTTTGCTGGCGTTCTGAATATTGATGGCGTTTTCCGCGATCTCATCGGAGATATCTTCCCGGAGGATCATCTCATTTAACCCGATGATAGTGTTGATGGGCGTGCGTATCTCGTGACTCATGTTGGCAAAGAAGGTATCCTTGGAGCGGGCGATCTGCTCTACTTCCTTTCGCTGCTGCTCTGCCAGCTGCTTTTCCTGCTCGTAGGTCTTTGCCTGCATTTTTAAGAGGATACCGATAAAAAANCTTACACAGATCAATGCGATATAGGAGTCCGAAAAACTGTAGAACCGGGTAGAATCGGGTACGAGTTCCGGGCGATAATAGGACACCAGGTAGGTTACCAAGAAGGAGAGGAGGGAAAGGCTGACGGCTAACAGAAAGGAACGTCCCTCAAATAAAAGGAAAATGTAAACTACTCCCAGTACGAGCCAGACCGGCATNCCGCTCTGNGTGCCGCCGCTCGTGATAAAAAGCAGCGGGAAGAAGANCATGTTGATGCCGATCGCGAGGAGCCAGGANGCCATTTTGCTGTTCTGCTGNNTGAGTGTTATCCGGATGGAAANGCCGGAGATCACACATATGGNCAGTAATGCATATAAAACTCTGGTGATTAGCGCCTAAAAGNACCAGAACGATNCCGATCAAAGANGAAGCGAGCGCCAGNAGCATNACCATTCGGTTGATGAGNTCNTTAAANTCNAGCTGCCNGGGAAACAGNGNTTGAAAAAAGTNTNGAANNTTTTTACGCATACGTTATTTTTCCATCCTTTCCAGAACCTCNGAGGCNCCGAGAAAATCAAANTCAGCNNCCAGTTCCCNTATNTGTNTTNNGCTCTCTGNGACAGAGGNCTTTTGTCCGGGNANCTGTTCCAACTGATCCAACAGCTCGGCCAGGCCCTCGCTTTCAAAACCCGACAGCCTTTCGCTGATCTGCTCAAGCAGCGCTTCCGGAGTCGATACGCCGGTGCCTGTGGTTTCGGCGAGAATGGCCTCGTCTTGCGGCGCAGCATTCTGTTGTTGAAGTTCGGTGTTGGTTTTTGAGGAAGTCTTGTTCGCTTTATCGGCGGCGTCAGGGTAGACAAAGAGGTTATCATCCAGAGCCTCTAACAGCTTATCATGGTTTTCCATCATAGCCTCATGGTGCGCTAAGATGTAGTCGATTCTGTTTTCTTTGCCGGCCATTTCCAGCTCTCTGGCCATCTCCGACAGTTCGCCGGCGCCGACGGCCTTGGCGTTGCCTTTCAGGGCATGGACGGAGATAACGTAATTTTTCCANTCCTGNTCCTTAAAGAAATGAGACAGATGATCCCGGCGCTTCTGTCCTTCGGAATGGAAGATAGCGATGATCTCNTTAAANCCTTCNTCGTCGCCGCAGTAGGCAATGGCCTGTTCCAGACTGACGCCTGCGCGGGACAGCTTTTGCTTNGCNCTGGAGACAGCGGTTTTGTCNGCCGGGTCAGCCATTTCGGAAGCGGTTTGGGCGGACGNCTTGCTCTGCGATGCAGGCGCCCCGGTTTCCGATGCAGATGTCTCAGCTGTGGCCTGNGCGGCAGCCGTCACGNCCTCCTCCACAACGATCTGCATCTGAGTGGGGATATAGCGGCGCAGGATGCGCTCCAGCACACTGAGTTCTATGGGTTTGGCAATAAAGTCGTTGAAGCCCTCCGCCATGAACATTTCTCTGGCGCCGCCGATGGCGTTGGCGGTGAANGCAATAATGGGAAGCGACTGGTAGTAANGGCCGGGNTTNTGCCGNATCTTATGCAGTGTNTCCACACCNTCCATCTCCGGCATCATGTGNTCCAGGAAAACGCAGTCGAANTCCGGTGTGTTCAGNTTTTCCAGAGCTTCCTGTCCGCTGCTTGCCATGATCACCTTAAGCTGGTAGGGCAAAAGAAGTCTGGCCATGACCTTTAGATTCATGGCATTGTCGTCCACCACAAGCACCTTGGCCTGCGGGGCAATAAACTTGTTATGTAAACTAATATGCTGTTCTTCGCCCACCAGAAGTTTCTGACCGTTAAAGACGGCGGCGATGGACAGTATGGTGAAAGGCTTATAGATGCGCAGCATATTGCCCTGCACCAGGATCTCCTGATCGTAGTCCAGTATGAGCACTACGGTACGCTTGGTGGAGAGCTGTTCAAAGAAGGATCTGTCTTCCCGGTATTCTTCCCAGCCGATGAAGATGTGGGAGTAGTTTTCACGCTCGATCCGGCGTTTCAGCTCTTCCAGATTCCGGCAGATGCGGAAGGGGATACCGAACTGGCTGACCATGTGGCGGATACAGTCTTCGTAGCCTTCCCTCACCAGGGTGTATTCATATTTTTCCATATTGACGTAGTAGGCCGCGAAGAGATGCTTCTTATCCTTGATGGAGACAATAGGCGTCTCGTCCAGAACTTTTTGCGGGATGGTAAATTGAAATTCACTGCCGACGCCGGGGGTGCTGTTAACGGTGATGAAGCCGCCCATGCTGCGGACCAGAGCCTGCGTGATGGCGAGGCCCAGTCCCACGCCGCCTTCCTCGCGGTTTCGCTTGGAATTGACCTGGCTGAAGCTGGTAAAGATCTTTTCCATATCGGCGCGCCCGATACCGATGCCGGAATCCTTCACGCTGACATGGAGATTGATGCCGTACTCTTCCTTGCGGCTGCTGATCCGCAGGATGACGCCGCCCTCCTTCGTAAATTTAATGGCGTTGTTTAAAAGATTCATGACGATCCTGCGGAATTTCTGTTCGTCTCCCAAGAGGTTACTTGGCAGATCGGCGTCGCAGTCCACGATCAGATCCAGGTGCTTGCCGTTATCCATAGTTGTCGCCATGTTGATGATATCGGTGATGGTGGAGGTGATGTTGTAGCTCTCCTCCGCCAGCTCCATCTTACCGGTCTCTAATTCTGAGAAGTCCAGGATATTACTTACGGTGGACAGAAGGTTTCTGCCGGCTGTCTGGATATCGACCACATCCCGACGCACATCCATGGGAAGATCTTCCTGCAGGATGGCCTCGCTCATGCCGCAAACTGCATTGATGGGTGTGCGGATCTCGTGGGAGACATTGACCAGGAAGTCGTTTTTACTGCGCTCGGCAATCTCCAGCTCCCGGATGTTATCGATCAAAAGAGCGCTTGCCTCCTGCCGGTTTCCCTGAATGATCCAGAGGATGGCGGAAGCCATATAGAGGGAAAAAAACTGGATAATAAGTCTGATGATATCGTGGACGGAGGAAAGAATGATCGTCTGTGCGATCAGACCGTGATATAAAAGCAGAAAGAACGGGATGATCAGACCGGGATATAGAATCTGGCGTATATTGAAGATACTGAGCAGGACGATGCCGCCCGCCATGGCGATGAGCAGGGTAGAAAAACTGTCCGTAAACAGGGCATAGATGACAAAAATGACCCAGCACATGGCAGAGATGAAGGTGGCCCGGCGGGTATGTGTCCAGATATCCCGGAAGTGGACGAACCATCCTGCAAGCATCGGGAGAAACAGGATCTCCTTGATAAAAATATTCCAGTCCATGAGCATCCCTGTGACAAACAGGGCTATCGTGTACAGGGTCAAAACGAAGAGCACGATGCGCTCCAGCTTTTTTTGAGTCTTTTCGGTTTTCAATTGTGTGTTATCCAAGACGATTTACCTCCGTATCAATCCGTGATGTGCAGAACCTTTTTCAGTGTCGGAAGCATTCCCATAAACACATCTATGATGGTTGGGTCAAACTGCGTACCGCGTCCTTCTGACATGATCTGCATGATCCTCTCAATGGGACGAATAGGAGGTTTATAGCAGCGCTCCTCGTAGAGAGCGTCAAACACGTCCGCCACTGCCATGATCCGGGCGGAGAGAGGTATATTGTCCTCGGTAAGACCGGCGGGATATCCGGTGCCGTCCCACCGCTCGTGATGGTAGAGGGCAATTTCCTCCACCAGTCGTACATAATGCGCATCCTCAATATCGCCGATGATGGTCTTGATGATCTTACGGCTGTGGGTGGTATGCAATTTCATGGTTTCAAATTCTTCCGGCGTCAATTTTCCGGGTTTTTGTAAGATCGCGTCGGGAATCTTGATCTTTCCCACGTCGTGAAGCGGCGCAGCCTTGCAGAGATCCTCTATGTAGGCGGGTGTGAGCTCTTCCGGAAAGTATCCTTTGGAGAGCAGCTCGTTAGCGATCATACGAACGTACATCTGGGTGTTTTTAACGTGCTTTCCGGTACTGCCGTCGCGGCTTTCGATCAGGTTAGCCATACCGATGATGACGGATTCCTGAATCTTGCCCAGCCGCATGGCGTCTTCGGTGATCTTTTCCGCCTGAGCGGTTACCATATCTTCCAGATTATGACGATACTGGTCAAGCTCGATGGTCTTGCTGACACGGCTTAGCAGGATGTCCGGAACGAAGGGCTTTGTCACGAAATCCATGGCGCCCATTTGAAAGCATTTGATCTCCGTTTCAGCCAGGTTGTCCGCAGTCAGAAAAATGACGGGAATCGATTCAGTCCGGGTGTTTGCCCGAAGTCTTTCCATGACTTCATAGCCGTCCATTTCCGGCATATTGATATCTAAGAGAATCAGATCGGGACGGTGAGATTCCAGATAAGTCAGAGCCGACGAACCCGAGCCTGCCGCAGCTATTCGGTACTGTGGGCCAAGGATTCTCTGGGCGAGAGACAGGTTGGTCTTGTCATCGTCCACCACTAAGATTATATTTTTCATCGGAAAGCTCCTTTGTCATTTTCTGGTTATAATACTACTTATTATAATTCTATATCGGAATAAAATCAAGATATTGGCAGACCGGAGCGTTTGCGCGATGCACCAAAACTGTGGTATGATTTATGATAGATTGATACTTAGGAGAAGAAGTTATGTCAACTGAAATTAAAAGCATGGCGAAGGGAAACCGGGCACAGAAGCAGGATGAGATTCCCAGACTGATCTGGGCAGCGTATGAGAAGGCGTTTTTTGCGTTTGTACCGGAGAAAAACCGCAGATTTATACGGAGTACGGAAAGACAGCTGGGACAGCTGGAACGCCGCATTGCCCGCAAGAAAAAACAGGAAACTCATCAGGTGCTGGCGGATATGAAGGATCTGCACAAAAAGGTGGCGCAGGTCGGTTACACGGTGGTGCTTCGGGATACCCGGTGGATGAAAAAATACCGCCGCGTGGTGAGAATGCTCGCAAAACTGGACATTAACTTTCTGAAAAAAATGGCGGCGGGGGCAGCACCGGAAGATATCGCAGGGATGGAAAAGACGCCGGATCTTCTGCGGACGAAATCCCTCTATGAGATATATAAAGACGAGTATATGCAGTATCTGGTGGGACAGCGGATCGAGGAGCTGATGGAGGCGGAGCCGGAAAAACAGTATCCGGAGGCCAGAGGCATGAAGCGCCATTTTATCCTGCACATCGGGCCCACCAACAGCGGCAAGACCTATGAGGCGCTGCAGCGGCTTAAGCAGGCATACCACGGCATTTATCTGGGTCCCCTGCGGCTTTTGGCGCTGGAGGTCTACGACCGCATGATGGCGGACGGGATTCCCTGCAATATGATCACCGGTGAGGAGACCATCCGCACGCCGGGCCATTTCGTGCAGGCATCCACAGTGGAGATTCTGGATATCCGGGAAACCTACGATATCGCCGTGATTGACGAAGCGCAGATGATGGCGGATGAAAACAGAGGAAGCTATTGGACACGGGCGATCCTGGGGATCCGGGCGGAGGAGATCCATGTGTGCTGTTCCGGCATGGCGGAAAATCTTCTGGTCAGGATGCTGAAACGCTGCGGCGACAGCTATGAGATCGTTCACCACGAGAGAAACACCGAGCTTGTCTTTGTGCCCGAACGCTATGACATGTCTAAGGATGTGGAGCCGGGAGATGCACTGATCGCCTTTTCCAAGAAAAATGTGCTGGCAATCGCGGCGGCTCTGGAGGGGCGCGGCATCAAAGCCAGCGTGATCTATGGTAATCTGCCGCCTCAGACCAGACAGGAGCAGGTGCGGCTCTTTACGGAAGGGGTCAATCAGGTGGTGGTGGCCACGGACGCCATCGGCATGGGCATCAATCTGCCGATCCGTAGAGTCGTCTTTATGAATACAACGAAATTCGACGGTGTGGGGAAAAGACGTCTTCTGGCGGAGGAGATCCGGCAGATCGCGGGCCGTGCAGGACGATACGGCTTTTACGATACCGGTTATGTGCAGTCTGCCATGGATATGGAGTATGTGAGAAAGAAGCTGGCGGAGCCTTATCATCCCCTGCGGAGGGCGCGGGTGGGTTTCCCGGAGGTGCTCCTCGATATTGATATTGAACTGGATGAGATCATTTTAGCCTGGGAAAAGACGGGCAATCCGCCTTTGTACGATAAGATATCCATGAGGGAGAGCGTGGACAAATACCGGTATCTGCGGGATTACCGGAAGAAGATCTCCTACATGGAGGACAGAAAGCTGGTGCTCACTGTGATCACCTGTCCCTTCGACGTGAAGGACAGGGAGGTGCTGCGGCTGTGGCTGCGCTACTGTGAGAATCCGGAAAAACAACAGAATTGTCCGATGCTGCCCAGAGACTTTTCACTGGAAGGGTTGGAATCCTACTATAAGCAGTTGGATCTCTACACCCAGTTTTCCGCCAGAATGGCGTGGGACATCGACAAGGAGGAGGTGGCTGCGAACAGAGAGTGGGCGCAGCATGAGATCGGGGAACTTTTGAAGGAGGACAAGGGGCAGTTTGAAAAGAAATGCCGTATCTGCGGCAGACCGCTCATATGGAATGCGCCTTATCCGATCTGTGACCGCTGTTATCGGAAGATGGAAAGGGATCAGCTATGACCTATACCTACTATGCGGATGTGAGATGTCTGGACAACGCTGTCCTGTTTCAGGAAAAAATAAAGCTGTTGTCTCCTTACAGACAGCAGAAGATCGCTCTTTTACGGCATCAGAAGGATAAGAACAGAAGCCTGGCAGCAGGTCTTTTGCTGGATCATGCGCTGGCGGTCTACGGTATACAGGAAAGAAGCGCAGAGTATGAGATCGGTGAGTGGGGAAAGCCGGCGCTGAAGTATCATCCGCAGATCTGCTTTTCCCTGTCCCATTCCGGTGATTATGCGATCTGCACCATTGGGGATAAGCCTTTGGGCAACGATATCGAACAGGTCAAGGAGGGGCGGCTCAAGGTGGCGGACCGTTTTTTTGCGAAGGAGGAGCTGGACTGGCTCTACGATACGGAGGATCCGTCGGAGAAGACGCACAGGATGTTTCGGCTCTGGACCATGAAGGAGAGTTTTATCAAGGCGACCGGAAGAGGAATGTCCCTGTCTTTACAGGATTTTGCAGTACACATGGAGGAGTCCGGGCGAGCCAGGGTGAGACACACCTTTGACGCGAAATATTATCACATGAGGGAATACGATGAGATAGACGGGTACTGTACGGCGGTCTGCTGTCAGGAGAGCGGGGACATGGCCTACAGCATGATCCCGGTGGAACTGTATTGAGAATGGAGAATGGAGGGAGCAGGATGCAGAGGAAGAAGAGGATCCGGATCGTGATGACGATCCTGGCAGCGCTCTTTGCGGTCTATGTGGTATTTGTATATTGTCTGGTGAGCGCCTGTCTGGTTCCCTCCTTTATGGATAAACTCAATGCCTTTGAGGATATCACACGCAAGTGCTACAGCGAACAGGTACAGACGGCGGATATCCAGGAAAACAGAAGTCAGCTTTTAAGAGAGACGGAAGAATGGATGGAGACGGCGAAACGAACAAAAATATATACAGAAACGTCGGAAGGTTACCGGCTGGCTGCGGTGGAATTTCCGGCGGATGATCCGGACAGTGACCGGTGGGTGCTTCTCCTTCACGGCTATACCGGCTGGAAGGAAGAAATGTACCAGTTTGCCTGCTGGTATCATGGGCAGGGCTACTCTGTGCTTGTACCGGATCTTCGCTGTCAGGGCGAGAGTGAGGGAGACTTTATCGGTATGGGATGGACGGACCATTATGACTGTGCGCTCTGGATAGATCATATCTTGGAACAGTCCCCGGAGGCCGATATCGTGCTTCACGGACAGTCCATGGGCGCTGCAACGGCGCTCATTATGGCGGGAGATCCGGAGGTGTCCGGCCACATTAAGGCGGTGATCTCTGACAGTGCCTACACGGAGGCCTATGAGATGTTTGGAGACAAGATCACGGAATGGTTTCATCTGCCGGCGGCTCCTTTTGTGGATTCTGCCTGTGTGATGCTGCGTCTGCGGGGTGGATATAACCTAAAGGATGCATCTCCCCTGCGGGCGGTGGCGGCAAGCGCTATCCCGACACTTTTTATCCACGGGGATGAAGACCGGATGATCGATGTGGGAATGTCCTATGAGCTGTATGAGGCGGCTTACTGTGAGAAAGAGCTCTTTATCGTGGAGGGCGCCGGACACGCGCAGGCACAGGATAAAGATCCGGAGGAATATTATGGAAAAATTGAAAAATTTTTAGGGCGTTATCTCTAGAAGATGATATAATGATTAAAAAAGAAGAAAGAAGGATCATCTATGAAGGATAAACCGGAAAAAAGACCATATAGGGCGGCAAGGATGGCAGCAGGGGCGCTGATCATGGCACTGCTTTTGCTGTTTCCTTTCGGGCACACGGAGCTGGGTGTGGCGCAGGGCGCGGAAAAACGTCCGGTGCGGGTCAGCTTTTTCCCGATGGAGGGCTACCACGAGGTGCAGGAGGATGGCAGTTTTTCCGGAATGGATGTGGAATACCTGGATAATTTATGCAATTATGTAAACTGGTCAGTGCAATATGTAACCTGCAACAGCTGGGATGAGGCATTGCAGATGCTGGCCGACAAAAAGGTGGATCTGGTGGGCTCCGCACAGTATTCCCAGGAGAGAGCGGAGATTTATGATTATGCCGATCTGTCAAGCGGCTACACTTTCGGTGCGATTGCGGTGCTGCCTGAAAGTCAGATCGCTCACGAGGATTTTGAGGCTATGGCGGACATTACCTACGGCGTTGTGTCCACCTATGTCAGGAAACAAGAATTTTTGGAGTATTTGGCGAGTCATGGTATCACGGATCCCAAGCTTCGAGAGTATGAGAACACATCGGCGCTGCAGGAGGCTCTTTCTAATGGGGAGATCGATGCTCTGGTACATTCCCTCACGGAGATCAAGGAGGGACAGCGGGTGATCGGACGCTTTGCCCCGAAGCCCATCTACTATATTACCTATCAGGGCAATGATGAGCTGCTGCGGGAATTAAATCAGGGAATCGGCGATCTTAAGATGAACCGGCCGGAGCTGGAAAACGAACTGATGGTCAAGTATTATGACAGCCGTATGGATCAGACCATTCTACTGACCAGTGAAGAAAAAAATTATATTGCAGAACAGCAAACGCTGACGGTGGGTTATCCGGATGACTGCTATCCCTTCTCGTATGAGGATGAGGACGGCGAATACTGCGGCCTTTCCAGGAAGGCTCTGGACGAGGTGGCTGCGCGTACGGGACTTACCTTTGACTATGTCAAAATGGCGGATATAGAGGAGGCGAAGCGGGCGCTTTCGGAGGGCCGTATCGATATCTTGAGCTACTGCGCTGAGACGGAAGGGACGTCAAGGTTGACCGGATACACTCTCACCAAGGAGTATGTGCAGGTGCCCAGAGTCGTCGTCATGAAGCGCGGAGCGCGGGCGGAGACGATCGAATCTTTGGCGGTGGCGACGGAGCATGTGACGGACACAGGCCAGGTGCCCTATGCAGGGGAGGATATGGAGCTTCTGGTCTATGAGAACCAGAGAGACTGTCTGGAGGCGGTGCGCGACGGTAAGGCGCAGGCTGCGCTCTGCGACGGTTATCTGGCGGAGTATCTTCTGGGTTCCCAGCTTGGGTTTGGACAGTTGGAGATCCATACGGTCTTAAGCGATGTGCACGGGGTCCGCATGATGGTGCTGACGGACGAAGAATCGCTTCTGGCTGACATCCTGAATAAGGAGCTTACGGAGATCTCCGATAAGACGGTGAATGACTATATGCTGCAGGACAATTTCTATGCAAAGGTGAGTGTGGATGCCTTCATCCGGAATCACAGCGTCGCCATCATCGTGATCCTGCTGATCGTTGCGGTTCTGGTCATTCTGGTGCTGTATCGGATGTTGAAGAGCAGCAGGCGGCTCCAGAAGCTGATGTACAAGGATACGGAATTTGATATCTGGAACCTCAACTATTTACAATACATAGCTTCTCAGAAGCTGCGCTCCAACGCTGATAAAGACTATGCCATTGTGTATACGGACATCTGTCAGTTTAAGAGCTATAATGCCATTTATGGCTGGGATGCGGGACAGAAGATATTAGGGCGCATCATTGAGGTGATCGCGGCGGAGGTTGACAATGAGACAGAACTCTTTGCCAGAAGCTATGGCAGCCATTTTGTGCTCTTTGTGAGCTATGAGGATATGGCGGCGCTGACAGACCGCATGATGGCTTTGGCGCATCGGATATCCGACCATATCTACGAGCAGGAGGGCGTTCACATGGTGCAGGCGCTGGGAATCTGCGCTGTGGAGAAGGGACATACGGATATTCAGCTTGCATTGTCCTATGCGATGCAGGCGGTGGATCCTCTGCGGGACAGCTATATCAATGTCCTTCAGGTTTACGATGACAAACTCCGCGAGCAGCTCAGAGAGCAGCATGAGCGGGAGAAACTTTTAGATTCAGTGGATTTTCAAAAGGATTTCGTGGCATACTATCAGGCGAAGGTGGATATCCGCGACGAGAAAGTGGTGGGAGCGGAGGCTCTGGTGCGTTTCAAGGATCCCACGGCTGGTGGTGCCATCCGGGCTCCCGGTTTCTTTGTGCCCTATTATGAGCGGACGGGCAAGATCACGGAGATCGACTTCTTTGTGATGGAGAGCGTCTGTAAAATGCTGCGCAGGCGGCTCGATCAGGGACTTTCCGTGGTTCCTGTATCCTGCAATTTCTCCAGGACACACTTTGTGGAAGATGGTTTCCCTGAGAGGTTTGAGTCTTTGATGGTGAAGTATCAGGTTCCCAAGGAACTGATCGAGGTGGAGATCACGGAAACCCTGGTGGTGGAGGAGATGCAGCAGCAGAAGGTAAAAGAGAATGTGGANATTCTCAGAGGAAACGGTGTGCATCTCTCCATCGATGACTTTGGCTCCGGCTATTCTTCTCTGGGCGTATTTGAACAGATTCCTGCGTCGGTGATCAAGCTGGATCGCTCTTTCTTATTAAATAATGAGAACCGTGAAAGACAGGTGCAGATCATGAAAAATATCGTAAATCTGGCCAAGGATCTGGACGCGCAGGTGGTCTGCGAGGGCGTGGAGACCCAGCAGGATACGGAGCTGATGATGGAGATCGGCGCTTATGTNGCCCAGGGTTACCGGTATTGCAAACCTGTGCCGGAGGATGTGTTTGAGGGGATGCTTCCATGAGGAAGAAGATCATGATCGGTTTATGTATTCTGGCGGCGCTTCTGTGCTTTACATATTGNTTTATCGTGTTTCGGATTCGCTCCGGGAGCCGTTTTTATCTGATCTGGGGTCTTGGGGGTATATTTTTCATCGGTCTGGCGCTGATGATAAAATTTGACTTGTGGAGTCAATTGCCATTGCGGTTACGGCAGACGATCACCGGACTACTGATNGGCGGCATTCTGGCTTTTGTGATAGTGGAGAGCTGCATATTCACNCATTACAGGGATCAGGGAAGGCCGGATCTGGATTACATCATAGTTCTGGGAGCGCAGATGAAGCCGGCCGGGCCAAGCGCCGTGCTGCGGTTCAGGCTGGATGCGGCCTATGAGTATCTGACGGCCAATGAGAACACGNTNTGCGTGGTGTCCGGCGGACAGGGNTCCAACGAGCCCTGCACCGAGGCACAGGGAATGTATGACTATCTGGTNGAGAGAGGCATTGCGCCGGAGAGGATCCTGATGGAGGACAAGTCCACGGACACCTCCGAGAATATTGCCTACAGCGCGGCGCTGATCGGNGGGACAGATTATGANGTGGGGATCGTCACCAACAATTTTCATGTGTTCCGGGGCGTGATGTTAGCCAGACATGCAGGGTTTGAGGATGCTTGTGGTATTTCGGCACGCTCCAACATCTATTTTCAGCCCAATAATCTGGTGCGTGAATTTTTCGGGATCATGAAGGATCTGGTGTGCGGAAACCTGATCTAACCGATCGAGCAAGCTCGATCACGAGGACTGCTNCGCAGCCTCGGTAGGGTTGTGAAGTGGTGCAAATCGTGCTTGCACGAATTTGACAGGCGAATGATGGNCTGAGGGAACGCCCGTACACGAGCAAAAGAANCTGCGCAGCAGCGGANAGCATCGTNNATGCGATTTTGTGAATNGGCGTGATNTGAACTGATATTTTACTGTTGGCTTGCAACGGACAGTATGATAAGATAAAAAAGATATNNAGGNNATTACTTGGAGAAGAATGTGAGAGAGCAAAAGATAAGAGACCGGAATATAATAGGGAAAGCGGCAGCTGTGCTTTGTCTGTCTCTGTTCCTGGNGGGTTGTGGCGCGGACAGCCAGCCCAGTTATACCAAACAGGGTATGGAGGCAGTGGAGGCGCTGGATTATGAGAAGGCGCTCACCCTGTTTCAGACGGCAGAGGAAAACGGAGAGGACGCAAGACTCCTCTATCGCGGTATGGGACTGGCCTATCTGGGGAACACGGATTATGAGTCGGCCATAGCCTATCTGGAGAAAGCGCTTAAGCTGGGAAGCGCCAGAGTGGAGAATCTGGATTTTGATATCAATTATTACCTGGCTACGGCATACTTTAAAAATGGACAGAAGGAAGAGGCAGTGGGCGTCTACAATGCGATCTTAGGACTGCACCCGGAGGAGACGAACGCCTTTTATCTGCGGGGGTGTGTTAAACTCTCGGAGGGAGATTTTGAGGGGGCGCAGGCGGATTTTGATACGGCGGTCACCCTGGATCCGAAAAATTATGACCAGATGATCCGGATCTATATGGTGCTGGAGGAGTACGGCTATAAAGAGGCGGGGCAGGTTTATCTGCAAAACGCCATGACAGAGAATGAAAAGTCGATCTCGGACTACGATATGGGCAGGATCTGTTATTATATGGGAGATTACGAGAACGCCCGCAATTTTCTGGAGAGACTAAAGACGACCACGGACTATGGCGCNGCGCTTTATCTGGGCAGGACCTACGAGGCGCTGGGCGATTACAACTATGCGGCCAGCATTTATGCGGGCTATGTGGAATATGACCANTCCAAGGCAGAAATCTATAATCAACTGGGACTTTGCCGTATGCAGATGGGAGAATATGAGTCCGCTCTTGATGCCTTCCAGACTGCAATGAATATTGAGAACAACGGCATGATGCAGACCTTGAAATTTAACGAGATCGTTGTCTATGAGTACATGGGTGAATTTAAGACGGCGGCGGCTCTGATGAACAGTTATCTGCGCAGCTATCCGGACGATGAGACTGCCAAACGGGAATACGAGTTTTTNCAAACTCGCTGAAAAAATAAGAAGGGAGAGCATATTATGAAGAATACTTATGTGCGTGTAAAGGGCATTATCAAAAAGGGAGATACCTATCTCCTCTTGAAAAGGTGGGTGGATGACCGTATTCCGGAGCCTTTTATCTGGGAGTTTATTGATGCGGAGGTGCCTCACGGNGATTCGCCGGACGAAACGATGATAAGTGCGATCACGGAGCTTCTCTCTGTGAACGCCAAGATCGAGAANATCGAATATACTTGGTCCCAGCTNCTCGGCGAGACGCATTGCGTGGGTATCGCCTATATCTGTTCCATCCCGGAGGACGAGGAATCCCACATTGTTTTGACGGAGGACTACGGAAGCTATGAGTGGGTGAAAAGAGAGCAGTTCCCGCTCTATATTGAGAACCAGTATGTGTTACAGGATTTGGAGGGTAAGGAGCTTTGATCAATACATTAGTAGATAAAATTAAAAAATTGGAGGCGCCTATCGTGGTCGGACTGGATCCGACCATGAAGTTTGTGCCGGGCTATATCAAAAAACAGGCTTTTGCGGAATACGGAGAGACCATGAAAGGCGCGGCGGAGGCGATCTGGCTCTACAATAAGGGAATTGTGGACGCCGTCTGCGATCTGGTGCCGGCTGTGAAGCCGCAGATCGCTATGTATGAGCAGTTCGGCGTGGAAGGCATGATTGCTTTTCAGAAGACGGTGGCCTACTGTAAGGAGAAAGGGCTTGTGGTGATCGGCGACGTCAAGCGCGGCGATATCGGTTCCACCTCCGAGGCCTACGCGGTGGGACATCTGGGACAAGTGCAGATCGGCAGCGCTATGTGCCGCGGCTTTGACGAGGATTTTGCCACAGTGAATCCGTATCTTGGCTCTGACGGCGTGAAGCCTTTTATGGAAGTGTGCAAGCAGGAGAAGAAAGGTCTTTTTATTCTGGTCAAGACCTCTAATCCCAGCAGCGGAGAATTTCAGGATCGTCTGGTACTGCCTGAGAATGCGGCGGATATTTCAGGAGCTCGTCCCCTCTATGAGATCGTGGGCGAGAAGGTGGCTGCCTGGGCGGCGGAGCACATGGGAGAAGAGTACAGCTATATCGGCGCTGTTGTGGGTGCGACCTATCCGGAGATGGGTAAGGTGCTGCGACGTATCATGCCAAAGTCCTATATTTTGGTGCCGGGATATGGCGCCCAGGGCGGAAAAGGAAAGGATCTCAAGCATTTCTTTAACGAGGATGGTTTGGGAGCGATCATCAATTCCTCCAGAGGCATCATTGCGGCTTATCAGCAGGAGACTTACGCGAAATACGGAGAAGAGAATTACGCGGATGCGTCGAGAGCCGCTGTGCTTGACATGAGAGAGGATATCAAAGCGGCTTTAGGCTAAGGGAAATTGAATATTCTGTTCAAAAAGTCAAATACTATCCTGTAGGAAAGAACGAAAACACCCTGGAATGGAGGATAGTATGTTAGGAAAGCAGAGTATTCGGTTTGAAAAGAAGCCTTATATTATAGGCAGCGGTTCCATCGTGGGCAACAAGGAAGCACAGGGTCCCATGGGGGAGCTGTTTGACAAGATTGGTTATGACGATAAATTCGGAGCGGCAAACTGGGAAGAAGCGGAGAGCAGCCTGCAAAAGGAGGCACTGGAAATAGCCACCTCCAAAGCAGGACTGAAAAAGACAGATCTGCAGATCGTCTTTGCAGGAGATCTGCTGGGGCAGTCCATTGCCAGCAGCTTCGGCATGGCAGGGTATCAGCTGCCCCATGTGGGACTTTACGGCGCCTGCTCTACCTGTGGCCTGTCCTTGACCGTGGGCGGTGCAATGATCGCCGCCGGCTTTGTAGAGAAGGCGGCATGCGTCACTTCCAGTCATTTTGCCAGCGCGGAAAAAGAGTTCCGNTTTCCTCTTGCTTACGGAAACCAGCGGCCCAAGTCGGCGACCTGGACAGTGACGGGGAGCGGCGCTTTTATTCTGTCTGCGGAGGCGGGACAAAAGGTNCGGGCTGTGATGGAGGGAGCCACCGTCGGTAAGATCGTAGATTACGGCGTAAAGGATTCCATGAATATGGGCGCCTGCATGGCCCCTGCGGCGGCGGATACGATTCGGCAGAATCTGGAGGATTTCGGAAGAAAGCCGGAGGATTACGATAAGATCATCACCGGCGATCTGGGGATGGTAGGGCAGAAACTTTTGTTTGACCTGCTTGCTGAGAAGCAGATCGATATCAGCAGACAGCATATGGACTGTGGTATCGAGATTTATGAGAGTGAAAAGCAGCATACGGATGCGGGCGGTTCCGGCTGCGGATGCAGCGCGGTGGTGCTGTCAGCCTACATTCTGAAAAAGCTGGAGGAGGGCGTGTGGAACCGGGTGCTTTTTGTGCCGACGGGGGCGCTTCTTTCTAAGACCAGCTATAACGAAGGGCAGTCGATTCCGGGAATCGCCCACGGGGTGGTGCTGGAGCATTATATGGGATAAAATAAATGTGGAAATGCTTGCGGGGCTGCAAATGAGGTAGATTTATGCGGGAGATGGAATTTAAGATGGAACGGCCCGGTCTGTTAAAAGAGGGAGACCGGGTTACAGTGACAGAGGGTGTTCTCCCAAGCAATTATTATTATACGATAGATCCGTCCCTTGCGATGTCCGGCAACTTTCCCTTCCGGGAGAGGATGCTGGAGCGCGAGGGCGTGGTGACCGAAGTGAAAGAGACTGCCAGAGGATATTATGTGGTGGCAAGATTCGGAGAATAGATAAGAGAAGGAGGAGATGTATTATGTTAACTAAAGTATCCACAGACAAAGCGCCGGCGGCGATCGGGCCTTATTCACAGGGAATCATCGCAGGAGATTTTCTGTTCGCATCTGGGCAGATTCCGATCGATCCCGCCACAGGAGAGATCACAGGCAAGGATGTGACCGAGCAGGCAGAGCAGGCTATGAAGAACGTGGGAGCAATCCTTGCGGAGGCGGGGACGGATTATACCAAGGTGGTAAAGACAACCTGCTTTTTAGCAGAGATGGCGGACTTTGCAGCCTTCAATGCGGTGTATGAGAAGTACTTTACCGAGAAGCCCGCGCGAAGCTGTGTGGCGGTGAAGCAGCTGCCGAAGGATGTGCTGTGCGAGGTGGAGGTTCTGGCGTATCTGAAATAAACGATCGAGTGTCCGCACACTCGATCCGGTATACGTTGTGGCATTTTTGTAAAAAGGTTTACATAAATTATGAATAATATAATTTTGATTGGCATGCCCGGTGCAGGAAAGAGCACGGTGGGTGTGGTATTGGCCAAAAAGCTGGGCTATGCTTTCGTGGATGCGGATCTGGTGATTCAGAGCAGGGAGGGTAAGCTGCTCCATGAGATCATATCCGAGCGCGGTGTGGAGGGTTTCTGGAAAGTGGAGGAATCTGTGGGAGAATCCATCGAGACCGACCGGACTGTCATCGCCACCGGAGGAAGCGCTGTCTATGGGCCGAAGGCCATGGAACATTATAAACAGATCGGCACGGTTGTCTATCTTTCGCTTCCGCTTGCCGGAATCAGGGAAAGGCTCGGCGATCTGGATGAGCGGGGCGTGACGCTGCGGGAAGGACAGGATCTGGACGGCCTTTATGCGGAACGGCTTCCCCTCTATGAGAAATATGCCGATATTATGGTGGCGTGTCAAGGGCTGGAGATCCGGGAGATCGTAGAGCGGATCGCTTGTTTGCTGCAGCAGTAAAATATCATTTTAAAAATTGCATAATTTGTGAGAAAGTACAGAGAATATCAGAAAGGTAAGCAGACGGATATTCTCTGTTTTCTTTTATATGGGGAATGGTGACAAAATTTCTAGAGCGCAGAGAAATGCGCACGGAAACGAGGTGAGATATGGATTATTTAAATGCATTCTGGGTAGGCGGTTTGATCTGTGCGCTGGTGCAGATCCTGATGGAACGGACGAAGCTGATGCCGGGCCGTATCATGGTGCTTTTGGTGGTGCTGGGATCCGTGATCAGCTTTTTTGGATGGTATGAGCCTTTTATGGAGTATGCCGGAGCCGGAGCCAGCGTGCCTCTTCTGGGCTATGGCAATATTTTGATGAAGGGTGTGAAGGAGGCCGTGGATGAGAGCGGCTTTATCGGTCTGTTCCAGGGCGGTTTTAAGACCGGAGCGGTGGGATGTTCGGCGGCGTTGATCTTTGGCTATCTGGCGAGTATTATCTTCCAGCCCGGGACGAAAAAATAGCTTTTCTGACAAATTGAAAGAAAAGTGAAGACGATGGAAAGTCGGTTTCGTTATAATAGATATAAGACAGAGGAGAGGGGGCAGAAAGATATCGGACGGGAAGAACAATTATCAGCGTTAATTGATTCTTACCAACATCTTGTTTTTTCAATATGCTATAAGATGACGACAGACTATTTTGCCTCCGAAGATCTGACACAGGACACTTTTTTGTCGGTCTACCAGCATCTGGCGGAATTTGACGGGAAGCATGAGAAGGCCTGGATCTGCCGGATCGCCACCAATAAGTGCCTGGATTATCTGCAGAGCGCGGGAAGGAGAAGCATCCCCACGGCAGATCTGGGGCTTACGGGTGCCAGAGCGCCGGATGGGCAAAAGNCAGTCGGAAGCCGGAGCAGAGAGGATGGCGGAAACGATGCTGTGGTGCAGCGGACGCCGGAGAGTATCTGTCTGGAAAAAGAGGTGCGGGAGACCTTACTTGCCAGATGTCTGTCCCTGAAACCGCCCTACGATGAGATCGCCAAAGCTTACTACTATGACGAACTGGACGCAGGCGAGATCGCGAAAAGGCGCGGCGTCGGGAAAAAGACCGTGCAAACGCAAATCTATCGGGCAAGGAGCATGTTACGCAGGATGTATGAAAAGGAGAAGGGCGCATGATACATAATATAATGGAAGAGAGAGAAAAACGATCCGGACGGGAAGGCCCTCTCCCGGTTTCTTTTACCGAGGAGGAGCTGGCACGGCTGATCGAACAGGTGGAAGAACGGGAGCTGATCCATGCACCGGGGCATCTGAAGGAGAATGTGTTTCTTCAGCTTGACAGGCAGAGACGGATGGCCAAAAAGCGACAGCTTTTTTCCTACCGTGCCAAGGTCCTGGTGGGAATGGCNGCGGCCNTGACAGTNCTTTTCCTGGTGCCTGCGGACGGCGCCGAGACGGCGGATAGCCCACGAAACAGCATTTTGAGCAGTCTGCTGCCGGAGAAAGAGGCAGGCGGCGTGGATGAGTGGGAGCAGGAAGCCATTGACAGACAGCAGGATATCGACAAGACATGGGAGCGATACCGGGAAGATCAGGAGAGAGCGGACGCGAGAAAGCAGTATTTTCAGGATGTAAAGGATAAATTGCAGAATATAGAAAATTGGGAGGTTGAATGATGATGAAGAAAAAGAAAAGCAGATTTTGGTTGTTCCTATTTTCACTTTTTCCGGGGGCAGGCCATATGTATCTGGGCCTTATGAGGATGGGACTCAGCTTTATGTTCGGTTTTATGCTGTCGGTTGCACTGATGAATATTACGGGGCTTGATGTGCTGGTAGTGCTGCCNTTAACGATCTACATATACAGTTTTTTCCATGCCAATAACATCGGNGGAATGGATGATGAAGCTTTTGCGGCGCTGGAGGATGAATATCTTCTGGGNTTCGGCGATATAGACAGAGATCGTTTCAGGCTGGATCAGAGAAACCGCAATCTGGCGGCNGCAGTGCTCATTATTCTGGGGATCTGTATGNTGTGGAATGTGGGCTTCGGAATGGTTCGGGATTATATCGGATGGGATAATCCGGTCATCAAGGCCATCTACTATACGATGAGAGACGATGTGCCCAGAGTCGTGATCGCCATAGCCATCATCTGGTTTGGCGTGACGCTGCTGCGAGGGAAGAAGGAAAGCAATCTGGTGGAGGAAGCACCCCGGGAGCAGATGAAGCAGATTGAAGAGATCGTGCAGACAGAGCAGGTGAATCAGACACAACAGAAGGAGGACTAAGCTTATGGAAGCACAGGAAAAGGATGGTATATTCATGCAGGAGAGAGAAGGCGGGGAGCTGCGCACCCGCCGGGTAGGTTCCGTGACCTTCGGATTGACATTGATCCTGTTTGGCGTTTTGTTTTTAATACATATTGTGGTGCCGTCTTTGCATTACGAGATGATCTTTATGCTGTGGCCGGTGGTATTNGTCCTNCTGGGGATCGAGATCCTGATAGAGAATCACAGAAGCAGCACCGGACAATATAAATTTGTATACGATTTTCCGGCCATTTTGATGCTCGTTATGATGCTCTTATTNGCCATGGTGATGGCGGCGGTGGACTATGCGATGCACTACTATCCGGATATCTGGTGGTAGTGCAGGGAAAATTCATAATGCAAAACTATGTGTAAGGACATTTACTATAATTCTTCATAGTCTATCTGGCGTTTTTCTAAAAACTGTCTGACGGCGTGATCCCAGAGCGCGTCCGGTGTCTTATCCATGAGAAAGGTGTGGAAGGCGGTTCCGGTGATGAGCGTAAGGGCAGCGCCGTCATATTTGATATTGAGTACGAAGGCCTTCACCTGATCGGCGGTGACAGTGGTGTCTCCTTTTTTCAGAATGGCGGCCGTGTGGTCGGGGATCAGGTGCAGCACGAAATGAAAGGCTGTGGGGGTGCGCTTTCCCTTGATCAGATCAAAGCAGACAGGCCTGATCGTCTTCCATGGCGTAAATTCATAGGGCCTGATCTCCTTGTCGTCCCATTCCTCAGAGGTATAGAACTCTCTGTTCTGGCGGCCGTCTATCGTAAAAGTATTGTAGGTGCTGATGGAAGCCTCTTCCAGTAAAAAGGCATCGAAATCTTCACCGGTCAGAAGTTTGCTCATAAATTGTTTGATGTTTGTGATTTTAAGTGCGATCATTTTTGCCCTCTTTTTATTCTTCGTCCGGCTGCTGTCCGTCATGTGCCGGCCATTTACATTCTGTTATCTCCATATGAGTGAAAGTTGCTTTAAATGAGGAATCTTCCGGGCTGCACGCATAGATACCAAAACGGATTTCATCGGTGGCATCCCACATATGACATATTCTCATCTGTGAAAAATGAACGCCATCTTCAGAACACTCAATGCAAAAATCGTCTTCCCTTCGGCTCAGGCGATACCACATAGACTTGATGGATGCATCGATCGCCGTTGTGGCCCAATCGGAATAGCCGTGATTCGTTGCAACACTGCCTAGATGCTGGAAATCCTCATTTTCATATTCGATAGAACCTTTCAGCCAATTATCACTGTTGAGATACATGACAACGCCGCACTGGTCAAAACGATGCTTGCTTTCAAATTCGGTCTTTACAATAAAAGAAAAGTATTTTTCAGATGTCTTCATCTGTAAGACGGGGGCATTGTCATTCCTAAAGTGATAATAGGTCCGCTGCCATAAATCTGTATGTGGCTTCGTAATGATTTCTATTTTATCCTCTTTCATATCATAACGCTCCGGTTCCCTTGTCCATTCCAATTTTTTAACATCAAACATGGTTTTCCCTCCTGATTGTGTAAACACGATTGGTATCTTTGATTGTAAAATAATTGCTTCTTGTTTGCAATGTGTATTTGTAATTTGCATAATTGGGTATTCTATGATAGTATAAGTAGTAATAAAAACTACGTGAAAAGGTTGTGGAGGCTTTATGGGTTATAAAATTGTGGTGGACAGCTGTTGCGAGCTGCCGGAAAATTATAAAAAAGACAGCAGATTTCAAATTGTACCGCTGGGATTGGAAGTGGGAGAGTATGTGATAGAGGACGACGAGAGCTTCGATCAGAAGACGTTCTTAAAAAAGGTGGCGGATTATCCGCTCTGTCCGAAATCCTCCTGCCCTTCTCCCGAAAGATACAAAGAAGCCTATCATGATGAGGCGGAGGAGATTTATGTGGTGACTCTTTCCTCCCACCTGAGCGGCAGTTATAACAGCGCAGAGCTTGGCAGAAAGCTTTATGTGGAAACCTACGGAGACAAGAAGATCCATGTGGTGGATTCGGAGTCCGCGAGCTGCGGGGAGACGCAGTTGGCAGAAAAGATCATTGCCTGCAAGGAGACGGGACTTACTTTCGAGGAGACCGTGAAAGAGGTGGAGACCTTCAAGCGGGAGATGCGCACCTATTTTGTGTTGGATAATCTGGAGACTCTTCGCAAGAACGGGCGTTTGAGCGGCGTGAAAGCGCTGGTCGCTTCCACCTTGAATATCAAGCCTGTGATGGTGGGAAACAGGGGCGTGATCGAGCAGAAAGGGCAGGCCATCGGTGTGAACAAAGCCCTTGCCAGGATGGCGGACTGCATCGTGGAAGATGTGAAGAATCCGGAGGAGAGAATGCTGATGATCACTCACTGCAACTGCCCGGAACGGGCACAGTATATGCGCAGTCTGATGGAAAAGAGGGCGTCTTACCGCGATGTTCTGATCATGGATACCGCCGGGGTCAGCAGCATGTATGCAAACGACGGCGGCGTGATCGTGACTCTCTGATTTAATTTNNNAAGTATATGCCGAGGCTGTGATAACAGCCTCGNGATTGAGCGNTNCTTTTCTCGCTCAATCGGTTACCAGAAGTTTAATTCGATCGGCGAGAAGAGNACTGCCAGGATCAAAATGATCTGTAAAGCCAAAATCACCGGCATTCCATAGAGGAAATACCAGTGTCTTGTCTTGTGGCGAAACAGATGCATGCCTATGATAGAGCCGATGCTGCCGCCTATGATGGCCAGNACAAATAGTGTAGATTCAGGAATGCGAAAGGCCCGTTTGACGGCCTTTCGCTTATCTATGCCCATCATCAGGAAGCTGATCACATTGACAGCAGCGACATATAAGATGATGATATCAAATGAATTCATAGTCTTTAGAGTAACCTTTCACCCTGCTCCTGCATTTTCATGGCGCGAACCTTACAGGATAAACCGAAGAGATTGATGAAGCCCTCCGCATCATGGTGATCGTAGAGATCTCCTGTGGTNAAGGAGGCNATGCTCTCATTGTAGAGAGNGTAAGGTGAGGTAGTGCCTGCCTTGATGATATTTCCCTTATACAGCTTAAACTTCACTTCACCGGTCACATACCGCTGGGTGGATTCGATGAATGCCTGCAGCGCTTCGCGAAGCGGGGTGAACCACTTGCCCTCATATACGACCTGTGCGAATTTATTGCCAAGATCNGCTTTCAGNGCGTAGGTGTCGCGGTCAAGGATCAGCTCCTCCAACTGCTGGTGTGCTTCGTAGAGGATCGTGCCGCCGGGCGTCTCGTAGACGCCGCGGGATTTCATGCCCACTACGCGGTTCTCCACGATATCCACGATGCCGATGCCGTGCTTGCCGCCCAGCTCATTCAGGGNAGCGATGATATCCGCTACCTTCATCTTNNTGCCGTTGACGGAGGTGGGGATACCCTTNTCAAAGGTCATNGTNACNTATTCNCCTTCNTCGGGAGCCTTCTCGGGTGTGGTGCCAAGTACCAGCAGATGCTCNNAGTTAGGCTCNTTGGCNGGATCCTCCAGCTCCAGACCCTCGTGGCTGATGTGCCACAGNTTGCGGTCACGGCTGTAGCTGGAATCTGCGGAGAAAGGAAGATTGATGCCGTGCTGACGGCAGTATTCGATCTCCTCCTCACGGGAGTTTANGGTCCATTTCTCGTTTCTCCATGCAGCNATGATCTTTAAGTCNGGNGCNAGNGCCTTGATACCCAGNTCGAAACGGATCTGGTCGTTGCCNTTGCCNGTNGCGCCGTGGCAGATNGCGGTAGCGCCCTCCTTGCGGGCNATCTCNACCAGTTTTTTCGCGATGACGGGCCTTGCCATGGAAGTACCCAGCAGATATTTGTTCTCGTAGACCGCGTGCGCCTGTACGCAGGGTACGATGAAATCGTCGCAGAATTCATCGGTCAGATCTTCTATGTAGAGCTTGGATGCGCCGCTTGAGAGAGCGCGCTCCTCCAGACCGTCCAGTTCCTCTGCCTGGCCGCAGTTGCCGCACACGCAGATTACCTCATAGTCAAAATTTTCTTTCAGCCAGGGGATGATAACTGTGGTATCAAGTCCGCCCGAATACGCAAGAACTACTTTTTCTTTCATTTCAGTTTCCTCCATTTAAATTCAGTTATAAATTTGCTATGGCTGTTATCTTCTATACGCATATCGCCTACAAAGAGAAATAGCAGGCCACGTTTGTACATAAAACAATATACAACAAGACAGGATAGATTGCAAGTGTAAATTTATGCATATTTTTTTGAATAATATTGATTTTCGTGCATGAATTTAGAAATATTATTGAATAATATGCATTTGGGATGTATAGTTATACGACAGGACGTCGGATTGTCAAGGAGTGAAGGCCATGGTATATTGGATATAAAAATAAAACCGTCTCATTGCATAGATACGCTTCTTAGGATATGGTTTGGATAAGGAGGTATTAGATCATGGCAAACGAAGATAAAAAAGATTTTAACGCTATGCTGCATGACAGCAAGGATATGCCCAAATTTCAGATCATTACGGATGAAAAGAGCATACAAAAATACGGCGGAGACAGAATGTATTTTGCACCGCCGATCGAATATGACAGAGTGATGCGTCTTGTGCCTTTTGGAAAGCTGCTCACTGTAGGCGCGATACGGGATTACTTTGCAAAGCAGAGCGGCGCTGATTTTACAGAGCCGATCACTGCGGGGATCTTTGTGTCCATAGCCGCATGGGCAAGCTATCAGCGGGAAAGCGATGAAACGCCCTACTGGAGAATCCTGAAAGCGAATGGAGAGTTGAATCCCAAATATCCCGGCGGGGTGGAAGCGCATAAAGAAATGCTTGAAAAAGAGGGGCATACCATTGTGCAAAAGGGCAGGAAAAATATAAAGTATTATGTGAAGGATTACGAGCAGGCTTTGTTTTCTTTGTGACAGAGGGAATGAACAGAATGAGTTTAGAAGCAGCAGGAGGGGTGGGCTATGGTCGCTTTTGGATGTGAGTCTTGTGAAAAGTGTAAAAAATGTAATCCTGATTTCTGTAATTTTCCAAAGGAAACGGTTCCTTCAATGGAAGCGTGTGGTATTGATGTATTTGCTACAGTAAGAAATAATGGGATCGAAATACATACACTTAAGTCACGAGAAGAACTTCATAATTACTTTGGACTTGTTATGGTTGAATAGGAATACAGAAAAGATGAATTCCAGTTTGATGACAGGTTGATTAAACCACGAAATTATCTTATTTAGTGATTGAGGTGTATATGGTGCGAAATAAGTTGGATACGTTTGGAAATGCAAACATAATTATTGCATCACTTTGCATAATAGCATTTATAATCAATTCTATTTTTGTTGAAGAATCTGCTTTATTGGAGATTTCCGCTGATAGAGCAACAGCATATCTTTCTAATATTTTGGCCGGATGTCAAGGTGTATTGGGACAAATAGGAGCATTATCATATGAGAGTGTGTTTGAAACAGGACAATGGTGGAGAATTATTACTCATATATATCTGCACGCAGGAATAGTTCATTTAACTCTAAATATGATTGCTCTGCTGCTTGTAGGCAAAGTAATCGAAAGCAAAATAGGCAGTATTCAATATGCAGGAATGTTCCATATATATGCAATAATCAGTGGTGTAATATGCTGTTATGTTTTCAAGACGCTATCTGTCGGAGCATCAGCAGGCATTTTTGGAATGATCGGAATGCTCTATGTCCTAAAGTTGAAAAAAGATGATGAATGTAACCGATTCCTAAAAAAGGGCGAGTTTATTTATCTTATAGCATTCTCAATATTAAGTAACATAGGATTAGAAACTTTGGTATCGCATATGATACCTTTTGCGTTAGGAATCGCAACGGAATATTTAATACTGAAAAAAAGTCGGAGCAACATACAAAGGTCTTAAAATTATCATAATTCAAGGGAGGCTTCTGTATCCGCTCACATTTACAAGTCGCCATCAAGTGCTAAACTGTATATTTTATTCTGCATATATGAATTTCATATTTTAGCCGTCCTTACTTTGTTAAATGAGTTTTCGAAGAGGTTTGTGAAAGCATTTCAATCAGTTCTTCCTGCCCAATTTATTCAGCTTTGTTCCTAATTCATTCCACTAAAATGCAGCAAATAAATAAAAAAATGAAATAGGGTATTGACAGTTACGTTACGTCATCATGTAGCATATGTGCATAAAGTACTTTATGCACAATATTGTAAAGATTATTATGGGAGGCAAAAATGAATATTTTAGTGACGGGTGGTTATGGTTTTATAGGAGCAAATTTTATTTTGTATTGGTTATCGAAATTTCCAAATGATAAAGTAATTAATGTTGATCTATGCACTTATGCAGCTGTCAAACTAAATCTAAAAACCGTAGAGAAAAGTAATAGATACTTTATGGTAAAAGCGGATATTGCTGATTATGAGACAATGGAGCGAATTGTAGAGCAATATGAGGTAGATTACATTGTTAATTTTGCTGCCGAATCACATAACAGTAATTCAATCATTAATCCGACAGCATTTTATAAGACAAATTTACTGGGATTGCAGACTCTTATGGAAGTTGTTAGAAATAACAAAAGAATAAAAAGAATTCATCATATTTCAACATGTGAAGTATATGGAGATATGGATTTAGATAGTGAGCAATC
>JAAUZW010000003.1 GCA_014804385.1 Lachnospiraceae bacterium | reverse complement strand
TTGCGATTTTCATTTCATAAAAGCATAACAATAATTTCAAAGGATATGCACAGACCGCCGCAGATGGCTCACCACCATCTGCGGCGGTCTGTCATTTCCACAGGCAGGCTGGAAATTACTTGGAAGGGTAGTATGATGAATCTGCATAATAAACCAGTCCTATGCACTATTTCTCATAGGGATTCTGGTAATCCGGGCAGAGGTATGTTTCGCTCCATGTCATCATCGTCTGCAAAACAGGGATGAAGCTCTCCCCAAACTCGGTAAGTATGTATTCCACTTTCGGTGGGATTTCCTTGTAAATCTCTCGGTGGAGGAACCCGTCGCTTTCCAGTTCCCGGAGCTGCTTTGTCAGCGTGGACTGCGTGATCCCGTCAAGGCGGCGTAGCAGTTCCCCGAACCGTTGGACTTTGTAAAAGAACACATACCATAAGATCAGTATTTTCCATTTGCCTCCGATCACGGACTGGAGTTTGCTCATAGGAACGCAGCGGGCAATCGTTTCTTCCTTGTTAAACTTGTTTTCAGCCATTTCGTTGTACCTCTTTCCCCATCAGTATATTCCGGCGGCTGAGCAAAATCAAGATACGGCTATTTTAGATAGATAGTACGAAAAAAGATACTACTACTAAAAAAAGACAGTACTTGAATCTGTGGAGCTTTGGATGTAACTTAGTGCAAAAGAGGATATCTAAGGGTAGGTGATTCCAGTTGCATTTTACGGGAAGAACATGGAGGCCGCCTTACGAGGCGCATTCCGTCATCATCCAAGCGACCTCCGGCTGTACCTATCAAAAATGCCGTTTCTGCAGTCTTTATAAAGGTGAATGTTTCCGTATGTCCCCGATGGAGGAGTTCGAGGAAGATTTGGAGGAGATCAAAAGCTACCAGCCCTATGCAAGGCGCATCTTCTGGACGGGGGCGAACCCTTTCGCCATGAGCTATGAGAACCTGAAACTCCGCGCGCTCACGGTGCGGGATTACCTCATCAAGTGCCAGACGATAGCGATGTTCGCGAGCATAAGGGATATTATGGACAAGGAAGTGTGGCAGCTTAAGAAGCTCCGGGCAATGGGGATAAACGGTTTGAGCATCGGGACGGAGAGCGGGGACGATGACACACTTGCATTGGCGGGCAAGGGATACACGGCGGCTGACATTCTGGAACAGTGCCGGAAACTGGACGAGGCAGGGATAGAATATTATTTTGTCTACATGACTGGGCTTGCGGGGAAGGGTGGAGGATACCATAACGCGGTGAACAGCGCAAAGCTGTTCAGCCGGTTAAACCCTTATTTTATCTCGGTGGATTCCCTTACACTGTTCCCGGACACGGAGCTGTACCGCATGGAGCAGGAGGGCGGGTTTGTCCCCGCCGGGGAGAAGGAGCGCCTGCGGGAGTTGCAGGTGTTCATTCAGAATTTACAGATACGGACGCATCTATTTGCCAATTCCAGTTCAAATTTTTACCCGGTCACTGCCTATCTGCCGAAGGAGAGGAATTCCGTTGTCAGTGAGTTGCAGCATGTCATGGACACGGTAAGCGAGGAGGAAATGGCGGAATACCGCAGAAAGCTGAAATCACTAGGATGAAAAATATTATACATAAAAGTCTAAAATTGTAGATTTACGAATGATTTAAGACTTGAAAGTCGAAAACTATTGACAATTATGGGACTAGCGATAAAATAGAGGCAAGAAAGCAAGGAGGTGCTGCATGAATATGCTTATAAATCGTCCGTCCTATTTGGAACAACTGATACAAAATAAAGATGTAGATTTGGTTAAGGTGGTTACTGGTATCCGCAGGTGTGGAAAATCATCCATTCTTGATTTGTTTCATCAGTATTTGGTTGACGACGGTGTATCCGAAGATAACATTGTTCATATGAATTTGGAATCCTTGAAATATAGAAATCTGACTGATTACCTGTCCTTTTATGATTATGTCAGTGAACATATCGTAGAGAATGAAAGAAATTATCTGATATTTGATGAATTGCAAATGGTGGAACATTGGGAAAAAGCGATCGAGTCGTTTCGGTTGGATTTCGATGTGGATATCTATATAACAGGTTCAAATGCTTATCTTCTTTCGACAGAATTTTCGACGATCTTATCAGGAAGATATATAGAAATAAAGATATTACCACTTTCCTTTAAGGAGTTTTTGGATTTTTATGAGTTTGATGCTGCTGTAACATTGGAAGAGAAATTTCAAAAATATCTGCAGTTTGGTGGAATGCCAATACTGAGAGAGTATCAGTTTAACGAGGCACGGAGTAATCAAGCATTAGAGGGTATATACTCTACGGTAGTGCTGCGTGATATTTTACAGCGTAATGATTCGGCGGACCAGAATATGCTGCAAAAAATTGTGATGTTTTTGTGTTCCAATATTGGAAGTATTACATCCCCGAATAATATAGGAAACGTATTGGCTGATGAAGGAGATATTCAAAAGACGAAAGGAAAACACGTAGCCGGAAAAACAGTAGATAAATATATAGCTATGTTACGCAGTGCTTTTGTATTTTATTCGGTAGGCAGGTATGATGTAAAAGGCAAACAGTTGTTAAAAACCCTCGGGAAGAATTACATCATAGATATGGGCTTTCGCAATATGCTTCTTGGATATCGGGATGGAGATAGGGGGCATATTCTGGAAAATATCGTTTTTTTAGAACTACTTAGAAGGGATTATCGGGTGTATATCGGCAAAGTGGGAGATACGGAGGTAGACTTTGTAGCCGAGAAACCGGATGATAAAATGTATATACAGGTAACAGAAAGTATGCAGTCAGAAGAAGCGAGGGAAAGAGAACTTCGTCCGCTTAGAATGATACCTGATAATTATGAAAAAATGGTTTTATCAATGGACAGGAGTTATATAAAGTCTTATGAGGGAATTAAATCAGTATACTTGATTGACTGGTTACTTCAATAACGCTGGGATCATCTGTAAGTGTTTTTGAACTGTGCCATAATTGTGCTATAATATATGGCTATAAAAAGCATAAGTAAAAGAACTGTAGAAGAGAGCTGCCGCTTTGATGATTAAAAAATCGTAAAGCGGCGGTTCTTTTACAGTGTGCCAGTGCTTATGCATCATTTCGTATGCCCAGCAAAATCTACGAAGGTCTGTACTAGCAAGGTTTTGAGTTCCTCTATGGACGTACATCATATTTTACGCCCAAAATGGAACATTTCGCGCCATGAAATTAGCTGATAAAGCATTTATGTCGATATATTGAAAAATAGGTATGTATGTTGTGAAAGGGAAAAAGATATATGAGGATCGCAGTTTGTGATGATGACAGGGCAATCCGGGAAGAAATTTCCCGGCTGATAAAAGAACAGGCGCCGGAAGAGGATGTTGTGGCATACCAGTCAGGTGAGGAAATGATAAATGCAGGAGAGGATTTTGATATTTCCTTCCTTGATATTGAAATGGGAGAAATATCCGGTATGGATGTAGCAAGGCATATCAGGGAGAAGGAAGAATGTCTCGCACAAAGGAGCATTCTTATTTTTGTGACGGGATATCGGGAATATATGGAGACGGCGTTTGATGTAAACGCTTTCCATTATCTGATAAAACCCATTGATGCAGAAAAATTTTCAGAGGTTTTCAGCCGGGCGCGGAAAGAAGCATCCGTCTTTGATGAACAGAATAAAAAACAGATTATGGTAAAAAGTTCCGGCGCACAGCAGAAAATATGGCTGAGAGATATTTACTACATAGAAAGCGGCAATAAAAAGGTTATTTTCCACACAGCGGATAGAACACTGGAAGTTTATGGCAAAATGGAAGAACTGGAAAACAGGTTAGGCAGCTCCTTTTACCGATGTCACAGATGTTATCTTGTTAACATGGAAAAAATTACTGCTTACAGTGCGAATTGCATACAGGTCGCAAATGGGGATAATCTTCTCCTTGCAAGGACGAAATATCCTGATTTCATCAAAGCTTATATGCGCTATGTAAAAGACGGAGGAATTGTCAATGTCTGAAATGCGGCTGCTTTCAGTTTTTATCTATTTGATTGATAGTATATTAAGCGGTTTTTATGCAATGGATTTTCTGAAAGGGAAATATAGCAAAAGGATGGTTCTGGCAGCCTGGGGTGCTGCCTGGTTTTTTATCCAGGTTGTAGTATTTGAAATATTAAGCGGCAGATTTCCGAGTGATAGAGTTGTGGCGATGATCTTAGATTTTTGCATTCTGTTGATTATGCAGTTCGTTTTCTTTCAAAAAGATATACAAAAACAGTTTTTTGTTGCTTTTAGCTTTATGGCAGGGAAAGAGACTGTAAAATATATGGTTCATGTATTTGAAATGGTATTTGACGGATTATATGATGAGATTTTTGGTTATTTATTAGCGGGAGGAATTATAAATACAATAGAAAAAGCGCTGGTCTGGACCAAAATATCTAATCTTATTTTCGTAGCCTTATGGGCGCTCTTGTATGCACTGCTGTTGTATGGATATCTGCACTTGATCAGCAAAAAATTTGTGAAAAGAGACTATCCGCTGCAGAAACAGGAAAATGTCTTTCTGATTTTACCTTGTGTTGCAGCATTGTGCATTACGGTGTTAATAAAGATGATGATCCTATCGGTTGAAAATGGAATGGCGGTAATCATTTATGATACGGTTCCGGCAACAAAATTCTGGATACCTGTCATCTGTGCTCTGCTGCTTTCTACTATTATCGCAAGTGTCGTATTGTTCCAGAAACTGGTACAGTACAACGAGGAAACGGGGAAATGTGCCATGCTGGAAAATCAGGTGCGGCAGATGCAGAAAGAGATTGTGGAAATACAGGATATCTATACGGATATGCGAGGACTCCGACACGATATGAGGAGTCATATGGCTAATGTCACTCTGCTTGTCAAAAATGCGGCAGGTTCCGTGAATGAAGAACTGGAAAGCTACATCGGTAAGATGGAGGAAACAGTCAGCAGATTAGATTTTACCTATCAGACGGGGAACCCGATCACGGATATTATCATCCACCAGAAAGGGCAGGAAGCAGAGAAGAAACAGATCCGGTTTCAGGTTGATTTTGCCTATCCCCACAAGTTAATGATCGATGTTTATGATATTGCCGTTATCCTGAACAATGCACTGGAAAATGCCATCGAAGCGTGCAGCAGGACGACAAACTGCAATACAGAAGTAGAAAAGCAGATAAAGTTACATTCCTATGTAAAAGGCAGTCTGTTTTTTATAGAGGTTGAGAATGATTTTTCAGAGGAAGTTATAATAGAGCAGAGAAGCGGTCTGCCAGTCAGCAGCAAGGGAAACGGGAAGCTGCATGGCCTTGGATTATCTAATATCCAGAGATGCGCTAGGAAGTATATGGGCGATATTGACATAGTGATCAATGAGGCAGACGGCAGGAAAAGATTCAGCCTTACGGTAATGATGAACGGAAAAACCGCGGCGGAATCGTAACGGCATACTGGGAATTTCGCGCCCAAAATGGAACCATTCGCTCCAAACCTATGAAAAATTTGCGCAGACGGGCGATAAATACAGCAGACGGCATATTTTGAAAGCTGTATGTTGGGAAAATTTTTTGAATGGGATGGAGGGCGAAAAATATGGCAGTAACAGGATTAAGCAGCGCTTATGGAAATGTTTATGAAAGCAGGTACACTTCCTCAAAAAAGGAAGTAACAGAGAAACAGGAAGCGGAGCAGGCAGCAGGGAAAAAATATACGAATGCATCAGAGTATTATGCGTACCTGAAAGATAAGTATCCTTGTTTAACGGCTTCTAATTATAAAGTGACGATATCACCTGTGTATTTGGAGAAATGTATCAAAGATCCCAAAGAAGCCGAAGAGTTGGAAAAGAATCTGGCACATGTACCGGTCAGTAAGCAGATGGAGACTGTGTTTTGGAGTGCACAGGGAGCAAGAGTTGTGAACGACGAATTGATTTTTGATGAAAACGGAAATTGCTGTGGCAGCCCTAAAACGTATGTTACGAACAGTCATTCATCGTCGGGCAGCCGCAATCAGGATGAAAAGATAGAGAAGAGGGCAAAGAAAAAATCCGCGATGCAAAATCACTACGAAAAGAGAAAGTATTTGCGGGAGCAGTTTGAAGAAAGACAGGCCAGGAAAGCGCTGATCAGAGGACAACTTCAAGAAAGACAGGAAGAGAATGAAACACATGAGAGTTTGCAGGGAAAGAGTGTTTTTTCAAGAAAACGAAATGTAATCAGGGCAATGGAACGGTATGAAGCCAGCATTTTGAAATCATGATCAGGGGGAAGACAAGATGATTCAAACAGATTTTACAGGTGCCAATCGAGTGCATCAGCCATTGGTACATACGAAAAAAACAAACAAAATAGCAAGGCAGCAGGCAGTACTCCGATTATTGTCAGGATCAGGAAACGGCAAAAAGAGAGATAGTCTAAGCATTTCGGACAGTGCAAGGAGTTTTTCAAAGGAATCCATAGCGGCATTGATAGATAAAAGTGCAAATGTATCGGCAAGTGAATTATCCTATTATTTTGCAAACTATAATAATCCAAGAGCGATTCTGGATGCGATCAATTTTGGGACGAATGTGGAGTGCGGATATAATCCTGAGTTTAAGGATTATGGCGTTATGTGTTTTGATTATAATGGAAGCAGGCAGGTAGTGCCAAATTATGCGGTGCCCAAGATCAATACAGGCACCTTGCCAGGCATTCATGCGGTAAACAATTCCCTGGTTCTAAATAATAAAAGCTATTACGCATGGACTGCGCCTGATGGCAGACGGTATCCTTGGGCCGTCAATAATGGTTATATAGGATGGGCAGTGTCAGAATCTTTGTTAACAGAAAATAGGAATCCGGGAGAAAGAGACTCCAGATGGGAAATGAGTAAGGCAGGGAATATTCTGTCGAATCTGGCACAGGGGAGGGAGCCGTGGGAGGAATTATACAGCAGGAAAGAAGTGTTAGCGATCTGTGAGAAAGTCGGTATTACTCCGGGTTTCTTTTCCATAGATGCAGGCGCCGGGAAGCATACCTATATCCTGCAGGAATCCGGTGACGTGATAAATGTGGATAAGAACATTGAACGGTGGAATCACATGAACTGGATAGCGGCTGGCTATAAAGAGGGGGACACATTTTCCATTTATGGCAATGAGTATGCCATTGACAGCAGCGGGCACATCCATGTTTCTGTGGATGATACATTTACATCATCCGAAACCAGGTATCCAAGCAGACACAGCGTAGAAGTATAAAAAAGCAATAGGTTACAAAGCCAAGGGCAGGGGATTCAACCTGCCTTTTATGATGAGAAAAAGATAGGAGAAACGAAACTTTTTTGAGGACTGGTTCGTATTATTATTAAAGATGTCTTTGACCAACAGAGGAGCCACAGAAAAATATTTTACAGTAATGGAGGATTAAAAAATGGACATTAATAATTTAGGGTGCATAAACCCATACACAGGTCTACTTACATCAAAAAAAGTGACAAATGTAGAAAACAGAGCAGAACTAGGTAAATTCATGTGTAATAGAACTTCGATTAGGGTTATTTCCCGCGAAGATTTGATGGCAGGAATGGGAAAACCTCTTAGTTTAGCGGAAAAAACAACTGTAGATAAACTACATAATTCCATCGATATTGCGGAAGGGGCAAAAGTAACGGTAGAGGGCGGATTTGTGTTGACAGTTGGGAAAGAAATTGTTGGTATATCCGGGGGTGATCTTTATAATCAGAAAGCGCATGAGAAGGCTGCCGAAATGGCAAGCGCTTTAATAATGCTGCTCCGGAATGCAGGAGGAACAGCAAATATAGTTGCATTCAGCACTCCCGAATACCAAAAGTGGACGGAAAATGTATCCAGAGTAATGAGTTATTTTGGGATAGATGTCTCGAAAGATTTTACTGTAAATGGTATGAAATACAGCAAAAATAAAGAAGGATGGTGGGAGTCGGCGGCAAATACCGCAGCACAAGAGGCCTATGAACGGCAAATAGCAGCAAACAAAACTTATGAATTTGCTGACGAGCGTATGAAACAGAGGATCACACATTTAAGCAACTACTATTTATCCGCTGTTCCGGAAAGCGTGAAAGAAGCATGGCAGGAAACACTGGAAGAAAGCGGAGTGAATCCATTTTCGGACGGTTTCAGTACACTTTCGCAGCTTGTCATGGAGCAGGATCTTATGACAGGCGGGGATGATAAGATTTTCGGAAATACTGTAGAAAGCAGTCTGGCTGCAACGAGAAAGATTCTGGATAGAATTGAAAATCCATTGGGAAAAGTGGATGAGAACAAGGCAGAGTCCCTACAGAGGGAAAAGAAGTTTTATGCAACGTTATTAAGGAAACTGGAAAAGATCCAATAAGCATCTGCGACCGATAGATGCGCCGCCAATATAATTGAAAGGAAAATAGAGCATGGAAATTACAAACAATACAACTTCCGGCATTTATACAAATGAATACAAAAGAAAAAATATAACAAAGCAGACAAAAGAATATTCGATAAAAACGGAGACGTCCAAATCCAATGACGGGGTTTTGGGAATTGGATTCTTACATGAAAAAAACAACACGGTACATTACGGAATGTGCGCCATGTATGCGGAAGATTATTCCGAGGAGAATCCGATCATTAAAGTGAATGTGACAAGGCAAGGTAAAACGGAAGAGTATCATATCAATATCAATGATGTTGATCCGAGAAATGCAACAGAGATCGAAATGTTCGCGCTATGCAGTTATGCGGATACGAAAGGAATAGGAAGCGCCAGCACGTTTGGAAACTGGCATACATTGAATTACTATCGTGACAATGCTGTACATAATGGATATTTTGAGCTGCCAGACGGAACGGATTCATTTAAAAGTGTAAAGCAGGACTGGATGAAAATGGTTCAACTCATGATGAAAGATTATATGGAAGCAGGGTTATTTAAGCAAGCCTTGGATGGTAAGGGATTACTGGGAGGATTTGAAAAATGGGCATCGGTGGTGTAGGAAGTTCTAATTCTTATCTTTATGAAAACGTGAATAGAAGCAATAGACGGAAGATAGGAACTGCTCTATTTGATTCAGCAGGAATTACAGTTGCTCCAAATTCGCCCGGCGTGTCAGAACAGAGCAGTAGATTTTCGGCAAATGATGCGTATAACAGCATGAAGGTGAAGGGGTATGAAGGAAAAGGCTCATGGCTTATGATGAGTGGTGACGGACAGCAACTTGATAAATTGCAAGAGCTGGCGGATCTGTATAAAGAGAAATATCCTAACTTAGTGAAGAGTGATGGTCTTGCAATGGGGCTTGCTGAGGCGGAGGCTGCAGGTCATGTTGTAAGAACAGAAAATGGTTTTATGATGATTGCCTGTAACGGAATACAATACATGGATAATAGTGACCAGTCAAAAGGATGGGGATTTATGTATTCAGAAAATGATACAGACATTTATAACGCGATCATGCAGGCGATCATAGAAGGCAGTATAAAGGGTGGTATTGAATCGGTTTCCGGCTGGGAGGAGTGGTTTCAAGAAAAGGGGCATACTTATGAAAGAATTTTCTCGGATGAAGAATTGGCTGCCATGGTAAATGGGAAAGAAATAAGAAATGGCGCAGATTTTCGCACCTATCAAGCGCTGAGGGGCAATGCACATACAGCGTATTGACGAGATACTTATTGGATAATATAATATTGTAAAGGAAGGAGTTGATAATATGGCAACCACCAATATAACAATGAGAATAGACGAGGAACTGAAAACGCAGTTACAAGAACTTGTTTCTAATCTTGGAATGGATATGACCACTTTTTTTACAATATCAGCAAAACAAGCAGTAAGAGAACAGAGGATACCATTTGCAATTTCAATGGATATTCCGAATGCAGACACAATTAGAGCCATTGATGATGTGAGACATGGAAGGAATTTAAGCCGTGCATTTTCTTCTGTGGAGGAGTTGATGGAGGATTTAAATGCTGAAGATTAGGTATCATACATCTTTTAGAAAAGACTATAAAAGGATCGCTAAAAGAGGTTATGATGTAAAACTATTAGAGGACATTATAAATAAATTGGCAAATGGTGAACAGTTACCAGAAAAGAATCGTGATCATAATTTAAGTGGAGATTATTCTGGTTGCAGAGAATGTCATATAACACCAGATTGGCTTCTTATCTATGAAATTGATAATGGAGAATTGATATTATATTTAACAAGAACAGGAACACATAGCGATTTGTTTTAAGACATAACAAGCAATAGTTGTATGAAGTTGACCGCCACTCATAGTATAATATCAAAAAAAACGAGGTGATATAAGCGATGAACAATAAAATGCTTTCACAGAGTATCGCAGACACGATATTATCTATGATTACAATAGAAAAACGCTTTAAAGCCGGAGATAAATTGCCAAACGAAAACGAACTGTCGGCAGAACTGAATGTCAGCAGGACGACCCTGAGAGAAGCCATACGGATTTTAGTTGCTTATGATATTCTGGAAATCCAAAGGGGAAAAGGAACTTTTGTCACCCGGACGGCATTGGAGCAGGAACCGGCTTTAGGACGGCTATCCGATATCAAAGTAAATGCGAAAGACCTATATGAGATGAGGTTGATTTTTGAGCCGGAAGCGGCATATCTGGCGGCGATCAGAGGGACGGATGCAGAGATTAAAAGAATTTTAGAATTTGGACAGAAGATTGAACAGGAGATCAAAACCGGACAAGATCGTACAGACTATGAGCATTCCTTTCATAAAGCAATCGCACAGGCGACCCACAACGAGTTTATGAATCAGCTTATGCCGATTCTTTATCAGGCGATCGCCAAAGGCGTTACCTTGTCGGCGATGAGCCAAAAAGCCGTCTCCGATACGGTGAATGACCATCGGATGATCATGGATTTTTTAGAGCAGAGAAATGCGGAGGGTGCGAAGAATGCCATGAAAATCCATATCATGCATGCAATACAAGCGCTGGGAATTGAATAGTTTTCTTGGATTGGACTTACGAATGGGTAAGTCCCATTTTTTTACCTTATGACATAATACAACATATTGACATCAGACAACATAAAACCTATAATAACAACGGAGAAGTCATGAAAAGACTAAAACCATAATTGACTACAAAACTCGACAGGAGGGAAACATTATGAGAGAAATCGATGTAACAACATGGGACAGGGTTATGCACTGTGAGATATTCCGGAACAGCGTGCAGCCACAGTATTGTGTAACCTTTGAACTGGATATTACCAATTTTTTGAAGAAAGTCAAAGAGCAAGGCTATTCCTTTACCTTCTCTTTTGTATTCGCTGTAACAAAATGCGCCAATGAGATTACAGAATTCCGCTGTCGTTTCTTTGACGGGAAGCCGGTTATTTACGACAAAATCAACACTTCATTTACTTATCTGGATCAAGGCAGCGAGCTTTTTAAAGTCGTCAATGTGGAAATGCAGGACACTATAGAGGAATATGTTGCCCTTGCCACCGAAACGGTCAGGAACCAGAAGGAATATTTTACGGGACCTATGGCAAATGATATTTACCAGTTCTCTTCCTTCCCGTGGGTGTCCTTTACGCATATCTCCCATACGGAATCCGGGAAAAAAGACAATGCAACGCCAATGATCGATTGGGGGAAATATTTTGTCCGGGATAATAAGGTAATCCTTCCTTTTTCCGTGCAGGTACATCATTCTTTTGTAGACGGTGTGCATATCGGGAAGCTGGCGAATGGTTTGCAGAATTATCTGGATCATTTCGAGTAAGCAGTATGCGGTCATAGCAACATTAAGCGTTTTTCCATAATGTCCAGTCACTACCTCTAAATGTCCAGATACAACACGCCGACTTCCTTTCTGTGGATTTTAGCCGATAAAATAGTTGGACGGATAATATCAGACATAATAGATAACAAACATGAGGTGAGACGGATTGAATATTGTGGTCTGCGATGATGAAGAGAACACACGTATTTATATAAAAAGATTGATAGAAATGCAAAAAGAGGAGTGCCGGATCATGGAATTTTCCTCCGGTGGAGAACTGCTGCAGTTCTGGCAGCAGGAAGACAGAGAACAGATTGATCTCCTTTTTCTGGATATTTCTATGGGTGGCACTGACGGGATGAAAGCGGCAGAGCAGATCAGAAAGTGGCAGGAAGAGCGTGGGGAAGCTGTGTGGGGGAGCCTGCCGCTTTTGATATTTGTATCCGGTGATCCGGAATATATGCCCAAGGCTTTTTCGGTCAATGCTTTTCAGTATCTGGTGAAGCCGATAGATGAAGAGGAATTTGAAGAAGTGTTTGCACAGGCCGTGCGGGAATATCGCTATCTGGAGACAAAGAAGAGCACGGAGCCGAAGGAAATACTGATTCGGAATGGCAGCGAGACAAGGAAGGTTTCGGTGAATGATATCTACTACATTGAGAGCAGTAACAGGAAGATCATCGTGTACATGAAGGACGAGGAAGTAGAATGTTATGGAAAGCTTGGCGAACTGGAGAATGAATTGAAGGAAGGATTTTTCAGGATACACAGGGGGTATCTGATCAACATGAAATATGTAGAAAGGTACAACCGGACAGAGATACGGATGAAGAACGGCAGCAGCCTTTTGATCTCCAAATATAAATATCAGGATTTTATCAAAGCATATCTGGAGTATGTTTCGGAGGATAAGTAAATAAGCTATGCTTAAGCAAAAGGAAATACAATAAAAAATTTATGAAACAGGAGGATTAACAACATGATGAGAATCACAACACAGATGCTGAACAGATCAGCAAGGAAAGCAGGGTTGCCAATTCATAGCGCTTCGCTCTTAAATTACATTAAGGGTAATTCCGGTAACACCACGCTGGGCGCTTTGAACAACAGCAGTAAAACGAATGCCGCCACTAAAATCAAATATGAAAAGCTGGAAAAGACAGCGGATCAGTTATCGGAGGCAGCATCTGCCCTTATGGAGAGCGGGGAGGATTCCCTTTTTGCCAAAGCACGGGAGAGCGGGGATAACAAGGACATCTACAATGCGATAGAGGACTTTGTAGGAAAGTATAATGATACGCTCTCTGCATTGAAGAATACGTCCGGCACCTTGAATGATTATTACAGCCAGATGTTAAATTCTGCGGCTGTCAATAATAAGGAGGCGCTGGAGAGCGTTGGAATCAGTGTCGCAAAGGACGGAAGATTGAGTGTTGATAAGGATAAGCTGAAAGGGGCGGATCTTGATACTCTGGAAAAGGTGCTGGGGAACACCACGGGCTTCATCAAAAAGGCGGCATATGCGGCGGGTCGGGTTTCCGACAATGCCCGAACCAACCAGAGAAGCTTGTCCAGTCAGTATTCTTCCACCGGATCGCTTTATTCCTCACTGGCAAGCAAGTATGATCTGTTTGGCTAGTTTGGAATCAGGAGAAGAGAAATGTCCCGATATCAGACAAAATGAAATATAGAGCTATGGATGGCGTTGTTTTCTAAGGACAGAAATTTGGATAGAGAGTAACGCTCTTTTTATGCAGAAAAAGGAGGACCAAGAAGTGGTTATCAGCGGAGTAAGGCAGAATTGTGATTATCTGGGAATGGCAACCAATTCTATGCAGCGAAAAACAACAGTTAGAGAAGCAATCCCCAAGACGGCAAAGCAGTCAATAAATTTTTCTATCTCTGATGAAGGAAGAGATATGCTTCGGGAAATGGTAAACAAATTAGAACCCGCATCAGATGACATCAATGTCAGAAAACTTACCATTCAAAACACAAACGAGGTTGCGTGGGAACATTATACGGCAATGCGGGGCATCAGCAGTCAGACGTTAAAAGACGGAAATTATAATGTGGAAGATGTGATGAAATCTATCATAGATATCTATGAAACTCGTTACAACGAAATTGTAAAAGAACATGAAAAAGGAGATCGTGAAGTTTTCTATGAACTTACGGGGAAAAGGTCGCTGACACTTGACGAGGATTTGGCTAGATTGGATGAGGCTTATAAGATGCGGATGGTAAATTTGAAAGGGTATATTGCCTGCCAGCAGACAAATAAGGCATTTGAGAATCCGGACAGCTCATGGTATTTCCATAGAAATGGTTTATAAAAGTGAAACTTTTCTGGGCGCTGATTCGTATTATTTACAGAAGACGAGTTTCTTCATTTTTGACAGAGGTGCGTCATTAAAATAATTGATGACAATGGAGGTCTGCTTGAGAATGGGAATCAATGCTGTAAATGATCAAAACGCCGTATGGGGAGTGGCAGAAAAACGCGGTGCCGCAGGAAATGTAAAAAATACGGGAAGCGGATGTTTTGCGGATACCCTGCTAAGAAAGACGAATGCCGGTCTGGATTCATACACCAGATCGGAGAGGAAGACGATGTCCGGCTGCGGTGTATATGCCAGAACGTTTCAAACGAGGACACACAGATATGATACGAGTTCCATTAAGGAAGTGGAAACAGAAAAATTTTCCATTACGGGGAGACTTGGCAGTTATTTGTGTATTTATGATAAAGAACGTGGTGAGGCATTTAACTGGAAGTTAAATGAAAACGATATACAGGTGGACGAGAAGACCGGACTTAAGTTTCTGATCAATGACCTTGGCTGCGGATTGTTTAATATGGTTGTAGTAGACAGTGAATTGGAGCAGGGAATTAAAGAAGCATTGGGCGTATCGGAATTAGTAGAAAAGCCTTTGATAAACTTTACGGTCAGGCAGGATCAGAAGACAGGGATACGGTACATTACACCGAACGGCTATGAAAGCAGCGGCGGGTTGATCATCATGGATGAAGAGGCCCGCAAAAAGCTGGATTCCCTTGCAAAGGAGTACTTATCTCAATATCCGAATCTTGTACATTCCTATGAAGAGGCATGGTTCCATGCAACTTTTGAGGTCAGAGGACTGACAAAGCGGACCTCAGGAGGTATTATGCAGATCGGGCCAAACAGCATTTCATTTCTGAATAAAGACGGCATTAACAGCTGGATATGTACCTTCGATCCAAAGAGATGGAAGGAGGTGAAAGAGAAATTTGACAGAAATGACAATGCGGGAGAGGAATCATGGGAATATTGGATGAATCTGTTTCAGGCACTAAAAATAGATGATAAAAGATGAGGAGAATTGCTATGAGTATTAGTGGAGTTGGAAGTCAGAATACATACATCTATAATTCACAGACAAAGAGGCTGTCAACCAAGGACGGCTCAAAGGATGCTTTTGTAGATTATTTTAACGGGGACATATCAGAGGATGAAGCCGATTCCTTAAATGGATTTGATGCTCGCAGGAAGGGCGATATAGAAACAATGATCGAGATCTGGTCGTCGGAAGAGAAGGGTAATATTTTTAATAACCCTGCAAAAACGGAATTTGAAATCACGGCGAAAGACATTGATGCGGCGGAGTCATCTTATTACATCGATGGAAAGAGAGCGTTTACAGGCTATCATTGCGGCTTTTTTCAGTGTATCGATCAGGCTGAATTAAGTAAAGCATTTGCAGAAGAATTGTTCAAGAAATATAAACAGGCGATAGGGCAAAAGCCGGACATAAATGGCGTAAACGATACGTCACAAACTGTGGTGGCGGAAGAAAAGACTGAGGGGAAACGCAACCGGTTTGGTATACCTGCATGGTTGGAGAATAAGGCGCTCAGCGCATATGAAGAATGGCTTTATAGACCGCTTTCAGAAAGAAAATCTGCGGGAAGCAAGTGATAGGAGAAAATAACGGAGGAATGTTTGGAAATGGGAATCAATGCGGTAAATGATCAAGGCTCTGCGAGGGGAGCGGCTTTTCGAGAAAAACCAATATTCTTTATGACGGGAAAAGAGACAGAGGCTTTTTTTGATGGAAGATTGAAGAAAAACATGGTATTGCAGGAGGATACCTGTACGCTCAGCAGCAATGACACTTATCGCAGGCAGCATACCACTTATGAGGTTTCCGATCAGGAGAAGGGCAGCACATTTCTAGACTTGAACTTTCTGATCAAGGACGAGACCAGCAGTCTGAGAGGTAATCTCAGCGATGCGAAGGATGTGGATTTCTATAATATTTCCATCCCGTTTTTGAGCTTTCAGCGAAATTATTTTGGTGTGGAAGCTTATATTGATGTGCCGAAAGGCTGTGATTACGACCTCACCCTGTATGATGAATACGGCAATCAGGTGGGAAAGGCAGAGTGGGACGGAGAAGGACGGAAAAAACTGAGCATCCCTAATTGGGATATCGCGACCAACAAATATTGCATTAAGGTAGAGAATGGAAACGGGGAGGCAGTTTCTCCGGATGATTATTATCAGATCAGCTTCCATGTTACTGAAAATAAGGAGCATGAAAAGACGGATGCCATAAGGGAAGCGTATGGGAATTTACAGAGCGCATACAGCCGGAAGGATGAAAACTGGCGGGACTATCTGGATCAATATAATGCAGTCCTGCGGGAGACAGAACAGAATTACATAAAGGAGATGGAACAGCTCCACCGGAAGCAGTTTGAGAGCCTGCCGGAAGAAAAGAAGTATAAAGGAGATTGCACGGTGGATGAACTGCTGCAGGATATGGCAGAAGGGAAGGAACTGAGCGAGGCGGAGCGGGAGTATGTAAAGATCTTTGCCAACCTCAAAGATGCGGAAAAGGCACAGCAGAAAGCGGAACTGAAAAATGATCTTACGGAGGACTTCGTGAAGGATCTGGAAGACAGGGGCGTTTCCCGTGAGGATATCGAGGGGATGCGCGTGAGGATCAGGAGTAACGGAGACGTGACCGTGGATGGGATAGAGGACGAGAATATCAGGGAACAGGTGCAGAAGCTGGTGCGTGAAAAGTACAGCGATAAAATGTACCGGTATTATATAGGGACCGCTGACAGCGTGGGGAATCTGCCTGAGAACGCATACCAATATGCTACGGACGTGCAGGAGGTGAAGCGTTACCTGAAAGGCGTTACCGGACAGGATGTCTCCTTGAAGAATCTTTATATGCTGCCTGACGGAAACATTGGCGGTCTGCCCGGCAAGGCGGATAAGCTGATCAACCATACAAAGGATAATGTTAAGGTTGATCAGATGCGGGATGCCCTCAGAAATATCATAGGAAATATTGGGGTGAGCGGCGATGTGGGGATTCCCGATTTCACCTCACAGTTCCGGTTCAGTAACGGTGCGTTTTCCGTGGTGGACAGCGGATTCGCGGTGGATATGAATGCATTGAATAATCGGCTGACACCGCAGTATTCCGGCAATATGTATTCCGATATGTATCAATATCAGTTCAGGAAAGTGTTATAAGTGGCAATAAGGGAGGACTTGTAAAATGAGTGTCAATGGAATTGGAGTAGGTTACCCGATGGCAGAATATGCCGCACGAAAGACAGAAAAAAGTGCTGGTTCTGAGACTGCGGGATTCATGGAACTTGTGGAGGAAAAAGCAGCACAGGACAATACAGTCGATTATGACGAACAGGCATTTGAGATGATTGGCCCGCATGCTCCGCAGAAAGTAAAAGATGCATGGATGGAGGCGGCGAAGGAAGTCTATGCGAACGGTATGGGCATCCAGAAAAACGGTATGATGAGCCATATATCCCAGATGATGGTACAGAGATGCAACAAAATGTTAAGGGGTGAAGCGGATTATTCGGATATTCTGGGAAGCACCGTGGGATCTGCCATTCTGGCAACGAAACAGGCTCTGTATGATTTAGATCATCCTCTGGGATCTGGGTATAGAAGTATCGAGGCGCAGCAGGCACGTATCAAAGAACGGGAATTTTATGAGGTATTCCTTAATAAGTTGCAGCAGCTTTTCTAATAAATAAGATATAAGAAATGGTTATATAATAAGGAGAGCGAAAGATGAGTGTCGTAAAGATGAATTACGTATCAGTACCACACAAAGTGATCCATTGGGATCCGAAGGAAGTTGCCGTTAAACAGGATTCCTACAAGGTTATCAAAGAGAATGAAAAGGTTCCCAATGATTATTACTGGAAGAGCAACAAAGCTGAGGGTGAGGACTGTTTCGGGAGGGCGCTTGACTTGACTTGGCTTATCAACAAACCGGACGGCTACCTGCAGGGGAGACTGTCGGATCAGGGCGATGTCGATTATTATAAATTCAATATAGTGGAACACAGGATTTTAGGCAAATTACATGATAAGTATGATCTTGACATAATCGTGACGCTCGACCACATCCCGGAGGGCTGTGATTATGACCTTGTTTTGTATGACGGTGACGGGAATCAGGTCGGGATCGGGCAGGACAATGGCAGCGGAGGCAAGAGCGTGACCATACCGAATTGGAATCTGGAAAACCGGATGTATACGGTGAAGGTATTGGCAAAGGACGGCTCTCCGGTAAACGCAGAGGAATATTACCATCTTTCCTTCCAGACGAAGCAGGCGGTAGAGGGCAATGTACTCAGGCAGGAGGCAAAGGAAGCTCAGGAATATGCCGGTGCGCTGCGCCGGAAACTGCATGACGGACAGGATGCAACAGAAGAAATACAGGCACTCCAACAGATCAGGGAGAAATACGAGGCATATTATGCACAGCAGATGAATGAACTGCACAATAAACAGGCAGAAGAATATCTGGCAGAAGGGGAAGTTTTTGATGAGAGTCGTAAGGAGGAACTTCTATCCAAAATGGCGGCGGGTGAGGAACTGACGGAGCAGGAGAGAGGTTTGCTCAATATCTTTGCATCTGCACAGGAGATTGACAGTGCTGCTGCTTCCGCAAAACTGAAGGCGGATATAAGCGAACGAATCTTTTGGCAGATGGAGCAGGCCGGCATTTCTCCCACATCTTCTTTTGAAGTCAGCATTGGCGTAGACGGAAAGGCACAGGTGAAGGGCATTGAGGATGCGGCTGTGCAAGAGAAGGTGGAAGATATCCTGAACAGGTTTTCGGGGGAACTGACAGATACTTATATCTCCATAAATGCCATTATGCAGGGGCTGAGCAGGGAGGAACAGTACATATTGGAAGCGGCAAGGGAAATAGAGGCATTTTTGCAGAAAGCAACGGGCGGCAATGTGTCACTGTCAGATATCACAGTGGAGAACTTCAGGATAAACGGGCTGGATAAGCGCCTTGATAAACTGCTCAATTATCCGGGGGAGAACCAGACATACTTAGATTATGCGGCAGACATATTTGCGATCAAGAATTATGAAAGGATGCAGGGAACCGGTCTGCTGGAAGGATTCCGCGCAAGATATATTGTTGATGGGAAGAGAATCCGGGCAGTGTAGTTCTTGCTTGTCTGTTTTCTTTGTTACATATCAGTGCGGGCAGGTGGTACAAATGGGAATATAAAAGGAGGAGGTTGTTTATATGAATTACGGTAATATTCAATTTGGGGAAAATAAGCCGGATCCAATTGATATCATGACTGTGGCAATAAGATGTGGGGATCGTTTGCGTTATCAAGAAAGAGGAAAACAGACAGATTTGACTGCGAGAAAAACGGTGGATTCTGTGGAAATGGCCGAAAAGATCAATGAGATCATGTGTGAGTGCTATCCAAATTATCAAGTTGTGAAAGGAATGCCTCAGAGTGTATTTGCCGATCCATTTGGATATGATATGCAAAATGATATCTATTATTGTATGACGGATTATTATGCGGGAAAGATCAGTGAGAGCGATGTGAAAGATTACTTGGAAGAATGTTGTGTTTCCATGAGGATATACAGGACACAGAAATGTCAGACATCCGGGCATAATGTAGAGGATAATCAGCAGATCGTAGGTCAGGTGTATGAGATTTTTNCGNANATGAACGCGAGAGNAGCCGGGAATGCGAATTATGAAGAGGGATTGGCCGAAAATCAGAAGTATGGCGGCAGGTCGGACGATTGGGTTTATTACAATTCTGATTATTATTATCAATGTGAGGAAACGAAAGATTTTTTGCGGCAGGCAGCCCTGTATGTGACAGATCAGTGGGAGATTCCGGCTATTGATGCAGAAGAAATAGAGAAAAATACTGGCTATACATTAGATGGAGGGTTAGATTTTAACAGTGGCTGGAACTGGATGTATAGAAATCAAACGGGCAGAGGCAGTATGGAAGATGAATCGGTGGAACCCCCTAAAGATTTCAAGCTTTTCTACAAAGAAGATTCTTCTGCGGCGGAGAAAGGTTATTTATGGGTCTCTTTAAACGGAGATCGAAGGGATATCGATGTTTCGTTTTCCGTATCTCATTCAGGCAGCTTAAACGGACAGATCTATCGTGTATATGACCTGATGGATGATACTTTTAAGNCTGAGCATAAGGAAGACAGCCGCTTTTTAAGTGGGCTTACCGTGTTTATGAGATGGTATGCTTATGCAAGCGGGATCAATAATATATCTGGTAATTATGTTCCGCGATTTGAGTGAAATGTGGGATAAAAGACGAGAACCTATTTTCTGTATACAGATGGAGTGTTTGAAGGGCTATGGACAATGTTTTGTCTGTAGTCTTTATTTTTGCGTATGAAAANAAACAAAAAAAGAAGTGCGGTTTTTACCTACACNTCATNATATAGTTTAGCACAGAATAAAATAAAAGTCTATTATTTTTTTTCGCTTTTCGCTACAATTAATAATCATACGAAAAGGAGGTACGCATATGAGCCAGGGCGGGAAAAAAGAAGTGGCGGGAATATCTGCAAAGGCAGAAAAAGAGTATCTTGAAAAAACGCTTGCCATCGTTCGTGACAATGTGGAAAACTACAGCAAAGAGGTTGCCCGGATGGGTGCGGACATTGATGAAATGCTGGCGCATTATCANGACAATGATGCGGAGGTCTATACCATCCTGAACAATACGATCACACTTCATGATCATATGAAACGNGCNTTGGNAAGAAATGCNAAAGCNNNAGNNAAACCNTATTTCGGCAGAATNGTNTTTCACGATGAAACCNTAGATAAAGANGAATCCATCTATATNGGNAAAGGNGGCGTTTCAAAAGATGCGACNCANTGGATGGTNGTAGACTGGCGTGCGCCTGTTGCCAATGTCTATTATGAAAACGGGCTTGGAAAATGCAGTTATTCCGCCCCGGAAGGGAAACAGATCGCTATTGATCTGGAGCTAAAACGTACCTATGAAATCGAAGANGGCAGACTTCTTGATTATTTNGATACGGANGTTGTCGCAAATGANGATTTGCTGACNAAATATCTTGCCAAAAACAAGCAGGCNGTACTNAGTGAGATCATTGCAACGATTCAAAAAGAGCANAATGATATTATCAGNAAGTCGCCTTANCACAATNTCATCGTACAGGGCGTTGCCGGTTCAGGTAAAACCACTGTCGCCATGCACCGGATTTCGTTTGTTTTATATAATTATCAGGAACGTTTCAAACCGGACGATTTTTATATCGTAGGCAGCAATCGGATTTTACTGAATTATATTACAGGCGTGCTGCCGGATCTGGATGTATACGGCATCAGACAGATGACTATGGAGCAGCTTTTTGTACGGCTCTTATACGAAGATTGGGATGAGAAAAAATATCAGATCCTGAGTTCCGATAAAATGACCGCAAGAGGAAGTGTCAAAGGAACCTTGCAATGGTTTCATGATTTAGAAGCTTATTGNCGGGANCTGGAATGGAAAGTCATTCCAAGAAAGTCCATTTATCTGAATCCCAAACAGTTTGTGGAGGGTATTCGNGACGGNAANACCGGTGTTTTNGATGANACGATCGGGAAACANATNAATCCAAACGATTTAAAAACNNTGATGTCCNGCGAAACAATAGANCGCTATATCANGCAGAATCCTANCGTCTCTGTACAGAGCAAAATCAATATGNTGAATGANCGCCTTATGACCAAAGTCAAGGACGAATTTCTGGGAAAGGGTGTTTCNTATACGGAAAGTGANCGNAAAGCGATTCGNAAAGCCTANCGGGGTGTGTTTGGNAAAANNGTCTGGCAAAAATCAATNTTTGNAATCTATCGGGAATTTCTGGATGCTCAGTTTGTCAAAGGATACGATGTNAATGTTTCGGATANCGCGTTTGATGTGTATGATCTGNCGGCGCTNGCCTATNTGTATAAAAGGATAAANGANACAGAANTCATCAGCGAAGCACACCATGTGGTCATNGATGAAGCNCAGGATTTTGGCATGATGGCATACTGTGTCCTGAAATTCTGCATCAAAGANTGTACNTANACGATCATGGGTGATATTTCCCAGAATATCCATTTCGGNTATGGCCTGAATGACTGGGANGAGTTGAAAACNNTGCTTCTGACANATGAAACGGACAGTTTCGGCGTTCTNAAAAAAAGCTANCGGAATACAGTGGAAATTTCNGAATTTGCCACGAACATACTGCATCACGGACAATTCTCCATTTACCCCGTGGAACCGATCATCCGGCATGGAAGCGCCGTTCAAGTCTCGGAAATCAAAGACAGAGAGATTTTATGGCAAAANGCTGCCAAGGTCTGCCAGAACTGGCAGGAGAAAGGTCTGGATACGATCGCGGTAATCTGTCGAAATCCGGAAAATGCCAGGACAGCTGCTGCAGAACTTGGTAAATACATAAGTGTAATAGAAAGCGATTTGGAGAAAGCCGTCTTTGGAAGCGGTATTATGGTTCTTCCGGTAGAATATACAAAAGGACTGGAATTTGATGCGGTATTGATCTTAAATCCTACCAGAGAAGAATATCCTGTGGACGACGGTCACGCCAAGCTTCTATACGTAGCGGCAACCCGCGCCCTTCATGAACTCTGTGTACTGCATTCCGGAGANCTTACCGGATTGATTGCCGATCCGCTGCCGGAAAGAGTCCCNGAAAAGATTCTCGAAAAGACTCCAGAAAAGACTCTGCCGCTGTCACAGGGACANGATCGNANCGTCAACCCGGAAAGGAAAATACAGAACGGACAAAATAGTGCAAATAATATGTCAAGGCCATTGGCTTCTCCTAGAAAAAAGATTTCCGTCTCGTATCCTTCGGCGGCAAAAGAGGTACCCGCAAGCCCGGTGGAGCGACAGAAACCGGTATCGGTAACCAAGCCTGCTGAGAAGAAGATTTCTGAAATTTTGTTCGGAGATATGCCGACCACGGAAATGCTGCGCCCCGCCGGGCATTCAAAAATTGATTTAGCTGTCCGCTGGGTCACAAAGCAGCCGGACGGGCTATACTTGCAAAGCCGATATGGCGTACTGCGTTTGTCCCCCGTCGGCAGCGCCATTATCCGGATCACCTTTGCCAAAGGACAACAGCCTGCAGGTGCCACCAATTCTAAAATTGCCGTCCGGCATAATGACAGTATGTGGATGTATAAAGAATCGGGAAAAAGTGTTGAACTGGTGACTGACGAACTGATATTGCAGGTGGATAAAGGAACCGGTTCCATTCGTTATCTGACACGGGATAAAAAGTTGCTGCTTGCGGAGCGCGGCAAAGAGAGCCGCCAAATTGAAACAGGGTTTGATGGGAGAAATAAGTCCTGGCTCTTCTTAGACTGGCAGAAGAACGAGAATCTTTTCGGAATGGGAGCACAGGGCGAGAGCGGAATCAATCTGCGCGGCACAGCAAGATATATTTCCCACGAGAATCATACGGATGAACTTCCATTCCTTCTATCAGATCATGGATACGGAATCCTGATTGCGGCGGACGGTCCGACAATGTGCTGTAATATTGCTGCCTATGGTTCCTACCTTTATACGGAAAATGAAACGCAGATGGATTACTACTTTATCACAGGAAAAAGGCAGAATACCATTATGAATGCTTATGCGTATCTATGTGGGAAAGTGTGAATTATATGGTGGTAGGGATAAAATGTTTCTGATATAATAACTTAATAATAGAAGCGGCACAGAACAGTTAAAGAGGCTGGACGAAGGAATTTAAATAAGTAAGTTGAGAGAGGCCAATTGTATGAAGTTAATAAAGTGTGAATGTTGTGGTGGAAACCAGTTAAAGAAAAATTCCGGCAATTCAATGATTTGTTCTTTTTGCGGAAGCATATACATATTAGATGAAAATGAAACCATTATGAGTAAGGAAATAACAGATGCAAAAGTTATGTCTTTATTTCTTGATGCCGAAAA
>JAAUZW010000002.1 GCA_014804385.1 Lachnospiraceae bacterium | reverse complement strand
CGTTTTACAAGAAGGATAAGGAAAAGGAGTGAAATCATGGGTAAGCCAACAGGATTTATGGAGTATGAGCGCAGGGTTTCAAAGGATGTGAGCCCGAAACAGCGCATTAAGAATTTTAAAGAGTTTCATGAGCATCTGTCTATGGAGGAGCAGCAGGAGCAGGGGGCCCGTTGTATGGACTGCGGCGTGCCGTTCTGCCAGTCGGGGGCAACGCTCTGTGGTATGACCTCAGGGTGCCCTCTGCACAATCTGGTGCCGGAGTGGAACGATCTGGTCTACATGGGCAACTGGGAGCAGGCTTACTACCGGCTTCACAAGACCAACAATTTTCCGGAATTTACGTCAAGGGTGTGTCCGGCGCTTTGTGAAGCGGCCTGTACCTGCGGCTTAAACGGCGATCCGGTATCCACCAGGGAGAACGAGTACGCCATCATTGAGAATGCCTACGAAAAAGGATATGCGGCGCCTCAGCCGCCTAAGGTACGCACCGGAAAAAAAGTGGCGGTGGTGGGCAGCGGGCCTTCCGGNCTTGCCGTGGCGGATCAGCTCAACAGGCGCGGTCATCAGGTGACGGTNTTTGAGCGNTCTGACAGNATNGGCGGCCTGCTTATGTATGGCATTCCGAATATGAAGCTGGAAAAACACATCATCGACCGCAAGGTGAAGGTGATGGAGGAGGAGGGCGTGACCTTCCTCACAGGCAGCGATGTGGGAAAAGGCATTAAGGCGGATAAGCTGCTGAAGGAATTTGACCGGGTGGTGCTGTGCTGCGGTTCTTCTCAGCCCCGGGATATCAATGCGCCCGGCAGGGATGCGAAGGGGATCTACTTTGCGGTGGATTTCCTGACAGCAAACACGAAGAGCCTGTTAGACTCGGATTTCCAGGATAAAAAATATGTGGACACCAAGGATAAAAACGTGGTCATTATCGGCGGAGGCGATACCGGCAACGATTGCGTGGGGACGGCGATCCGTCATGGGGCAAAATCCGTGACCCAGATCGAGATGATGCCTAAAGCGCCGGATACCCGTGCGGACAATAATCCCTGGCCTCAGTGGCCTAAAGTCTGTAAGACAGATTACGGCCAGCAGGAGGCCATTGCGGTGTACGGTCACGATCCGCGGGTCTACGAGTCCACGGTGAAGGAGTTTGTAAAAGATAAGAATGGCGATTTGAGGGCGGTAAAGATCGTTTCTCTGTCCTGGGAGAAAGACCCGGAGACGGGCCGCATGAACATGAAGGAGATCGCGGGCTCCGAGAAGACGCTGGANGCGGAGATCGTACTGATCGCGGCGGGCTTTCTGGGCAGTCAGAAGTATGTGACGGATGCCTTCAAGGTGGAGCTGGACAACCGAACCAATGTAATGACAGAGCCGGGCAGATTTGCCACCAGCGTGGACAGAGTCTTTGCGGCGGGCGACATGCATACCGGGCAGTCTCTGGTGGTCAAGGCGATCCGTCAGGGCAGGGAGTGCGCCCGAGAGGTGGACGAGAGCCTGATGGGGTATACGAATCTGTATGTGCAGTAACAGAATCTTTTACAAACAGTTCAGTTTTCCATAAAAAGAGGAGTGAAATCTGTGAAAAGGAATGCTATACTAACTATGTATAGCATTCCTTTTTCGATAGGGAAATTGCGATAGCATAAAACATTTAAGGAGAATGCGAAGCAGGACGAATGAAACTACAATTCAGACACCGGGAGAAAACAGAACAAAAAAGTGAAAACATTGGGAAAAAGAAAATGCTTTTGATAGTGTCCGCGCTTATCATGGTGCCGCTTCTTGGCCTGCTTACGGTCTATATCGTGGGCCTTGGCCGTTATCAGAGCTGTTTTTTGAATGGCACGGTGATCGACGAAGTGGATGTGTCGGGCATGTCGATTTCGGAGTTGGAGGAAGAGATCGGGAAATATTCACTTCGGGTAATAGAGCGGCAGGCTGACGGTACAACTCTGGAAGAGGAAATACCCGGAAGTGAGATTGGGCTTTCTTACATTTCCACAGAGCCGCTGCAGGCTGTTTTACAGGGGCAGAATAGCTTCCTGTGGTTTGTAAAGCAGGACGCCGTTTATGAGATGGAGGATATGTTTCATTATGAGGAAGCGGCATTAGAAGAAAGAATCGGCGGATTGGTCGGATTTCAAAAGGAATTTATTCAGGAGCCGACGGATGCGTACATAGCGGATTATGTTTCGGGAAACGGCTTTGAACTGGTAGCCGAGAACCCGGGCAACCGCCTGAANCGGGAAAAAACCATAGAAGTGATAAAGGCGGCGGTGGAGGGTCTGGAAGAGCAGGTGGATCTGGCGGAGGCCGGATGCTATGAGGAACCAAGGGTTACTGCAGAAGATGCGAGGCTTCAAAAAACCCATACGAAACTGCAAAATTATGTAACTGCTGTCATTACCTATACTTTTGGGACAGAACGGGAGGTTTTAGACGGAGATACCGTAGCAGGCTGGATCATACGGAAGGGAGATCAGGCGGAACTTGACCCGGAATTGGTCAAAGAGTATGTTAATTCCCTGCGGAAAAAGCATGATACCGTTTTTCATAAGAGAAAGTTCCTGACCAGCTATGGGGAAGAAGTGACGATCGATCTGGGAGATTACGGCTGGTGGATGGATGTTGGACAGGAGACGGAAGAGCTGATGGGGCTTCTGGAGCGGGGAGAGAGCGGGGAGCGTGTTCCCGTTTACAGACAGACGGCGGCATCCTATGATTCTCCGGATTATGGGGATTCCTATGTGGAGATCAATCTGACGGCTCAGCATCTGTTTTTATATCAAAACGGGGAATGTGTTCTGGAGTCTGATTTTGTATCGGGCAATGCTTCCAGAGGAAATGATACGCCGACNGGGATNTATGGAATNACTTATAAAGAAAGAAATGCCACATTAAACGGAGAGACTTACAGTACGCCGGTTTCTTTCTGGATGCCTTTTAATAACAATGTGGGGATGCATGACGCTACATGGAGAAGNGAATTTGGCGGGAATATTTACCTGACNAATGGTTCNCATGGCTGTATCAATCTGCCCTATTCCATTGCACAGGAAATTTATGAGTGTGTGGAGAAGGACACNCCGGTCATTTGTTATCATCTGCCGGGAACGGAGCCGGAGCCGCTTCCGGAGATCCCGCTGGAATTGGAGCCGGGGTTGGCGGCACCGGAAGATGCNTTGACGGTCACGGAGACAGAACAGCCCCAGGCACCGGAGGGTGTGCAGTAAAAGAAACGATGGAAGCAGTGGTGAGAGGAAACTTTAAATAACAGAGGAGACTCTATGAACAATAGAAAAAAATACGAGTACATTCTGGAGCCGTCGGAGATCCGGGAATTTTGCCGGAAAGCGCTGGTAGAGGAGATCAAGAAAAGGCAAGTGTTCTGGGTGTTACTTGNCATTCTTTTATTTCTGGAGGCGTGTTATTTACCGAGTGGCGGCTTTGCGATCGTACTGGCTCTGGTGTTGTTTTTCGGTATAGTAAGTATTCGCAATAGGGCGATGATTCGCAAGCAGACAGCAGGGCAGCTTTGGACGCTCTGGATAGAAAACGGCAGGTTGAAAGTGGGACGGGGCAACTACAGCGAGATGCCCTGTGAGAGCATACAATTCATCCGTATCACCCGCCGTCTGTTGATGTTAGGGTATCTGCAGACGCCCAGAAGGACGGCTTGGTTTGTCATACCATTGCGGGTCTTTCAGGATATGCAGGAGCGGAATGCCTTTATAGACCAGATACGCAATCCCTGGCAGACTTTTACGGCGGAGGCTCCTGTGGAAGCAGAGGAGGAATCGGCGCAGGTGTATCTGCGCCTTCGCTATATGCTGGATGCGGAAAAGTGGGTGCGTCTTTCTAAGAGGGCGTTGGGAATCATTCAGGCGGGCACGCTGGGGAGAAAAGACCGCATACTGGGGATGGTTCTCTGTGGCGGCCTGATTGCGGTGGTTCTGCCNGTCAGTCTCTCTTTTNTAGTGGGCGGCTTCAGCTGGATTTTGATGGGTTTCTGTATTTTCTTTGCGGCGTTGATGATCCTGCGGATTTATTTCCAAGACCCGGAGAAAAGCCTGAGAAAGCAGGTACAGTCGCCNGTCACAGCTAACAGGGAGTGCGGTCTTTGGCAGATTTCCCTTTCAGAGGAGGGGATCACTGTGGATCTGCCCGGACAGATGAAGGATTTTTATGCTTGGGATTTCCTGGCATATCTGGTGGAGACGGAGGAGGTATTTTATCTGTATTCTAAGGATAAAAGGCGGTTTATCATAGTCGCCAAAGAAAGCTTTCAGACTTGGGATCAGGTTCATTGCTTCCGGCGGCTTTGTGAAGAGAAAGGAATAAGAACTCTTCCGGAAAAGAGGATGCACTATATACCGGCCTGGGCTCTGGTGGTGGCGATTTTGCTGTATCTGATCGTGTGCGGTTATCTTGTTGCATTTCAGTTCTTTCGGGATTATCGGTCGGGGGAAGGATTGACTGACACAGTCTATGAAAATGTCTACCCGGACTATGTGCCCTTAGACCAGCAGGTGATGATTCTGGAAGCTCTGGGGCTGTCTGTAGATCGGGATCAGGTGGAGTCGCTGCGGGACAACATGGAAACCTATGGCATGCAGGAGTTTGTGGAGGGGAATCCTTACACATCCCTTTTGATCGATATGGGNGCGCCGGATTATGATGATGATCTGAGAATCGTGGGCTATTCCGATGAGGTGTTCTGGTTTGATTTTGAGGGCTTTGATCTTTCCACAGATTATATAGATATTTTGAACGGCATGCTGGCGCTGTCACAGGGAAGCTGTCTGGACGGCGTTACAGATATTGAGGAAGATACGGAAAATCTGGATTGGGAGCGTGGCACGGGTACGGTCACCGTCAGCCTGACCTTTAATGGGGCGCAATACCATTGGGATATGGAGGCGTACTACGACTGGATAGACGGCGATGTGCTTGGCATTTTCAATGCCCTGCTCGAACAGGAGGATTCCCGGAAATACTTCTATGCGACGGGGGACGACGGACAGGGAGCCATTGTCTTTTTCTGTACGGAAGAGTGGGCGCNAGGCTTTGAGATGGCTACAGGGCTTGAGATGGAGGCGACATTTACCGAATGGGAAAAATAGTGCGAGAGAATATACTTACCGTTATAACAGAAATAGATTCGGTTTGATGAAAATGATCAGGGAATGAATTGACTATGATAGTCAAAAANCATTAAAGGAGGAAGCAGAATGAAATTCACGGAAGGGTACTGGGTTCGCAGTGAAAACATGGTGCCGTCCTATGCATCGCAGGGGTTTTACGCGGAAGAGACGGAAACGGGTATGCGCATCGTGGCGCCGGAGAGAAAGATNNTAAACNGNGGAGANGCCCAGAATATTACGACGATCACGATTGATTTTATCGCGTTTGCCAAGAACAATATTCTGGTGAAGGCAAGACATTATGAGGCCTACGAAGACAGGGAAGCAAGATTTGACTTAGCTGGTCAAATTGCACCTTTTTCTGTAAATATCACAGAGGACGAGGCTGTCATGACAAGCGGTGCCGTGACGGTGCGCTTTAACAGGCAGGAGGGTACCTATCGGTTCGAGGCGGACGGAAAAGTCATAACGGAATGCGGCTTCCGCAATCTGGGTTATATCCGCTGGAACAAACAGCCCAGCACCATGTTTCCGAGAGAGAATTATCTTTCTGAACGCCATGAACCTTACATGGTCACGGAGCTGTCCCTGAAAGCGGGCGAGCGGGTTTACGGCCTGGGTGAGCAGTTTACCGCTTTCGCAAAGAATGGCCAGGTGGTGGATATGTGGAACGAGGACGGCGGAACTTCCTCTCAGGTTTCCTATAAGAATGTTCCTTTTTATATGACCAACGAGGGGTACGGTATCTTCGTGGATCACACCACGCCGGTTTCTTTCGAGGTGGCCAGTGAGAAGGTGGAGTATGTGGGATTTTCCGTGCCGGGAGAGGAGCTGCGCTATCACTTTATCTATGGGCCAAGCCCCAAGGAGGTTTTGGTCCGGTATACGGATATGACAGGGAAGCCCGCCCTGCCGCCGGCCTGGAGTTTTGGCTTGTGGCTGACGACTTCCTTCACCACGAAATACGATGAGCAGACTACTAGCTCCTTTATTGACGGTATGGCTGAGAGAGAGATTCCGTTGCGGGTATTCCATTTCGACTGTTATTGGATGAAGGCGCTGCACTGGTGTGATTTTGAGTGGGATGATCAGACCTTCTCCGATGTGAAAGCTATGATGACCCGCTATAAGCAGGAGAAGGGATTACAGATCTGTGTCTGGATCAATCCCTATATTGCACAGGGAACGCCCTTCTTTAAGGAAGGAATGGAGAAGGGGTATTTTGTGATGCGCGCAGACGGCCGGGGTGCCAAGCAGATCGATTTCTGGAATCCGGGGATCGCACTGGTAGATTTTACTAATCCGGCTGCAAAGAAATGGTATCAGGATAAGCTGAGAACTTTATTGGATCTGGGTGTGGACTGCTTTAAGACTGATTTCGGCGAGCGCATTCCCATCGATGTGGCATATCACGACGGGGCGGATCCATTAAGCATGCACAATTATTATACTTTCCTCTATAATCAGGCAGTATTTGAACTGTTAAAGGAAGTGAAAGGCGAGGGAGAGGCGGTGCTCTTTGCCAGAAGCACCACTGCAGGAGGACAGCAGTTTCCGGTGCACTGGGGCGGCGACTGTTCCGCTTCTTACCCGTCTATGGCGGAGACATTGCGGGGCGGTTTGAGCTTTGCCGTGAGCGGCTTCTCCTTCTGGAGTCATGACATCTCCGGTTTTGAGAAGACGGCTTCACCGGATATTTACAAGAGATGGGTGCAGTTCGGCATCTTTTCTTCCCACAGCAGGCTGCACGGTTCCCAGAGTTACAGAGTGCCGTGGCTGTTTGATGAGGAGGCTTGCGATGTAGTCAGATATTTTGTCAATCTCAAATGTCGCCTGATGCCCTATCTTTACAGACAGGCGGTATATTCCCACGAGACGGGCATTCCCATGATGCGGCCTATGGTTTTAGAGTTCCCGCAGGAGCCGGGTATGAAGGATCTGGACATGCAGTACATGTTGGGTGATTCGCTTCTGGTTGCGCCGATTTTCCGTGAGGACGGTGTGGGAGAGTATTATCTGCCGGAGGGCAGGTGGACGCATCTTCTAAGTGGCGAGGAGCGGGAAGGCGGACGGTGGTACCGTGAGACTTACGATTATTTCTCGCTGCCGGTCTTTGTGCGGGAGAATACTCTCTTAGCCAAGGGCAGTAATGAAACACTGCCGGACTATGATTATACGGAAGGCCTGGAACTGCATCTGTACGCTCTTTCTGATGGCGCGGAGGCAGTCTGTGAAATTACTGACTTAACTGGTCAAATTGCGATGCGGGCAAGGGCTTCACGCAGGGGAGAAGCGATTACTTTTGAAACAGACTGTCCGGAGAAAAAACCGACTCTTGTGATGCACGGCATGGAAGAAGTTTCCCGGGTGGAAGGCGACGTGAAGGTCGTGAGAAAGCCAGCGCCGTGAGGCAGTCATTCACTCTGTGCAGTTTGTTTTGGCTGTTGAGGAAGGATAGGAGGCGAGCAGCGTCTTAAAATCTTCTCTGTCTCTCAGGAAATCGTAACCGGGATCGCGCTCCAGATCAGATTTCAGTATCTGCGACAAAAACTCCGGGTGGGCAGACTTTTCGGGCGGATCTTTACGGATGCGGCAAAAGAGCGGAGAAGATGCCATATCCCAGGGCGATTGCGAAGCTTGAAGCAGGTTTTTCAGCAGGCGGATCGTCTCGTCAGTGTCTTGCTTTCTAACGGCAATCTGCAGGGATGACACATAGGCGTTGTAGGGCCACAGGTCAAAGAGCGGTGTCATCCGGGCGGTCTTGTCCGCAATGCGTTCTGCGGCCTGCATTTCTCCCGCGGAGACTTCTGCATCTACCAGCTTGTAGAGGAGGAGCTGTGTTCTGTTCAGGGAGGAGAGGAGCATGCGCTGCAGATCTTCGGCAGCTTTTTCAGGCTGTCCCTGCTCCTCATAGAGGAGGACCTGCAAAAGAGCCTTGTCCGCAACAGACCGCATGATATCCTCCTTGTCAGGCATCCGATTCAGGATTGTCTGCGCTTCGTCGTATCTGCCCGCTCGGATCAGGCGGCTGGCCGTCATATAATATGCGCTGTTTCGCACCTTATCATCGTCGCTCGCGGAGAGACGCTCATACCATGCGGTGAGTGTCTCCTCGTAAGGACGCCGCTCGTCTGCAGAAGGCTCTGTGAATAGGAGCAGACTGTCAAGTAGCAGCGTGAGACTGTGCAGCAGGGTTTCATTATGGGGGTATTCGTGGATTTTCTCCGCCGCTTCCAGAAACCCTTCCGCAAAGCTTTTTTCTCTGACCAGAGTGGTGATTCTCTCGCAAAAGTGATGAATTTCCTGTTCGGTCATATCCTCAGTAAAGCAAAGAAGCGTGTTTATGTCGGTTTTTAACAGGCGCGCGAGAGGCGATAGCAGGGAGATGTCAGGGCTGGTGAGGCCATTTTCCCACTTACTGACCGCAGCGGTCGAAACATTTAGATAGGCGGCTACCTGCTCCTGTGTCAGGCCGAGTTCTTTTCTTTTTTCATGTATGATCTGATGGATTGCCATGTTATGCCGCCTTCCTTTTACAATGTTACTATTTAGGGGGATGTGTTTTGCAAAACCCTATGCCTCTGTTTTGTAGTGATTTGATT
>JAAUZW010000001.1 GCA_014804385.1 Lachnospiraceae bacterium | reverse complement strand
GACTTGCATGTGTTAAGCACGCCGCCAGCGTTCATCCTGAGCCAGGATCAAACTCTCTAAANATAATATTTGATCCGGANCAGAATAAGCTTGGCTNANTCTAAATCCAGAAGTNAATTCCGTNAGGAATTTACTTCGTATACTGTTTGTTAGTTTGTATCGTTCTGATACTCTTTCTGAAAATTCTGTGGAATCTTTCAGGGTTGCATTACTGTTTATTTGTCAAGGTACATCGGAGTATGTTCCTTCGGAACTAACTCCTGTCATAAGCGACTTTCATATAATATCAGATGAATACTTAGATGTCAACGGGTTTCGGGGAAATTTTTTGAAATTTTTAGCATAAATTTCAAAATAGATGAATTCCAAAATATCCGCATACTTTATAGAGAAGAAAAGCNAGAACACATCCCTCTGCAGCGCCCAAAACAGCACCCAGCAATTTATTGATGCCGCTTACAATAGAAATATTCCCCACTGCCAGAAGCGGTGTAAATATGAGTCTGCATATCTTAAAACAGATCCCCAAAAGTATCAGGACCACAATACATGCCGTAAGGGTATGCATGGATCGGTTCATCGCGCTGCTGACCGCAATAAATACCAGTACCACACAAACCAGCGCACACGCACCGGACAAGACGTTGACGAGTTCCTGCATCATGCCGCAGGCGTACCCTCCCCGCACTCTCCATATAAATAGTAAGAATATAACCGCCACGAAGGCGAAAGTGATAAATTCCTGTCTCATCCTTGGTTTCACCCTGCCGTCTAAAAAGTGCTGCAGCTTTATTTTAATTCTATCGTATCAATAGAATCCGGCGTCACTACCATATAATTATAGGAAGCATTCTGCGGTATCAGCATCAAAGCTGTCTTACTAAACTTTCCGGCATACTTCTCCATTCCCTTGTCGTTATAGATCCGGCAGTCAGACTCATTATAGATAATGATCTGATCTTCATAAAAAATAATATCTCTACAGTCTATATCATATTCAATGGAGCGCTCCAGGGTTCCTGATTTATGATAAACGTCCAAACGATATCTGCCGCCGCTCTCCTTGCTGTTGAAGACCAGACCGACATATTCGCTCCCGTAATATACGCCTCGTACTTCCTCACTGATAAGGTTCTCCGCCACGCTGACCGGTTTTTGGGCTCCGGCAAAAAACATGATCCTGTCATCAGACACCGCAAATGCGGAACGGTTATCCAGAAATCTCGTAAATGGCACCACCACATTCAAATAATCATAACCGCTCATATAATGGTCTGTCTGATTCTGCCCTACCTCCCCAAAATTATAAAAAGCGACGCTTGATTTCATCTGTCCGCCATCCACATACAGATAAGACACACACACCAGCTCACCGCTGGGGGAAATTGACACATTAACCGGATAGCCGCTTTCTTTCATAGTAGTTCTGAAATTCACCAGTTCCTCTCCCTGCGGATCATACAAACAGATCAATGTGACATCTGTGTCATCCAACACCGCGGCCACTACGCCGCCGGCAGACACACACAAATCACGAACCGGCCGATTTGTCGTAATATGTCCCAACAGGGATTCTGTATTCATCACATAGATCTCTCTACCGTTATAATCCCCGATTGCCACAACATTTCGATTGATGTCCACCATGGGATTCTGCATGCCGAAAGTCTGGTTCCACACTGCATTCCCCTTTGTATCCATACAGCTGGCTCCATCTTTACTGTAGGTGAGAAGCCGGGAGCCAAAGGGAACCATCTGCGCATCTGATGAAATCTTGATCTCTACGCTGGAAAGCTCCAGGATTTGTGTATAGACTTTATTCTGCCACTGTATAAAAAGCGCAACGCCAATCGCCGCCAACAGCATCAGCAGNAGAAACACCCGATAAAAAATTGTAAATTTATGGCTCTTTATCTTTTCTCTATAGCTGATCCTGGGCTTTCCCTGAACGTCGTTTCGTTTTTCTTTTTTCCTCAGATAGTTTCTTATATTCGCCATCCGGTGTACCTCTGTGTTATTCAAACGCGCAGTGCACACTCAAAAAATCTTCGATTTTTCTCGTTCACGGGCATTCGCCCTATGCGTCCATTCGGATAAATATTTCCGTGAGCAAGCTCCCTTCGTATTTATCCTCTGTCCGCGCACTGCTCATTGCTTTCGCGACTATTATATCATATTCTCAGATGCCAATATAGTGAAATATTTAAGAAAGAANTGCAACGCAATTCTTTGGTCGCAGGATGCTTATCCTGCGACGATTTTACCATATTTTTCTTATGGCAGTATTATTTTTTGTCCGGAACGGATTCTGTCGGGATCCGCGATTTCATTTATTTCACATATTTTCTCCACCCGCGAAGTGTCCCCGTAAATCTTTTGGCTGATCGTGTAGAGCGTATCCCCCTGCTCTACCTCATAATATCTGGTCACGCTTCTGGAAAGCGCCTCCGTATTATCCTCATCACNTGTCTCGGCTTCGGTCTGCACTGATTTTTCTATCTCTTCTTTCTCCTCTTCCTCTTTCTCCTCGGCCTCATTTTCTATCGGCTTGTCCTCCGATGCTTTTAAAACGCTCCCCTCATCCGCCTTTTGNTCTGCTTCCGGCAAAGCGCCCTCCTCGTTTGAAGTCTCCTCTTTTTTCACCGCCATAGTATCTCTCTGCACCACGATCTCTGTCTCCCGCNGNTCTTCCTGATCAGTATCTCCGACCCCCTCTTCCGCCTCCTGATTTTCTATCGCAAAGAAAACCTCTCTGGCAGATCGGTTCAACTGCCCCATTTTGTCATAGCTGTTGGCGGAGCTGATCACAATAGCTACCAGCACCATCAGAATCAGACACAACTGTAGAGACATTGCTCCATGCGGCACTCTCCTCGAATGATTGCCAAAAGGCGGCAAAAGGGTTGTTTGCTGCAGCTCCGGCGTCTCCTCCGTAGTCTCACTCGGGATACCGCTCTCCTCCCGCCACTCGAGAAGATAGCGCTGCATAGCCTCATTGTTCATNTAAAAAACTTTATAGCCCTTTATCTCATAGATATCGTTTCCTTCCCGCATCATAAATACAGGGCCTGCCTGAGTAAGACGGCACATAAGCTCTTCCAGAAGATCATACCCACTAAAAGCGGGAATGCTTCTTCCCCGCCCCGCTCCATAGACAAATAATTTTCTGCCTGCCCCCTGTTGAAAACCGTAGAAAAAAATCTCAGACAGCTCCAGAGAATCCATCTCCCGTTTTAAATATGACAGNACATAATCTTCAATATAGATATCGTACTTTTTTTCTTTCCCTCCCTTGTGAATTACAACCGATCCCGTTTCCATTTCCCTCACGCCCCTTTTCCTGCGCTGATCATACCACAATCTGTTTGCAAAAGATGGCATAAGCCGCGATGAATGACGGACGCTGTCATTTTTTCCATAAAAAAAGTCGTCATGCTGTCACACAACGACTTTCTTTTATGGAAATCTCTGTATACTTAAAGGAACTGATAAATAGTCTCCGACTCGTAATCTTTGCCCGGCCCAAACACCGCCTGTTCAAAATTAGGATGATGGATGTTATCAGGGAAATATTGAGTTTCCAGACAAAAGCCCATGCGAGGTCCATAGGATGCGCCATCCTTTCCGCTCTGCGGATCAATGCAGTTCCCCGCATAAAACTGTACGCCCGGCAGATTTGTAAACACTTTCATCCTACGGCCGCTCTTCGGATCCTCCGCCTCCGCTATCTCACGCATATGTCCGTCCGCTCCATCAATCACAAAGTTGTGATCGTAGCCCTTCACCAGCTTTAACTGCTCGCATTCCGCGCCGATGTCCTGTCCGATCTGTTTCATTTTTGTAAAATCCATAGGAGTGCCCGCTACCGGCTTGATCTCCCCGGTCGGAATCGCTCCCGGCACCACCGGCGTAAAGTTACTTGCCTGCAGCCGGAGCATTTGTCCTTCCATACTGCCGCTCTTATGTCCCGCCAGATTAAAGTAGGTATGATTGGTCGGATTGAGCAGGGTGTCCATATCCGAAGACGCCCGATAACTGAGTTTTATTTCATTGTCATCTGTGAGCGTATAAGTTACGGCAAACGTCTTGTTTCCCGGAAATCCCAATTCTCCGTCCTTACCCTCTATCGTAAAGGTGACGCTGTTCTCGGCTTCCTCCGCTTTCCACAGAAGCTTCTGATATCCTCCATTTATATCGCTATGCAGATTGTTTTCTCCGTCATTGACCGCCAGATGATATTCTTTCCCGTTCAGTTCAAAAGCGGCCCCGCCGATACGATTCGCATTGGGTCCTACGACCACACCGAAAAAGCTGGGATTTACAAAATACTCCTCAAGCGTATCAAAGCCAAGAACCACATCATCGAGCTTTCCATTCTTATCCGGCACCAAAAGATTTACCAAACACGCGCCATAGTTCGTGATTGTCGCTTCCATGCCGTTTTTATTCTTCAGGGTATACAGATAAACCTCCTCACCTGACCTCGTCACCCCAAACTTCTCTTTCACTATACCCATTCCTGCTCTCCTCCTTATATCTATTTCCAATCACAAACGCCACAACCGATACCATTCCTGGAGAATGCGAAGCATTCTCGTGACCGAGCGAACGGGCAACCGGTCAGCTAGAGTTCCACCCTGCCTTCCAGTGCCCGCAGAAGCGTCACCTCATCAATATACTCCAGATCTCCCCCTACCGGTACACCGCTTGCAATTCGTGTCACCTTGATCCCTGTAGGCTTGATTAATTTACTGATATACATTGCTGTCGTCTCGCCCTCCAAGCTGGAATTCGTTGCAATGATCACCTCAGTGATATCCCCCTCTAACCGTTTCATCAATTCCTTTAGCCGGATATCTCCCGGCCCGATTCCCAGCATGGGAGAAATTGCGCCATGCAATACATGATACACGCCCGTGTATTTTCCCGTCTTTTCATAGGCCGCCAGATCCCTTGCATTCTCCACCACCATGATCACACTGTGATCTCTGTTCAGATTGCTGCAGACCGGACACACATCCTTGTCTGTAAGCGTACAGCACTCCTTACAGTACCTGACATTTTCTTTTGCCTCAACGATGGTTTTCGCAAGCCGCTCCACCCGCGCCGTAGGCATATTGATCAGGTGAAATGCCAGACGCTGCGCCGACTTATTCCCAATACCGGGAAGTCCCGCCAGCTCCTCTATTAGTTTGTTGATATGTCCGCTGTAAAGCTCCATGTTAAAAAGGTAGACCTCCTCCTAACCCTAAGCCTCCCGTCATCTTATTCATCGCCTCAGAATTAGCCTCCTCCGCCATGCGCAAAGCCTCATTGGCGGCTGCCATCACCAGATCCTCCAGCATCTCAATGTCCTCTGGATCCACCACCTCTTCTGAAAGTTTCACCTTTGTCACTTCTCTTTTTCCCGTCACGGTCACTTCCACCGCGCCGCCACCGGCCTTAGCCGTAAACTCCTTTGTCTCAAGCTCCTTCTGACTTTCTTCCATCTGACGCTGCATCCGCTGTGCCTGTTTCATCAGATTACTCATATTGCCGGGCATACCGCCCGGAAATCCGCCTCGTTTTGCCATGATCCGTCTCTCGCCTCATTTCTTTCTTATCTTTATTCTTCATCTGTCTCCATGATCTCCATATGGATCAACTGCGACAGATCCACATAATTTTGCTCAAAAGCATCTCTGCTCGCTATGGCCTGTATCGTCACGGCGATCTCCTTGCCCACTGCCTCGGAGAGCTGTTGTTCCAGCAGTTCTTTATGTCCCTCCTGCTTCAAAAAATAATCCGAAGCCAGACCATCCTCCACCACGATCAAAAGCCTGTTATCTCCTCCCAGGCTCAGCCTCGCCTCCTTCAGATACTGTTTCATGGGCATAGCCGCCATCGACACAATATCCTGCCAGCGCTCCACAGCCTCCTGCACATCCTCCGGAATCGCCTTGGGCAAAGGCGGCCTTTCCTTGGCAGGTACAGGAGCAGAAACCGGCTCTCCCGCCACCGCCGTGGTCACAATTCCATTTTCCAACTGCTCCTCGATCACTCTGACCCGTTCCACCACGGAGCCGTAATCCTGCTCCATGACCGGTTTGCATAACTTAATCAGGGCAATCTCCACAAAGATTCTCTTTTGCGTGGCATATTTAATCTGTCCTGACAATTCCGAAAAGATGCGGATATAGCGCATAAGCGTTTCCACCTCCAGCATCCCGGCTTCCTCCTTTAATCGGAGCAGATTGTCAGAGGACACATCTATAATATCCTCAATATCATCGGAAGATTTTAATAGGAGCAGATTTCTGAGATACCAGGTGAAATCTGTCACAAACTGCGTTAATTCCCGGCCCTGCATAACGATCTCCTCCAGAAGACCGATACACCCCGTCACGTCCTGTTGCAAAACATGGCGCAGAAGCCTGCTGAACACCTCCGTATCCACCGCCCCCAGCACATCTAACGCCCTGTCGTAGGTCAATTCCTGNCCAAAGTGAAAGGCAATNCACTGATCCAAAAGGCTTAACGCATCACGCATGGAACCGTCGGCGGTCTTCGCCACATAGCGAAGCGCCTTCTCTTCCACCTGCACCTGCTCCTGTTCCATCAGCTCCCGCAGACGCTCCACAATCGTCTCAATGGTGATNCTGCGGAAATCGTAACGCTGACAGCGGGAAAGGATCGTGATAGGAATCTTATGCACTTCCGTGGTCGCTAAAATAAAGATCACATAGGAAGGCGGCTCCTCCAGCGTCTTTAAAAGTGCATTAAACGCACCGATGGAGAGCATGTGCACCTCGTCGATGATATAGACCTTAAATCTGCCCTCCGCCGGTGAATAGGATACCTCCTCCACGATCTCGCGGATATTGTCCACGCCGTTATTGGACGCGGCATCGATCTCGATCACATTCATGCTGGCGCCCGCCGCAATGGCCTTACAGCTCGCACACTCCCCGCAGGGACTTCCCTCCACGGGATGCTCGCAGTTCACCGCCCGTGCAAANATCTTTGCAATCGAAGTCTTACCCGTNCCCCGCGTTCCACAGAAGAGATANGCGTGCCCGATACGATCCGCCTTTATCTGNTTTTGTAATGTGGTAACGATATGNTCCTGCCCCTTTACCTCCTCAAAACGGCCTGGCCGGAACTTACGGTANAACGCTGTATAAGACATANACTAATCTCCGAAGCTGATACCCACCATCTTTGCCTCCTGTACNATGGTCGCATCGGGGGATACCATTTTCAGTTTCCCGGCTACCTCCTCAAGCGGCACCTTCACTACTTCTCTGTTCTTATAACCTACCATGAAGCCATACTCACCCTTCAGGATCAGCTTACCTGCCTCCGCGCCCAATCTGGTCGCAAACACTCTGTCATAAGGGCAGGGACTTCCGCCGCGCTGCGTGTGTCCCGGAACCGTAACACGCACATCCATACCTGTTTTCTGCATGATCTGATCCGCCACTTCATAGGAAACNGAGGGGTACGGATAATTCTTCATCTTCTCCTTGTACTCCTTCTTGGAAAGCTTCGCGTCCTCCTTGGAGATCGCGCCCTCCGCCACCGCCATGATGGTAAACCGTGAACCTCTCTCCGCACGAGCCTTGATCGCCTTAACAACACTGTCAATATCATAAGGAATCTCAGGGATCAGNATGATATCAGCGCCGCCCGCCATTCCTGCGTTTAAGGTAAGCCAGCCTACCTTGTGACCCATAACTTCCACGATAAAGATACGGCCATGAGAAGAAGCCGTGGTATGAATACAGTCAATACAATCCGTCGCAATATCCACTGCGCTCTGGAAACCGAAGGTCATATCCGTTCCCCACAGATCGTTGTCGATCGTCTTGGGAAGCGTCACTACATTCAGCCCCTCCTCGCGAAGCATATTGGCTGTCTTGTGCGTTCCGTTACCGCCCAGGATCACCATGCAGTCCAGTTTTAATTTATAATAATTCTGTTTCATGGCCTCCACTTTATCCAGGCCATTCTCATCAGGCTCTCTCATCAGCTTAAAAGGAGTTCTGGAGCTTCCAAGTATCGTGCCGCCCTTTGTCAGGATTCCTGCAAAATCATTTCCGGTTAAAATCCGAAAATCCCCATAGATCAATCCCTTATAGCCATCCAGAAACCCATAGATCTCCACATCCTCTCCGCTGCAGGAAAGGCATTTTACCACACCTCTCATAGCCGCATTCAATGCCTGACAATCTCCACCGCTGGTCAACATTCCGATTCTTTTCATTACGCTTCCTCCTCCTTACTCACTATACCCTTTCACTTGTCAGAAATTATGTGCGGAGAACGCCTGTCTTTTGGCATTCTCTCGTTTCAGAATGATTTATTTTTAAATCATTCTGAAACAATTATATCTTATTTTCCGTTCTATCACAACTTATATTTCAATGGTTCTCCTCCATCCGTGCCTCTCTGCGCAGCTGCTTTTCTATTTTATTTCTCACCCGCAATTCTTTAAAAAAACTCGTAAGTAACGCTGTACACTCTTCCTGCAATATACCCCGCCGCACGACCACCTGATGGTTAAATTCCTGCATCTCTAAAATGTTTAAAATAGAACCGCCACAGCCNGCCTTGGGATTCATGGAACCGATGACCGCCTCGGTCACTCTCGCCTGCACGATCGCTCCGGCGCACATCTGACAGGGCTCCAGAGTCACATAGAGCGTACACTCCTCAAGCCGCCAGTCCTTAAGCGCCTTACTCGCTTTATTGATCGCGGTGATCTCCGCGTGNGCCAGCGTATTCTTATCCGTATTGCGCCGATTGTAGCCCCTGCCGATGATCCTGTCCTGATAAACGATCACGCAGCCGATCGGCACTTCTCCCAGCGCATAGGCTTTCTTCGCCTGCTTCAGGGCCTCTTTCATATACTTTTCGTCCTGCGTCATGGCTGCCTCCGTTTACACGTCCCCGCCGTATTTACACTAAAAAACTCTGTAAATTTCATATGATTATTTTAGCCCATCCTCTGATACTTTACAAGGAAAAGAAAAAAGGTTATAATCTTATCTATATGGAGATGTATCGAAGTGGTCATAACGGGGCGCACTCGAAATGCGTTAGCCCTCCGGGGCACGAGGGTTCGAATCCCTCCATCTCCGCTGACAAGAGCTGTTGTAAAGGCAGATAAAACTGCCGAAACAACAGCTCTTTCTTTATCATTGAACTTTTTCAAAAACAGCCTCTATTTCCATCGCTCCGTTTTCCGGATAAAAACTGATCGTATCTTCTGTTCCTTCCACAGCGCCCTGCCAGCCCAGGAATCGATACCCTTCCCCCGCATGCACCGATATGGTCACGGGAAAATCGCTGTAATAATATCCTTCCCACGCACTACAGTCTGTCAGCTGTATGGTATTTACGGTAAATGTGCCCCCTTCCGGTATATTGGAGCTGACACGGATTTCGCTGAGTTCTCCGGAGAGCTGAAAGGTTCTGGCCAGGCTTTCCATTGCAAAAGGAAATCTCTCTGCGAAAAACGCATCGATCTTTGCCGTCTCCTCCAAAAAATCCTCCCTATCATATTCAGAATCAGAGAAACGCTTATGATCCTTCACCACCTGCACTCCATAAACGCTGTCCCATTCGGCAAGCATTTCATGCATTCTTTCATAGGAAAAAACATAATTCCCGATGTCCATAAAGGAAATGCAGAACTGTTGCCGGAATCCTTCATTATCCAGCAAACTTTGTATCATCGGGTCGCTGAAGAGCACGTTGTCCTCCATCCAGTTTTCTCTGTCTTCCCATGTATTGCTGTCCTCATAAATACATTCGTCCATATCATAGAACATAAAACGCCATTTTCCGTCACTGTAAGCCGTTCCCTCCTGTGTCGTCCGCCACAGCGCCGTGTTGAATCCTAATCCCACATCCCGGTTATCCAGATACAGATTGACACAGCAATAATCAATTAAGCTCTGGATATCTACCAGTTCCTCGGCAAGTGCATAAGTGTCTTCATAAGCCAGATCGCATTCCGTTATGACCGCCTGCATATAATGATAGGCATCCATCGTTTCCTCATAACCGGTAACCGCACTTCCGGACTTGACTAACATGATATCATCCGGATTCAGACCGTAGCGGGCCGCCAGGAAATCCTCATTATATCTTTCACGGATGCTGTATACGCCCCAATATTCCCCGTTGAGAAATACCACACAGGGTTTTGCCCTTTGTATACTGACTGAGTCGCGTATGCCCGCCGCTTCTTCCAAAAAGGCATCTAAAAATTTGACACCCTCCCAATTACCCCCTCCATTTCGTATTTTTACGGAATTATAATAGGTCTCATTGTCAAAAAAGGCATAAGGGATAATTTTTTCATCACCATATATATTCCTCACAAAAAGGTTCAGGGATTTTTGCGGTACACCTCTGGTGGAATTTCCGGCAATACGGATTCCCACCGTCTGTGCAAAACTGTAATCATGCTCTTCATCAAAATAAATCAGAGAAGCTTTTCTCTCCCACTCTCTTCCTCTGCGAAACGCATTTGACGCCATATAACGATGCCGGGTTTCCCCCTCGGCGTCAACAAAATCGTCCAGCACTTCTCCGTCCTGCTCTCCGCCATCGGCAAGGTATTTTNCATACTCCGCCCCATTTCCGTAGATTCCCGTCTCTGCATCAAATAAATCATCCGGATCCACTGTGAGAGATATGACCGCCAGTCCTTCATACTCTGTTCTTTTATCATATCCTACGAAAAAGGTTTCCGTAACAGTCTCACTCATCCGGTTTGTGACAGGGTTATAACATGCCGCCCGCACCACCACCGCCTTATCCACCGGAAAGTCCGGAACATAATCTTTAGTCGGCGACAGATCTGTCCGGGCCGCATATCGGTTTTCATCCGCACTGTTATCTGTAATCCGNATAGGACCCTGATAAATCATCGAGTCAACGTCAGGCTCGCTGCCATCCAGNGTATAATATATTTTTTCTCCTTGCGGAGAATANANAGAAAGGNAAAACGCNTCCNCATAAAANCCGCTTGTTTTTTCAAAAACCGGCGCTTCNAGCGCAATCTCGGGAAGNNNATCCGCCTCATCGTTGGAACTGCCCAGCGTCGTACGCATAACCGACCAGCGGGATTTTCCGTCTCCTATCCTGCCGTAACTTGTGTCATAGTCAAGACGGGGCACAGTGACTTGATCCAAACAATCGTCCTTCGCTCCATCCACCAGAAAAAGCGTTTCCCCATCTTTGGAAATCCGCAGCCCATCCTCCTTTTGCAGCCAGACCAGTACAAATCCTCCGGCNGGTACCGAAAGACCTTCCAGCGANTANTTATTCAGTTCCTTCACATCATCCGTGAGAAAACAGTCATCTAAGGAAAATGCCTCAGTTCCGGGATTATATAATTCGACACAGTCCGAATACTCTCCGTTCTCATCTTGTCCGGCCACGAAATTATTGCTGCACACCTCATTGATGATTACGTGCTGTTCCTTGTAATGATCATAAAACCACACTGTTGCCAGAACCAAAAAAGTCAAAAGCAGAACCGGCTTTTGTAATTTTTTCTTCTCCATTCGACTATTCCTTAATAAAAAAAATAAATTTTATATGTGACATTCAGTGAATATTAATCGTAAATCATAGTAGCATATAGTTCACTAAATGACAAGCAAGGAACCTCTTCCATCTCCGCAAAAAAGCCGAAGCATATGCTCCGGCTTTTATATGTACTTACACTCCTATATTAAACAACAAATCTCTTACTCATTTTCCCCTTAAATTGCATCGGCCAGCTCCGCCGCCTTTTTACATCCATCCGTCTTATCAATATCGCCGACATTCAGCACACCGGGAATCAAAACCTCACCAACCATCTTCCATTTATTCAGCGCACACATACGCTCCATGGGTATGCGAACTCCATCCATAACTGACATATCCTCTTCCTCGCAGCAGGTGATCAACGCACATTCCTTGCCAGCAATATCTTTGCCGCCGACTACAAGAGAAAAGATCCGGTCGATGACTCCCTTGATCTGTGCCGGGATAGAATACCAATAAACCGGCATCGTAAACACAATGACATCCGCCTCCAAAATAGCCGGCGCTATCATATTAAAGTCATCGTCAAAGGTACAGGCCTTCCCTGTGGAAAAGCAGGTTTCACATGCATGACATCCGCCTACTTTTTTCATAGCCGCATCAAAACGGGTAATCGTATGTCCCTTCTCCTCGGCCGCCTTGATAAATGCATCCGTCATGGCAAAGCTGTTTCCGTTTTTTCTCGGGCTTCCTGTGATCACAACAATTTTTTTACTCATAATCTGTTCTCTCCTTTTGCTCTTTTATTGTTTACGGTTTACTGCCTTGACTCGTTTTGCAGTTCATATTATGATACTAGCATAAGCTACACCAATTACAAGTACGCACATTCAAGTGCGATACTTACCATAAAGTATTATACTTACCTAANGGAGAGTGTAAAATGGAAGATCGCTGTATATCAACGGAATGCTTGCATGACACAGGTTTCAGCTATACGTTGTCTCTGATCAACGGAAAATATAAAATGACGATCCTCTACACCCTAATGGAGTTTGGAATCGTCCGCTTTAACGAAATGAAAAAATATATTGGAAATATCTCNTACAAAACCTTAAGCTCGACCCTGAAAGAACTGGAAGCTGACAGACTTGTCCACCGGGAAGAGTATCCGCAGATTCCGCCCAAAGTAGAATACAGCCTGACGGAACGTGGGAAATCTCTGATACCTATTCTGGACAGTATGTGCGAGTGGGGAGATAAAAACCGAATTTGAAACCGGCTTTATTGACAAAACCGTCAAAAAACAGTATACTGATTAAACCGTGCAGCCGGGGCGTTAGCGGTGCCCTGTACCTACAATCCGCTCTAGTGGGGGTGATGCTTTATCGAGGGCCTTCGCCTGTGTGGCTGCCCTTTATAAGTGGCGTTGAAGTTTGGGTCTTACGCAATGAGAATCCATGAACCGTGTCAGGGTGGGAACACAGCAGCACTAAGTGGAACCTTTCATGTGCCGTGAGGGTGCCTGGCGGAGTTAACTGTAAAGGTAACGCATATGGGTTCCGGTTCGACATAAAGCGCACGGTTTTGAATTGGAACGGAAACGCTTATGACTACAGATCAAATATCTCATAATAATGATAGATGGCCGGATCTGGCAGACTGTACCCTCTGCCCCAGAGAATGCCACATAGACAGAAACGCCGGAAACATCGGTTACTGCGGACAGACTGCGCGCCTTATGGCTGCGAGAGCCGCTCTTCATTTTTGGGAGGAGCCATGCCTGTCCGGCACGAACGGTTCCGGCGCTGTTTTTTTCAGCGGCTGTTCCCTTCGATGTGTCTACTGCCAGAACCACGAAATTGCGCAGGGAGATTCGGGTAAAGAGATCACCGTCTCCCGCCTGTCCGATATCTTTCTGGAGTTACAGGAAAAGCAGGCCCACAATATCAATCTCGTCACACCAACACACTTTATTCCCCAGATCATATCTGCTCTGGAGACAGCAAAAAGACAGGGACTTTCTATCCCTGTCGTCTACAACACCTCTGCTTATGAGAAAACAGATACCCTCAGATGTTTGGACGGTCTGATCGATATCTATCTGCCGGATCTCAAATATTATGACCCCGCCTTAAGCGCGCAGTATTCCCAAGCGCCCGACTACTTTAAGACAGCCTCTCTCGCGATCGCCGAGATGGTCCGCCAGACAGGCTCTCCGGTCTTTACCGCAGGAGAAGACTCCCTGATGCAAAGGGGCGTCATTGTCCGGCATCTGCTTCTGCCGGGTTGTGGTAAGGACAGTCGAGAAATTCTTCGGTATCTTTATGAAACTTACAAAAATGACATTTATGTCAGTATTATGAACCAATATACACCGCTCTCTCATGTGCGGGAGATCCCCGCCTTATACCGCCGCGTCTCCAAACATTCCTATGACAGGATCGTAGATTACGCGATCTCTCTGGGGATAGAGCAGGCTTTTATTCAGGAGGGAGCCGCCGCCTCGGAAAGCTTCATTCCTGCCTTCGACTATGAGGGTCTCTAAGTCTACAGTTCTACCTTTCTCAAATAATAACCAAACGTACCGGCTTTCGGATCTCCACTCTCACATTCAAAGGCTTCAAAACCGAACATCAACGCCACCATCTTTTCTCTTTCATAAAAGACCCCCGGCACGCCCAGATAGTAATCTCCCTCTTTGCCCAGGATCACATGACGATAGTTATAGAAGCCGTGCAGGAGAAAGCTGTTATTTACCAGATGTTGATATTTTGATGACAAAATGAGGAAATCCTTTGGTTCCAGCTTGACATAGACTCTCTCGTCTCCGTATGGATGGATATTGTCATAAGTATCTAAAATCTGTTCCCACTTATTCTCTTTTAATCCCGTCACCACAAGTTTATCCGCCATCAACTGTGTCTCTGCCTGCATGGCTTGTTCTGTCCGGGCAATATCTTCGACGGGCTTCTGTCCATTATGTTTCTGCACAGCGATATACTCAATCTTTTTTGCCGGCTTTTTCCTGACACTGTCCTCGATCGCTGCCTGCTTTATTTCATCACTGCTTTCGACCGCCGNCCGCTTTATTTCATCACTGCTTTNGACCGCTGCCCGATTTATTTCATCACTACTTTCGATCGCTGCCCGCTTTTTTTCATCACTACTTTCGATCGCTGCCCGCTTTTGATCTGACATATCTTCCNCTCCGGCCGTATCGACCTCTGCCGACGGTTTCGNCATCATTTTGGGGGCATTCGATGGATTCTCCACTGTTCGGCTTGCCCCTTCCACCAGATAACCGCCCGGCAGCACNATCTGCAGTCTCACCTNTACAAGTGATTCCGCCTCCTGTTTTTCCCATTGACCATTACCATCCTGCANGGTAATGCCGTCCACTTCCTTCCATGCCGTTCCGCTATAATATCGCACCGGGTATCTTCCGTTTACAGAGTGGGGTACATTTTTGACCTGCAAGGACAGATTCCCCTCCTGATCTCGTTTTTCCACCCGGAGAAAACCCGCGTTCCCCAGGCGATTTCCATCTTTATAAAGTCCCATATANATGATTTCTTTCTGAAACATAGCGCTACCCCCTCTGTTTATCTATATGCGNACGATACGGAAAATATGTCTGCAAAAAATCAAGTGCCCGCGCGCTCAATTCAGAGAATGCTTTGCAATTTCCTGTAAAACAAAAAAGAGCAGAGTAACTGCTCCTTTTCATACTTACATTATATTTGTCAACACGCATAAGCAGGCTCGAAATGCTCTAATAATCCAGAGAATCCAGATAGCGCATATAGTTGACTACCATCAGCGCAATCTTGAAAGTCAGCGCATCGTCAAATGTACGGATGTCCAGTCCCGTGCTCCTTTGCAGCTTTTCAATGCGGTACACCAGCGTATTACGGTGCACAAAAAGCTGACGCGAGGTCTCCGAAACATTTAGATTATTCTCAAAAAATTTATTAATTGTGATCAGCGTCTCATCGTCCAGTTCTGCCGGTATATTGGAGCCAAAAATCTCATCAATGAAGATCCGGCACAGATTAATCGGCAGCTGATAGATCAATCTACCGATTCCTAATGTACTGTAGGCCGTTACCTTTTTCTCCGCATAAAAGATCTTGCCTACATCCAACGCCATCTTGGCCTCCTTGTAGGATTTCGACACTTCCTTAAGCTCTCCTACAATCGTGCCGTAGGCCACACGAACATTCAGCATTGCTTCTGTATTCATCATATCCGCAATCGTGTTGGCAATCTGTTCTAATCTGTCGTAAGCATCTTCGGGCGTCAACGCCTTGATCAAAATCACATTACTTTCATCGACAGCCGTGATATAATCACCGGTCTGGGCATTAAACATACTGTTTAAAAGCTCCATCGCCGTAGTATCCTTGTCCTTATCTGTCTCTATCAAAAAGACCGCACGGGGAATAGCCGCTTCGATGTGCAGCTTTTTTGCCCGATTATAGATATCTACCAGCAGCATATTATCAAGCAAAAGATTCTGGAAAAAGTTATTACGGTCATACCTTTCCTTATATGCCACGATCAAGTGCTGCAGCTGACTGACCGCAATCTTACCGATCATGTAGGTATCCTCGCTGTTTCCCCGCGCATCTAAGACAAAAAGCACTGACTCTTCATCCAGCACCTTCAGCAGATGATGTGTGCCAATGACCTGACTGTCTGCAGGAGAATTGACGAATCCCGAGAGCAGCGCCGGAGTAATCTCGCTCGTCTCAAAGGTAGCTGCGATCTCTTTACCCTCGATATCCCACACGGCAAGGTCTATTTTAGAGATCATTCCCAGTTCCTCTATGCTGGTCTTGATAATCTGACTTGAAATCATATGTCCCTCCATCATCTGATCAGTGCACACTCAAAAACCTTTGGCTTTTTCGTTCGCGGGCTTCGCGCAAAAAGGGGGATGCCTATGCATCCCCCCTAAAACATTTCTACTAGTTGGTGATGGTCTGCTCTGTCTCTTTGTCGAATACGTGAATCTTCTCAACATCGAAAGCAAACTTAACTGTGTCGCCAGGTCTTGCTGTAGTACGGGAATCAACTCTAGCTGTGATCGGGAACTCAGCAAGATCAAAGTATAAGTAAACCTCTGCACCAAGCAGCTCGTAAACCTTGATGGTAGACTCGAATACGCACTTAGCTTTTCCGATAAATTCCGGAGAATCATACACATCCTCAGGACGGATACCGAATGTTACGGTCTTTCCTGCATAACCGCCATCGATCAGCTTCTTAGACTTATCAGCCGGTAACGGAATGGTCTGGCCAGCTACCTTCAGGCTTGCTTCAGAGCCATTCACCTCAACAACAGCATCCAGGAAGTTCATCTGGGGTGATCCCATGAATCCTGCTACGAACAGGTTCTGGGGCTTCTGATATAAGTTCTGAGGAGTATCTACCTGCTGTACCACGCCGTCCTTCATAACAACGATTCTGGTACCCAGGGTCATAGCCTCTGTCTGGTCATGTGTTACATAGATGATGGTGGTGCCCAGTCTCTGATGCAGCTTGGAGATCTCCACACGCATCTGTACACGAAGCTTTGCATCCAGGTTGGACAGCGGCTCATCCATCAGGAATACCTTAGGATTACGAACGATAGCACGACCCATAGCCACACGCTGTCTCTGACCACCGGAAAGAGCCTTCGGCTTACGATCAAGCAGAGCTGTCAGATCCAGGATCTTAGCTGCCTCTTTAACCATCTTATCGATCTCATCCTTCGGAACCTTTCTCAACTTAAGTCCGAAAGCCATATTGTCATATACGGACATATGAGGATACAGAGCGTAGTTCTGGAATACCATTGCGATATCTCTATCCTTAGGCTCTACATCGTTCACTACTCTGTCACCGATCTTTAACTCGCCGGAAGAGATATCCTCCAGACCTGCGATCATACGAAGCGTGGTGGACTTACCACAACCCGAAGGTCCTACGAAAATGATGAACTCCTGATCTGCGATTTCAAGATTGAAATCCTTTACTGCTTCGAATCCGTTAGGATATACCTTGCAGACGTTCTTTAATGATAAACTTGCCATGACTTCCTCCTACCTGATTTTTATTTTTTTCTGTTACACGTCCGGCAATACGTCGCACCGGTCGCTTGATTCTGTAGATTAGTATAGCCGACTTTTCTTCCCTTTTCTATACCACTATTCCACAAAGATTTTTTTCTCGATTGTAAAAATTGCTTACTTTGTACACTTTTTTTCAGGACTCACGGCAAATTGCCTAAGAATCTGTCCACTTGCTGTACACTTTGCCCAAATGACTATCTGTACACACTATGCGGTACGGCAGCCCTTCACCTGATAGCCCGCCTCCGTCACTGCCTGAGAGAGTTTGTCATCCGCTATCTCACTCTCCATCGCCACAGTCGCTGTCTTCTCCTCCAAGCTGACAGTCACCTCCGTTACTCCCGCGATCTCCTCCAGCGCCTTCTGCACATGAGCCTGGCAATGCGCACACATCATACCTTCCACATCCAATACCTTTACCATATTTCCTTCCTCCTTTTGGTTGACATTTATCCCTGTAAAGCCGTCTATCCATTCCGGCATAGGAACCTCATGTATTTTTTTATCCCGCTTCGTGCTTCGAACGGAAAAGAAATTCAGCCGCAGAGCATTCGTGACCACGCAAAAGCTGGACAAGCTCATGGCCGCTGCCGCAAACATGGGATTCAGAGAAATTCCTGCAATGGGCACCAGCACTCCTGCCGCAACGGGAATACCGACACAATTATAGAAAAAGGCCCAAAACAGATTTTCATGTATATTCTTCAACACCTGTCTGGAAAGTCGAATTGCCGCCGACACATCTGTCAACTTTGACTTCATCAACACGATATCCGCCGCATCCAGCGCCACATCCGCGCCTGCGCCTATGGCGATTCCCACATCTGCTCTGGTGAGCGCGGGTGCATCGTTGATGCCATCCCCCACCATGGCGGTCTTTCCCTGCTCCGAAAGTTTCCTGATCACGGCCTCCTTATCGCCCGGCAGTACGTCCGCCACCACGGCATCAATCCCTACCTGAGAGCGGATCGCCTCCGCCGTCCGACGGTTATCACCCGTCAACATGACAGCGCGAATTCCCATGCCCTTCAGCTCTGCCACCGCCTGTGCACTGTCTGACTTCACCACATCCGCCACGGCGATCATGCCAACCAGAATGCCTCCTCTGGCAAANTANAGNGGNGTTTTCCCTTCTCTCGCCATCTCCTCGCCCCGGCGAAGAAAATCCTCTGTCATAAGGCCCCGTTCCTGCAGAAGCCCGCTCTTTCCTCCGACCGCCGGGAGACGTTTCAGCACGCCCTCTACGCCCCATCCGGGGAGCGCTTTAAAATCCGTGATCTCTCCGGTCTGAATCTGATCCTGTCCGGCCCGCTCGCAAATCGCCCGGGCAAGGGGATGCTCACTCTTTTGCTCTAGAGATGCTGCCACTCGTAAAAGTTCTTCCTCTGAAGACCCTTCCGCGGGACAGATATCCGTCACTCGGGGCCTCCCCTCCGTCACCGTCCCCGTCTTATCCAGGACAACAAACTGCATTTTACCCGTCTGCTCCAATGCCGTCGCATTTTTAAAGAGAATTCCCTGTTTTGCCCCCACGCCGTTACCCACCATGATAGCCACCGGCGTGGCCAGCCCCAGCGAACAGGGACAGCTGATCACCAGTACGCTGATGGCGTAGGAGAGCGCCTTGCCGACACCTGCGCCAGCCNCCAGCCANACGATNCCNGTAATGACNGCCAGNGTGATCACCACCGGAACGAAGACACCGGACACCCGATCCGCGATCTGAGCAATGGGCGCCTTCGTTGCCACTGCGTTTTCTACCATATCAATGATCTGCTGCAAGGTGGTGTCCCGGCCCACTCTGGTNGCCCGGCAGGTGAGNGCCCCGTTCTGATTCAGAGTCGCCGCACTGACCCGGTCTCCCACGCCTTTATCGACAGGCAGGCTCTCGCCCGTCAGCGCCGCCTCATCTACCGCGCTCTCACCCTCTATCACCTCACCGTCCACAGGGATGCTCTCCCCCGGCTTCACAAGGAAAAGGTCGCCCGTCACAACTTCCTCCGCCGCCACCGTTATTTCTTCGCCGTCCCGTATTACATGGGCCGTCTTAGGCGCCAGATCCATCAGGCTTCTGACCGCATTCGTAGTTTTTCCCTTACTGTAGGCTTCCAGCGTCTTCCCCACAGTGATCAGAGTCAGTATCGTGGCCGCCGACTCAAAATACATATCATGGAGACAGTGCATCGCCATCTCCGAATCTCCCGCCCCATAGGCTCCGCCCATACGAAACATCACCGCCAGACTATAGACGAAAGCCGCCGCACTGCCAAGCGCCACCAGGGTATCCATGTTGGGAGCGCGGTGCACCAACCCTGTAAAACCACTGACAAAAAATTTCTGGTTAATGACCATCACCAGTCCCGTCAAAAGAAGCTGGTACAGCGCAATCGCCCAGGGATTTCCCGCCAAAACTCCCGGCACAGGCCACCCCCACATCATATATCCCATAGACACATACATGAGCGGTATCAAAAGACACAGCGAAGCCGCCAGCCTGCGTTTCAGCTTCGGTGTCTCCCGATCCACGAAAGCATCCTCCTGCCGCGCGCTCCTTTCTCCATCTGCCGGACCCGCGCCGTAACCCGCCGCCGCCACAGCCTGACAGATCGCATCTATAGTGGCCGGCTCCTCAAAGGATGCTGTCATATTATTCATAAGCAAGTTTACGCTAACCTGTTCTACACCTGCAACACCCCGCACCGCCTTTTCCACATGCGCACTGCAGGCCGCACAGGTCATACCTGTTACATTAAATTTTTCCGTTTTCATGTCTTCACCTGTTATTTCCCTATTAACAAAGCACGTCGAATGCGCGGAGCAAATCTCGCGATTGAGCACAACTTAATCGATTACTTTAGCTTTTTCATCAACTCTACCGCTTCTGACAGGATCTGTGTATCTCCCTGTCGCACACCGTCCGCCACACAGGTCTGCATATGTTCCTCCAGAATCACGTAGCCGAGACTTTGCAGCGCACTCTCCACCGCACCGATCTGTATCAATATATCGCCACAATAGCGGTTATCTTCTATCATCGTCTGTATCCCGTTCAGCTGCCCGATGATACGGTTAATGCGGTTATTTAATTTTCTCTGTTCTTCTGCCTCACGAGGTGTATCCTTCCGCCGACAGCAGGCGCATATGTCCTCGGAGACGGGTTTGTTTTCTTCTTTCATAAGACTCTCCATTTCAGGGTTTTTTATGCCGATGAACACTTATACTCGAAAGCTCGTGCTGACGCACTTCTTGTTTGACTTCGTCAAACGCTTTCTCGTTAATACCGCAAGAAAAACAAATGCCTGCTTCGCAGTCGCTTGTTTTTCTTTTGCTGGTATTATATTATACCCCCTAGGGGTATATGTCAAGAAAAAATCGAGTGCCCGCACACTCGATTTGGGTTTCTTCGCTGTGGTATTTTTCTATACAATAAAAGTATCGGGGACGATCTCTCGTCCCCGATTGTCATACTCATATGAAATACCGCCGTTCGTAATCGTGTTTAACCCTTCACCGCACCGGCAACCATACCCTTGATGATCTGCTTACTGAATGCGAAGTAGAAGACTATGACAGGAGCCATTGTTATTAACATAGCTGCCATGATCTTCGGATAATCCGAGCTAAACTGTCCGGTAAACTGTCTCAATCCTAACGGCACTGTATACAGCGCTCTGTCCTTGATCAAGATCAAGGCAAAGGAGAATTCATTCCAGCAGCTGAACACGTTGATGATCGCAACCGTCACCAGAATCGGCCTGCATACCGGCAGGATGATCCCAAACAGAGTCTTGGAGAAAGAAGAACCATCGATTGCCGCCGCTTCCTCAAGCTCTACCGGAATACCACGAACAAAGCCCTCCACCAAAAAGATCGACATGGGCAATGCAAAGGATACATACGGCAAGAGCAGCGTATACCAGTGATTGGAAAGTCCCATTTTGGAAAAGATGATATAAATGGGAACCATCAGGGAATGAATCGGAATCAGCATTCCCATCAGGAACATCACATACAGGGGTTTGTTCAGTGCAAAATTAATTCTTGAAAGAATATAACCCACAATAAACGCGATCAACACGATCAGAATGACTGACAGGATCGTCGTCCTCGCACTGTTAACTACAGACTGCATCAGCCGGTAATCCTTATTGGATAAGATCTTCGTATAGTTTGCCAATGTAGGATCTTTCGGCANGCCAACAATATCTGCGTTAAATACTCTCTTTTCCTTCAAAGCCGAATACAGCATCCAAATCAACGGAAAAATACATGACAGTGAAAAGAACCAGAGCGCCACGTTGATAACTACGCCAAGCACACCCCTTTTCACCTTGGTTCCTGTTGAATTATCTTCTACTTTTGTCATTACCATTTCTTTAGCCATAACAGATCCCCTCCTTATGCGTTAGCCTTGCGAGCTTTGATCGCCTGTTTTCTTTCCTTCTCGATCTGTTTCAGGTGCTTCTTTTCCTGACGATCATAGCTGTCCGTCATAAGGTAGTTCATAAGAAGCTGAGAACCACCGATAACCGCCAGAGCCAGCACGAAAATACCAACGGAAATACAGGAACCATAACCCAAGTTCGACTGCTCAAAGGAAACCTTATATCCATACATTGCCATAACCATGGAAGCGTAGCCGGGGCCNCCTGCCGTCATGACATAAATATTATCAAATGCTTTCATATTACCNGCAACACAGAGAGTAATACATACAAGCAACGTATTCTTGATCAGAGGTAAAACTATGTANCGCGCACGCTGCATACCCGTCGCGCCGTCAATCTCCGCGGACTCCAGAACCTCCGTACTGATGGAGGCTACCGCAGATAACAAAATAACCATATAGTAACCGATAAACTGCCAAATCAGCGGGATGGACACAAACAGCATAACCCACTTGGGCTCATTCAACCATACCTTCTGCAGATCATCTCTGCCTATAGCTCCCAGGAACCAGTTCAGCAAACCTCTCTTGGAATCATAGATCATCTGCCAGATAAAACCGATGCAGACTGCCGAGATAGTNCTCGGGAAGAAACCGAAGGTTCTGTGGATCCCCTGCAGCTTGGTTACCTTGGAATTGATCAGCAGCACAATGATAAATGCTATACCAATCTGACCGATGATACACACAACCACCAGAAAGATATTGTGCTTAAAAGAACTCCAGAATACTTCATCTGCAAATAACTGAGCGTAGTTCGATAACCCGTTAAAGGTCTTCACCGGGCCGCCTTTCCACTCAAAAAAGCTATAAAAAAGAGCTGCAACAAGCGGCGCGAACACCGTGAACACATAGAGTATCACAGGTATTGCCAAATATGCAGCNACAACCCATTTCTTTGGTCTGATAGATTTCAGCATAGAATCGTCCCCCATTTCCTTTTATTGCCCATTCTGAGACAAACCCCAAAAGCGAAACGAAGACGTTCTGCCGCTTCGCTACGATTAAGCCTCTCTTACTTCTATAAAGATAGGGCCGTCCGGGGANTTTCCCCGGACGACTTTATCCNGATCAGGCCCTGCCTGATCGTTTACTTTCTTACTGTCCCAAGTATGCCTTGTAAGCAGCCTGTGTATCAGCCGCAACGGTCGCAGGATCTTTGTCACCATTGACCATCTCCTGCATCTCAGTGTTCAGTACGGACCATACGGAACCGTCAACATAAGAGTCATAAATCTCACANCCCTTGTTGTCCACATAGGAGAAGTTGTAGAAATCCTGTGTGTACTGATCGAATGCGGAGAGATCCACATCGGAGCTGCAGAAACCAGCCAGTGCATAGTTAGCGCCTACATACTCGGAGAATGCAGGACCTGTCAGATACTGGCAAAGGTCGATACATGCTGCAAGCTTATCCGGATCGGAAGCAACCTTAGCGCTGATTGCCATACCATAACCAAGACCGATGTTCTGGAATTTCTCATACTTGGTAGCGTCTGCAGACTGAGGCAGTACTGCAAACTTAGTGGTATCCTTCTTAGNATCACCTTCNAGAGTAGCCTGGATGTAAGAAGCATCCCAGTTACCGCCGATGAACGCTGCAGCCTCACCGGAGATGTAGTACTCACGAGCATCCTCGTTACCTACTGCGTTGAAGTCCTTGTTGAAGATGTTGGTGTCATGGAAGAGACGCTGTGTCTCTGCCAGTGCTGCTACGAAGTTAGGATCCTCAAAATCACCTGTGCCTGCAATAATATCAGAGAACCAATCTGTACCGGTGTACTGATAACCAAGGCAGGATACGAAGCAAGAGTTCAACTGCCACTGACCAGCGTTACCAAATGCGATGGTGTCAATACCCTGACCACTGAAGTACTCAGCAGCCTTCTCTACGTCAGCCCAAGTGGTGGGGAAAGAACTAAAGCCTGCCTCTTCCCACATAGCGGAATCGTAGATTACTACAGTACAAGTACCACCTGTCAGAGCAGGATATGCATAGTACTTACCGTCTGTTGTGAAAGGTACCAGATAATCCATGGTATACTGGCTTGCGTAAGGAGAATTCTTAATAGAATCCGTCATATCATACACAAGACCCTGGTTAGCCCAGCTGATGGTGTTCATACCCTGAAGCAGGAACACATCCGGAAGATCGTCTGCTGCTGCACGAGTAGCGATCTGTGTCTTATAGTCATCGTTAGCAAGAACCTCTTCATCCAGTGTAATGTTGCCGTGCTCACTCTGCCACTGTGCAAGGCAGGTTCTGAAGCCATCGGAACCACCATTACCCTCAGACTCCTCAGATGTGGAGAAGTGCATGATAGAGATGTTGCCGCTGTAAGCCAGGTCGCCGCTTGCTGCAGGCGCTGCTTCCTCTGCTGCGGGCGCTTCCTCATCTGCTGCAGGTGCTTCCTCTGCTGCAGGTGCTGCTTCCTCTGCCGCGGGTGCCTCTGCTGCCGGTGCGGGATCACTGCCGCCACAGCCAGCTAATGTAGCTACCATAGCTGTTGCCAATAAAATGCTTACTACCTTCTTTTTCACTTTTTCATTTCCTCCTTTTAAAATTATACTGATAATAGTAACTGGTAACCCGAAACGTCAAATTTTGCTTAAACGTTTTCGTAATTAAATACTAGCACACATTTCCCATATTGACAACCTTTATTTTTAAATTTTTTATACATTTTACATATATTTACCCAATTTTTTTATTTTATCGCGCAAAACGCTTCAATTTACGAAAATTTTTTCGTAGGAAACCACCGCTCGACAATTCTCTTTATGTTAAAAAGGACAGCTCCTCGAGCTGTCCTTTCACTTTACTCTTCTGTTTTAGGCTGTTCCTGATCCGCCGGGACTCTGTCACGGTAAAATGCCAGCTGGTTCTTACCCCGCTTCTTAGCTTTATACAGGCCCTGATCTGCCGCCTTATAAAGCGCCTCAAATTCCGCTCCCTCCTGAGGAAATACCGCCACACCGATACTGGCGGTGGCTTTATACTTAACATATTCTCCTGCCTGGAAGTTCTTAAAGAATTCCTCCACCTTTTGCGCCTCTTTCAGAATCGTCTCATCCGTCGGGATATCCTTCAAAAATACCATGAACTCATCGCCGCCCACACGACCAATGATATCACTGGCACGGAAAATCGATCCGATCTGTGTTCCCAGCGAACGCAACACCTCATCACCAAAAGCATGACCCATCGTATCGTTGATCTTCTTAAAATTATCAATATCCAGAATGAACATCATAGACTGCTTATCCGGATGCTGCGCCATGTATTCCTTAATCTTACGCTCTGTAGCCAGTTTATTATTGAGGCCGGTCAGCTGATCTGTATCCGCCTTATTCTCCAGTTCTTTCTTTTTCTCATTGCTGCGGATCTTACCCACAATATTGATGACCATAACAATGCAGAAGAATATGACGATCACAAGCAACAGTGACCCGACCATGTTACTCGTATTCTTGCGCAGATATCCTACCTGTCTGTTCACATAGGCCTCGCTGACTCCCAGTATCATATCCCAGCCCGGCGCTCCAAGCGGTACAAAAGTTAACAGCTGCTCCTGGTTGTTCATACTTATATAAATATTTCCGCGAGAACCATTATTCATACGGCCGCGAAGCGATTTGGTGGCTTCACGATTCTCTTTTTCAATGGTGGTCAGAATATTGCCATCTTTAAGGCATACGTTATCCGTAGCGCCGCTCGCGCCCAAAATTTCGCCTTCCATATCCACGATAGCCAGAAAACTGCTGGAGTCGAAGCCGGAATTCAACAGCATATCGGAAAACTTACTCATAGGATAGAACATAAGCAGATAGCCCTGTGCTTTGTCAGAATTGACACGCTCCGTCACGACGATCGCCTGTTCCTCCTCTATATATATATAGGAAGACTCTGTACCACGGACTTCCTCGAACCAGCTCTCCTGTCCAAGCTCCACGGAGGCGCCCGTTTGATCTATGCCAACACCATTTATATCACTAAAGATAACCTTATCCACATCGGCACTGTCCGCCGTCACCTGAAGAAGCTCCGCTACTCTTGCATTATCTGCAGTGCCCTCGTCTCCGAGCAGTATACTGATCGGCTCTCCTGTCTTCCCCACCTTCTCCAGCTCATGCAGGAAGCCGCTCGCATAAGTCTCTGTCGATGAAATCAATGTCTTAAAGACAGCGTTCTCCGATTCCGTACCGCTTTTTGACCAAAACCGAAACAGCATAATTACAACAACCACCAGCATGACGCCTGTCGGAAGAACCCACTGTAATATACTTGACTTATTCTGATTATCCATCGTTCTCCTCACTCTCCTCTTCGATCTTCAGAGAGAAATCCAGATCGGATAACTCCTCCGATTCCGGTTCCAGTTTTTTAAAAATACCACTGTATAAGCACACCGCCCCATAAGCCGGCGCCGAAATGCCAAACATAAAGACAAAAATAAGTGCATAGTTCGAAAAATAGGCAATCACAAGGGGTATCACATAGCATACCATCATCAGAATCGTCTTGGGCAGGTTAGCAAACGCCAATATCAACGCATTCTTTAATGTGTTTTTTATCGAATTTTCAAAGCGTGCCTGTAATGGGAACACATAAACCGCCATCATCAAACCCAATACCGCCACTGCCACTACAGCGATCATCAACGCTTTAGGGAATTCCAGTGCCGAGTAATTGAAGATCAGACAATCTCCCACGTAGACTGCTACAACCAAAAGCATCATAAGCCATAGCAACGTCGCCTGCTTAAAATTTGCCTTAAAAGATTTAAAAAAGCCTCTGATAAGATATCCCTCTTCACCACGGACGATCTTAAGCAGTACATAGTGCATCGCCGTAAACGCCGCCCCCGCTGTTATGATCGGGATACAGCAAATTATCATCAGGAAATTCAGGATCATCAAATCCGCCACACGATTTAACACCCGCATTACCGGGCTGTCCATATCTAAAATCTTACCCATCTGTTTCTCCACAGACACTCATTTTTTGTCGCAATCACTACTACCACGATTATTATTATAGTACAGTAGCGTGTCAAAATCCATAAAAATATCAAAAAATTGTAAAACTATGATTTATTTTAGATTTTATACTTCACGCTCACCTGCTGATATTGCATATTCAACACCTGATACATTTTCAGAATCCTGGCCGACTCTTCTTTCACACGCACCATGATCTCATCATAAGAATCAGCAAGCACCCTGACTATCGATTCCTTAAAACGTTTCCTTTTCACCTCTTCCGCCAGGAACTGAAGTACCTGCTGTTTCGGAAACGCCTCTCTGTAGCTTCTCTTATTTACCAGAGCGCTGACCGCATCCGCCACTTGTAATACCCCCTGCTGAAGAGATATCTTCTTCTCATTCAGCCGTTGCGGATAACCGCTCCCGTCTCCTCTCTCATGGTGCGCCAGCGCGATACTCACCACTTCGCTGTCCATCTTTCCTTTCAGCTTCTCCTCCGTGATCGCCACATGTGTGCGGACATGCTTGACCTCCTCCGGTCTCAGCTTCCGGGGAGCCGTAATTACATCCCTGGAGATGCCGATCATACCCAGATCATGGAGCAGCGCCGCATAGTAGATCATCTCCTTTTCATGTTCCGGTAAAAATAATCGGCTCGAGAGTTCCTCACAGATGCAGATTGTGGTGACCGTATCAAACACCATGCTCTCCTTGAAAAATCCCATACAATAGATCAGCATATCAAGAAATACTTTTTTACCCTCATTGGAAAAGATCATGTACTCTGCAATCTCATCCAGTTCTTTCTTAAACTCACCGCTTTTTAATTTTTCCAGTATCCCGTATTTTGCATCACACTGATAAAACCGTTCCAGGCCTGTAGCGGAGAGCTTCGTGCCAGCCTGTTTCTGGAACATGCGCGAATCAAACTGGGCGCCCATAGTACCAGAATAGATATCTATCTTCTCAGCGATATTGATATAGGCCGCCACATCCTTATATTCATAGTCAACATTCTGCAGCTTCTCATAATCCCTGCAGTGATACATGATCACTCTCGCCAGCTCCGGCACAGGAGAAAGATACTTAAAAAGCAGATGACCGTAGATAGAATGCGCCATACTTTCTCTGGTCTCATACTGCAGCATATCATTGATCCTGGTCTGCTCCGTCTTATATGCACCGATATCATGCATCGTCGCCACCATGACAATATCTGCCAGTTCAAACTCCTCGTAACGGTTTTCCTCCCGCAGCATCTTATATACTATGTACGCCACCCTGGATCCATGTTCCATCAGGGTGGGATTGATCAGTTTCAGAATATCCCGCATCAACAGATAAATATCTTTACTCTTAATATACTCCATAAAATTCCCTCGTCCTAATTTCTCACAATATAAACTCCATCGGCGTGTAGATGATTCCGTCTTTCTTTTGTACCGGGTGCAGATCCCGGAAGCCCAGTCTGTGATAAAATTCCACTCCATAGGGAGAAGAATTTACCGTCACACGGGAGGCCTGCATCTCCGTCAGAAGATAATTCTCCAGATACAGCATCAGTGCACGGCCAATCCCCTGTCTGTGGTATTTTTCGTCCACAAACAACAAAGAGATGTGCGTCATATCCCGAAGCGTGATCATTCCTACGATCTTCTCTCCATCCAGCGCCACAAACATCTGATATGCCCCCATAACGAACATTCTATAGAGGGTCGTATCCGTGATAAAATTCTCAAAATTTTTGACACCCTCAGGGGAGTAGTCGTCCGCCTCAAACTGCAAAAAAGTCCGCCATGCCAAGGACATGGCCTCCTCCCAATCCTCCCGATATGCACTTCTGATCTGGTACGGCATCCCCAAAATAATCCGCGGCTCCTTACTCTCGTATCGGAAAATATATCTTATATCATTTTATCGTACTTTTAACAAAATTACAACCTGTTTGAGAGCAGGGCGCTTTTCCCCGCTCCATCCCTGTCTCCTTTCTTCTTTTGACCGCTCGATTGCATTCAGTATACCGACAGCGCAAGAGCGTGTCAATAGAGAATACGCAAAAACGTTTACAAAAAGATATCTTGACATACACCAGGGCGAGGCGTATACTGAGCGTACAGAGTAAATAGAACGAAACCCTCTCATGGGTTTCCGCGTCGCAAAAGACGCATCCGTGCATTCGCACAACAGGCAGTTTCTGCCGCTTACTCACATTTGTAACACGAAAATAGAAGATGCGGCGGAGGCGGCCCAAAAAAACTCCATAGGAGCATACCTCCTGCCGCAGCACAATGAAGACAGCCCGCAAAGGGCAATGCGGAATGGAGGAAAAATGGAAATCAAAAGACCAGAAGATTGGGAACGAGAGGAAGGATTTAATATGCTGAAAGGCGGAAAAGGCTACACGATCGCGGATATCGAGGCGCTCCCGGAGGGAGAACGGGCGGAGTTGATCGACGGAGAGTTGTTTCGAATGGAGGCGCCTACGACGATTCATCAAATGCTTCAAATGGCCATCAGCGCAAAAATATGGAACTATATCGCAGAGAACAAGGGTTCTTGCCGCGTGCTGCCTGCTCCTTACGGGGTATATATTAAAAAGGGCAGAAAGAATTATGTAGAACCGGACATTTCTGTGATCTGCGATCGGGATAAGCTGGATGAGAAAGGCTGTCAGGGTGCGCCGGACTGGATAATCGAGATTGTTTCCCCTTCGAGTAAAAAGATGGATTACGAGCGGAAAGTGAAGCTCTACCGCGAAGCGGGCGCGCGCGAGTACTGGATCGTGGATGCGGAGACAGAGACGGTCACGGTGTATGATTTTGAACACGGTGCGGCGTCTGGCGGCGGTGAGAATACCACAGTCGGAAGCGCGGCACAGGAAGCGGAGTCCGTGCGCTATTCTTTCTCCGAGCGAAT